>NZ_JAGQCD010000011.1 GCF_024345975.1 Cyanobium sp. Cruz-8D1 | reverse complement strand
TAGAGAGGATCCCATGGTTCAAGCGATCTCGTCGATGGTCGAGATAGATTCTCCTGCTCTGCCGCCTCTTCGGCGGCTTTTTCATGTCCGTAGAGACCCTGGAAATTGCTGATTATTCGAGGTGCCCTTAAGTCATTTCGGAATCGGCAACGACAGGTCCTCAGCTGGATTCTGAGTACAGACCGGCCCGTCCGCACTGTAGTGGCTATGGGCAATCGCCTGACCCTACTCTTAATTGGCCAAGTTCTCGCGAAACCGGAGAGCCTGGTCGCAGCTGTAACCACTGAAGATGAGGCTGTTGAAAACATCAAAAGACATCGACCCTCACTGCTAATCTGCGAGGCACCGCTGGAATCAGGATGCGTGAAATCTCTCATCGTCATTGCCAAAGCAACAGTGGCAGACATCCAGATCCTCGTCCTCATCAGCGAGCGGGAAGACCTAGCAACATGGCCATCAATAGACCCTCTGGTTGACGTGGCGGTTGCCACAAAAGACCTGGGAGACGACGAATACCCGCTGATGCGAGGCTTCATAGAGCTAGCTCGCAAACGCCGCTATCGCACAAACCCATGCGCAGTGGCATATCAAAGGCCGACGTAGTAGCCGCCACAAGGACAGCCATGCTAACCCCAAGAGAGGCAGAGGTGCTGGCATTAGTAGGGAAAGGAATGCGTAACAAGGAGATCGCAGAAAAGCTTGGTATTAGCCATCAGACAGCCCGCACATACGTCAGAGATGTACGCCGTAAGCTCGGCGTAAGAAGCCGCATTTCTGCAGTGATAACAGGATTGGCGAGGCCATAGGCCACCAGGCCTTCATGGCCACACCAAAAGCATGCGGTCAGAGCAGGTTCAAAACAACTCCAGCAGGATTTACCAGAGGAATTATGAGGCAAACCGCCGTACACGAAAAGCCAGCAAAGAAGCGGCTCGAATCACCGAATTACAGCCATTGCAATGATTAGGGCATGCACCCCACACACTATGGACATAGTGTGATCCTGGAGCCAAGCCAGACATGGAAAGGATTGGCGGTGATGATCTCCTCATTTGGGGGGGGGGGGGGCACGCATGCAGGAGCCAGAACCACCATGATGGGCTTCAGAATTGCAGCTTTTTACGTGGGCGTCAACACCTCCAATGCCCGTCTCTTCTGGGGAAACGGCCACTACTACGCGTTTACCCAAGAGAACGCCACATGGCATGATGCATTTTCGCGATCCAATGTCAATCTGGGGCAGCTAGGAACCAATGGCTACCTGGCAACAGTAACATCTGCCGACGAACAGAATTTCATCTTCAATTACTCCTTCAACGGCGGCAAGATTCCCAACCCTGGGTTCCTTGGCGCTACTGATAGTGAAAAAGAGGGCACATGGACATGGAGAGCAGGACCTGAAACGGGACAAGTATTTCGTACCAGCAATACGAATCAGATGTATACCAATTGGGACAAGGGAGAACCCAACAACAGCAGCAATCAAGATTACCTACAAATCAAAACTTCTGGATACTGGGATGACCGAGACCCAGCCAGCATCAACGGCTACGTGACGGAATGGGGCAGTCCCGGCGCAGAATTCACGGCGAGATTTGTCGATCTGAATTCCGACGACACAGCGAATGGATACGAAAACGGCATGGCGGCGCCGAAGATGACAATTAGATTCAATCGTAAGGTGCCGGATGACTATGTTGATATCCGCAACGACACCCCGCTGATCGACATCCCGATCACGTTTGGTGGCACTGCCAAGCTCGGCACTGATTACAACGTATCGGTGAGCGATGACGGTGGCAAAAGTGGCAAAAGCTACTTAAGCGGCGGGCGCCTTTACGTTCGCAACACCCTCAATGTCGTTCTCACCTTCAACCCGATCAACAACAACAGCTGGCAGGCACCTCGCACCATCACAGCAAGCCTGGGCGGCGACGGGAGCGAGAACATTTACGCGATCAGCGGCAACTCCAATAGTCAGGTATGGCTGTTCGACGACGAGCCACAGCTGAGCCTGGGCCAGGGGGCCTATAAGTTCATCCGGACTCCTTTAACATCCACGAACAGCAATCTTCCGGAGAAAAACAGCGATTTCAGCACAAACAGTGATGCACTTCTATTCGACAATGATGGCATCAACGAATCGAGAGCAGATTTCAATAGTATAGGGCTGAACGAAAAGTTTGCCATTCGCTGGGAAACTTACCTCCGTATTCCAGAAACAGGCAGCTATACCTTCAAGGCCACCGGCAATGGCAGCGTACTCACCAAACACAATAACGCGACCGGGGAGGAGTTCAAAGGCCCAACCATCCTGAACAATGGAGCTGTTGTATGGCTGCGGTTTGACTACAAGGATCAAGGCGGCGCGTCGGCCAAACTGACCTGGGATCGCCCCAATGGCTCAGGCGGCATGGTATCCAACGAGGTGGTGCCCGCCAAAGCCATGTTCCTGTCGGAATCGCTCGCACGGGGGGTGAACCGCACGGAATCGGACAGCGACAACACCAGCCTGGGCTTCCAGCTCTTTGCCAACAAGAGTACAATCAGCCCAATCAATATACAGCTTACCTCCAGCTCCGAAACAGCAAACTCCACATCCAACACAACACTTGCGCAACGCCAAACCGGCAGCACCCGTGTAGGCGACGACTACGCAATCCTCGATGGCGGCGCCTTACTCAACACCGGCAGCATTGGCCTTAATGGTGTGGTCAAAGGAAGCATGATCTCCCCATTTGGCACAGTCGCCACTAGGGCAACAACAAGCCGGGACACCAGCACTGGACTCTCGCCCGTACGCGGGGTACCCCTGCGCATGAATGTCACAGGCAATGATCCCTATATTGAAACCTATAACAGCAGCCAATGGAATGTAGCCGATGCTCGACAAGGCGACACCTGGACGGTGAGTGTTTATGCCAAGGCAGACAGATCCACGAGCGGACAACTCTTTATTTTTGAAGCCAATGATAAAGGTGAGTACACGAAGGGAGGGGCCACAACAATCCAGCTAGGCACCGAGTGGCAGCGATATTCCTACACCTACACCTTCACAGATTCCTCCACCCGCTCCATCCAAGTCAGGCTTGACGGCCCTGATAGTGGCGGAACGGGCGCTTCAATCTGGTGGGATGGCCTACAGGTTGAGCGTGCCAGCCAGGCCAGCCCCTTTTCAGCATCATCAGAGATCAATCGTTTCGCCGCGAAATTCAACCCCCTTGATCTTCACAGCGGGGGCTTCGGCACTCTGTCTTGGCAGCCCGATCGGGCCTTCGGCACCCTCCAGAACGTCAGGTCATTTGACGTCAAGGTTCTGAGCGACAGCTATGCCGAGGATACAGAGTCGATCACGCTGACGCTTGCCAATGGCACAGGCTATGGGGTGAGCAACAACAGTCAGACGATCACGATCGCTGACAATCCCTTTGTGCTGTCTCTCAAAGCCGGCCAAAATCCAACCGAGGCCAGTGCCAACGAAACTGATCTCGGTTGGTTTGCGATCACCGCCAACAAGCCAGCCCCAGACGGCGGCCTCCGGGTGCGGTATTCCATCACTGGCGGCTCGGCTAAGCGCGATGTCGACTACTACGCACCAAAATCAACCTTGGTTACAGGTGATGGCTTCAAACCAGAAGATCTAGTTGTGCTACCAAAAGGTGCCACAGAAGCACGGATCTACATCTCAGCCATTGCCGATGCGATCCGAGAAGGCAACGAAACAGTTACTCTCAAACTAATTCCTAACGTTGAAACCGACGACAAGGGCTTCACCTTCCAGCGCTACAACATTGACAGTTCCAAAAGTGAGGACACGCTGACGATCACCGACAGCACGGCCTTTGCGCCGGCAGTGGTGGTCACCCCTGCGGATCGCACAGGTCTGGCAACAGTGCGCGCCCAGCTTGTCAATGGCAAGCAGCAGGCGAGCTTTGACGTGCGCCTCACCAGCCAACCGCGGGACACCGTCACGGTCATCCTGAAAACATCCAGCGGCACCCTGTCCACCACACAACTGAAGTTCTCCAGCAGCAACTGGACCCAGGCACAACGGGTGAACCTCTCGGGCCTGCGCACTGACCAGGCCAGCAGCGTGAGCCTGAGTACCAGCAGCAACGATACCTACTACGCCAATCTGAACACAAGCCAGCGGGTCATTCCCTCCAACTGGCCCTCCGAATTGGGGCTAAGCCTATGGGAAGGTGGCAGTCCTGTACCGATGCAGCCTGCGGCAAGCGTGCAGGCTATCGATGGAACCGAGGGTAGCAACAGCCGCCTGGGCTTCGAGCTGAATCTGGCTTCGCCGGTGACGGGCAGCCCGGTGGAACTCCTCTACCAGCTCAACGGTGCCAACGGCTTCAACCTTGATGGCAGCCATGCCGATGCCATTCACAAACCCCAGGCCAGCTACAGGCCTCTGGTGCTCAACAACGGCAATAGCAGTGGTGGGCCAGCCTATGCCAATTTCGCCGGGCTCACCACGGTCAGCAGCAGCGGTGAAATCAGTGCCGAGGCCTGGGTGCGTCGCGATGCCGGGACCAAGGCAGCGGGAGTTCTGGAATTCACAGACAACAACGGCCACAACCAGATCACCCTTGGCTTTCACGACACCACAGGCAAGCCGAAGCTGGAAATCCGAGATCCTGGCGGCGCACTGCTGCTGAGCCTGATCGCCGACAACGAGGTGGGTCTGGGTGAATGGAACCATCTGGCCTACAGCGTGAATGCAAGAGGCGTCGCCAGTCTCTACCTGAATGGCGATCTCGCCAAACAGGGGCAGCTCAGCCATGCATCGGGACTCAAGGTATCTCTTTATGAGGGCAAGAACTTTGAAACCCTCCGCAGCAACAGTGGTGAATCAAAAATCGACTTTGACGATAGCTATGACACCGCAAAAGGTGGTGACGGCAACACCTTCTCGATTCGAGCAACTGGCCAGATCCAGGCCCGAACAAACGGCGACAACAGTTTCGCCGTGCTGTCCGATAATGGCGTAAGAGTTTGGATCAACGGACAGCAAGTTGTTAACAACTGGACCGATCATGGAGCCACATGGAACAGTTTCATAATATCCAATCTCGTAGCAGGAGAGTGGTATGACATCCAGATCGACTACTACGAGAATGGGGGTTCAGCTCGGCTCCAGCTCGCTGATCGGGCAGGCGGCACGCCGATCACAGCCCTCCGCTATGTACCGCTGTTCGATACAGCCCGCAGTCTCAACTACATCGGCCGCTCAGCCCTGGTGAGCTCTGGTTCTGGCTATTTACGGGGTTCAGTACGTGACGTCGGAATCTGGAATGCGGCCAGGAGCCAGGAGCAAGTCCAAGCTTCGATGCACGCAGCCCAAGCCAGCGGCACAGGCCTGATCAGTGCCCTGGCTCTCAATAACTCAACAGCGAACAGAGTGGCAGGTGCGCCAGCAGCCGTACTGCACAGCGGGTCAAGTAACAGCGCCAGCTTCGCCACCACACCCATTTACGGGATCAAGATGCCCGTGGGCGCCTCAAGCGTCAGCCTGCCCACTCCAGCGGTTGACGATCTCACGGCCGAGGGCACTGAAAGTCTCACCCTCACCCTGATCAACAGCGGGCTCTACAGCATCGGCGGTAGCACGGGCACAGCTACGGCCTATCTCCAAGACAACGACATCGCCAACGTGCTGTTCCTCAGTGCCAACCAGACAGGCAGCACTGACGGTGCCACCATCTGGACACCAACCAGCCAGTTCCGCGTGCGCGAAAGCGATGCCAGCAATGAGACGATCACCCCGCTGGGAATCCGACTGAACAGCCGCCCTACTGCCGCAGTCACCCTCACTCTCGATCCGCTCTCCTACGACAGCGGAGAAATCCAGGTCACCAATCCCGCAAATCCCGCCGCAACTGCGGTGCAACTGGTCTTCACCCCCGACAACTGGAATCAGATCCAGCCACTGCACTTGCAGGGTATTGACGACGACGAAGACGATGACGATACGACCCAGCAACTCAGTTTTACTCTCACAAGTAGCGACCCGATCTACGCCGCAATCAGACCCAGCGTTTCGATGCTTGTCATCGACAACGACGCCACAACAGCCAGCGAATTGCTGGCGACAGTCCAGAGTGCAACGGCACCACTGGCCACCATCACAGGCCCCTCACAGAGCACGATTCACGAGGCCGGAAACGACAGTGCAACGTTCACGATCAGATTACCTGGAGCGTCAAGCGAAGACACTCTGGTGTTCCTCGAGGTGGATCGTCGGCTAAGCCAAGTCAGTGCCAGTGACATCTCCGTCAGCGCTGGCAGCGGCAACCAATCGATGGGCGGGCTTACCCGCTTCGATAGCGCTTCGGGGGCCGGGGAGACAGCCAAGCTTGACAACGATGGGATCAATGAAAGTTCAACTAGCTTCAAAAACAATAATCTGACTGGCAACTTCACCAATACCTGGTCCGGTTACGTCTATATCCCAGAAACGGGCAGCTACAACTTCAGCATCCCTGTTCAAGGGGGCACCAGGCTCTCGTTGGATGGGCAGATAGTAATCGATAAACTGAATACCAACGCGCAAGCAACTTGGAGCACTGGCACGATACAAGCCAATCGCGGTGATTTTCTTGCCATCAAGCTCGATTACAAGTCATTCAACACCAGCTTGCCCAGCGTTGCGTTGAAGTGGAAGCGACCCACCGATGGCGGCACGAAGTACCTTGAAGAGGTAGTCCCTAGTGCTTTTCTAAGCCGCACCAATGGCTTCAGCGTACTGATTCCCAAGGGCAGCACCAGTGGTACCTACACAATCAAGGGCGTACAAGATCAGGTTGCTGAGGGTGTGGAGAGTCTGGCCACATCTCTGCTCACAGCCCATGGAGTTGGGCTGATAGTCCAAGAGCAATCCGGAACCGCAAAACTGCTGGTGACACTGGCCACGACTGATCGGGAGTCAATCACCTTGGCAAAAGGCAGCGTGCTCGCCTTGGGTGAAGACCTCGCAAATAAAAGCGAGACGATTGCCACGTTCACGCTCAGCGCAGCAGCCACCATCCATCGCGATCGCACAACAGGCCTTGCGGGCACGTTGGCATGGACAGAAAAAGGTAAAACCAGCGCCTTCAGCAGCTCCGTTGTTGGTCTGGTAGCAGGCCATGGCAGCGATCTATACCAGATCGCCGATCCCAGTGTTTTGCTCACACTCACCGCACCACTCACCGCCAATGGCAGCAAGAGCTATCTCGCCAACTTGCGGTTGGAAGCCACAAATCGCAGCACAGTCACGATTCCCTCGGGAACCATGCTGAGTTACAGGGTGGACAGCACGGGAGAATTCATTTCACTCGTGCTCAGCAACTCACTCACATTGCGAAGCGGCGAGACGGCAACCAATGTTGTGATGAACGAGTCGGCTAAAAGCACCTCTCTTGTTCCCACGGCAGCAACAACTCCCTTAGTAGGCCTGAGCAGCAGCTACGTCTTGCCAAATACAAACGTGGTGCAGCTGATCGACGACGACCATGCTGGCCTGTTCTTCTCATTGGATGCTGCAGGCACCAATCCTATCGACAGCACACCAATAAACCTCAGCGAGGGGGGCAGCAGTACGAACCGATACGTACGGCTCATCAGCCAACCCACCGCATCGGTGACTGTCTATGTGGAAACAGACGATGCCAGCGAAGTTCTGCTGCAGGTGCCGAGCAGCAATCCCGCCCCAGCTGGCTCGCGGATTGCCCTCACATTTAAGCCAAGTAACTGGCAGACAGCCCAGGCATTCACGGTCGTCCCGGCCGATGACAAGCTCGTTGACGGCACTCAAAACGTTGACCTGCATGTGCGCACCACCAGCAGCGACAGCTTCTACAACATCAACGAAGCCAACCTGCCAAAACTGCCCTTCAGGGTGAATGACAATGACACGGCCACACTGCTCGTTGAACTGCAGCAAAGCACGATCAGTAAAGCTGGCAATGGCTTTCTTAATCTGAGCCTTACAGCGCAGCCCACGGCAGATGTCACAGTGAGCCTGGTACCAAGCGACAGTCAGTTCACCATTAACAACAGGAGCATCGGCCGTGGCGAAACACTGATCTTCACACCTGCCAACTGGTCGACGATTCAAACGATATCTCTATGGGCAGTGGACGACTCCACCGTGGAGGATATAACAAGAAGTCAGTTGCAGATAATCACAACAAGCAGCGATGCAAGCTTCAACGGGCTGAGCATCAATCCGGTTCAGATCGACATCGTCGACAATGATCTGCCCCAGGCTCTGATCACACTGATCAGCGATAGCAGCGAGGATGCCAAGCCAGGGCGATTCAGAATTGAGCTAACGAATCCAGCACCGAATTCAGCCGGGTCGAATGGGATCCAGGTGAACTATCAGATCTCGGCACTGAGTCTGGATCCCGGTCTTGGCTATCCAGCCACACCATCAAGCATCAACAAGATCACCCAGTCGCCAGGGAGGACGTCTGGCCAGGTGCGCATCGCACCTGGACGTACCAGCAGTGACGTGATCGTTGTGCCCATCGACGACTTCATTCAGGATAAGGATAACAAAACGTTCACGGTTCAACTGACAGCCGGTGAGGGCTACTCCCTGAGCAATGACGCAGTAAGCAATAGCGCGACGGTCCAGATCATTAACAACGACGTCGCAGGTGTGGTGCTGTTCACCTCAGGTGAGCGGGTGCTCGTGAAGGAAACCGGCGAGATTGCCACCTACCAACTGGCCCTGCTGTCTCAGCCCTCTCATAATGTCACTGTCAAGCTCAGTGAGCGAATCCCAAGCGGAGCAAGTCGACAACTTGGAACTAGCAGTGCGGCCTACGAGAAAACCCTCACCTTCACACCCAGCAACTGGTACACAGCACAGCAAGTCAGCGTCTGGGCTTACGACGATGCCAAGATCGAAGACGGCACGGGTGATAACCAATTCACCGGCATCCATGCCGCCCAGCTGAGCTACAACTTCAGCAGCGTCGACGACAACTACAACAGCGCCAAGAACAATGACAGCCATTTCACCAACATGGTGCAGGCGGTGGACGTGCTCGACTTTGAGCTCCCCAGCCAAACGGCTGAAGCGCTGCATTCATCGCTCACATCATTACAGGAGGGCATCGATAGTCTCTCCCTACCGATTGTTGGCAGTCTGGATGGCAAAGCTGGTGACGGTCTGCGCAAGTTCATCACCAACCTGGTCAACAGCGTGCGACAGATCAGCACGCCCACACCCAAAAAGCTCAGCAAGCTGCTGAGCGAGCAAATTGCTGATGCTCTCGGCATTCCCGAAACTGCCGTCACCGTGAGCCTGGCGATGCAAGGCACCAGCGCGGTGGTGGTGAGCTTTCAATTCGCCGACAGCTACGACATCTTCAGTGTGCCCCTGGCAGCCGACTTCGGCCTGCCGGGCCTGGGATTTCAGAGTGAAGGCACGCTTGATGCCTACTTCAGCTATGACGCCGGCCTGGAGCTGGTCTTCCCTCGCTCCGGTGAGATCTATCTCAATACCAATAATGACAAGACCTTCCTCAGTGCCGAATTCAACACCAGCCTATCGCCTGATTTCAAGCTCACTGGCGGGCTCGGATTCCTGCAGCTGGATGCCGTCAATCAAGCCAGCGTGAACGACAACGTAAAAATCAAGAGCCAACCAGCCAGCACCGCACTCGATGTGGCCTTTTCACTCGATCTCAGTGGCGATGCAGGTAGTGATGGCAAGCTCACACTCCGCGAATTCAGCAGCCTGGATTTGGGAAAAGTGTTCCAATACGAGATCGCAGGCGATGCTGCGATGTCATTTGGTGTGACGACCAGCGTCAATGGCTCAGCTGCTATCCCCTCCCTCAGCTTTGACCTGGCCAGCCTCCTACCCCTTTTTAACTACTCAAACAAAGACCAGGCAGGTGCCGCGGATAACAAAACATCATTTTATTTCGATAATATCAAGCTTGATCTTGGAAGCTACATCACCCAAATGCTTGCCCCCATCGTTGACGGGCTGGATTCAATTCTCAATCCCCTCTATCCAATCGTAGACGCACTCTATAGCGACACCCATATCTTCTCAGCAATTGGCATCGAGAAAACCTTCGATGTCAATGGGAATGGGCAAGTAAGCCCTCTCGATCTGGCCTCCTGGTTCGCCGATTTCTACGCCACATTCGATCCAGCTCGCGGCAAGGTGCTTAAGACCTCGATCGATGCGACGATTGAATTCCTAGACGTCATCAAAGGGGTCATGGATCTTATCCGTGACTTGGAGCAAATGAAAGAAGAGGGCAGTTTTTATGTCGACTATGGAAGCTATGTGCTGCCTGCCTTCAGCGCTGGTGATCAGTCTGCGTCAACCGAATCAGTCGTGATCGACAAAGATAGTACACCTGCGCTCTCCAGCAACACTGGAGATCAGGCCAAAGCAGGCGGCAACAACAGCTCTGGGAAGTCAAGCAAAAGCTTCGGAGATATCATGAAGCGGCTTAATGATCTTGGCTTCGAGATCCCATTGATCGATGACCCCAAAAACGCAATTAAGCTATTGCTGGGCCAGGATGTAAGCCTGTTCGAATGGCGCATGCCCGGTATGGGGATGACCTCGGAAATTGAGCAGAGCTTCCCAATCTATCCAGGCATTGAGGGGATCATTGAAGGCGGGTTCGGCGTGGGTGCCAACATTGGCTTTGGATTTGACACCCACGGCCTCAATGAATGGAAGCAGAGTGGCTTCAAGGCCGGCGATGCCTGGAAAGTGTTTAACGGCTTTTACGTGGCTGACTGGGACACTAATGGTGTCGATGTCCCCGAATTCACCATGGACGCCACCATGGGGGCTGGCCTCGGACTCTCGGCCTTGGTAGTGAGGTCCGACATCACAGGCGGGCTTGAAGCTGCAGTGAGTTTTGACCTGCTGGATGAAGGGGAAATTGCCGGCACATCAGATGGCAAGATCCGCGGCTCGGAAATCAGCAACAGGATCAGTAAACCACTTGACCTATTCGAAATGGTGGGCAGCCTTTCGGCCTATTTGAAGGCCACAGTGGAGGTGGGGATCGACATGGGCTTCTACTCCATCTGGGACACTGTGTGGCAAGAAAACCTTGCTGAAATTCCACTCTTTGAATTCGGTGTGGGAGGGAGTTATGGCAGCGGTTCGGTGTCAAACGGTTATCTCCAGGGCACCACAGTGTTCTTCGATGGCAACGGCAACCTCACCATCGACCCCTACGAACCAAGCACCACAAGCGGTGATGACGCCCACTACAACCTGCGCATCGATCACCGTACCTTTGACACAAACCGCAACGGCACGATTGATCTCAGCGAAGGCCGCCTGGTCGCCTTCGGCGGCATCGACAGCACCACGGGACTGCCACTGGAAGTGCCGTTCCTGGCTGCACTTGGCCAGATGCTCACGCCGCTCACGACCCTTCACACCCTGGCAATCGATAGCGGCCTTAACGATGAGGATGCTTCGAAATGGATTGATCAAGCCTTCGCACTAGGGGGCTTTGACTATCTGCGGGAGGATCCCGTGCTGCGGCTGAATCAGGCTGCCGGTGCCACAGCAACGGCCAGTGAATGGGATGCAATGGCTGCTTACATCGGCCACATCAAGCTGCACTTCGGGTGGGACATGCTGGCGTATTCGCTCCAAAAACTCCTTTCCGAGCAATACCCTGAAGATATTCACACTGAACTCGGGCTGATCACTGCCTTCACTCAAGAACTGCTCGAGTTATCGGCAGACACACCGATCAATAATCGGCTTGCCACAGCTGCCTTGCGCACGATTACTCGACATCAACCCGACCTACCATCAGCTATCGCAGCTCTTGCGCCTTTGGCCGGGAAGAAGGCTGCGAATGCCAACTGGGAGCTTTCCCAACAAATCGACGCCATATTGGCCTCTGCCAAAGCCAGCGAAATCAGCCTGCCCGAGGCTCAAACCGCCATCAATGGACTCAAGCAAGCTGCCTTTGCCCATTACAGGGCTGAAATGGATAACGTCAGCCACGAGCTCTATTTGATTAACGACGCTTCCCAGCTGCGGCGCGCTGTTCATGAACGGCTGCAGCGGGTGCACCATGGCTTCGTCGCTGAACAGTTCTCCTCTGAGGCTGGACAGCTGATCGACGGCCTGGACTTCGGTTGGATACTGGAGGAAGGCTCCGCCCTGGTTAGCCCGACAACCTTCAGCGCCCGCAACGCCCTGCAGGCCCTTGGTGTCAATCTCGGTGCCCAGCAGCTGGCCTTCACGCTGAATGCCAACCCCAACCAAAGCGACCCAAGTCCGCAGGTACGGCTGCTCGCCAACCTCGAGGGCCTGGGCCTGGATCAGCGCATGGCGGGCCATGCGTTTACCTACTTCGTGGACACCGATCTCACCCCCTCCTCCTTTCTCTACGACGGCAACAGCCGCACGGGCGCACGGCTGTTCAACCTCGGCGCGGGCCTGCCGCTGGTGGCAGAGCTCAACTACATCGACAACGAAAGGGGTGACCGCGATCTTCGTGAGGGCGTCATCCAGGACCCCGGCACCTTCGGCGAACTGATCCAAGACCACCACTTCATGGCCTCCACTGAGTCACCAATTCTCACGGTTGCCTCCAATACAACCAATCCGCTGCCTGCAGCCGTGTTCGCAACCAGCAAAATGGTGCGATCAGGAGCTACTTCCAACCAAGTGGGCTACATCGTGATCGCCAGCGGTGAGGACTGGGATCCTGGCCGTATCACTGTTGAAAGCCTCAGGGAACGCCTCCAAATCCTCGGCGGCACGCTCGAGAGCAGCAACACCCCCAACCTGGGCAGCAACACGTCGCTCTCCCGTGAACTGCAATTCACTACGGGCGACCAGCTGGTGTTCCTGGAGTTGTCTGATCTCACGATCTGGGACCTGGACGACCGCTCCACCACCCTTGATCAGTTGTCCAACCGGATCGGCACCATGCAGCTCAGCATCTCCTCGGCTGGCGGCATTGCGACGTTGAACTCCCAGCGCTCGGGTCTTTCCATCCAACTGGCTCTCCAGGAGGAAGAAGCGACGCTGGCTGGCTTCGTGGCTCGCCAGCAGCATCAGGCGGCCGTGCTGGATTTCACAGGCCTGGGAGAAGCCCGAGTGGAAGGAGTCCTCGAACTTGCTCGGGAAGCCTCACATAACACTCGGTTGAGCTTCTATCGCGTACTTGACGCCAACGGCGCAGTTGCCAACCCCGACGACCCAATCACAGGCAAACCAATACTGCCAGGGCATGAGGGCTACACGCAGGCTGCCATGGCCAATCGCGTTGACGCTCTCACAGGGCTGTCCACTAACAACACTCAAACAACGTCCCGGGAGATCACGTTGGCGGAAACGTTCATGCTCGCTCCCTATGCAGAAGTGGACACCGGCAAGACCCAACACACGTTCTTTGCGTTCAGCGAGGCCAATGCCGATGGGGTCCAGCACTTCCAGGTGCTGGGCGACAACGTCTTCGGCTTCGAAGACCTCTACGGGGGAGGGGATCGGGACTTCGACGATCTGATCTTCTCCTTCAAGCCCGCGGCATTGATCGACAGCCCCCCCCTGGCCTGATGGGCCCCGGCGGGTGGCCGGGCCAAGCTTCCCCTATGTTCCCCAGCCCCAACCCAGGGGTCTCCCAGCCATGCCCCGTTCAGCTGCGCCTGTCGACCCCAGCCTTGGCTGGGTGGATGTAATTTTCGTTGGCGCGAGCGATCGCTTGTCAGGCCATACGATCGCCGAGCCGCAGTCGGATCACCTGCGCGTGATGCCCATCGCGAGCGCCAGCGACGACGTCGTGTTGGTGGATGGCCCCCATCCGGCCGGACCGGCCGAGGGCCTGTTCAACCGCAGCTTCTTCCAGCACTGCCGCCGGCTGCTGCGCGAGGTGTTCGGCCATGCCGATCGGCTCTACGGCTGGGTGTCCATGTACCCGAGCGGCTGGTGGAGCTGGACCTTCGCCTGCCCCGATGGCCCCCGCTACCGGGAGCCGCTGGTGGAGCGCGCACTGGCCGACACCACGGCTCAGCCATGAGCCTGGAGCTGTTCGACACCGAAGGGGCGATCTACATGGGCGCCCGCCGCGAGCCCCGGGGCTGCGCCGTGGGCCTGTTCGGCGTGCCCTACGACGGCACCACCTCCTTCCGCCCCGGCGCCCGCTTCGGCCCGGCGGCGATCCGCGACGTGAGCAGCGGCCTGGAGAGCTACGACCCCCAGCTCGACCTTGATCTCGAGGACCTGGCCTTCGCCGACCTCGGGGCCGTGGCGATCCCCTTCGGCGCCCCCGAACCGGTGGTCGCGGCGGTACGCCAGGCCACCGAGGCGGTGCTGGAGTTGGGCCTGGCGCCGCTGATGCTGGGCGGCGAGCACTCGATCAGCAGCGGGGCCGTGGCGGCGGTGGCGCAGCGCTATCCCGATCTGGTGCTGGTGCAGCTTGATGCCCACGCCGACCTGCGCCAGGAGTGGCTCGGGGCCCGCCACAGCCACGCCTGCGCCATGCGCCGCTGCCTGGAGGTGCTGCCCAGCGGCGAGCTGCGTCAGATCGCCATCCGCAGCGGCACCCGTGAGGAGTTCCAGGAGCTGCACGCCAGTGGCCGGCTGGTGCCGATCGCCGCGATGGCCGCGGCGCTGGCGCCCCTGCGGGGCCGGCCCCTCTATCTCACCGTCGACCTCGACTGGTTCGATCCCGCCGTGCTGCCCGGCACGGGCACGCCGGAGCCCGGTGGTTTCCACTGGCCCCAGTTCGCCGAGCTGGTGGAGGAACTGCGCCAGCACCAGCTGGTGGCCGCCGATGTGGTGGAACTGGCCCCCCAGCTCGACCCCAGCGGCGTCAGCGCCGTGCTGGCGGCCAAGGTGACCCGCAGTCTGCTGCTGTTGCTTGGCGCTCAGTAGCAGCAGGTGCCACTGGCGCGCTGCTCCCGCAGGCGGGTGTGCTGCTGGCCGATCAGTTGCACCGCCAGGGTGGGATGGTTGTGCAGCAGGTTGAGGAAGCGGAGCCGATCCAGCCGCAGCACTTCCACGGGCGTTCGGGCGAAGGCGTCGCTGCGGTGGCTCAGTTCGCGCCAGGTGATGTCCTGGTAGCTGAACAGCTCACCGGGGCGGAAACAGGTTTTTTCGCCCTGCTCGCCCACCAGTTCAACAATGCCGCGCTTGACGGCGTAGATGGCGTCGGCGCTGGCGCCGCGGCAGAAGACGTGGGCTCCGGTGGGAAGGGTGAAGGTTTCACAATCCACATGAACAGCCATCAGTTCGATGGGTGATGGGGATGTGGTGGTTCTGATCAATTCAGGGGGACTCCGTGGTGGCGTGGACGGACTTAAGCCTTCCTAGGGCCAAACGGTGCGTTCCGGTAGGTGAAGGAAGGGTGACACAGTGGAAGAAAGTCAAAACGGCATCCACCGTCACACTTCTGGCCGTTCCGCCGCCGTCAGGTGAGGCCCGTGGCCAGGCTGAGCTGCTGGCTGCCCACCGGAAGGCGGGCCTGCTTCCGTAGGCCGTCAGGGGAGACCACTGGCAGCCGGGGCGGTCGTGCGGTCCAGTGGTGGCACCAGAGGTCGGCCACCAGCTCGGGATGGATGGGCAGCTGGCGCAGCTGACACCATCCCATCTCCACCCCGGCGGGAGGGGTGCAATGGCGGCAGCTGCGACAGTTGGGACGGTTGCCCATCCTGTTGACCTTGTGGGGGACTCAACGTACGCAGTTCCACGCTGGTGTGATAGGGGTGGGAACCGAATCACAGGCTTTCTTCGGTATTGGCGGCGACGGCGCCGCTCCGGGTCGGTGCCACCTTCCTCCATAGGATCGCGCCACCGGGCACCGGCGTCCCCTTGGCCGGCCGGCTGTGTTCCATGGATTCCAGCTCCCTGCTCCGCACCCCCCTGGACGCCGCGGCCGTTGCCGCGGGTGCCCGCATGGTGCCCTTCGCCGGCTGGCAGATGGCGATCCAGTTCGCCGGCCTGGTGCAGGAGCACAACGCCGTGCGGCAGCACTGCGGCGTTTTTGATATCTCCCACATGGGGGTGCTCACCCTGCGCGGGCAGGGCACCAAGGACGCCCTGCAGCGGCTGGTGCCCACCGACCTGTTCCGCATCGGCCCTGGCGAAGCCTGCTACACCGTGCTGCTCAACGAGGCCGGCGGCATCCGCGACGACCTGATCGTCTACGACCGGGGCCGGGTGGATGGCCCTGAGGGGGAGCGGGATGAACTGGTGCTGGTGATCAATGCCGCCTGCGCCGAGGCCGACACCACCTGGATCGTCAGCCAGCTGGAACCCGAGGGGATCGTCATCAGCGACCGCAAGGGTGATGGCGTGCTGCTGGCCCTGCAGGGCCCGGAGGCGCCCGCCCGCCTCGAGGCCCTCACGGGCACCAGCCTGGCGGGGCTGCCCCGCTTCGGCCACCGGGAGCTGGCCATCGATGGCGCACCGGTGTTTGTGGGCCGCACCGGCTACACCGGCGAAGACGGCTTTGAGCTGCTGCTGGGCCGCCAGGCGGGTCTGGCCCTCTGGCAGCGCCTGCTGGCCGACGGCGTCACCCCCTGCGGCCTCGGCGCCCGCGACACCCTGCGGTTGGAGGCGGCGATGCACCTCTACGGCAACGAGATGGACGCGGCCACCACCCCCCTGGAGGCGGGTCTGGGCTGGCTGGTGCACCTGGAGATGCCGGCGGACTTCATCGGCCGCGCCGCCCTGGAGCGCCAGACCGCCGAGGGGGTGGGCCGCAAGCTGGTGGGACTGAAGCTGCAGGGCCGCGCCATCGCCCGCCACGGCTACCCGGTGCTGCAGGACGGCGTGGCGGTGGGTGTGGTCACCAGCGGCACCTGGTCCCCCACCCTGGGGGAAGCGGTGGCCCTGGCCTACGTGCCGGCGGCGGCGGCGAAACCCGGCACCGAACTGGCGGTGGAGATCCGCGGCCGGGCCGAGCCGGCGCTGGTGGTGCGGCGGCCCTTCTACCGGCGCGGCTGAGGACTCGGTGCTGAGGCCCCTCGGGCTGCGGGCGCCCTGTGGGAAACTCGCGGATTGATGTGTTCTTTCCCATGCGCAGCCACGGGTGCGGCGATCTGCGCAACGACGCCATCGGCCAGCAGGTCCAGCTGTGCGGCTGGGTCGACCGGCGCCGCGACCACGGCGGCGTGATCTTCATCGACCTGCGCGACCGCACGGGCACCGTGCAGATCACGGTGGATCCCGACCTGGCCCCCGCCGCCTTCGCCGTGGCCGAACGGCTGCGCCACGAGACCGTGCTGCGCGTGGAGGGCAAGGTGCGGGCCCGGCCAGCCGAGTCCCTCAACGAACGGCTGGCCACCGGGGCGATCGAGGTGCTGGCGAGCGGCATCACGGTGCTCAACGAGGTGCGCGGCAACCTGCCCTTTCCGGTGTCGGTGCACGACGAGGAGAACACCCGCGAGGAACTGCGCCTGCGCCACCGCTACCTCGACCTGCGCCGCGAGCGCATGGCCCGCAACCTGCGCCTGCGCCACGCCACCGTGCGGGCCGCCCGCGGTTTTCTGGAGGGGGAGGGCTTCATCGAGGTGGAGACCCCGGTGCTCACCCGCTCCACCCCCGAGGGCGCCCGCGACTACCTGGTGCCCAGCCGGGTCTGCGGCGGCGAGTGGTTCGCCCTGCCCCAGTCGCCCCAGCTGTTCAAGCAGCTGCTGATGGTGGGCGGCCTGGAGCGCTACTACCAGCTGGCCCGCTGCTTCCGCGACGAGGACCTGCGGGCCGACCGCCAGCCGGAGTTCACCCAGCTGGACATGGAGATGAGCTTCATGGACCAGGAGCAGATTCTGGCGCTCAACGAGGGCCTGATCGCCACCATCTGGAAGCAGGTGAAAGGCATCGAGCTGCCGCAGCCGTTCCCCCGCCTCACCTGGCACGAGGCGATGGCGCGCTACGGCACCGATCGGCCCGACACCCGCTACGGCATGGAGCTCACCGACGTGAGTGACCTGGTGGCGACCATGGGCTTCAAGGTGTTCTCCGGGGCGGTGGCGGCCGGTGGTTCGGTGAAGTGCATCGCCGTGGCCGGCGGCAACGAGGCCGTCAGCAACGTGCGCATCAAGCCGGGCGGTGATGTGTTCAGCGAGGCCCAGAAGGCGGGGGCCGGCGGCCTGGCCTTCATCCGGGTGCGGGCCGGCGGCGAGATCGACAGCATCGGCGCCATCAAGGACAACCTCACGGCCGAGACGAAGGCGGAACTGCTGCAGCGCACCGGTGCGAGCGAAGGCACCCTGCTGCTGTTCGGCGCCGGCGACACCGCCACCGTCAACAAGGCCCTCGATCGGGTGCGCCAGTACCTGGCGCGGGAGCTCGGCCTGGTGCCGGCCGAGCGGGACAACGACCAGTGGAACTTCCTCTGGGTGGTGGATTTCCCGATGTTCGAGTTCAACGCCGGCGAGAACCGGCTTGAAGCCCTGCACCATCCCTTCTGTGCCCCCAGCGCAGGCGATCTGGGCGACGACCCCGCCGCCTGGGCGACCACCCTGCCCACGGCCCGCGCCCAGGCCTACGACCTGGTGCTCAACGGCCTCGAGCTGGGCGGCGGCTCGCTGCGCATCCACGATTCGGCCCTGCAGCGCCAGGTGCTGCAGACCATCGGCCTGCCGCTGGAGGAGGCCGAGCGCCAGTTCGGCTTCCTGATGGAAGCCCTCGACATGGGCGCCCCGCCCCACGGCGGCATCGCCTTCGGCATGGACCGGCTGGTGATGCTGCTGGCGGGCGAGGAATCGATCCGCGACACGATCGCCTTCCCGAAAACCCAGCAGGCCCGCTGCCTGATGACCCAGGCCCCGGCGGACGTGGCGCCGAAGCAGCTGGAGGAGCTGCACGTGGCCAGCACCTGGGTGGAGGAGCCTGCGCAGGCCTGATCTCAGCGGATGCGCCGCCTCCATTTCGCCATCAGCGAACCTCAGGCCCTCTGGATCGCCCTGATCCGTGAAACCGGCTGGCCGCACGCCAGCCTCCAGGTCGCTCTGGCCCTGCTGGTCAGCCTGCTGGATGTGGGAGGGCTGGGCATGGCGATCGCCCTGCTGTTCGGCAGCCCGGGCGGCTCGACTGGCCTGCCATTGCAGCTCTCCCTGCCGATCCTGCTGCTTGTGGTGGTCGGGCGGTCGGCGCTGCAGGGCCTGGCCACGGTGAGGCGGGACCAGCTCAAGAACGATTTCAGCGATCGGTTGCGCCGCGACCTGCTGGCCCTGGTCCTGGCGGCGCCGGCCAACCGGGTCCAGAGCGTGGGGCGGGGGGATCTGCTCGGCCTCCTGGTGAGCGACATCGGTCGCAGCACCCTCGCCCTCGATCAGGGCATGCGGGCTCTGCAGGCCGCGATCGCCCTGCTGATCTACAGCCTCGGGGTGCTGCTCGTGGCGCGGGATGCCTCCCTGCCCCTGCTCCTCGGCCTCGCCGCCGCGGCCCTGGCGGCGCTGCTGCGCCGTTCCGGAGCCTGGCAGCTGGGACACCTTCAGACCCAGCTCAACGGAGCGATCCAGCGCACCGTGGGGGATGGCCTGCATGGCCTCAAGGCGGTGCGTGCAGCAGGGGCCGAATCCTGGCTTCTGGACCGGTTTGCCCTGGAGACCGGTCAGGTGCGCCTTGTGCTGCAGCGCACGGTGCGTCGGCAGGTCTCCTACACGGTCCTGCGCGATGGCCTGGCCCTCACGGCGGTGGGGCTGTGGTTGTGGCTGGCGCAGAGCAGCCTCTCGAATCAGGCGGTGGCCACCACCCTGCTGCTGGTCTACCGGGCGGCGAGCTCACTCGGCACCGTGATCAGCAACCTTCGCTACGGACTCGGCGCCCTGCCCGGCTACGGCGAGCTCTGCCGCCTGCGCCAGCGCCTGCGGCCCCTGGCGCCCGACCCAAGGGCCGTCACCGGCCCCGCAGCGGGGGCGAAGGGGCCGCTACCGCAGCCGCTGTTGCGGGTGACCTGGCAGGGAGGGGCTGCAGCGGTGGAGCTGCAGCGCGGCCAGCTGACCCTGGTGACGGGGCCATCCGGCAGCGGCAAGACCACCCTCCTCGATGGGTTCTGCGGCCTGCTGAGGGAGGAGAGGTCCTTGTGGCAGCTGCACGGCCCATCGGATGGCACCGCGCGGGAGGCTCGCCTGGGTGTCCAGCGGTGGCGAGAGCTGGTGGCCTACGCACCGCAGGATCCGGTGCTGTTCGAGGGCAGCCTGCGGGACAACCTGCTGCTGCAACGCTCCGGGACCGGCCAGTGGACCGATGGGGCCCTGCAGGGATGGCTGGAGAGGCTGGATCTGCACCATCTGCTGGCACGACCCGAGGGTCTCGATGGGCGGCTGCATCTCTCGATCGACTGCTTCTCCGGAGGTGAGATCCGCCGGCTGGCACTGCTGCGGACCTGGCTGATCGATCGACCGGTGGAGGTGCTGGATGAGCCCACCGCCTCCCTGGATCCGGGCAGCGCCGCCCTGGTGCGCGCGCTCATCCGGGAGCGGTGCGGCGAACGCCTGGTGCTGGTGGCTAGCCATGACACCCAGCTGCTGGAGGCCGCAGACCACACCATCCGGCGCAGCCGCACCGACCGCGACCAGGCCCGGGCCCTGCACAACACCTAGGCCCTGAGGCGCTCGCGGACCCTGGCCAGTCGGGCGGTCAGGGCGGCGGCCAGGCTGCGGTCGACCCCGGAGCCTGGATCGTTGAACATCGCCGGGGGAAGGGCATAGGCCGCGGCGCTGCGCAACACGTCGATCGGAGCGCTGCTGAGCGCCACCCTCTGGTACCAGAGATCCCAGGCCCGATTCAGGTGCCAGGTGCTGCGCTGATGCAGATCCAGGGGTTCCGCCTGGGTTCGGGTCGCCACCCGGACGGCCCAGCGTTGCCTGCGGGACAGCTGGTCAGGCTGGCCTGGAACCGGGAGGTGCAACTCCAGCAGCGTGACGGCCACGGCCCAGCCCAGGGCCACGGCAGGGCGAAAGAGCAGGTCATCCCGCAGGGCCTGGCCCCGGGCCCGCATCAGCCGCACCAGGTCCACCAGGGCCCGCAGTTCCCCCCAGCGATCATTGAGGGCATGGGCCGCCAGGTGCTCCAGGGCATGGGCCTGGCCCAGCGTCGGCAGAGGCTGGGCCCCGATCGGGAGCTCCAGCCGCTCCCGCCAGGCGCCCTCGAATCCCGGCTGGTCGCGTCGCACGTTGGTGAGGGCCCAGTGGAGATCCACCACCAGGGGCCCCCGGGCCAGCGGCAGCTCCTTCATCGCCCAGCGGGCATAGCGCCAGGCTCTGCGGCCCGGGTCGCGGGGCGCGTAACCCGGCAGCCTCCGGAAGCCCGCCCCCTCCAGCACCTCCAGGGCTCCGGACACCGCCTCCGGATCCACCAGCAGATCCAGGTCGCCCCCGCCCCGGCTGCCGGGATCGCCGCCGGTCTGCAGCGCCAGCAGGGGCCCCTTGAACACCAGCACCCGCACCCCCGCCGCCTGGAAACGGGGGATCAGGTCCCGGGCCAGCCCCGCCAGCGCCAGACCGCCGAGCCGCTCCAGCCGTGCGCGGCGATCGAGTTCGCCGATGACGCTGGGGGGCAACCCCAGTGCGGCGGCATGGGGGCTGAGGCAGACCCCCAGCCGGTGACGGGCCACGGCCGCCAGCAGGGCCGAGGGGTCCAGGCCGGAACAGTCGGGGGGGGTGGCGGCGCTGCCGCCCTCGCCGGCCAGCATCCAGCCCAGGGCGCGGCGCAGGGCGATCAGTTCGGCCGGATCGCAGCCATAGGGTGTGCTCATGGGAAGACCCTCCGCCCCCTCCCATCTTCGCGGGCGCTGGCAGCGCTGGTGCCGGCTGAGCGCCCGCCAGCGGCGGCTCACCCTCCAGGCCTGGCTGCTGTTGCCCGCCGCCGGCGTGGCCGTGCGGCTCGTGCCCCTGCGCCACCTGCTGACGCTGCTGGCGCTTCAGAAGGCCGCCGATCCCGGCAGCAGCCCCAGGCCCCGCACCCCTGGCGCGCCCAGCGATGGCCTCAGTTGCGACATCGCCGAGGCGATCGCCCGGGCGGCAGCCCACCCGATCGTGGCCAGCACCTGTCTGGTCCGGGCCCTGGTCGGCACTGTGCTGCTGCGCCGGCATGGCAGAGCCGCCCAGCTGACCCTGGCGGTGGCGACACCGAGCGAAGGGCTGGCGGCCCATGCCTGGCTGGAGAGCGACGGCGAGCCGATCAGCGGCTTCCCCGTGCTGCCCACCTGGCAACCCCTGGTGCGGTTTGTGGCTGGAGCGGGCCCCCCGTGATGGTTCCGATGGCAGGCCTGATCCGCCGCCGGTCCACGGCTCCCCTGCCGCCCCTGCCGCCGGACGGCGGTGGCGCGGAGCAGCAGGAGCTGATCCGGCCCCGCCTGTGCTGGCGGGGGCAGCTGTCCCACCACCAGCCCTCCGGCACGGTGTGCCTGGCCTCGGCCCGGATCGACAACCGCCGCGAGCTGCTCGAGCAGCTGGAACTGAGCGTGGAGGCCTGGGGGCCCGGAACGCCCCGGCAGGCCGCCTGCGACGACACCCATCTGATCCACCGGGCCTGGCTGCGCTGGGGCGAGGCCTGCTGCGAGCGGATCCTCGGCGACTGGGCCTTCGCGATCTGGGACGAGCGGGAGCGCTCCCTCCTCCTGGCCCGCGACCACTTCGGCATCACCTCGCTCTACTACGTGCTCACCGACACGCTTCTGGCCTTCGCCACGGAACAGTCGGTGCTGATCGATCTGCAGCTGCTGCCCTACGAGATCGACGAGCTCTACGTGGCCCAGGTGCTGGTGGCCTGGCAGGGCTACCACGGTGGGCAGACCGTGCGGCGCGGCCTCCATCGGCTGCCGCCGGCCCATCGGCTCACGGTCACCCGGGAGCGGCACCGCCTGGAGCAGTACTGGCATCTGGAGCGCACGCCCCCGCTGCGCCTGCGCGACCGGCGCGACTACGTGGCCGGCTTCCTGGAGGTGTTCGATGAGGCGGTGCGCTGCCGCCTGCGGCGCGACCGGGGCGGGCTCGTAGGCAGCACCCTGAGCGGGGGCCTCGATTCCGGCTCGATCAGCGCCACCGCCGGCCGGATGCTGGCGGCCTCAGGCGAGGAGCTGCGGGCCTTCACCTCGGTGCCGATCGCCGACACCACCCCGTTCACCGGCGAGCGCTTCGGCGATGAGTGGCCCTTCGCCGCCGCCACCGCCGCCGCCGCCGGCATCCGCCACCACGAGCCCGTGGAGGCGGCCGAACTGGCGCCGATGGCGGCGATTCAGGCGCTCCTGGAGATCCACCGGGAACCCAGCCATGCCGCCGGCAATGCCTTCTGGATGCTCAGCCTCAACCGCCTGGCCCGGCAGGCGGGCTGTTCGGTGCTGCTGATCGGCCAGAGCGGCAATGCGGGACTCTCCTGGGCCGGCAGCCCGTGGTCCCAGCCGCTGGGGTACCAGTGGCAGCGGCTGGGACCACGGGAATGGCTGCGCCAGGGGGCCCTGCGCAGTGCTCCAGCTGCGCTTGTGCAGCGGTGGCGCCGCTGGCGCCTGCGGGAGTTCTGCTTCGATGGCTCCGCCCTGGCGCCCGCGGCGGCCGAACGGCTGCAGCTGAAGGAGCGGATGCTTGCGGACCCCGATCTTTTCCCTGCCCGCGACGCCCTGCAGGAGCGTTCCTGGCTGATGCCGGGCCGCTCCTTCGTGGGGGCGCTCCACGCCCAGATGGGTCGGGCCGCCGGCCTGGAGATCCGTGATCCGAGCGCGGATGCCCGGCTGCTGGCCTACACCTGGTCGGTGCCGGATCAGGTGTTCATCGATCCGGACAGCGGCGAGGATCGCTGGCTGATCCGGGCCGCCATGCAGGGGCGGCTGCCCGATCGGGTGCGCTGCCAGCGACGCCGCGGCCTCCAGGCGGGGGACCTGGCGGTGCGGCTGCGGCACGACGCCGCCGCGGTGGAAGCGTGCCTCGCCGAGCTGGAACGGTCGGACCAGGCCCGGGCCCTGGTCGACGTCGGCAAAGTCAGGGAATGCTGGCAGAAGGTTCAGCAATCCGACGACGTTCCATCTCTGCGGGGTAGCGGCTCTATCATCCTGAGGGGGCTGATGGTGGTATTGTTCATCCAATCATTCGGCCAAGCTCGGCTAATGTCCTGAGACAGCTTCGTTTTGTCTTCCACAGCTCGACTGATGAATTCTTCCGCCAAGCCCATTCCAGTTGGATCCCCAGCCGTGCATCGGCGCAAGCTCGAATGGCGCCAGCCCTTGGTCCAGAGAATCTCTCTGGAGATCACGCTTGCGTCTGCTGGAAGCACTGGTGATGGAGTCGGAGGGGGTCCGAATCCTCCATAGAAAGATTCTTAATTCTGGCCTCAGACTTGAAAGTTGATATTCTCTGCTCCTTCCCAGTTTCTTCCAGCTGATTGCCTCCTACGTACACACCGCCGCCTCTCCTGCGAGCTGCTCATCCGGGCCCCCTACCCAGGCCACTTTTTCCTTGATGCCGGCCCTCGGGTCGGCCGTTTTTTTGTGGAGGGGGGGCACACCATTCACTTCGAGCCCGCCGTCGACCTGGATCCCGCCCGTGCCGACTTCGTGCTCGCCCATCCCGTGCTGGCCGCTCTCTACCGTCACCGGGGTGACCTGGTGCTCCACGCCAATACCCTCCACTGGCGCTACGGATTGATCGCGATCTCCGGCAGTTCCGGTGCCGGTAAATCCACCACCGCCGCCGGCCTGATTCAGCGGGGCGCCATCCAGATCGCCGACGATCTCACCGTTCTCCGCGCCGGAGACCATGGCCAGTTGGTGGTCCGCCATGGTGCTCCCCAGCTCCATCTCACCCGTGTCGCCGCCGAGCGGCTCGGCCTGATCCACGGCGCCCGGCCCAGTCCTGTCCGCTCTGACAAGGTGGTCGTCCCCCTGGATGGCCCCACCGCCAGCCCGCTCCCCCACGCCGCCGCCGAGCCCGGGGGCTGGCCCGACCCCTCCGGGCCCGGTCTGCGCGACCTGGTGCTGCTCGAACCGGGCGACGGCCCGCAGGTGCAGCTGCGCCGCCTCCGCGGCGCCGACCTGTTCCTCGCCCTGCAGCACGGCCTCTATGGCCCTCTGAAGCCCTGCGACACCCCCGCCAGCTTCCGTCTCCAGGCCCTGCTGGCCCGCAGCGTCAGGGTCTGGTCCCTCAAGCGGCCGCAGGGCCGGTGGTGCCTTGATGCGGTGCTCGACACCCTCGAGCAGGCCCTGGCGGCGGCCCCCGCACCCCTCGGCGAGGATCCTCCCGCCAGCGCTGAGCCCCGCCTGCCCCCAGCCCATGGATGACCACACCCTGATCACGCGCCGCGCCGACGTGATGGCCACCGACATCGATGACGCCACCGTGATCCTCAGCCTGCAGAGCAACTGCTACGTCAGCCTTGAGGCCATCGGCCAGCGGATCTGGGCCCTGCTGGAGCCCCCGATCAGCCTGGACTCCCTGGTGGAACGGCTGCAGGAGGCGTTCGAGGGCGACCCCGGCGCCATCCGCCGGGATGTGGAACACTTCCTGGGCGAACTCGAAGCGGATGGCCTGGTGACCCTGCAGTCCACGGAGCCATCGGCCTGACTCCCCTCGGGCCGCAAAGCCGGCTCGACCGGCTGGCCGGCCAGCTGGGGATCGCCATCGTGCTGGCCTCGATCCTGGGGGGGCTGTCCTTCCTGCTGCGCCACATCGGCCTGATCGATCCGGCCGGCTACGCCGCAGACCTCGCCCGTTTCTGCCACCCGCCGCTGCAGACCCTCTGGTTGCCGGCCTCGTGCCGTGCCTGGAGCTGGCTGGACGGGGCGGGCGGTGCCATCACGCGCCTCGACATGGCGAGGCTCTACCAGATCAGCCCGCCGGAGCTGCTGCTCAAGCTGCTGCGCCACGGCCTGATGGCGGGCCTGGTGCTGATCTCCGGCCTGGTGGTGTGGCGCCATCCTGGTCTGCGCCTGCCCCCCCGCCAGCGGCTGCTCTGGGTGCCGCTGCAGCTCTCGCTGGGGGTGGCCCTGTGGATCGGCCTGCAACGCGGCCCTTTGCCCGCCGTGCTGGCCGGCCTGCCCGGCCAGCTCTGGGTGCCCCTGGTGCCGCTCTGCGGCTGGCTGCTGCCCGCCCGCCGTCTGCAGCGGCTGGTGGATGCGGTGGCGGTGCTGCTGCTGCTGCATCTGCCGGTGCTGCTGCTGGAGGCCATGCGGGGCCTCCCCTTGCGCCATGCCACCCAGCTGTGGGGGGTGCCCCTGCCGGGGCGCCTGCCCGGCCTGATGGGCCAGCCCAACACCCTGGGGGTGGTCGTGGTGCTCGGCCTGGCCTTCTGCCTGGCCTTTACCGCTCGGGCCTGGCACCGCCCCGTGCTGGTGGCGGCGGCGCTGCCCCAGCTGCTGCTGGCCCGCTCCGGCATGGGTCTGCTCGCCCTGGCCCTGCTGCTGCTGTGGCCCAGCCTGCAGCGCCAGTGGCAACGCCATCCCCGGCGGGCGCTGCTGCTGGCCCCGGCTCTGGCGGCCGCTCTGCTGCTGGTCCTGCCCCACCTGCTGGGACGGCCGGATCTGCTGGAGTCGATCAGCGGCCGCTGGGGCCTGGTGGGTTCCGCCGTGCGCTCGGCCTCCCCCTGGCAGCTGCTGCTCGGCCGAGGCCTCGGCAGTGGCGGCGTGGTGGTGTCGCGCTGGCAGGAGGTGAGCGGTGGCCTGCCGCCCCTGTTCTCCCCCCTGACGCTGGCCAGCGAGGCGGCGGCGGG
Source organism: Cyanobium sp. Cruz-8D1 (assembly GCF_024345975.1). Classification (GTDB taxonomy): domain Bacteria; phylum Cyanobacteriota; class Cyanobacteriia; order PCC-6307; family Cyanobiaceae; genus Cyanobium. The sequence continues at coordinate 81,316 of NZ_JAGQCD010000011.1, read as the reverse complement.
CCCTGCGTTACGGCCCACCGATTCCTTCTTTCTGCACCAGTTCATTGAGGCCGGCCTGCTGGGGCTGGCGGCCCTGCTGGGGCTGATCGCCGCGGCCCTGCGAAGGGATCGGGCCAGCCGGCCCTTTCTGCTGCTGCTTCTGCTGTGCGGTCTGACTCTCAACCTGGGCGAGGTGTTCCCCCTCGGCCTGCTGCTGGCGGTGAGCCTGTGCCATGCCCTGGCGCCGGGCCATGGTTGATCCCCGCGCTGGCCATGGAGGCTGGACCATCGCCTGGTGCCTGGCCGCCCTGACGGCCGGCGTGGTGTACCTGCAGCCCCCGACTCCCTGGATGCGCCGGGGGGTGGTGCATGTGGCACCCGATGGTTTCGATGGCTGGCTCGGCGGCGATCGACGCCTGGCGGTGCGCACGATCCAGCGTGGCCTGGATCTGGCCCGTGCCGGCGAGACCGTGCTCGTCTGGCCTGGGGTCTACCGCGAATCGCTGCGGCTGCGCCACGGCGGCCGGGCCGGCCGGCCCCTGATCCTGCGGGCGGCCGTGCCCGGCCAGGCCGTGATCTCCGGCACCGCCGACCCCAGCGTCAGCCGTCACTGGAGCTGGCAGCCCGTGGGGCCCCGTCGCTACCGCACCCGCACCCCCTGGCGGATCGATGGACTGCGGGTCGACGGTGTGATGGCCTACCGGGCCCGACGGGCCACCGACCTCGACGCCCTTTGCCGTCGTCCCGGGGCGATGCCGGCCTTCCAGATGCGGGGGGACCACCAGCTCGACCTCTGTCTCCCCCAGGGGCGCCCTCCGCAGCAGCGGCGACTGGACGTGAACCGCCGCATCCCGGCACGCCGCCGCTCCGGGGGCCATCAGGTGGCCCTGCTCTGGGTGGAGGCCCCCCATGTGGAGATCCGTGATCTGGTGTTCGATTTCCCCGTGATGGCCGCCATCCAGCTCTGGAACACCCACCACCTGCGCATCAGCGGCAACGCCTTCCATGGCGCCGATGTGGCGATCGACGGCAGCACCGGCCTGCGCCAGCCCCACCAGCTCCTGATCGATCACAATGTCAGCGACTGCCGTCCCCTTTACCAGTGGCGCCAACGGGGCTGGCTGAGCTGGGCTGAGGTCTATCCCTACTCCAACTGCAGCCTCACCTGGATCCAGGGGCGTGACATCAGCCTGCGCCACAACCTGATCAGCGAAGCCGGTGATGGCATCAAGCTCTCGCCCCTGGGGGGGCGCAATCGCATCGAGGCCAATGTGATCGCCTTCACCACCGATGACGGCATCGAGTTGGATGGGGCGGCCTCCAATCTGGAGGTCAGCCACAATCTCGTGGTGGCAACCTGGGCCAGCCTTGGTATCAGCCCGGTGAGCACCGGTCCGCTGCGCATTCACCACAACCTCTTCCTGCAGCAACGCCAGAACCCCCTGAGCGGCAACGGCGTCTGGCTCAAGCTGATGGGCGGGCCGATCCATGGGGTGACGCTGGACCACAATCTTTTCCTTGGCCAGCGGCTGGCCTGGAGCGTGCCCGATTCCCCCGTCAGCGACTTCAGCCTGCAGAACAATCTGCTGCTCCTGGTGGATCCGGCCGAAGCCGGCTTCCATGCCCGCCGCCAGGTCGCCTGGCAGGACAACCGGGCGGTGGTTCTGCCCTGGCAGGCCTGGCCGCCGCCCGATCTTGGCCCACCGGCCTTGCTGGCGCTGCTGGAGTCCGGAGTTGGGGACGGCCCACCCCTGCCCCTGGAGCTGCCGCTGCCGATCCTGCGGCCCGGTCCCGCCTGGTATCGCCTCGAGCAGGAGGCTTCCGGCCGTCAGCTGAAGGCCCTGCTGGACGCCGGCTGGATCCGCAGCCGATGAGCTCCCCGCCTGTTTGGCTCCGCCTCGGCGCTGCCCTGGCCGGCCTGCCCGCCGCTCTGGCCACGGCCCTGCTGGTGGGCTGGCTGCTGCAGCCCTGGAGCGTGGACCGACCGATCGCCCCCACGGAACTGCTGGACTGGGGCTGGCGCTGGGGACTGGTGCTGAGCAGCTTTCTCTGCGGAGCGGCCTGCCTGGGCCATCGCCGGCCGGCCTCCCCCGCCCGGGTGCTGGGCGGCGTGGGGCAGGCGGTGGGAGTACTGCTGGTCCTCACCGCTCTGGGGGTGCTGCTGGCGCTGCTGGCGCTGCAGCTCGGCTGGGTCGGTCAGGAATGGATGGTGCCCGCTCGCCGGGGCCTGATGCTGCGCATGGCCACGGAGACAGGACTGGAACAGCTGGGCCTGCCGGTGGCCTTCAGCACCGCCATCCTGCTTTGGAGATCGAGGCGAGGTTCGGCATGACCGCGCCACGTGGCGCGCCGCAAGGCCCAGGCCATGCTCAGGGGAACCAAGCCCTAGGTCGTGGTCGTGGCGGGTTGGACAGCCTCATGGGTTCGTTTTCTGCGTTTGCGTCGTAACCCGAGCGCCCCTAGGCCCTTTCGCTTGCTGGGTGGCAGCACACCAGCCAAATATCCGAAGCTGATGGCATAAGCTGCGGCCGAGATGAAGATGCGGGAGGTTTCTTTCATCAACTGATCCGGCCTCATGCCGACCTGGGCTTCAATCTGCTGCTTGAGCTGATTGGAGGCCTGTTCCGCCCTTGCAAGCAGGATGTTGCGTAAGATCCCGATGGGTGTGTCTAGTTCCGCCTGTGAGAGGCCGGCGTTGCTGCCGAAAAGTTGTTGCACCTTGGCTTGAAGCTCCTCATGGGTGTTGGCGCTGGCGATGGCCTCGCGCAACTCCGTGAGCTTCTCGGAGGCCTGGCTGGTCTGTTTCCCCTGGACAAGGGTGACGGACGTGTGGAAACTCCAGGCCGCGAAGGCCTGAAGGGGAATCAGCAGCAGAAACCCCAGGGAAGCGGCCACGATCCAGGGGCGCCACGCTTTCCAGCGGTCCCGAAGGGTCTGGCGGGTGGGATCGAACCCGACGGCCAGGACCATCAGCAGGACCCCCATCAGCGCCAGGAAGGCGTTGTTGATCAGCGCAGCAATCACGGCCAGCTGCCAGGTGTGATCAAGCAGCTTCGGTGGCGCGGAGGCGATGACCATGGCGGCCACGAACATCACCAGGAAGATCAGGGACAGGGCAGCGAGCAGCCGAGCCACCGCCCCTCTGTTCCATTCTTGCGGCGGAAGAGGCGGAAAAGCGAGGCGCACCAACAGGCGATCAGCAATAGATGGAAGTTACATGGAAGCAAGGGAGAGGGGGGCGCTGCGTAGCCGGATCGGAAACAAGCCGTGTTCCCGTCGGTGCAGGGCCGTTGCCTGAGATCCCTACAGGCGGTGATGCCGGTGGCGAGGGCGCAGCAGACGACGCGCCAACCGCCCAAGGGGGTGGCTGAGCAGGCAGGAACGCAGAGTGCCGCGCAGTCGTTGCCACTCCCAGGCCTCGATCGCCGCGTCCTGCCGCAGCCGCAGATCCCAGGTCCCCGGGCGCGCCAGGATCCAGGGCCGGGCCACGGTCCAGGAGAGGGTCAGCAGCGCATAATCCGGTCCGCGGGGGAAGAGATGGATCTCCCGGCCCTGAACGGGCAGTCCTCGGGGCTGCAGCGGCCTGGGCGGAGGCGTCTCCGCAGCCATCAGGGCACCCCAGTCCAGCCCCAGGCGAGGGCCGAAGGCATGCCAGGCGGTGGGACGGGGATCAGCCTCAAACAACAGCGGCGACGACCCGTCATCCGGCATCCGAAAAGTGCAGTTGAAAAAGCCATGCAGACCCGCCCCCCGTCCGAGGGCCTGCAAGGCGGCCGTCACACCGGCCGGCACGATGGCCACGAAGCGGCGGCTCAGGTTTGGACCGAAGGGACCTGTTGAGTGCAACGGCCGCGACGCCTGATGCCCCAGCAGCTCACCATCGCCGAACAAGGCCTCGACGGCATGGTCCTCCCCTGCCACCCAGGCCTGCAGCAGGAGGGGGTACCAGGTCAACGGCGGCGGGTCCGCCAGCACGGCGGCCGCATCCGGCACATACCGCACCTGCTGTCCGCCTGATCCGTGATCGGCTTTGAGCATCAGGGGCCCATGGCAGCTGGCGAGGGCAGCGGCCAGCTCGGTCGGGGAGTCCACCACCCGGGTCCCCGGGGTTGGGATGCCATGCCGCTGAAGCAGGTGGGCCAGCCCTGCCTTGGAACCCACCAAGGCCAGCCCCTCGGGTCGGCGGATCGGCAGCAGGGCGAGCCGGCGCTTCAGCGGCAGCTCAGCCCTGGCCAGGGCATGGGGCAAGGCGTCGTTGGCATGGACGACCCAGTCCGCTGCACCATCGACGGGACAGGGCTCCGCCAGAAGGGCGTTGGTCCATCCCTCCAGCGTCCATGGGCCCGGCAGCGTTACAAAGTGATCGATGAAGCGGCTGCGGCGGAAGGGACTGGCCCCACTCCCCAGGGCCACAAGTTCGAGACGATGGCCCGCCAGCACCTCCGGCAGCCGCGCTGTGACCTCGCTGCAACCGATCAGAACGACGCGACGCATCCAGCCTCGCCATCCGGGGTCAAGGGGCGCCAGCGGGCACGCCGGGCCAGAAGGCGCCGGCGATGTTGCGTCTGTTCGTCTGGGAACAGCAGATCCGCCACCACGGGAGCCAGTGCATAGCCGCGCCGCTGCAGCTCCACCAGCAGGTTGTGGTCACGGCAGCCGCGATAGGCCCGGGTCTGGAGGCTGCCGAGCGGCAGATCCCAGCGGGCCACCGTCGCCCGGGCCAGGGCCGTTCCCCTGATGTCGGAAGCGCAGCCGGCGGAACAGCAGAGACGCAGATCAGGCCAAGCCGCTCGCGGTGGCGGCAGGGCAGATCGCAGCCCCTGCATCCAGGCGCGGTCCAAGGTCACCGCACCCTGGGGCGGCCAGCCTCCCAGGGAGACCCCCCGATCCGCACCCAGGGCCACCGCCGCCACCGCCGCGGCAAACCCACCGCCGCTGTAGCCGATGGTCACCACCTGGTCATAGACCGCCAGGGGCACCAAGGTCGGGAGGGCCTCCAGCAGGCGGGCCATCGCACTGGAAGCGCCATCCCGGCCAAAGAAGGATTGCTGGTGAGGCCGCTCCCGCAGCACGAGCACCACGTCGGTGGCGAAAGGACCCAACAGCTGCAAGAAGCAGGGCGCCGTCATCGCGACGGCATTGGCGTTGGACCCGAACGCCACCACCAAATTCCGCGCCGGTCCTGGGGCGACCGGTCCATGGCGGTACCAGTGCATCCGAACCGCTCCCAGATCCCGGACCGCCACCGCTTCGCCGTAGGGGGCGGGGGCAACGAGCAGGCCGGGGGCGTCCGTACAGGTTTCGCACAACCAGGACGTCAGAGGCTGGGACGGCTCGCCCGAAGCCAGCCAGGCCAACAGGAGACCCTGCAGCTCCAAGGGACGCATCACCCGGTCATGCCGCATCCGCAGCTGATTCGACCGGTTGGTCGACAGGTCTCGAAAGCGCTGATAGAAGGCCTGGGATTCCGGGGACAGCCCCGCCACCAGCTCCGGCCTGCGGCGCACCAGCCAGCGTGCCGTCCGCAGATGCCAACGCTCCCTGACGCGCTCCCGATGGGACCGGAACCAGGCCATGGCCTGGGCAAAGGTGCGAACCCCGATCACGCCAGAGCATGCCGTCGTGCGAGCTCGCGCCGCAACGGCTTGCCGCTCGCCCCCCGAGGAATCTCCTCCACCGGGATCAGGGCCTTCGGCGCCCGGTATCCCATGGCGTCCTGGCAAAGGCGTCGCAATCGTGGCAGCTCCTGAACCGCATCCGTGTCGGGACGGAGTCGCAAAGCCGCCATCGGCACCGCTCCATAGACGCTGGAGGGGGCACCAAAGGCCACCACCTCCAGCACCGCCGGATCCTCCGCCAGCACATCCTCGATCTCCTGGGGGGAGATGAGCACGCTGCGGAAGAGAAAGACGTCGTTGGCCCGACCCACGAAGGAGAGCAGGCCATCGGGCCATTGGCGCAGCAGATCGCCGGGGCGGGAATCCTCGACGGTGTGCTCGATGTCGATCGGACCGTGCTCGGGGTGCAGCAGCCGCACCCGCCAGGTCTTGGCCACCACGACCTCCCCGATGCCCAGGGCCTGCCAGTCGGGGGCCGCCTCCGGATCAAAATGGAAGCGCACATTCGCTAGCGGCACGCCCACCGATTCGCCGTCATGGGCCAGAAGCTGGTCGGCCGGCAGCAACGTGAGCGGACCGAGGCGGCTGTTGGCCAAGGCGATCGTCAGACGGGCGCCGAAGCGACCATGAAAGCGCCGCCGCACCCCCCCCGGGACCCGGTCCGTGCCCGTCACGAACCCCAGGGAGGCAGGGAAACGCCGCTCCAGCCGCTCCGCCAGCATCGTCTCGATGTACGGCGGATTCACCGATAGGGTGTCGGCCTCCAGGAGGCCCGCCAGCTCAGGCAGATCCTGGCGCTCAGACACCCGCACACAACAGAGGGTCGCCCCTTCCAGCAGGATCCGCGAGGCCCAGGCGCGCGAGGCTCCGAACTGCATGCGGAAGCTCATCAGCATGCGCCGGCTCGGCGGCCACTCCGGATGCTGCTGCATCGCCAGCCACTCCAGGAAGGAACTGCGCTGGATGGCCGGCACCCCCGTTGTGGTGCCGGAGCTGAGGGCCAGGCCTGCCGCCCGCTCAAGCCGAACCCGGGCCTCCTGCGCCACGTCCGCCAGCGACAGGAGACGATCCGGTGCTTGCCAGGCGGGTTCCGGCGACCCGGCCAGCGGTGCCCAGATCTCCCAGCCCTGCGCCACCGTGGTCCGGCGGTGCAGGCCCATGGACGGCGATAGGGGCCGATCGCTGAGCACGACGCCGACTCCCGCCCGGCGGACCAGTGTGGCCCGTTCAGCCTCGGTGGCATGGAGCGGCAAGAGCAGCAACGCCCGACCGGAGAAGACCTGGGAGAGGCCAAGAAGCAGATTGTCGATCGTGTCGCCACCGTGGATGGCCCAGATCAGATCGGGGTCGCTGCAGCCACAGCGAGCCGCCGCAGCCGTGACCAGCTCTTGCCAGCGATCGATCTGGGGCAACAGATCCCCGTGGGTCACGGTGTGACCGCTGAACCGCAAGGCCTCTCGCCCAGGGTCGGCAACGACGCGGAGTCGGTAGAGCTCCCGCAACATCCAGCCCGCTGGCGGAATGGGCCCTGGCGGCAGAGGTAGGGCTGGGGGCAGGTGCAAGGCTTGCGCCGTCAAGACGTTCCCCTCAGGCCCTGGGGGCAGCGGCGATTCGGCAGAGAAGTTGATCGGCGGAATAAAGAGAAGCCATCTCTTCTGGAGTGATCAACACGCCATGATCAATTTCCAGAGTGATACAGGCCTCCATACGACCAAGACTGTCGAGACCAAGTTCCTCCAGAGTCACATGGGCGGGCTCGGAGCGCAATGCAAGCAGCAACCTGCCCAGATCCGACGGCGGCACGCTGATGGAGGCAAGGGCCGCCAAAAGCAGGGCCACCGGTTCGGATGCGGTTGTCATCGCTATGGGATCAGAATCTGAATCAGTTTCCGCTCCGACTGATGATGACTAGCGGGAGGGGGATGGCCTACCAGAGAGTCCTGGAGGCGTTTCGCCGGGTCCACGAAGAGTGGGTCCGGTTTCGCCAGGAGCTTGCAGTACGGGAGCTGTCTCACCCTGACCTTCAACAATCATTGTCAATACCATTGGATTCATCCGAAGCTCACAAATGGTAGCGTTTCTCAGGCCAGGCCACATCAGCTACCTTTCGGTTCATCATATTACTCGAGGCCGGCACAATCCGGAAGCCATCCAGTGAAAGCGCTGGCCGGTTCGCGTGGGCCCTCCACTCCCTTAGAGCACTGTCGATCCCCTGAGCCCTTGACGGAGCCTGACCGAGCGACGGCAGGCCCTGCACCGCTGCCGTAGCGCCAAGCAACGGATGATCCAGGCCAAACGGTGCCTAGTGGTGGCCGTGGCCGGCACAAGCCCCACTGTGTTCATTCCGGCGCATGGGGCCAACGACCAACCCACCGCCGACCTGCTCACCCAACAGCCAGGAGCTCCAGATCCACGAGAAGACCGCCTGGATGGAGAAGATCCTCCTGGCGTGTTGCGCCGTCCCCAATGTCCGCAGCGTCCGCCACACGGGGCCATGCCGCCATGCTCGTCTTCGTCACCGGCGGGGCGGTTCCCGAGCATCGGCAAAGGCAGCGTGGCCGCCTGTCTCGGGCGGCTGATTCATTGGCGCGGCGATGGCGGCTCCTGCCTGAAAAGGAAGACTGCCGTCGAGTTTCAACGTCCTTGAGACCTGACCCTCATCAGAGCAGGCTGTGTCCCCAGGACACGGTGGACATGGCCGCACAGCTGGGCGATCTCCATGCCGCCCCCTGCGCGCCCTCACCACCAACGCTGGAAAGCTCGGTACCTTCACTGAAGTCCCGCCCTCACCTTCCCGCCATGGCCGCCACCGTCACAGCCCCCGCCATCGACATCGGCATCCCCGCCGAGCAGCGTCAGCAGATCGCCGAGGGCCTAGGACGCGTCCTGGCCGACAGCACCGTTCTGTACGCCAAGACCCACGGCTTCCACTGGAACGTCACGGGGCCGATGTTCAACACGCTCCATCTGATGTTCATGGACCAGTACACCGAGCTTTGGACCGCCCTCGACCTGATCGCCGAGCGCATCCGTGCCCTCGGCTTCCCCGCCCCCTATGGCGGCTCCATCTACGCCGGCCTCTCCTCGGTCCCCGAGGCCGAAGGCGTGCCCGCCGCCCTGGCCATGGTGCGTGAGCTGGTGGAGGGCCACGAGGCCGTGGCCCGCACGATCCGCTCGGTGTTCAGCATCGCCGATGGGGCCAACGACCAGCCCACCGCCGACCTGCTCACCCAGCGGCTCCAGATCCACGAGAAGACCGCCTGGATGCTGCGCAGCCTGCTCGAGGCGTGAGCCTGGCGCCGGCTTGGGCGCACAGGCGAACTGGAAGGAGTCGGTAGATTGGGTGATCAGCGCCAGGCCCGATGTCCGCACCCTCCGCCCCGCGGGGCCATGCCGCGAAGTTCGTCTTTGTCACCGGCGGGGTGGTCTCCAGCATCGGCAAGGGCATCGTGGCCGCCAGCCTTGGGCGTCTGCTCAAATCGCGCGGCTACAGCGTCTCGATCCTGAAGCTCGATCCCTATCTCAACGTGGATCCAGGCACGATGAGCCCTTACCAGCACGGTGAGGTGTTCGTCACCGATGACGGCGCCGAGACCGACCTGGATCTGGGCCATTACGAGCGCTTCACCGACACGGCCATGTCGCGCCTCAACAGCGTGACCACCGGCTCGATCTACCAGGCGGTGATCAACAAGGAGCGCCGCGGCGACTACAACGGTGGCACCGTCCAGGTGATCCCCCACATCACCGGCGAGATCCGTGAGCGCATCCACCGGGTGGCGGCCAACAGCGGTGCCGACGTGGTGATCACCGAGATCGGCGGTACGGTGGGCGACATTGAATCACTGCCGTTCCTGGAGGCGATCCGCGAGTTCCGTGGCGACGTGGGCCGCCAGGACCTCGCCTACGTGCACGTCACCCTGCTGCCGTTCATCGGCACCTCCGGCGAACTCAAGACCAAGCCCACCCAGCACTCGGTGAAGGAGCTGCGCTCGATCGGCATCCAGCCCGACGTGCTCGTCTGTCGCAGCGACCGGCCGATCAGCACCGACCTCAAGGCCAAGATCGGTGGCTTCTGCGGCGTGCCGGCCGGCGCCGTGATCCAGGCCCTCGACGCCGACAGCATCTACGCGGTGCCCCTGGCCATGGAGAGCGAAGGCCTCTGCCGCCAGGTGCTCGACGTCCTCTCCCTGGTCGACCACGACAGCGACATGGCGCGCTGGGCCGACCTGGTGGAGAAGCTGCGCCACCCGGGGCCCGCCGTGAAGGTGGCCCTGGTGGGCAAGTACGTGCAGCTCAACGACGCCTACCTCTCGGTGGTGGAGGCCCTGCGCCATGCCTGCCTGGAGCGGGACGCCTCCCTTGATCTCCACTGGGTCTGCGCCGAGCAGATCGAGAGCCAGGGCGCCGACGCCCTGCTGAAAGGCATGGATGCGGTGGTGGTGCCCGGCGGCTTCGGCCACCGCGGTGTCGACGGCAAGGTGGCGGCGATCCGCTGGGCGCGGGAGCAACGGGTGCCGTTCCTGGGGCTCTGCCTCGGCATGCAGTGCGCCGTGATCGAGTGGGCCCGCCACCAGGCCGGCCTGGAGGGGGCCACCAGCGCCGAGCTCGATCGGGCCAGCCCCCACCCGGTGATCCACCTGCTGCCCGAGCAGCAGGATGTGGTGGACCTGGGCGGCACCATGCGGCTGGGTGTCTACCCCTGCCGGCTGACCGCGGGCACCATGGCCCAGCGCCTCTATGGCGAGGAGGTGGTGTATGAGCGCCATCGCCACCGCTACGAGTTCAACAACGCCTACCGCTCCCTGTTCCTGGAATCGGGCTACGAGATCTGCGGCACCTCCCCGGACGGCCGCCTGGTGGAGCTGATCGAGCTCAAGGACCACCCCTTCTTCACCGCCTGCCAGTTCCACCCGGAATTTCTGTCGCGGCCGGGCAAGCCCCATCCTTTGTTCCGGGGGCTGATCGAGGCGGCGCAGCAGCAGCGCGAGGGCGTCGCTCAGGAGCGGCAGGTCCCGGCCGATGGGGTGCCGCTGCAGGTCTGAGCCTCGCAACGGTCGGGCAGGCCTGGGCGGCTTGCCGACCTGGATGGCTGCATGGCGTGCTTCTTAGCCCACCAGATTCACGGTGGTGCCGTAGCGCCGCAGCTGTCGGTCAGCCGTCAGCAGCAGCATCGGTTCGGTCCTGCTCTGGTACACCAGCAGCCGATCAAATGGATCGCGATGCTCTCCATCCGTCTCCAGCTCTGCCATCGCCAGCAGATGGCTGTTGCGAATCGGCAGCCAGCGGAAGCCCTGCAGCGGCACCTGGCGCTCCAGCTCCGGCAGGTCCACCTGCAAGCGGCCGAGCGACACCTTGATCGCCATCTCCCACAGCGAAGCCTGGCTCACGAACACCTCAGCCTCCGATGCCTGCAGGCGCTCCACAACAGGTTCAGGCAGCCGCGGATCGCCACTCAGCCACCAGAGCACCAGATGGGTGTCGAGCAGGAGTCTCGTCACCGCAGGGCCTCGAACAGATCAGCCAGCGGTGCATCGAAGTCATCACTGAGCTGGATTCGGCCGCGCATCGCACCGGGCACTGCCACCGGCTGGGTAGGAGCCTTCCAGCCCACCAGCCGCGCAATCGGTACGCCGGCCCGGGCGATCACCACCTCCTCTCCCTGCTCCACCCCATGCAGCAGCTGGGAGAGCTGGGTCTTGGCCTGGTGGATGTTCACGGTCTCCATCGCCGGCCGCTTTGAACTAAGTCTTAGCTTAGTCCTGCTGGAACGCAGGCCTGCCGCTGGGCCTTTGACCTGCTGTTGGTGGGCTGCGGTGTCGGTTGCTCCTGGTGAGCTCGCGCCGCTCCAGGGCGGCGGAGGAGCATTCGCGGCGCCCGCTGAGGACGCTGGACCTTCTGCCAGTACCACCCAGAGTTCCTGTCGCGTCCCGGCAAGCCCCATCCGCTGTTCCGGGGGCTGATCGCGGCGGCGCAGTTGCGGCATGGGGATGGGAAGCATCAGGAGGCGATCACGAACGTCCAATCGGCGGCGGCGACGACAGCGTCAGCCCACTGAACAGCCAACTGATTATTGAGCTGACTTGCTGACCCATGCTTCGCCTCGTGATCGATCTAGCAGCGAGCTGGTCGCATTAATTCTTGCCATAGGTGGCATCGTGATCTGGGGCAATCGTCAGCAGGCGAATGAAATCACCGTCTCGGTGAGCCGTGGCGCGGCGTGACTGGCTGATCCGAAGTGAATAAACAGAGTCAATCCCTGCAGGAAGCTTGATGCTCGTGATCTTTTCCCATTTGATGCCCTGATCGCGGTACAGCTGATTCCAGGTCAGCTTGCGGATCTTGTTGAGGGTGTCCAACGCCGCATGGCGCTCGTTCTTCTGCAGGCTCAGCAGCTGCTCCTGGAACACCGGATTATTCAGATCGAGCCTGACCTCGGCATCACGGCTCGCCATGGCCAAGACGCGTCAGGGTGTCCTGCAGCCCAGCATCGGCTGGCCCATGGCTGACGGACCAGGCCATCGCGGCTTGCAGATCTGCTGCAGCCGAGGGTTCGTGCAGCCAGCGCTCATTGTCTGGAATGACGGTCGCGGTGCGAATAACCCAGACACCGGGTTCGCGTTCTTCCACCAACACATGGCGGCCGGCGTATTGCTTGCCCAAGGAAATCTGCCCGTTGCTGCCAACGAGCTTCAGCGCGGCGGGGTGGGCTGCGGCAACCATGGCCGATCTCTCTGATCGTTCTGCACGAAAGTCTACGGTTCGTGTGGCACCAACTGAGCAGTGGGAAAGCTGAGTTGGCCGCGGGGTTGCGCGGGGTCAGCTTCTGGGCATCCAGCGTCAACCCCCGCCAATGCTCTCCGCCGGATCTGGGATCGGGGGAGACGGCAGCCCGATGCCGGTTTTAGGCAAAGGCGTGACGTGATCCAACGCCGAGCTAACCCACCAGCAGTTTCTGGAGGCAGGGCTGGATCTGGTCCTGCTGCAGGCGGATGCCGGCACCGGCGAAGGCGGGAGCTGATCTTGGCTGGGATCGACCGGCCCAGCCCGGCCGGACGAAGCTTCAGACGTCTCCTCAAGTCGTCCAGATGTTGATGCTATCGGGAACCGGCTGGCGGCCTGCCTCCCGGCCTGCCTCCCGGCCTGCCTCCCGGCTTGCTTCAGGAGGATAGAGGCCACCTGCATCGTTGACATGATCACAGTGGTGACTGGCCTGCCCCGCTCGGGTACCAGCCTGGCGATGCAGCTACTGGAGGGGGCCGGCATCCTGCCGTTCACGGATGGCTGCCGCAGCGCTGATGCCAGCAATCCACAGGGCTACTACGAGGCGGAGATCGTCAAGACCCTGCCCCAGGACAGCGCCTGGCTGGCCCAGGCGGAGGGCCGGGCCGTGAAGGTGATCCACCTGCTGCTGCCCCAGCTGCCTGGGACAACCGCCCCTACCGGGTGCTGGTGATGGAGCGAGAGCTCGGCGCGGTGCTGCGTTCGCAGCAGCTGATGCTGGAGCGGCTGGGGCTGCATTGCCTGAGGCGCGACTGCGGGGTGTGATGCAGGCGCAGCTGGCACAGATGGAGGGCTGGCTGGCCGCGCGGCCCCGCCCGATCAACAGCAGCTGGCCGGCGTGCTGAAGCGGCGCTCGCCGCAGGGCCCATCAGGAGATTATGACGAGGTGGAGCAACAGACTTGACAAAATAAGGGGGGGGTTAAGTCAGGGAAAAGCTTTTGCAATGGCGAATCTTAAGTCCAGGTTGGCTGGTCATCTGGCCGCATGCTCCGTAACTGCGATTGCCGCCTGCTCCGCTTCCGCTGCCAACGCCGCCATCGTTTACAGCGGCCCAGTTAATTTCGTAGCCGCCGTTGACATCGATGGCACGTACATCAATGTCGAAACCAATCAGCTGACCAACGGTCCAGCAAGCGAAGTGCCGGGCTGGGACGTCAACCCCTATCGCCGCGCGACGACCGGCAGCGGCATGAACTTCTTCAGCCCCACCGGTGGCGGCCAGATGCGCTATACGGGCGTGACGACCGGGCCTGCAGGCAACCTTGCCGTCGGCACCTCGATCGGCGCCACAGGCTCCTTCAACATCGCCACCACCGACGTGGTGTTCGGTTCCGCTGCTGGCAACTGGCAGTACAGCGCCGAGAACGTTATTGGCTTCAGGTTTGTTGGTGCTGACGCGGGCGTCCGCTACGGCTGGATGCGCTTCCTCATGGGCTCGCAGCCTGCGACGGGCAACCTGGTCACCCGCACCGTAGTTGACTACACTTTCGAAGATCAGGCCAGAGTGGCTATCCTGGCGGGTGATAACGGCGCCCGTGACTCCCCCTTCGAACTCTTCCGTGCCCGGTCCGCTGCCCCTGTTCGGCGCCACCGCGGCCTTCGGCTGGTCCCGCCGCCTACGCCGCCGCACTCTTCAAACGTCGAAGCAACCGGCACCGGACACCACACTTACTTCGTGCATACCCACGGCTTGAGTCGGGCCGGGTTCTTGTTGCCGCCGCCGGCCTCAGGCCGTCCTATGCGCCTGCTGATGCTTGGCTGGGATGGCGCCGACTGGGACGTGCTCGATCCCCTGCTTGAGGCGGGGGCTCTTCCCCACCTGGCTGGCCTGCTGGCCCGGGGCTGGCGAGCGCCCCTGGCCAGCCTGGAGCCGCGGCTGTCGCCCCTGCTCTGGACCAGTGCGATCACCGGCGTCACCCCCGATCGCCATGGCGTGCTCAATTTCGTAGAGCCCTCCCCCGATGGCCAGGGCCTGCGGCTCGCCTCCTCCACCAGCCGCCGCTGCCGCGCCCTCTGGAACCTGCTGCAGCTCTGCGGGCTGCGCAGTCACGTCGTCAACTGGTATGCCACCCATCCGGCTGAGCCGATCAATGGGGTGGTGCTCAGCAACCAGTTTTTCCAGGCCAGCGAACCCCCGGCGTAGTCGCTGCATCCGGTTGTGCAGCACAGCGAGTGGCTGCAGGCCAGGCAGGCGGCGGGCGGCGCGGCGGCGGCCACCCGCGCCCGCATCCTTCCCGATCCGGCCCTACTACGGCAGCCGGAAGACAAGGCCCTCAGCCAGGCCCTCGGTGCGGCCGCCGAACGGGCTGAAACGATCCATCAGCTCTCCCTGCGGCTGGCCGCCCGCAACGACTGGGACGCCCTAATGGTGTTTCACGAGTGGATCGATGTGGCCGGCCACCACGCCATGGCCTACGCCCCGCCCCGTCAGCCGCACATCTCAACGCGGCAGCAGCGGCTGTTCGGTGGGGTGATTGAGGCGGTGTACCGCGAACAGGACCGCATGCTCGGCGAGCTGCTGGCGGCGGCGGGCGATCTCGGGCCCGATGGGGATCTCAACGTGATCCTGCTCTCCGATCACGGCTTCCAGCACGGCGCCTCCCGCCCGAAGCTCAGCGGCGTCGCCCTCGGTGACGACCGCGCCGAGCAGGAGGCCAGCTGGCACCGGCCCTTCGGCATCCTGGCCATGGCCGGCCCCGGCATCCGCTCCGCGGCCCAGACGCCGGCCGCCTCCTTACTCGACATCACCCCCACCGCCCTGGCGCTGTTCGGGCTGCCGGCCGGAGCAGACATGGACGGCCGCGTGCTGCATGAACTGCTGCGGGCCGATCCGCTGGCGCCGATCCCCAGCTGGGAGCTGTTGAGCGGCGATGCCGGCGAACATCCCGCCGAGCAGCGGCTCGATCCGTTCGAGGCCCACGAGGCCGTGAAACAACTGATCGATCTCGGCTATCTGGCCGCCCTGCCGCCCGGTCAGGCCGATCGGGTGGCCTTCGTGCGCCGCGAAACCGCCTTCAACTGCGCCGTGGTGCTCGCCCGCAGCGGCCGGGGCGCAGAAGCGATCCCCTGGCTGGAGCCGCTGATGGAACAGCAACCCCGCCAGGCCCGCTACGCCCTGCTGCTGGTGGAGTGTCTGCTGGCCAGCGGCGACGCCAGGGCCGCTTTGCGCCAGGCCAAGACCTTCCTGCAACGCCAGCTGCTCTCCAGCGCCATGCGCCTGCAGCAACTGTTGGCGCTGCTGGCCCTGAACCAACAAGAAGAAGCCCGCGAGCTGCTGCCGCTGATCCGCCCAGGCAGCACCACTGAGCACCTGAACCTGGCCGAAATCCATGCCCAGCTGCGGCAGCCGCAGGCGGCAGCCGAGCACTACCGGGCGGCCCTCGCCGATGCCGGCCTGGCAATCCCGGCCCACCTAGGCCTGGCCCGCCTGGCCCTGGCCGCCGGCCAGGGCGAACAGGCCGCCGAGCACTGCCTCGACGCCCAGGCCCTCAGCCTGCAGGTGCCGGAAGCCCACCTCCTGCTGGCCCTCTGCCTGGCCTGGCTGGAGATGCCCCAGGAGGCCGCGCTGAGCTGTGGCCATGCCCTGGCCCTGCAACCCCACAGCCGCCCGGCGCTGCTGCTGCAGGCCGGCCTGGCCGGCCTGCAGGGTGATGCCGACGTCGACCCCCTCAGCCGTGAGCAGCTGGACGGCCTGCTCGCCGTTGATCTGGACACCGCCAGGCCGCAGGAGCGTCTGCTGCCGGAGGTTCTCCTTTGGATCCGCAGCCGCTCCGTCCCCGCTCCCCTCGCACTCGATCGCTTCTGATGGAATCCCGCAGCTCTCTCGCCGACACGCGAGTTCTGGACTGGCTTCCTGCTGCTGGCCCTGTTCGGCATCTGGTCTCTGCTGGCGATCCTGCCGCTGCCGCTGCCCAGTCCCGTCTGGGCCCATCAGCTGGTGGTCACCCTGGTCAACAATGCGCCGCTGCTGTTGATCGGTGTGGCCCTGCTCCGCCTGGCGATCGCTTGGGGCGCTGGTGCGCCGGCTGTTCGGGCCTGGCGCCTGCGTGTCTGCCGTCTTGCCGCTCTGGCTTCGGTGGTGTATGTGCTGATGGTTCCGCTGGATCTGGTGTCCACCTGGCGGCAGGTGCAGGGGCTGCCGCTCCAGGCCCAGAGCCGTCAGCGGGCGATGGATCGGGTGGAGCAGCAGGCCCTCCAGGCCAGCGACCAGGCGGCTGATGGGGCTTCGCTCGCCAGCCGCCTGCGTCAGTTGCAGGGGCCGCAGCTCACCTCCACTGACCTGGCCCAGCCGCTCCCGGATCTCAAGCTTGAGCTGCGCGCCTCCCTGGCCAGCAACTTCGCAGCCTTGCGCAACCAGGCGGCTGGTCCCAGGGCTGAAACCCTCTTCGCCATGGGCAGGGAGAGCCTGCGACTGGTGTTGTCGGCTCTGGTGTGCGCCTTGGGGCTGTCGGCCCTGAGCTGGAATGGAAACACGCAATGGAGCCAGTTGCAGGCCATAGCGGACGGGCTGGCCGGGATGCGCCGCCGCAACTGGATGCGCCAGCGCCATCAGGCTCTCCGCGAGGCCATCAATCCTCAGGCTCAGGCTCCTCGTCCGCGTAACGGCCGATGGAGCTTCGGTCGCGATCAAGGCTCAAAGGACTACATCAACGAGATCCTGCGCGAGCAGGAGCGCGACCGGCCCTGAGATCACAGCGCCCTCCCCTGTGGGCACAGAGAGGTGGGCAGACGACCGAGCCGACCTCGCCCGGCAGGCTTCTCTGCCGCGGTCTGACGCAGCCATGGCGAGACTGCCATCGCTGGGCCAAGGCGGATCCTGCCGCCCCTGCGGCTCGGCTGGCAGGCTGACGCTGTCATCCCCTACAAGCCCCCCTAGAGCGTGTCCGCCTTGGTATCGCTGTCCCTGCCCGTCGTCGAGACCTTCCACTCCCTGCAGGGCGAAGGGCTCCATGCAGGCCGCAGCGCCTTCTTCATCCGCCTGGCGGGTTGCACGGTGGGCTGCAGTTGGTGCGACACCAAGCACTCCTGGCCGGTGGGCGCCCATGGTCAGCGCAGCCTGGCGGCTTTGGCCGCCGAAGCGCGCGACGCGGCCAAAGCCGGTGCCGCCTTCGTGGTCATCACTGGCGGCGAGCCCCTGCAGCAGCCCCTGGACGGCCTGTGCGCGGCCCTGGCCGCGGCGGGCCTGCCCCTGCACCTGGAAACCAGCGGCGTGGGGGAGCCCAGCGGCCGCTTCGACTGGATCACCCTCTCCCCCAAGCCCCACCGCCCCCCGGCCGCCACCCTCCTGGCTCGCTGCGACGAGCTCAAGGTGGTGGTGACCTCCGCGGCCGACCTGGCCTTTGCCGAAGCTATGGCTGCCGAGGCCGGCCGCCTGCGCCCGCCCGCCGCTCTCGGCCCCGAACTCCTGATCCAGCCCGCCTGGGACGAGTCGGGCTCCGAGGCGCTGGCGGTGGCCTACGTGCGTCGCAACCCCGCCTGGCGGCTCAGTCTGCAGAGCCACAAGTGGCTGGGGGTGCGCTGAGGCCGGGGAGCGAGCCCCAGCGCTGGGGCCTCAGAGGGCCTGGGCCGGCTGCTGCACCTTCTCCGCCTTCCACAGCCGCCAGCGCAGCTGCAGATCCTTGGGGGTGTACACCACGATCGGCCGGCTGGCGTCGTAAGGCACCACGAAGGGCCTGCTGCCCATGGGCACGAACACGGTGCGCTTGGCCTGGCCGGGGGGGCAGGCCATCCGGGTGGTCACCATCGGGCCCACATCGCTCACGGTGTAGACGCTGACGCCGAGATCCTTGCGTTTGCTGGCGCGGAAGCGGCCGCGGAAGGCCTGCTGGTTGCAGTCGGCCTCCACCTCCCGGCCGGGGATCAGCTGCACCCGCCAGTCGCTCGGGTGGGGGGAGAGGCGCGGATCGGCGCCGGGCGGCAGCACGCCGGGCAACTGGATCACCCAGCGGGTCTGGCCGGCGGCCGCTGGTGGGTAGGGCTTGAGATCCAGCCGGGGGATGGCCAGGGCCGGAGCCCCCAGTCCCGCCAGGGTGATGATGACGCTGGCGGTGGCCGCCGTCAGGCGGGCGCGGCGCAGGGGGTGGGCCATGGGGATCCTCATGGAATCACGATGGCATCTTCCGCCCCCTCCGGCCGCTTCCACAATGGGGACACCTTGCGCCCAACGGCCCATCACGCGCACTCCCCCCTCTCCGACGCCTTTAGCGATTGCCCTGCTCTCGGGCGGCCTCGACTCGGCCACCGCCGCCGCCCTGGCGATCGAGGCTGGCCACCGGGTGATCGGCCTCTCCTTTGATTACGGCCAGCGCCACCGGCGCGAGCTCGCCGCCGCCGCCATGGTGGCCGCCGCCCTGGCGCTCGAGGAGCACCATGTGATCGCCGTGAACCTGGCGGCCTGGGGCGGCTCGGCCCTCACCGATCCGGCCATCCCTGTCCCCGATGGGGGTGTGGTCGAGGGGGTGATCCCCACCACCTACGTGCCCGGACGCAACACGGTGTTCATCGCCCTGGGACTGAGCCTGGCCGAAGCCCGTGGCGCCGGCAGCCTGGTGCTCGGGGTCAATGCGGTGGATTACTCCGGCTATCCCGATTGCCGCCCCGATTATCTGGCCGCCTTCCAGAGCCTGGCCGACCTGGCCAGCAAGGCGGGGCGCCAGGGCCAGGGGGCCCGCCTCTGGGCGCCGCTGGTGGCCTGGGACAAGACCACCATCGTGCGCGAAGCGCTGCGACTGGGGGTGCCGATCGCGGCCACCTGGAGCTGCTACAGCGGCGAAGATCTCCCCTGCGGCCGCTGCGACAGCTGCCGCATCCGTGATGCCGCCCTGGTCGCCGCCGGCCGGGCCGATCTGGCCAGTGCTGCCATCCGCGCCGGAGCCGCCCGTTGAAGAGCGTGCCGCTTCCGTGGCTGGAGCCCCGCTCCCTGGCCCGGGTGCTGGCGGCGCGCTTCGGCCAGGACGGGCTGGTGCTGCTCGATGGCGACGGCAGCCGCCTCGGCAGCCGCGGCGTGCTTGGGGTGGATCCGGTGGCCCGGGTGGTCTGCCGGGGCCTGCCGGGCACCCCAGGGGCGGGCGATCCCTTCGCCGTCCTGGCGGACCTGGAGCGCCAGGGGGGGCCGTGGCTGGGCTGGCTCGGTTACGAGGCCGGGGCCTGGGTGGAGCCTTCCGACCACTGGCAGCTCTCCGACATGGCCAGCTTGTGGGCGGCCCGCCACGACCCCCTGATCCATTTCGATCGGGGCGAGCAGCGGCTCTGGCTCGAGGGCCGCGACCCCGCCCGGTTGGCGGCCATGGTGCGCTTGCTGGAGGATCCGGCCACGGTCGCGGCGGTGACTGCGACTGGGGAGTGCCCGGCCGATGGGGCCGGCATCGCGCCGGGCGACTGGCGCTGGCACACCTCCCCGGAGGACTACGCCGGGCAGGTGCGGATCCTGCGGCAGTGGATCGCCGCCGGTGATCTGTTTCAGGCCAACCTCACGGCCTGCTGCGAGAGCTTGCGGCCAGCGCGGGCCGATCCGCTGACGCTCTATAGCCGCCTGGTCCGGCACGGGCCGGCCCCCTTCGCGGGCCTGGCGATCGCCGGCGAGGAGGCCGTGATCTCGGCCTCCCCTGAGCGCTTCCTGCGCCTGCACCCCGATGGGCGGGTGGAGACGCGGCCGATCAAGGGCACCCGGCCGCGCCACGGCGACCCCGACGCCGATGCCGCCAGTGCCGCCGCCCTGATCTGCGACCCCAAGGACCGAGCCGAGAACGTGATGATCGTCGACCTGCTGCGCAACGACCTGGGCCGGGTCTGTGTGCCCGGGTCGGTGCACGTGCCCCAGCTGCTGGGGCTGGAGAGCTACGCCCATGTGCATCACCTCACCTCGGTGGTGATGGGCCGGCTCGCCGCCGGCCGCGGCCTGGTGGACCTGCTGCGGGCCTGCTGGCCGGGGGGCTCGATCACCGGCGCCCCCAAGGTGCGCGCCTGCCGGCGCCTCAACCGGCTCGAGCCGGTGCCGCGGGGCCCCTACTGCGGCTCCCTGTTTCACCTCGAGGCCGATGGCGGCTTCGACAGCAGCATCCTCATCCGCACCCTGTTGCAGAAGGGCCGTCGCCTGCGGCTGCATGCCGGCGGCGGCATCGTCGCCGACTCCGACCCGGCGGGGGAGGCCCGGGAGATGGGCTGGAAGATCGAACCGCTGCTGGAGGCCCTGGTATGAGCGGCGGCGGCGCCAGCGGCCCGGGCCCCAGGGCCATCGCCTGGATCGATGCGCCAGCGCCGGAAGGAACCTGGGGCGACCCGGACCACCTCAGTCTGCCCCTGAGCGACCGGGGCCTGCTGCTGGCCGATGGCTTGTTTGAGACGGTGCTGGTCCAGGCGGGGCGCCCCCGGCTGCTGGCGGAGCACCTGGCGCGCTGGCAGGCCTCGGCCGCCAGTCTGGGTATGGAACCTCCCCCCGGCGCCGATCGGGTGCTGCCGCTGCTGGCGGAGGCCGTGGCCCGCAGCGGTCTCCGCGGCGATGGCGCCCTGCGGCTCAACTGGAGCCGGGGGAGCGGCGCCGGGCGGGGCCTTGCCCTGCCGGGGTCGGGCGAACCCCAGGGGCGGCCGCGCTTCTGGTTGCAGCTGAGCCCCTGGACGCGCCCCAGCGCGCCGGTGGCGGTGATCGTCAGCGGTCTGGAGCGCCGCAACCCCGACAGCCTGGTGGGCCGCTGCAAGACCTTCGCCTACGCCGGCGCCATCCAGGCCCGGCGGGAGGCCCGGGCCGCCGGCGCCGACGATGCCCTGCTGCTGGGAGGTGGCGGCGACCTCTGCTGCGGCACCAGCGCCAACCTGCTCGTGCGCCTCAACGGCGAGTGGATCACACCGCCCCTGGCCAGCGGCTGCCTGCCGGGGGTGATGCGGGGCCGGGGCCTGGCCCTGGGGTTGGCGCGGGAGGGCGACGTCGCCGTCGCCGACCTGCTGGCCAGCGAGGGGGCCCTGCTGATCAACAGCCTGGGCTACCGGCCGATCCGCCGCTGCGAGGGCCATGATCTGCCCCCGCCGAGCGGGATCGAGGGCCTGTGGGAGCGGCTGCTGGCGTCGTCATAGGTTGGCCCCAGAGTCGATCTATCCACCTTGTCCGACGCTGTGGGGGGCCGGTCCCGGAAGCACCTGGCGGGATGGCTGGCCTGTCTGGGCGTGGCCCTGGCCGGCTGTGGCGCCACGTCCAAGGAGGTGGCCATCCAGAACGCCAAGCCGGGCGACCTGCTGGTCAGTGTTGATGGAAGCCGCGTGGAGCTCGTCAGAGCCTTCACCCCAGGCATCGCCAATGGCCTGCACAAGGGTGTTGTGACGATCACAACAGAGGCCGATGGGGCCAAGGGTCAGATGTATGAAGTCACGGTGATCTGCAGCATCAAGGGAGAGTCGGGCTGGCAATCCTATGACAATATCTACGGTGATCCGATCAGTGATCTCAATGCGAAGAGAACATTCCCAGTCAAGGATCGCTGGCAGTTCCTGTTCCATTATGATGGCCGGACGGAAAAGACTGGAACGCTTGAACCCAGTGGCTGGGTCTCACGACTGAAAGACAATCTGTGCCGCAAAGGTGATTTCGATGACACCTGATTGCTCTGATGGACAAGCAGCATGAAGTCTTGGTCAGCCTTGATAATCATTCCTATTTCAATCCCATAGGCAGCTCCTGGGCTGCCGACATTCGGTAGCAATAGGCACTTTCGAGCCGCAGGTCATCCTTTTGGATGGAGAGGACATTGCGCCTCGGTTTCTCGATGCCAAAAACACTCTTCTCCGTCGATCTCACCAAGCCGATGGATCAGCAGGACATGCCCGGTCACAACCGTTGGCACCCCGACATCCCGGCTGTGGCCTCGGTGAATCCTGGTGATGTGTTCCGGATCGAATGCAAGGACTGGACCGATGGCCAGATCAAGAACAATGACGACCCCAAGGACATCGAAGATGTCAATCTTGAGGTTGTCCACGTCCTGAGTGGCCCGATCTGGGTCAACGGGGCCCAGCCCGGAGACATCCTTGTGGTCGACATTCTTGATGTCGGTGCCCTGCAGGGGGACGAATGGGGTTTCACCGGTATCTTTGCCAAGGAGAACGGTGGTGGCTTCCTCACCGATCACTACCCCAAGGCCGCCAAGGCGATCTGGGATCTGGAAGGCATCTACACCTCCTCCCGCCACATTCCCGGTGTGCGCTTCGCGGGCATCACCCACCCGGGTCTGATCGGCTGCGCCCCTTCCCAGGAGCTGCTCAATGAGTGGAACCGACGCGAGACGGAACTGGTGCAGACCGCCCCCGACCGCCGCACCTACGGCGCCGGCCTCTCCGGCAGCGAGCCGGTGCTGGCGGCCCTGCCCAACCCCAACAGCGCCATCCTCGGCACCCTCCCCTCCAGCGAGTTCGAGCGGGTGGCCAACGAAGCGGCCCGTACTGTGCCGCCCAGGGAGCACGGCGGCAACTGCGACATCAAGAACCTCACCAAGGGCACGCGGATCTACTTCCCCGTCTATGTTGAAGGCGCCAAGCTCTCGATGGGTGACATCCACTTCTCCCAGGGGGATGGGGAGATCTCCTTCTGCGGCGCCATCGAGATGTCCGGTTACCTCGATCTCCATGTGGAGATCATCAAGGGCGGCATGGCGAAGTATGGGATGGTCAACCCCATGTTCAAGACCAGCCCGGTGGAACCCCACTACTCCGACTACCTGGTGTTCGAAGGCATCTCCGTCGATGAATTCGAAGGTAAGCAGTACTACATGGACGTGCACATCGCCTACCGGCGTGCCTGCCTCAACGCCATCGAGTACCTCAAGAAGTTCGGCTACACCGGCGAGCAGGCTTACCTGCTGCTGAGTTGTGCGCCGGTGGAAGGCAGGATCAGCGGCATTGTTGACATCCCCAACGCCTGCTGCACCCTGGCGATCCCCACCTCGATCTTCGATCAGGACATTCTCCCCTGCTGATCAGCCAGTGGAATGCGGGGGCCTGAACGTCAGGCCCCTTTTCTTTTGTGCCACCGCTCCGCTTTCATTTCTCTCCCCGTTCGCACCATGCCTGTCTACGAATACAGCTGCAGCAATGGCTGCGAGAACTACGAAGTCTGGCGCAGCATTGATGAGCGCCAAACGGAGACCAACTGCCCGTCCTGCACCGCGGAAGGGGTCCGGGTCTTCACGCCTGTGATGTCGCTCAGCGGCCCGCTCAGGCTGAAGCAGGAACAATCCGGACCGCGCCTGGTGCGCAAGGAAACCAAGGAAGTGGCTGGCAAGCAGCGGCTCAAGGAGAGCGGCACCCGTCCCTGGATGCTCAATCGCGGCTGCTGAGGCCGCCGGCCGCCACCCGATGGTGGCGGCCGGGGAGAGCAAAAGTGCCTCAGACGGTGAGGAATTCCTTGATCACGTCATCGGAGAGCTTGTCGGTCTGGCCACTGGAGACGATGCCGCCGCGCTGCATGGCGTAATAGAAGTCGGACTGGCGCACGAAGTGCAGGTGCTGCTCCACCAGCAACACGCTGATGCCGGTTTCCTTCATGATCCGCTGCACCGCATGCTCGATGTCGAGGATGATCGAGGGCTGAATGCCTTCGGTGGGTTCATCCAGGAGCAACAGCTTGGGCTTGCCCAGCAGGGCGCGGGCAATGGCCAGCTGTTGTTGCTGACCGCCACTGAGGTCGCCCCCTTTGCGCTTCAGGAACTTCTCGAGGATCGGGAACAGATCGAAGATCAGTGGATCAATGTGGCGGTTCTTCTCAAGACCCCCAGGCAAGGCCTCCATGCCGAGCAGCAGATTTTCCTTGACGGTCACCTGGGGAATGATGTCCCGGCCTTGGGACACATAACCGATGCCCGCCCTGGCCCGCTTGTAGGGCGGCTGGGTGGTGAGCTGGTCATCCTGGTAATGGATGGTTCCCGATCGCTGCTGCAGCAGGCCGATGACGGTTTTGAGGAAGGTGGTTTTGCCGACGCCATTACGGCCGATCAGGCAGACCATCTTGCCTTCGTCGATGGAAAGGTCGACGTTGCGGAGAATATGGCTTTCTCCGTAATACACATTCAGGTCGGAGACCTGGAGCAGGGGTTGGGCGCTGGTGGAGGACATGGGGTCGGTGGGTGATGGTCAAGAAGCGATTACTGTTCGGGCGGCCCCAGGTAGACCTCAATCACCCGCGGGTCGGATTTAACCTTCTCCAGAGGCCCCTGCGTAAGCACCTGTCCCTGGTGCAACACGGTGACGTCGAAACCCAGGTCGCGGATGAACTCCATGTCGTGCTCGATCACCACCACGGTGTGGTCGCCGGCCAGGGACTTGATCAGCTCGGCCGTGCGCAGGGTTTCCTCGTCAGTGAGGCCGGCGACGGGTTCATCGAGCAGCAGCACTTCCGGGGCCTGGGCCACGAGGGAGGCGATGGCCAGCCACTGCTTCTGGCCGTGGGAGAGGGAGCCGGCCTTGACGGTGGCAAACGGCGTCAGGCCGACGTAATTCATGATGCGATGCACCTCATCCTTCGAGGACTGGGGCAGGCTGGAGCCCAGCAGGCTGAAGGCGTTTTTCTCCGGCGAGGCGGACAGCTCCAGGTTGCGCAGCACGGTGAGATTCTCAAACACCCGCGGGGTCTGGAACTTGCGGCCGATGCCATTGCGGGAGATCTTCTGCTCGGAGACGCCCAGCAGCGACTTCCCCTTGAAGGACACCGTCCCCTTCGTGGGACGCACCTTGCCAGTGATCACATCCAGAAAGGTGGTCTTGCCAGCACCGTTGGGGCCGATGATGGACTTGAGTTCACCCTTATAGAGCTTCAGGCTGAGGTCCGTGAGGGCATAGAAGCCGTCGAAACTCACGCTGACGTCATTGAGCTCGAGGAGAGGTTCTGACATGGATTGGAAGGGTGCGAAATCGAAACACAGTCACAGCAGATCAGCCAGGATGGGTCCTCTGGAGGACTAATCCACCGGAATGGCCTCCTTGTCCAGCTGGGGGTAGGTATTGGACTTCTTGGCGATGCCGAAGGCGGCCAGAAAGGTGCGGAAGCCGCCTTTGGTGATCCAGCCGTAGATGCCGTCGGGCATCAGAACCACCACGAAGATGAACAGGGCCCCCTGCACGAACAGCCAGGCCTCCGGCAGGGCTTCGCTCACCAGGCTGCGCAGGTAGTTCACCACGGTGGCTCCGATGATCGGACCGACCAGGGTGCCACGACCACCCACGGCCACCCAGATCACCATCTCGATCGAGAAGGAGATCGACATGTACTGGGGCGAGACGATGCCGGACTGGACGGTGTAGAGAGCACCGGAGATCCCGCACAGGGCCCCTGCCACCAGAAAGACGATGGTTTTGAAGGGAACGGGGTTGAATCCGGCGAAGCGAAGTCGGCTTTCGTCGTCACGGATGGCGATCAGGGCATCACCGAAGCGACCACTGGTGAAGTAGCGACAGACCAGGAAGGCCAGGGGCAGTAGCAGCACCGTGAGGCGGTAAAACCAGACCTGCATGTCAGGCGAACCCACCAGTTGGCCGAACAGCTCGGTGGTGCTGGTTTTGAGGCCATTGGTACCGTCGAAGAGTTTCTGCTGGCCGTTGAAGAAGTGGAAGAAAACCATCAGCGCCGCCTGGGTGATGATCGAGAAATACACCCCCTTGATGCGATTTCTGAAGATCAACCAACCCACCACACCCGCCACCGCCGCAGGAATCACCCAGAGCGCAATCAGGGTGAACAGCGGCGACCAGAAGGGCTGCCAGAAGAAAGGAAGCTGGGCAACACCATAATTCTCAAAGAACTTGGGGATGCCATTGCCACCCGCCAGGCTCTTGGTGTTGAGCATCAGGTTCATGGCCACCGCGTAGCCCCCCAGTGCAAAGAAGATCCCCTGCCCCAGGCTCAGCAGACCGGTGTAGCCCCAGATCAGGTCGATCGCCAGCGCCGTGATCGACAGCGCGAAGTAGCGGCCGAAGAGGTTGAGGCGGAAGTCGTCGAGCGCCGCTGGAAGGATGAACAGGGCGATCGCCAGCAGAATCCAGGGGACAAGTCGTTGGAAGAGTTTCACAGGTAGGACCTCCTGGTGGGGAGATGGAACGGGAATCTGCGCAGGGTTGAAATCAGCGGGTCAGGCATCGACCGAGCGACCCTTCTGGGGGAACATGCCGTTGGGGCGGAACTGAAGGAAGACGATGATGAAGATGAACACCAGCACCAGGGACATGCTCGTGGTGGCGAAGAACTCGATCACCCCTTTCGCCGCTAAGGGCATGTCCGGGAAGATTGTCAACAACGTGCCAGAACCGATCACCGACTGGATGATGCCCAGCAGCAGCGAGGCCAGCACGGTGCCCAGCAGATTGCCCACACCACCAAGAACGATCACCATGAAGCAGGAAACGATGTAGGCCGCACCAAGGTTCGGGCCCACCGATCCCAGCAGGGTGATGGCACACCCAGCCACCCCGGCCAGTCCGGAACCGATGCCGAAGGTGATGCTGTCGACGCGGTCGGTGGGAATGCCGAGGCAATTGCTCATCTGGCGGTTCTGGGTGACGGCACGGATGCGCAGACCCCAGACGCTCTTGTTGAGGAACCAGAAGGTGGCGAGCAGCAACAGGGCCGACAGGAGAATGATGAAGATGCGCAGACCAGGAAGCTCGATACCGCCGATCGCTCCCCAGCTTCCCTGTAGCCACTTGGGCGCGGTGACATCAATGTTGCGGGGTCCGAACCAGGCCTTGGACAGCGGCCGAATCTGATCAAAGACGTTGACGGCGATCAGACCAAGGCCGATGGCGATGGCCCAGCCGAGTCCATTGAGATAGGTGAAAAAGGGCTTCTCCGAGAACTTGGCCCCGAGTAGTTTGGATAGAAAGAAACCAATCACAACGCCGACAATGATGCCGAGCATCATCGCGGTTGAGACACTCCGTATCAGTTGGATGAGAATCAGGCTGACCCCCCACGTGGCCAGCAGTGTTTCAAGCGGGCGGCCGTAGAGCTGCCTGATCAACGTTCTCTCCAGCAGCACCCCGACCAGTGCCGTCACAAGGAAGGCCAGAACCAGTGAGACCGGAAAGTACAGTTCGAAAATCACACCACCCATGGGCTTGAAGGCCGACTGCACCACGTAGGTCACGTAGGCCCCGAGCATCATGAACTCGCCGTGGGCGAGATTGATGACGCCCATCAAGCCGAAAACAATGGCCAACCCCGTGGCTGCAAGCAGCAGCACGGATCCGATGCTCAGGCCATCGAGGATCTGAGAAAAGAAGAGTTCCAACGGAATGATTGTTGAACGTTAGATCGAGCGTCGCCTTGGCGGCGCTCGATCGGGTCGAACCTGGTGGTGTGCTGATCTGGAACGCGGTGGTTCCCGAAGGAACCACCCGTCTTTCATGAATTCACGGACTGTTCCGTGATCACATCTTGAACTTGCCGGCGTCAGGGCGGTCCTGGGTCCAGTCGCAGGTGAAGCCCTTGGTCTCAGGAACGAACTGGTTCCAGGGAATCGGGGGAATGGCCTTGACGCTGTCGTAGAGAATCTTGAATTGGCCCGAGTTCTCAGCCTCGCCGATGAGCACCCGCTCGGAGGTGTGGTGGTTGGGGAACATCTTGATTTCGCCCTGGGGAGCGGCGAAGGTGATCCCGATCATGTCGGTGCGGACCTTGTCGAGATCCTCGAAGGTTCCGGCCTTCTCGACGGCGTTCTTCCAGAGGTACACCATGTTGTAGGCGGATTCGGCCGGGTCACCCGTGACCCGATCAGCGCCGTACATGGCCTGGAAGTCGGCGGTGAACTTCTTGGAGGCCGGGGTGTCCAGGCTCATGAAGAAGTTCCAGGCGGCATAGGTGCCGGTGGTGTACTCCGGTCCGATCTGACGAATCTCTTCTTCCGCGATCGAGAAGGACATGATCGGATATTTGGCTGGGTCGATGCCCGAAGCCTTGAACTGCTTGAACAGGGCGACGTTGGAGTCCCCGTTCAGGGTGTTGATGATGATCCCGCCATCCGGGAACGCCTTCTTGATCTTGGCGATGATCGGAGCCACCTCGGTGTTGCCGAGAGGGATGTAATCCTCGCCGACGGTCTCGCCACCCAGAGCCTTCATCTGCTCTTTGATGATGGTGTTGGCCGTACGTGGATATACGTAATCAGAGCCAACCAGGTAGACTTTCTTGCCGAGTTCTCCGGAGAACTTGTCCATCAGCCACTGCACCGCAGGCTCGGCCTGCTGGTTCGGAACGGCGCCGGTGTAGAAGATGTTCCTGGAGCACTCCTGACCCTCGTACTGAATCGGGTAGAAGAGCATGTGGTTCTTCGACTCGAAGACCGGCAGCATCGCCTTGCGGCTGGCCGAAGTCCAACCGCCGAAGACCACGGCAACTTTGTCGGAGTCGATCAGCTTCTGAGCTTTCTCAGCAAACGTCGGCCAGTCGGAGGCTCCGTCTTCGATGACAGGGACAATCTTGTAAGATTTGTCGCCAACTTTGACACCGCCGGCATCATTGATCTCCTTGATCGCCATTTCTTCGACTTCTTTCAAAGTCGTTTCGGAAATGGCCATGGTGCCACTGAGGGAATGAAGGATGCCAACCTTCACTTCACCATCAAAATTACCGCCTGACCCGGACTCGCCGCCACAGGAGACGAGGGTAACGCTCACAGCAGTTACGGCGAGAGCAGCTGTCAGTCGCCTTGAAAGATGCAGAGACATTGAAGCCTGTTCAAGATGAATTGTAGTCGCCGTAACCGACGGCAAAAGGAAAGGTAAAGAAGGACGCGATGACTCCCGGTATCCAATGAGACAGAAACTGACCGAGGGCCTGCCGGAGTGAGGATTTGCACGTGCTCTCCCTTTCGATAGGTAGCCTTGCCTGTGGGGCCTGGGGATGAAAGGGTGAGAATCGCCGTTCTGAAGGCGTTGAGGCTCAGGCGGTGGGGGTCAGGGGTCAGGCCGTGGTGGGCGCGGGCAACTGCCGCAACAGGAAGCTTTCGACCCGATCCAGTCCTTCACCGCTGCGCAGATTCGTGAAGCACCAGGGGCGACCAGCGCGCATGCGTTCCGTGTCTTGTTCCATCACCGCCAGGCTGGCGCCCACCATGGGGGCAAGGTCGATCTTGTTGATCACGAGCAGGTCGGAGCGGGTGATGCCAGGTCCTCCCTTGCGAGGGATCTTGTCGCCGGCGGCCACGTCGATCACGTAGATGCAGAGATCCACCAGCTCCGGGCTGAAGCTGGCCGCCAGGTTGTCGCCGCCGCTTTCCACCAGCACCAGATCCAGGTCCGGGAAGGCCTCCTCCAGCTCCTGCACTGCGGCCCGGTTGATCGAACAGTCCTCCCGGATGGCAGTGTGGGGGCAGCCTCCGGTCTCGACCCCCCGGATCCGCTCGGGGGCCAGGGAGCCGGCCTTGGTCAGAAACTGGGCATCCTCCTGGGTGTAGATGTCGTTGGTGACGACGGCCAGCTGCAACCGTTCCCGCAGGCGGCGGCAGAGGGCATCCACCAGGGCCGTCTTTCCAGACCCCACCGGCCCTGCGACCCCGACCCTCAATTTGCTACCCATCGCCCCAGCCCAGGATGGGTGCCATCCTGACGCCAGCGCCGATGGCCGCGGTGAGTGATGAACCGATCCCCAGGCTGATCCGCCGCTTTGAGCGTCTGGATGGGCGGCTCGTCGCCGCGGTGACGGGGACAGGGGTGGTGGTGTGCCTTGGCTTCATTGAGCTGTTGCGCAGTCCGCTGCAACAGCTGTCCAGGCTCACGGTCGAGTTGCTGGCGGTGCGGACTCTGTTTTTCTTGGGGCCGCTGCTGGTCAGCCTGCTGCTGCTGCTGCGGGATGGTCCGCTGCTGCTGGGGGAACGCCGCCCCCTCCGCTCCTGGGGGCCCGAGCTGCTGGCCAGCGGCCTGCTGAGCATCGTGCTGCTGCTCTACTACATGGCGGCTGTGATCCTCACGGCCGGCCTCACCCTCAACCAGGGCGATGTGGTGGCGGAAGTGGGCTTCCTGGTCGGCCAGCTGGAGCCGGCCCGCTTCGCCGCCACCCTGGCCAGGGCGGGCCTCTATGGCGCGATCACCGCTGCCATCTGCCTGCAGCAGGGGAGGCACTCCTCGGCCGGCGCCACGGCGATGGCCTCCCGCCTGTCCCGATCGTTCCTGCTGGGCCTGGGGCTGCTGGTCTGCATCGACCTGCTCTGGACGATCGTCGTCGATCCCCTGCGCGTGGGAGGGAGCTGACCTTGACACCGACCGCAGCGCAGCGTCGCCCCGGCCTCCAGAGCCTGGTTGTCCTGGCGGGGGCGGTGGGATTGCTGGGGCTGTTCGTGGTGGGGATCGCCCGCTCCGGCCACTGGCTGGCGCCCAGCGTGCGGCTGCAGTTCCGTACCCTCAATGCCGCCGGCCTGCAGACGGGCATGGCGGTGCGGATCTCGGGGTTCTCCGTGGGCCAGGTGCGCCGCATCCTGCTTCAGCCCGATGCCCAGGTGCTGGTGGAACTGGAGCTGCGAGATCCTTACCGCTCCATGGTGGGTCGCCGTAGCCGGGCGGAGCTGGCCCAGATCGGGCTGCTGGGCGACAGCTACATCGCCATCACGCCCGATCCGGCGGCGGTGGGCCAGCCGCCGATCGGCGATGGCGAGACGCTCGTGTTCACAAGCCGTCCGGACCTCGAGGACCTGCTCGCCGAGGTGGCCAGCAGCCGCATCCCGCTGCAGCGGGCCCTCAGCAGCGGCCTCAACCTGGCGGAGACTCGCCTGCCCCGCAGCCTCGACCAGCTGGACCAGACCCTGGCCTCAACCCGCCGTCTGGCGACACGGCTGGAGGCCGACACCCAGCGCAGCAGCACCGAGCTGAACCGCACCCTGGGAGCCACCCGTGCCCTGGCGGAGCGCCTGGAGAGCCGGGCCGATGGCACCGCCGTCGATCTTTCGGCCCTGATCCGGCGCCTGGAGAGAACCGAAACCGAGACGCGGCCGCTGCTGCTCCAGACCCTGCGGGAGCTGACCACCATGGCCGGCGCCACCAACCGCCTCGTGAAGACCCTCAACGAGAGCTGGCTGTTCGAGCTCATCGATCGGCCCGGGGAGCACCTGAAGGACCGCAAACCCTGATCGGCCTGATGGCCGTGGAGCCGCTCAGCCCACCAACTGGTCCGCCTGGCGCAGCAGCTCGGGCGGGAAGGTCACCCCGATGGCCCGGGCCGTACGGCGATTCAGCAGCAGGAGTTTTTTGGTGACCGGTTCGAAGGGCAGATCGGCAGGCGAGCGCCCGCGCAGCACCTTCACCGCCAGATCCCCGGCCAGGGCCCCATCGGCTTCCGGATCCCAGCCCACCACCGCCAGGCACCCCGGCGTGGCGATGTCGGAGGGATCAACGGAATAGACCGGCAGGCGATGGCGCAGACCCGCCGCCGCCAGGGCGGGGAAGCCGACGCTGGTGGCGTAGTCCCCCACCCGTACCAGGGCCCCCACCCGCCGGGCGGCCAGGGCGTCGGCGGCACGGGCCACCTCCCCCGGTCCGGACACCGGCTCGATCGCGACCGCGATCGACCGCTGGCTGGCTTCCCGGCGCAGCAGCTCCGCTTCGAAGCTGGCATTGGCCTCGGAGGGATGGAAGATGAGCCCGACGCTGGACAGAGCGGGGGTGATCCGGCGGGCGAGGTCGAGTTGCTCGGCGAGGGGACTGGTGCTCACCGTGCCCACCACGTTGGGCCGGTGGTTGGTGTAGCTGGTGCCGGCCCCCGCCCCCCAGGGGTTGGAGCAGTACATGAACACGACCGGCACCCGGGCGGGGGCGACGGCCAGGATCGTCGTCAGGGGCGGGGTGCCGATGGCCACCAGCATGTCGACCCCGTCCTCCAGCAGCGCGATCACCTGGGCGCGGCTGGTGGCCATGCTGCCCTCGGCGAAGCGTTCCAGCAGGATCAAGCTGGCTGGCGGCCGGAAGCCGCCCCTGGCCAGGGCCTGCACGAACCCGCGGCGGGCGGCCTCGGGGGCCGCACCCCGTACGTACTGCAGCAGTCCGAGGCGGGGCGGGCCCGGAGGCCGGGAGCGGGGGGTGCATCCGGCGGCCAGGAGAGCCCCGCCGGCCGCGCCGCCGCCCAGCAGGCGCAGGGCCTGACGGCGGCTGATTCGGCGTGCCTTGGCCATCAGCTGCGGAACAGCCGCGAGTAGAGCTCCCCATGGCCCAGCTGGGCCAGGCCTGCTCCCACCCCCCCGTTCCAGAGGGTCTCGGGGTCGGTGTCCACCAGGTCCGCAGCCCGCGAGGCGATGGCGGCCGCCAGGGCCAGCTGCAAGCGCTGGGACTCGGTGGGGCCCAGGGGCACCAGCCGCACGGCGGCGCTGAGCTGGGCGGCAATCCAGCCGTAGAGGTAGGCCTCCACCACGTCCTGGGGGGCGATCTCCAGGGCCAGGCCCGCCCAGGCCCAGGCCGCCGGCCAGGCCAGCCGCGGCGTGCGTCCTTGCGGCAGGGGCAGGCCCAACTCCGCCAGCAGTTGCAGCAGGGAGCGGCCCATCTGGCGTTGCTGGGCCCGCACCTCGGCCGCCTCCCGCTGGGCCAGCAGCCAGCCGTCCAGTTCCAGCAGCTCCTGCCAGGCAGGCCCGTCCGGTGCCTCACGCCAGCGGGCAAGGGCGTCCATCAGCCGGCCCAGGCTGGCCGCCTCGATCGTCAGGGCGCCGCGGTCCAGCTCCGCCTCCAGCCAGCGGCGCACGCTGGTGGCGTCCCGCAGCTGGCCCGTCTGAACCAGCACCTCCAGGCCCTCGGAATAGCTGAAGGCCCCCACTGGCAGGGCCGGGCTGACGAGTTGGAAGAGGCGCAGCCGGTTGAGGCTCATGGCTGCGGCGCCGCAATCCCGGCGGCGTGGGTGTGGTCGTGGGCGCCGCCGTAGGCGCCGGCCTCCGGCAGGAAGGGCTCGAGCCGCCGCTCCAGTTGCAGGCCCGCCAGCTGACGCAGCAGATCCGCCAGCACCGGATCATCCAGCAGCCGCAGGCCGCCCTCCCCCACCTGCAGGGCGACGTGGCGATTGCCCAGGTGGTAAGCGGCCCGCAGCAGGGCCAGGGGATGGTCTGAGCTCACCAGCAGCAGGGGCTCGGCGGCGGCCTCCACCTGCACCCTGGGCGTGCCGTCCGGGCCGGCGAGCCATTCGCCCGGCTCCAGAGCGGCGCCACGGGGCAGCTGCAGCAGCAGGTCGCGGCCGCAGCTGCTGCGGCGATGGCCCCGCAGCCGGGTGCGTTCATCGGCGCTCAGTTCGAGCCGCAACGGCGTGGCGGCGGCATCGCCCCTGGCGACCTGGCCCGGAGCCACCCGGCCGGTGAGCAGCAACGGCTCCGGTTCCCTCTCGGCCATGGGCTCTGACGTCGTGGCAGTTCACCCCCAGAGTGTGACCCTTCGAGCAGGCATCCGCAGGCCCATGGGCGACACAGGCAGCGACTGGTGCGGCACGGCGAACCTGCGCTTTGCCCGGGGCGACCAGGGCACGCGACACCAGGGGGGCACCACCTCGCCGCTCAAGGTGCAACGGTCCTTCCAGCAGGCCGATGGCCGCTGCGAGCTGCCGATCCTGCACACGGCGGGCGGCCTGGTGGGAGGCGACCGGCTCAGCATCGCCGCCACCCTGGAGGCCGGCAGCCGGGCCCTGCTCACCAGCGTGGCGGCCCAGAAGGTGTATGGCTCGATCGGTCGCTCGCGCCGGGCGCCGGCCGGCAGCTGGGCCAGGCAGGATCTGGAGTTCAGCCTGGAGGCGGGAGCCGATCTGGAGTGGCTGCCCCAGGAGTTGGTGCTTTATGCGGGGGGGTTGTTCGAGCAGCGCGCCCGGGTGACGCTGGCCCCGGGGGCCGGCTGGCTGGGGGGCGAGGTGGTGCGGCTGGGCCGGACGGCGGCCGGGGAGGACCTGGGGGAGGGGCGCTGGCGCTCCCTGCTGGAGATCCGCCGCCTTGGGGCGACCGCCAGCGAACCCGACCGCTGGGAGCTGGTGGACCGGATCGAGCTGGGGGGCTCCAGCTTGAAGGGCTCCCACGGCATGGACGGCGTGCCGGTGTTCGGTTCGCTGGTGTGGGCCGCGCCCGAGCCGCTGGCTGGCGAGGTGCTGGTCCAGCTGCTGGAGGACTGCCGCAGGGATCGCCAGGGGCTGAGCGGGAGCATGGCCTGCGGAGCCCTCGACCAGGGCCTGGTCGCCCGCTATCGGGGCGCCACGAGCGCCGATGCCCGCTGCTGGTTCACCCGGGTGTGGGCACGGCTGCGCGCTGTCCAGGGGCTGGGCGCCCCCCTGATCCCGCGGGTGTGGCCCTTCCAGGAGCAGTCGCTGGGCTGAGAGCGGAGAAAGGTGCGGCAGGAACCTTGGCCGTTCCCGTCCCTGACAGGATGGTTCGGTTGCCGCCGGGCCCATGCACCTGACCCCTCAGGAGAAGGACAAGCTCCTGATCGTCACCGCCGCCCTGCTGGCCGAACGCCGCATGAACCGGGGGCTGCGGCTCAACTACCCCGAAGCCGTGGCCTGGCTGAGTTTCCAGGTGCTGGAAGGCGCCCGGGACGGCCGTTCGGTGGCCGAACTGATGCGGGACGGCACCACCTGGCTGAACCGGGAGCAGGTGATGGAGGGGGTGCCCGAGCTGATCGTCGACGTTCAGATCGAGGCGATGTTTCCCGACGGCACCAAGCTCGTCACCCTCCACGCACCGATCCGCTGACCCCACCCCACCCCACCCCGCCATGGCCCCCCTGATCCCCGGCGAGCTGATCCCCGAACCGGGGACCCTTCTGCTCAACGCCGGTCGCCCCGTCACCAGCCTTTCGGTGTCCAACAGCGGCGACCGCCCCGTGCAGGTGGGCTCCCACTTCCATTTCCATGAGGCCAACGACGCCCTCCACTTCGATCGCGAGGCGGCCCGGGGCCTGCGGCTCGACATCCCGGCCGGTACCGCCATCCGCTTTGAGCCTGGCGACACCCGCCAGGTGGATCTGGTGCCCTACGTCGGCGAGCGTCGTGTGTTCGGCTTCAACGGTCTGGTCAACGGCCCCCTCGACTGAACTCCCATGCCCTATCGCATCGACCGCCGCGCCTACGCCGAGACCTACGGCCCCACCACCGGTGACCGGCTGCGGCTGGCGGACACGGACCTGATCCTGGAGGTGGAGAGCGACTGCACCACCTACGGCGATGAGGTGAAGTTCGGCGGCGGCAAGGTGATCCGCGACGGCATGGGCCAGGCCCAGACCTCCCGGGCCGAAGGGGCCGTGGACACGGTGATCACCAATGCCCTGATCCTCGACTGGTGGGGCATCGTCAAGGCCGACATCGGCCTGCGCGACGGCCGCATCTGTGCCATCGGCAAGGCGGGCAACCCCGACATCACCGATGGGGTGACGATCGTGGTGGGGCCGGGCACCGAGGCGATCGCCGGGGAGGGGCACATCGTCACCGCCGGAGCGATCGACACCCACATCCACTTCATCTGTCCCCAGCAGATCGAGACCGCCCTGGCCAGCGGCGTCACCACCCTGCTGGGCGGCGGCACCGGACCGGCCACCGGCACCAATGCCACCACCTGCACCCCCGGCGCCTTCCACCTGGCCCGCATGCTGCAGGCCGCCGAGGGGCTGCCGATCAACCTGGGCTTTTACGGCAAGGGCAACGCCAGCACCCCCGCCGCCCTCGAGGAGCAGATCCGGGCGGGCGCCTGTGGTCTGAAGCTGCACGAAGACTGGGGCACCACACCGGCCGCCATCGACTGCTGCCTGACGGTGGCCGATAAGTACGACGTGCAGGTCTGCATCCACTCCGACACCCTCAACGAGGCCGGGTTCGTGGAGGACACGATCCGGGCCATCGGCGGCCGCACCATCCACACCTTCCACACCGAGGGGGCCGGCGGCGGCCATGCCCCCGACATCATCCGCATTTGCGGCGAGCCCAACGTGCTGCCCAGTTCCACCAACCCCACCCGCCCCTACACCGTCAACACCCTCGAGGAGCACCTCGACATGCTGATGGTGTGCCACCACCTTGATCCCCGCATCCCGGAGGACGTGGCCTTCGCCGAATCCCGCATCCGCCGCGAGACGATCGCCGCCGAGGACATCCTCCACGACCTGGGCGCCTTCAGCATCATCGCCAGCGATTCCCAGGCCATGGGACGCGTCGGTGAGGTGATCACCCGCACCTTCCAGACCGCCCACAAGATGAAGGTGCAGCGCGGTTTCCTGCCCGAGGACGCCTCAGGCCCCCGCGGCAACCGCAACGACAACCACCGGCTGAAGCGCTACATCGCCAAGGTGACGATCAACCCGGCCATCGCCCACGGCCTCGACAGCCAGGTGGGATCGGTGGAGGTGGGCAAGCTGGCGGATCTGGTGCTCTGGAAGCCGGGCTTCTTCGGCGTCAAGCCGGAGCTGGTGATCAAGGGGGGCTCGATCGTCTGGGCCCAGATGGGCGATGCCAACGCCTCGATCCCCACCCCGGGCCCGGTGCACGGCCGGCCGATGTTCGCCGCCTACGGCGGATCGCTGGCCGGCAGCTGCCTCAACTTCGTCAGCCAGGCTGCGCTCGACGCCGATCTGCCCAACAGCCTCGGCCTGAAGCGGGCCTGTGTGCCGGTGGTCCAGACCCGGGGCATCGGCAAGGCCCAGATGCGCAACAACACCGCCCTGCCCAAGGTGGAGGTGGATCCCCAGACCTACGAGGTCTTCGCCGACGGGGAACTGCTCACCTGCGAGCCGGCGGAGGTGCTGCCGATGGCCCAGCGTTACTTCCTGCTGTAGCGGCGCCCATCCCCTTCAGGAGGTGGCCACGGCCCGCTCTTCCTCGAGAGCCCAGTCCTCCTTGTTCGGATCCCGGCGCAGGCTGCGTCTCTCCACCGTCAGCACCGGCACGTCCTTCAGGGGCATTTCAAAGGCCACGCCGAAGGTGAGGGCAAAGTGGGCCCGGGTGAGCCAGCGCAACTGGGCCTGCAGCCTTATGTGGCCGAAGCCGGGATGGGCGCGCAGATCCATCAGCAGCCATTGCCCGATTTCAAGGGATTGCTCCTCGGACGCGATCAGGCACATCCCGCCCACACCCACATCGGCGACGTCGGCGAGAAACCAGCGGCCCGTGGGCTGGCGATCGTCGTCCAGGCACCGGAGGGCGATGGTGCGGCAGCTCTCGATCGCGTGACGGGCGTAGGACCGCTTGTCTCGGCGGGCGCCACCCCTTTCCTGGTCCCGCAGCAGGACGCCTGACGCGCTTGAGGACTGGGACCCGGACTTATTCGTCATCATCGGCGCGGCTCCTGCCTTTGCGCTCATTCTCAACCCTCTGTGTCTCAGCGAGACCAATACTTATCAAAACGCTATTCCTATGGAGCGGTAGGAGGGGTGCGGATCGGGCCTGCAGGTTGCTCGGCGATGGCTGGCGGAGCCCACCAGTCGAGAGCGCCCCCGATTTCCGTAACAACGGCAACGGGTGGCCAGCCCGGCGGCACTGCAGGATTCAAAGGCGCGGATGGGTCTGGAATGTTCAGTCAGTACAAACCGAGCCAGGGGTATGACGAGTACTTCACCTCCACCGACGAGCCTCGGGCGACCCTGAAGCCGCTGCTGTCGTCCCTGGGCCAGATGGGACTCAACCAGCTGAATCGCAACCATGAGGCGGCCGGCATGCTGCTGAAGCGGCTGGGGGCCACCTTCCGCCTCAACGACTCCGGCAGCAAGGGTGTGGAGCGGATCCTCCCCTTCGATCCCCTGCCCCGCCTGATCGGGGCCCAGGATTGGGAGCGCCTGGAGCGGGGCCTGATCCAGCGGCTGGAGGCGAGCGACCGCTTCCTGGCCGACGTGTACGGCGATCAGAAGATCCTGGCCGACGGCGTGGTGCCCAGGGCCGACGTGGAAAGCTCCCAGGGCTGGCGGCCCCAGATGCAGGGCTTCCAGCCGCCCCTGGGGCGCTGGTGCCACGTCTCCGGCCTCGATCTGGTGCGCGACGGCGACGGCACCTGGCGGGTGCTGGAGGACAACCTGCGCTGCCCCTCGGGGGTGGCCTACTTCCTCGAGAACCGGCGGGTGATGAAGCGCATGTTCCCGAGCCTGTTCGCCGGGCGCACGGTGCAGCCCATCGACGACTACCCCTCCCACCTGCTGCAGACTCTGCGGGAACTGGCTCCCTGGACCGACACCCCCAAGGTGGTGCTGCTCACCCCCGGGGTGTTCAACAGCGCCTACTTCGAGCACAGCTATCTCGCCCAGCAGATGGGTATCCAGCTGGTGGAGGGCCGTGACCTGGTCTGCGAGGGGGATCGGGTGTGGATGCGCAGCACCGCCGGCCTCGAAGCGGTCGATGTGATCTACCGCCGCATCGACGACGACTTCCTCGACCCGGCCGTGTTCCGCCGCGATTCCATGCTGGGGGTGAGGGGCCTGATGGGGGCCTACGGGGCGGGCCGGGTGGCCATCGCCAATGCCCCGGGCACCGGCGTGGCCGACGACAAGCTCATCTACGCCTATGTGGGCGAGATGATCCGCTACTACCTGGATGAGGAGCCCATCATCGAGAACGTTCCCACCTACATCTGCTCGCGGCCCGATGATCAGGCCTATGTGCTGGAGCACCTCGGGGAGCTGGTGGTGAAGGCGGTGGCGGAAGCCGGCGGCTACGGCATGCTGATCGGCCCCCATGCGAGCCAGGCGGAGATCGATGCGTTCGCCGTCAAGATCCAGGCGGATCCCCGCAATTACATCGCCCAGCCGACCCTGGAACTCTCCACCGTGCCTTCCCTGAGCGAAGGGGAGCTCTACCCCTGCCATGTGGACCTGCGGCCCTACGTGCTGCGTGGCAAGGGGGCCTGGGTGAGCCCCGGCGGCCTGACCCGGGTCGCCCTGCGGCGCGGTTCGCTGGTGGTCAATTCCTCCCAGGGCGGCGGCTGCAAGGACACCTGGATCGTGGATGAAGCCCCATGCTGAGCCGCGTTGCCGATTCCCTCTACTGGATCAATCGCAACGTCGAACGGGCCGAGAACATTTCCCGCTTCGTGGAGGTGAGCGAGGCCATGGCCCTCGACTGCCCCCCCGGCAGCGCCGAACCCTGGCTACCCCTGATCGAGGCCAGCGGCGACCGCAAGCTCTTCGACAAGCTCTGTCCGGTGGTCACGCCCGAGGCCGTGATCCATTTCCTGGTGCGGGAGGCCGACAACCCCAGCAGTGTTCTCAACTGCATCAGCAATGCCCGGGAAAACGCCCGGCAGATCCGTGAGGTGATCACCACGGAGATGTGGGAGCAGATCAACGACATCTACTGGACGCTGCAGGAAGAGTCCTTCTGGACGCAGCCACCCCAGGAGCAGCTGCGGGAGATCCGACGCGCCTGCCAGCTCTTCTACGGAATCACCGACGCTACCCTCAGCCGGGACCTCTCCTGGCAGTTCAGTCGCCTGGGGCGGCTGCTGGAGCGGGCCGACAAGACCACCCGGATCCTGGACGTCAAGTATTTCCTGCTGCTGCCTTCGACCGAGGAGGTGGGCGGGGTGCTGGATGAGCTGCAGTGGATTTCCCTGCTGCGCTCAGCGGGGGCCTACCAGATGTTCCGGCAGTCGAGCCAGCAGGCCATCGAACCCAAGGCGGTGGCCGCCTTCCTGCTGCTGGATCCGATCTTTCCCCGCTCGGTGCGTTACTGCCTGGAGCGGATCAGTGACACGCTGCGGATCATCCGCGGCAGCTCGGTGCCCCAGCCCGCCGACGACCTGGAATGCCTGATCGGGCTCACCCTGGCCCATTGGAGTTTCACTAGAATTGATGAACTCGTGGCCACGGGATTGCATGAGGCCATCGATAACTTCCAGTCGGATCTCAACCGTCTGCATGCCTTGATTGAAGCGCGCTACTTCATCGCCCCCCCGAGCAGCACCTCCAGTCAGGAGGCGGCATGCGAGCCCGCCTGACCCACACCTTCAACTACCGCTACAGCGCTCCGGTCTTCCTGGGCCCCCACCGTTTCTGCCTGAAGCCCCGGGGCCACGGCTTCCAGCGTCTGCTCCATTTCCACCTGGCCATCAGCCCGGAACCGTCCCTGCTGTACCCCCTGGTGGCCGCCAGCGGCGATGAGATCCTGCGGGCCCGCTTCGAGGGCAGCACCGATCACTTCCGGGTGCTGGCGATCAGCGATGTGGAAACCCAGCCGCCCCCGGCCCTGGCCACCTGCCTGGAGGACCAGGAGCCCCTGCTCCCCTACCCGGTGGGCCATCTCAACGGCGATCTGCTCGGTTCCCTGGGGGGGTGGCTGCCCAATGGTCAGCACGACCCGGCCGCGGTAGATCTGGCCCAGGAGGCGCTGATGGGCAGCGACCAGCGGGGGCTGATGTTCCTCGAACAGCTGGTGGAGATCATCAAGGACCGGGTCAAGTACACCCAGCGGCATGTGGGGCCGGCCTGGCCGGCGGGCCGCACCCTCAAGGAACGGGTCGGCTCCTGCCGCGACCTGGCGATGCTGATGATCGAGACCTGCCGCTGTGTCGGCCTGCCGTCCCGGTTTGTGAGCGGCTACCACCTGGTGGAGCCGGCACCGAAGCAGTACGACCTGCATGCCTGGGCGGAGGTCTACCTGCCTGGAGCGGGCTGGCGGGGCTTCGACCCCAGTGGCACCGGGACCATCGACGACCGCTACATTACCTTGGCCACCTCCTCCAAGCCCACCCTCACGGCGGCGGTGAACGGCAGCTTCTCGGGCCCTGGGGGGGTGGAAAGCGAGCTGGACTGGACCATCGAGGCGGAGCTGCTGGAGCCCGCTCCCATGGGCACAGCCAGACACGAGCTGCTGCAGCGCTGAAGCGAAGCCACTCTTAAGGAGCGCCCGCCTGTATCCAATGGTGCAGCGGCTGCGGCACTCCCCAGGCCAGGACAGGTCCCACCTCGCTACCCACGGCATCTCCCCCATGGCAAGCTCCACTCCCGCCCCCTGCGCACCCAAAGGGCAGGCCCTCCTGGAGGCGATGCGCCGCCATCTGTTCTCCAGCCAGGCCAAGTCCGCCTCCCTCGCCACCACCCACGACCACTACGTCTGCCTGTCGCTGGCGGTGCGGGACATCCTGCTGACCAGCTGGGTGGACACCGTGGACACCTACACCAGCCAGCACGTCCGCACCGCCACCTACATGTCGGCGGAGTATCTGCTGGGGCCCCACCTGGAGAACAACCTGGTCAGCCTCGGGTTGCGGGAGGAGGCCCGGGCCGCCTGCGCCGCCCTCGGTTTCACCCTCGAGGAGATGTTGGCGGAGGAGCCGGAACCGGGCCTGGGCAATGGCGGCCTGGGACGGCTGGCGGCCTGTTTCCAGGAGTCGATGGCCACGCTCGAGCTGCCGGCCATCGGCTACGGCATCCGCTACGAGTTCGGCATCTTCCGCCAGCAGATCGGCCCCACCGGCCAGATGGAGAGCACCGATCCGTGGCTGGCCCGCGGCAACCCCTGGGAGGTGATCCGGCCGGAATGGAGCTATCCGGTCGTGATCGGCGGCCAGACCGTGATCGGCGTGGCCTACGACACCCCGATCCTGGGCTATGGCGTCCACACCGCCAACACCCTGCGGCTGTGGTCGGCCCAGGCGCCGGACGCCTTCGATTTCGCCTCGTTCAATGCCGGCGACTACACCCGGGCCGTGCTGCACAAGGTGCAGTCGGAAACCCTCTCCAAGGTGCTCTATCCCAACGATGAGCTGGAGCAGGGCAAGCGCCTGCGGCTCAGCCAGCAGATCTTCTTCGTCTCCTGCTCCCTGCAGGACATGTTCCGCATCCTCGGCAGCCAGGGGATTCCGGTCACGCAGTTCCACCGCAAGTTCGCGGTGCAGCTCAACGACACCCACCCGGCGATCGCGGTGGCCGAGCTGATGCGGCTGCTGATCGATGAGCACGGGATCGATTGGGACACCGCCTGGAGCATCACCACCGCCACGATCAGCTACACGAACCACACCCTGCTGCCCGAGGCCCTGGAGGCCTGGGGGCTGGAACTGTTCCAGCAGCTGCTGCCCCGCCAGCTGCAGATCATCTTTGAGATCAATGCCCGCTTCCTGCGCACCCTGCGGATCCGATTCCCCGGCCAGCCCGACCTGCTGGAGCGGCTGTCGCTGATCGAGGAAGGCCCGCACCGCAAGGTGCGCATGGCCCACCTGGCGGTGGTGGGCAGCCACACGGTCAACGGCGTGGCGGAGTTGCACAGCCGCCTGCTGAAGGAAAACCTGTTCGCCGAATTCGCCCAGGTCTGGCCGGAGCGCTTCACCAACATCACCAACGGCGTCACGCCGCGGCGCTGGCTGGCGGTGGCCAACCCGCCCCTGGCCGAC
This sequence comes from Cyanobium sp. Cruz-8D1, assembly GCF_024345975.1. Classification (GTDB taxonomy): domain Bacteria; phylum Cyanobacteriota; class Cyanobacteriia; order PCC-6307; family Cyanobiaceae; genus Cyanobium. Next base: position 38,663 of record NZ_JAGQCD010000011.1, on the reverse strand, counting down.
CTGCTCAACGACGCCATCGGCACCGACTGGTGCCGGCACCTCGACCAGCTCAAGCGGCTCGAGCCCCTGGCCACCGATGCCGGCTTCCTGGAGCGCTGGCAGGGGGTGCGCGAGCAGGCCAAGGAGCGCCTGGCCGCCACGATCCGCCAGGACACCGGCGTCCTGGTGGATCCCTCCTCCCTGTTCGACGTCCAGGTGAAGCGCATCCACGAGTACAAGCGCCAGCACATGGCGGCGTTGCAGGTGGTGGAGCGCTACCTGCGGCTGCGGGCCGGGGAGGATCTGCCGCCGCGCACGGTGATCTTCGGCGGCAAGGCGGCCCCCGGCTATGCCATGGCCAAGCTGATCATCCGCCTGATCGTGGGCATGGCGGAGATCATCAACATCGACCCGGCGATGGACGGCCGCCTGCGGGTGGTCTTCCTGCCCAACTTCAGCGTCAAGCTCGGCCAGAAGATCTATCCGGCGGTGGATCTCTCCGAGCAGATCTCCACCGCCGGCATGGAGGCCTCCGGCACAGGCAACATGAAGATGTCCCTCAATGGCGCGCTCACGATCGGCACCCTCGATGGGGCCAACATCGAGATCCGGGAGCGGGTCGGTGACGACAACTTCTTCCTGTTCGGCCACACCGCCGAGCAGCTGGCCGCCATCAACCGCAATGGCTACCACCCGATGCCCTGGCTGGAGAACGACGCCCTGGCCAAGGAGGCCATCGACCTGATCGGCTCGGGCCACTTCAGCGAAGGCGACCGCGACCTGTTCCATCCGCTGCTGGCCAACCTCTGCAGCAGCGATCCCTTCCGGGTGATGGCCGACCTCGGCGACTACCGCCGCGCCCAGAATGAGGTGGACAGCGCCTGGTCCGACGCAGGACGGTGGAGCATGATGTCCGTGTTGAATACCGCTCGCTGCGGATTCTTCAGCAGCGACCGCTCGATCCAGGAGTACGCCGATCGCATCTGGAAAGTGGCCCCGGTCCCCGTCAACTCCTGCAGCGTGATTCCCAACGCGTCAACATGAACCTCCCCCAACCCGCATGAGCTGGCCCGCATGAGCTGGATGGAACGGGTGGCGCAGGCGGCCGAGTCCCGCCTGCGCGCTGCCGGCATCCAGCTCACCCTCGGCGGTGAGCCCACCCTGGTGCCCCTCGAACCGGAGGGACCCGAGTGGAGCGTCACCGCCGATGGTCCCACCAAGCTTCCTATCGCCCGGGCCATGGCCCGGGATCTGCAGCAGCGGATCTGGCGCGGCAGCACGCTCCTCTACTGCCCGGGCAAGCGCTACGACGGCGAGGTCAATCCCCGCTGGGCCCTGCGTCTGTTCCTGGGCGACGACGGCACGGCGCCGGTCCGCTGGCCCGGCCCCTGCCAGCCCGGCCTGGAGGGTTCACCGCTGAAGGCCAGCGACGGCCCGGCCTGGCTGGAGCGCCTGGGCGGGCTCCTGGGCCTCACCCTCCAGCCCGTGCTGCTGCGGGATCCGCTCGATCCCGAGCGGCGGGCCTGGGCGGCCCCCCTGAGCGCCGCACCGGCGGAGACGGCGGCCGAGGGGGCGCCGGTGGAATGGAAGGTGGCGCCCTGGCCCCTGGACGACGGCCTGAGGGAGCTGACCGGTGCCCCCGGTCCGGCCGGCCTGCGCCTGCCCCTGGAGCACCTGCCCGAGGACGTGCCGCGCCAGGTGCTTACCCTGGAGATCGATCCTGACGGCTGGGAACTGTTCCTGCCGCCCCTGGAGCGCGAACCCCTGCGCCTGTTGCTGCAGGCGGTGGCCGACAGTCTGGGCGACCTGGCGGCGCCACGGCTCAGCGGCGTCCTGCCCTTCGATGCCGGCGAGCGCTGGCAGGTGCTGGGCCTCACGGCCGATCCGGGCGTGCTGGAGATCAACCTGCCCGTCTGCCACAGCTGGCTGGAATACCACCAGTGGCTGCAGCGTCTGGAGGAGGTCGGCGAGCGCGTCGGACTGCGCAGCTGGAAGGACCTGGGCGATGGCCGCCAGGAGGGTACCGGCGGCGGCAACCACCTGCTCTGGGGCGGCCCCGATCTGGCGCACCATCCCTTCTTCTCCCGGCCGGCCTGGCTCACGGGAATCCTGCGCTACTGGCAACGGCACCCGTCGCTGGCCTATCTGTTCTGCGGCCCCGGGGTGGGCCCTTCGTCCCAGTCGCCGCGGCCCGATGAGGCGATCGGCGAGTGCTTCGACCTGGAGCTGGCCTACCGCGCCATCGAGCAGGCGGAGGGTCAGCCTTCGGGCGAACCCTTCGGCGACTGTCGGGGCCTGATCGGCGAAACGCTGCGCCACCTCCACGCCGACCGCAGCGGCAACAACCATCGCAGCGAAATCAGCTTCGACAAGTTCTGGAACCCCGGCGCCCCGGCCGGCTGCCTGGGCCTGGTGGAGTTCCGGGCGCTGGAAAGCCTGCCCCACATGGCATGGAGCAGCACCATCGCCCTGCTGTGGAGCGCCCTGGCGGCCCACCTGCTGGAGCCCCGCCACCGCCCCAGCCGGCTGCACGACTGGGGCTCCACCCTGCACGACCGCCAGCTGCTACCCAGCCAGCTGTGGGCTGATCTGGAGGGCATCCTGGCCGACCTGGCGGCGGATGGCCTGGCGCTGGATCCAGCGCCGTTCCGTGCCATCTGGGAGTGGCGCTTCCCGCCCCTGCTGCGTTGGCAGGGCCCGTCGGGATCCGCTGAGACGGCAGCGACCCTGGAACTGCGACCCGCCCCCGAGCCCTGGCCCCTGATCTGCGACACCCCGGTGCAGGGGGGCTTCACCAGCCGGTTCATCGACGGCTCCCTGCGCCGCTTCGAGGTGGTGGCCAACCCGGTGTTCCGCCGCGACTGCCAGCTGCTGGTGAACGGCCGGCCCCTGCCCCTGGAGCCCGCCGGCGAGGCAGAGCCCCCGGTGCTGGCGGTGCGCTTTCGCTTCCAGCGGCTCTACCCCTGCCTGCATCCAGCGATCGAGCCGCACATGCCGCTGGAGCTTGTGCTGCGCACACCTGGCGGGGATGTTGGTTTCCGTTTGCATCCTGAGGGCCACCGCTTTGAACCCTGCCCGGTGCCGGCGCCCGGACCGGTTCCCGGCGCGCCCGCCTGGCAGGGGCGCCAGTGCCCCAGCGACCACACCATCGACCTGAGGATCGACTGAACGGGTGGGCGAGGAGCGCAAAAGTGCCAAAACGACTGCCGGGGCAGGCGATCAGCAATTTCTAATTCTTCTCCTTCTTTCACTTTTCTGGCACACAGGGGTCACATTTTCAGTCCAATCTTCAGGAGCGCTGCAGTTGGAGTGAATGGATTCAGGGGGGAAGGAGATTTTCCTTCCCTATTCTGATCGGCACCGAAAAACGATGCCTAACATCCCTGCTGAATGGAAGCCTCCGTGCCATCGCCCTGGTTCAGCACCCCGTCAGAACAGGGGCTGATTCCTTGCGTCGACAGCGTCGGCGACGCCCTGCGTTTTGCCGCTGACCTTGGCAGTGATGATCTTGTCGTCCTGGATCTTGCCAGTGGCCGTCACATCGATTGCAACCGTTCTGCCCACGAACGGCTCGGCTACGACCGGGACCACTTCCTCACATTGAATCCAGCGGCGATTCAGGCGGATGGCGACCAGGTGTCCGATCTGGTGGCGGATCAACTGCGGCTGATGCGACAGCAGCCCAGGGGCGGCTTCGCCACGCGCCTCCGGGCCCGTTCCGGCGCCTGCCGGGATGTGTCCGTGAGCTACCAGGTGCTGGAGTTGCGTGGTCGCTTGGTGGCCCTTGTCAGCCACCGCGACCGCACCGACCTGGACACGGCCCTGCGGGAGAGCTCCCGGCTCGGCTCACTGCTGCAGGAAGCCGAGCGACTCACCCATGTGGGCAGCTGGGAGTTGCACCATCGCAGCGGAGAACTGCTCTGGTCGAACGAGGTCTACAGCATCTTCAACACCACCCCGGGGCAGACGGTTCCGTCCTATGAGGTGTTCCTCAGCAGGGTGCATCCGGAGGATCGTTTCCTGGTGGAGGCCACCTTCCAGGACTCCCTCTGCTCGGGCCGGCCCTACCGGATCGAGCACCGCCTGCTGCTCGGCGATGGCCTGATCAAGGTGGTGCTGGAGCGGGGGCGGACCACCCTGGACGAGAACGGGCAACCGCTCTCCACGGTGGGCACGGTTCAGGACATCAGCGAACAGCACGAGATTCAGCAGCGGCTGGAGCGCATCGCCTTCGTCGATCCCCTCACCCGGCTGCCCAACAAGGCCGCCACCATCCGCCAGCTGGCCCGCCTGCTGCGCACCGCTGGCAAGGAGCACAGCATCGCCCTGATCAATCTCGACCTCGACAATTTCCAGTCGATCAACAACAGCCTGGGCCACGAGATCGGCAACCAGGTGCTCCAGGCCAGCGGCACCTGTCTGCGTCACCTGATGCGGCAGGACGACTGGCTGGCGAGGGTCGGCAGTGATGAATTCATCCTGTTGCGACCGATGGCCCTGGCGGACCGGGGTCAGGCCCTGCAGTGGGCGGAGGAGATCCGCCGCACCCTTGGCAACACCCCCGGGATGGGCACCGGCCTGGCGGTCCAGCCCAGTGCTTCGCTGGGGGTGGCCCTGGCCCCTGATCACGGCCAGGACCCCGACACCCTGCTGCGCTGCGCCAACACCGCCTTGATGGAGGCTAAACAGCACGGCAAGAACCAACTGCGCGTTTACTCCCCGGAGATCAGCCTGCAGCTGCGGGAGCGCCTCGAGCTGGAGCTGAGCCTGGGCCGGGCGATCGATCGGGAGCAGCTGCAGCTCGTCTACCAGCCCCAGATCGATCGGGGTGGCCGCCGGATCGCCGGGGCCGAGGCCCTGCTGCGCTGGCGTGATCAGAACGGCCGGATGGTGTCCCCGAACGTGTTCATCCCGCTGGCGGAGAGGACCGGCCAGATCCACAGCATCGGCCTCTGGGTGATCGAGGAGGCCTGCCGGCAACTGCACGCCTGGCACAGCCAGGGGCTGCGGCTGGGGAAGCTGGCGATCAACATCTCCGCCCTGCAGCTGGGAGCGGAGCATCCCTCCCTTGCCGAGCTGCTGGCCGGTGCCCTGAAGCGCTACGACCTCGTCCCGGAGAATCTCGAACTGGAGATCACCGAAACGGCCCTGCTGAACGATCCCGCCCGTGCCAGCGAGCAACTGCGGCAGCTGGCCAACAGCGGCTTCAGCCTCGCCATCGACGACTTCGGCACGGGGTATTCCTCCCTGGCCATGCTCCACTCCCTGCCCCTCGACAAACTCAAGATCGACCGTTTCTTCGTCGACCGCCTCGGTCATGACGATGCCGACCTTGCCATCGTCAAAGCCACGATCGTGATGGCGAAGGAACTCGGCCTGATGACCCTGGCCGAAGGGGTGGAAACCCGCGAGCAGCTGCAGATGCTGCAGAACCTCGGCTGCGACCAGTTCCAGGGGCACCTGCTGGGCAGGCCCATGGACACCGACGCCTTCGGCTCCCTGCTGCAGGGCGTCGCCGCAGCCTGAAGCCTGCGGTTACCAGCTCACCCCGTGGAGCTTGGGCAGGGGGGCGGTCTTGGAGGTCACCGCGAACAGCCGTGGGATGCGGTGGCTGTTGTAGACGCGGAATTCGCGCACCACGCTGGCGCCCTCCTCGCGCACGGCCTGGTTGAGCACCAAAGAGCCATCGGGATCGGAGACGGACCGGTGGAACGTGCCGGGGGGAATGCGCAGGATGTCGCCGCCGCAATCGAGGCGAACGATGTGATACGGGTAATTCCAGCCCAGATTGACCAGGAAGAAGGTGCGGCCGCCGTGCATGGCCAGGAGATTGTCCTCCTGATGGGGATGGAGATAGAACTGCCAGCTGCCGGACTCCTTGCAGTCCGGCGGGCTGATCGCCGGACCCGAATGGACCACCAGATCCCGCTTGTTCGAGGTGGGCACGGTGATGTCGAAGAAGCGCACCGATGGGGTGTCGCGGAACTTCTCGTAGGGAATCAGCTCGAACATCGGAGCCGGACGGGGTCCTTGGCCAGCCCCGGTGGGCCGGCGATCCTGCAGCTCGTCTCTCGACGGGACGGTGGCGGTCATGGGAGCGACTTCGTCAGAAGCCTCTGCGTTCTCTTCAGTGAACCTAATCCTGGCGGGGTCCCACGGTGAGATCGGCTACGAAAGCCCCCGGGCTTTGGGCCAGTTCCAGTGGTGGTGGTGCCTAGGGTGATTCTCCTGCGCGCCGCGCCCATGGGCCGCCACGACCATTGTTTCGGCTTCGAGGCCGACTTCGTCGGCGACCTGCGCTGCATTCCCATGGCCGTTCGGCGCAAGCTGGATCTGGTCGGCGTCAAGCTGAAGCTGAGCCACTGGGGCGACTTCAGCGATCAGGAGCGGCAGCGGCTGCTGGCCTGGCTGGATGACCCCGGCGCCCTGGCGGAGCTGGACCACTGGCTCGGCCAGCGCACGGCCGGCACGGCCACCGGTGCTGCCGGCCGGCTGGAGCCCGCCTGCGGCGCCCCGTGGCAGCAGGGAGACGCTCCCCCCGAGGTGCTGCTCGCCTCCTGCCAGCAGCTGGGGCTGAGCCTGCCTGCCAACGCCTGGGGGGGGCTCGACGAGCTGCAGCGCTTTGCCCTGGTGAAGCTCAGCCATCCGGGGCACGAGCACCGCAACCTGCCCCGGGCTCTCGCCGAATTCGGCCTGCTGGTATGAGCGGCCTGCGGGCCTGCCTGCTCAGCGGCGGTGCCAGCCGCCGCATGGGCACGGACAAGGCCCTGCTGCCCCATCCCGCCGGTGGCACCTGGCTGGAATTCAGCCTGGCCCAGCTGGCGGCGTTGCCGCTGCCGATCACCCTGGTCAGCCACCACCGGGCCCACCTGGCCCTCGCCCAGCCCCTGCGGGACGGGCTGGGCGAGGCGATCACCGTCCTGGAGGAGCCGCCACCGCGGCAAGGGCCGCTGCTGGCTCTCGACCGGTTGATGCAGCACCACCGGGACCAGCACCTGCTGCTCTGCGCTGTGGACATGCCCTGGCTGCAGACGGCCGCCCTCAAGGCGCTGGTCGCTGCCGCCATGATCCCGACGGGCCCAGTGGCCATCCACCTGGCCCATGACGGCCAGCGGCTGCAGCCGCTGCTGGGGGTCTATCCCGCCCACGCCAGCCGCCGCCAGGGGCTGCGTGCCTTCACGGTGGCCGGCGGCCGGCGGCTCCAGGATTGGCTGGCCGGGGAAGCGGTGGTGGCGGTGCCGCTGCCGCCGGCGGGCCTGCGCAATGCCAACCGACCCGACGACGCCACCGGCCTGTGGCCCTAGCTTTCCTGCCATGGCGGAGCGTCCCCTGGATCTGCATGGCCGGCCCCTGGGGGTGCTGCGGCTGTCGCTCACGGCCCGCTGCAACCTGGCCTGCCCCTACTGCTGCCCCGATCTCGAGGACCCGCCCGACCTGCTGACCCTGCCGGAACGGCTGGCCCTGGTGGAGACCAGCGTGGGCCTGGGGGTGCACACCCTGCGCCTCACCGGCGGCGAACCCCTGCTGCACCGGCAGCTGGAGGCGCTGATCGCCGCCCTGCAGCCACTGCGGCGGCGGGACCCCAACGATCCCCGCGGTGCCCTGCGGGAGCTCGCCCTCACCAGCAACGGGGTGCTGCTCAGTGCCGATCGGGCCCGGCAGCTGAAGGCGGCGGGCCTCGACCGGATCACCCTCAGCCTCGATGGCACCGATGGGGCCAGCGTGGCCCGCATGGCTGGCTTGGCGGGTGCGGCCGCCGGTGGTGCGGTGCTGGAAAAGGTGCTGGCGGCGATTCGCCACGCCAGAGAGGCCGGCTTCGATCCGGCCCGTGGTGAGCTGAAGCTGAATGCGGTGATCACCCGCTCAGGCAATGCCGACCAGCTGCTGCCCCTCGCGGAGCTGGCCCGGCAGCAGGGGCTGGAGCTGCGCCTGATCGAATTCATGGACGTGGGCAACCGCAACGGCTGGCTGCCGGAGCAGGTGCTGCCGGCCGCCGAGATGGTGGCCCGCATCGGGGCGGCCTGGCCGTTGGAGCCGGTGGGCCGCTCCCCCCATGGCACCGCCAGCCGCTGGCGCTACCGCGACCGGGACGGGCTGCACCTGGCGGTGGTGGCTTCGATCACGGCGCCCTTCTGCGGCGACTGCAACCGGCTGCGGATCACCGCCGATGGGGTGGCCTACAGCTGCCTGTTCGCCGCCAACGGCACCGACCTGAAGCCCTGGCTGCGGCCCCGGCCCGAGCCGGGCCTGCTGCACGAGGCGCTGGCGGGTCTGTGGCACGCCCGCCGTGATCGCTGGAGCGAGGAGCGGCAGGAAGCGGCCGAGCACCGCCCGGCACCGCCCGAGATGGCCTACTTGGGGGGCTGAGCGGCTCCGGGCGCTGGAGCCACTGGCCCCTTCACCAGCACCGGCACCCGCTTGAAGGCGGGGGTGCCGCAGCGGGGGTCGACCACGGCCTTCATGATCACGTTCACCTCCGGGTAGAACATCAGCGCCGCGCCCTCGCGGATCTCGCCGGGGATGATCTCCACCCCCTCAAGGGCGCCCGCCTCCCCCTGCACCGTCACCCGCTGGTGGGCCGCCAGGCCGCAGCGGCGCAGGTCGGCGCGGTTCATCAGGATCGTGTGGCGGTGGGGCATGCCCCGGTAGCTGTCGCCGGCCTTGTAGACGACGGTGTTGTGCTGGCCATAGCTGCGGGCCGTGATCAGGGCCAGCACCAGGCCGGTTTCCCCGGGCCCGAGGCCGCCGAAGTGCTCCGCCTCCGGCAGCGTGAGTTCGGGCAGGGGGGTGGGCGCCACCCGGGCCCGGCCGCTGGGGGTGGGGAAGGTTGGGCTGTCGAACAGACGTCCCTCGACGCTGAACTCCTGCCGGGTGGCATCGATGCGGGCGATCGGGCCGTAGCCGGGCACGGTGCGGCCGATCAGGTCCCGCACGTAGGACGGATCCTGCAGCCGCCCCCAGTCGATCGGATCGCTGCCCATCCGGCGCCGGGCCAGCTCGGCCAGGAACGCCACCTCGCTGATCAGGTCGGCGCCGCCCAGGTGGGTGGAGCCCGGCTCGTTGAGGCGCACGTAGTTGTTGCCCGATTCGGTGGTGGTGCGGTGCGGCGTCTCGAAGCGGTTGAACACCGGCAGCACCAGGGTCTGGCGGGCCGCCAGGCCGTGGAAATGGCCCTGGTTGGGCTTGGTGGCCAGGTACAGGATCGTGTCGATGCGGCCCAGGGCCCGCTTCGCCTCGCCGCTGTCGGGGTTGGCGCCCCAGAGGTTGCCCCCCAGGCAGAGCAGGGTGTCGACCCGGCCGGCAGCGGCGGCCTCGATCAGGGCGCGGGTGTCGTAGCCGGGCACCCGGCTCAGGGGCCGCCCCAGCAGCTGCTCCAGGGCCTGCTGCATCTCCGCCCGCAGCTTGACGCTGACCCCCATCGAGCCGAAGCCCTGCACGTTGGAGTGGCCCCGGATCGGCATGGTGCCGGCGCCGGGCCGGCCGACGTTGCCGCTGAGCAGGGCAGTGTTGGCGATCGCCTGCACGTTGTCGATGCCGTTGGCGTGGTGGGTGATGCCCATCGCCCAGGCGAACACCACGCCCCGGGCCGCGGCGACCACGGCGGCGGCGTGCTCCAGCTCCCGGCGGCTGAGGCCGCAGCTGGCGGTGATCGCCTCCCAGGGGGTGGCCTCCAGCTGCTCCAGCAGCGCCTCCCAGCCCTCGGTATGGGCGGCCAGGAAGTCGCGCTTGACGGCGCCGGCCTCCAGCAGGGCCTTCTGCAGCCCCAGGAACACGGCCGTGTCGCTGCCCGGCACGGGCTGCAGGAACAGCGAAGCGATGTCCGCGCCCCCCCGCAGCGACGAGACCGGGAAGGCCGGCGAGCCGAACTTCAGCAGCCCCACCTCGATCACCGGGTTGATGACGACCACCGAGCCGCCCCGCTGGCGCAGCTTGATCAGCTCGTTCATCAGCCGTGGGTGGTTGGCCGGGGCGTTGGAGCCCACCAGCACCACACAATCCGCCTGCTGCAGGCTCTCCAGGCTCACCATCGAGGTGCCGGAGCCGAAGACGGCATTGAGCCCCACGGTGGAGGGGGCGTGGCAGAGGTCGGAGCAGTCGGCCAGGTTGTTGGAGCCCATGGCCCGCAGCAGCAGCTGCAGCAGGTAGGCCGCCTCGTTGGAGGAGCGCCCCGAGCTGTAGGAGGCCACCCGCTCCGGCGGGCGCCGGAAGGCGGCCGCGGCGATGGCGAACACGTCGTCCCAGCCGATGCGCTCGTAGTGGCTGCGGCCCTCCCGCAGCAGCAGGGGATGGCTGAGGCGGCCGAGGCGGTCGGCCTGCATCGAGCTCAGGGCCTGCAGCTCGGCGAGGCTGCGGCTGGCGAAGACGCCGTCGGGTACGGCCGGCTGCAGCTCGGCCATGATCGCCTCGACGCTCTTGAGGCAGCGCTGCAGCGGCTCCCCCAGCTCGTCACGGAAACCGCCGTGCTGCCCGCCGGTGCCCCAGGCGCAGGAGAGGCAGGCGCTGCGGTGGTTGAGGGTCTGCCAGAGCTTGGGGCCCTGGGGGGTCAGGGTGGCGCGGGCCCAGCCCTCGATCAGGGGCCAGCCGCCGCCCTGGCCGGGGAGGCCGGGCTCTGGACGGGGTGCAGCATCGGGGGCCCCAGATTCCACGATCCCTCGTGCGCCAAGGCATTAACCCTAGGCAGAGGCTTCGGCGGCGCCAGACAGCAGCGCCTCCAGCCGGCCCTGGCGCTCCAGGGCGTAGAGGTCGTCGCAGCCGCCGACATGGGCGTCGTCGATGAAGGTCTGCGGCACCGAGCGGCGGCCGTCGCTGCCCCGGGCCACCATGGCGTTGCGGGCGTCCTCGTCGCCATCGATGACGTATTCGGTGTAGGTCACGCCCTTGCGGTCCAGCAGTTGCTTGGCCCGGATGCAGAACGGGCAGAAGCGCCAGGTGTAGATCTCAACCTTGGGCATGGAGGGGAAAGCGATGACAGTTGCCTTCGATTCTGACGACCCCCATGCCCTCTCGCCCGATAGAGATTCCACCCCATGCGCGCTGATCTACCCGCCGGCCTGACGCCTTACAAACGCACCCCCACGTTTGACGCCGACAGCGTGCCGGCGGGCCTGCGGGCGCAGCACAGGACCAAGGCGGGGGTGTGGGCCAGGGTCGTGGTGCTGGAGGGTTCGCTGCCGTTCCGGTTGTTGGAGCCCGACGAGGAGCTGGTGCTGCTGACGCCCGAACGGCCCGGCATCGTGGCACCCAGCCAGTTGCACCAGGCTGAGCCCGGCCCCGGGGTGCGTTTTTACGTCGAGTTCCACCGGGCGGAGCGTCGTTCACCTCAGCTCGAACCGGTCCAGGTCCATCACCTTGCTCCAGGCCGCCACGAAGGTTGCCACGAAGCGGGCCCCGCCGTCGGCGGCGGCGTACACCTCGGCGATCGCCCGCAGCTGGGCGTTGGAGCCGAAGATCAGGTCGACGCGGCTGCCGGTCCAGCGCAGGTCGCCCGTGTGGCGGTCGCGGCCCTCGAAGTTGTCCTCCGCCTCGGAGGTCGCCGTCCAGGTGGTGCCCATGTCGAGCAGGTTGACGAAGAAGTCGTTGCTGAGCGTTTCGGGGCGGTCGGTGAAGACACCGTGGCGTGATTTTCCGTGGTTGGCATCGAGCACCCGCAAGCCCCCCACCAGCGCCGTCATCTCCGGGGCGGTGAGGGTCAGCAGCTGGGCCCGGTCGATGAGCAGCTCCTCGGCGGCGGCCGGCAGGCCCGGCCGCAGGTAGTTGCGGAAGCCGTCGGCCTTCGGCTCGAGCACGGCGAAGGAGGCTGCGTCCGTTTGCTCCTGGGAGGCATCCATGCGCCCGGGGGTGAAGGGCACCGTCAGCGTGTGGCCGCCCCGCCGGGCCGCCTCCTCCACGCCGGCGCAGCCGCCCAGCACGATCAGATCGGCCAGGGAGATGCGCTTGCCGTCGTGCTGGGAGGCGTTGAAGGCCTGGCGGATCACCTCGTAGGCCTCCAGGGCCCGGGCCAGCTTGGCGGGCTGGTTCACCTCCCAGTCCTTCTGGGGGGCCAGACGCAGACGGCCGCCGTTGGCGCCGCCGCGCTTGTCGGAGCCGCGGAAGCTGGCGGCAGCCGCCCAGGCCGTGGCCACCAGCTGGGAGATGGGCAGCCCCGCCGCCAGGATCCGCCCCTTGAGCTCGGCGATGTCCCCAGAGTCCACCAGGGGATGGTCGACGGGGGGAATCGGGTCCTGCCAGAGCATCACCTCCTCCGGCACCAGGGGTCCCAGGTAGCGGGAGCGGGGCCCCATGTCCCGGTGCACGAGCTTGAACCAGGCGCGGCGGAAGGCCTCCGCCAGCTGCTCGGGATGGGCGTGGAAGCGCCGGGAGATCTCCAGGTAGGCCGGATCGACCCGCAGCGAGAGATCGGTGGTGGCCATCATCGGTGCGTGCCGCTTCGACGGGTCGTGGGCATCGGGCACGGTGCCGGCAGCCGCCGGATCGGTGGGCCGCCACTGCCAGGCCCCGGCCGGACTCTTCTCCAGCGCCCATTCGTAGCCGAACAGGTTGTCGAAATAACCGCCGTCCCACTGCACGGGGTTGGTGGTCCAGGCGCCCTCCAGGCCGCTGGTGATCGTGTCGTCCCCCTTGCCGCTGCCGAAGCGGTTACGCCAGCCCAGCCCCTGCTCTTCCAGGCTGGCGGCCTCGGGCTCCGGCCCCAGCAGGTCCGGATCGCCGGCGCCGTGGCACTTGCCGAAGGTGTGGCCCCCGGCGATCAGGGCGACGGTCTCCTCGTCGTCCATCGCCATGCGCGCGAAGGTCTCGCGGATGTCGCGGGCAGCGGCCAGGGGATCGGGCTGGCCGTTGGGCCCCTCCGGATTCACATAGATCAGCCCCATCTGCACGGCACCGAGCGGGTCCTCCAGCTCGCGCTCGCCGCTGTAGCGCTTGTCCCCCAGCCATTCGGTCTCCGGGCCCCAGTCGATGTCGATCTGCGGCTCCCAGACGTCCCGGCGGCCCCCGGCGAAGCCCAGGGTGGGCAGACCCATCGCTTCGATGGCGCAGTTGCCGGCCAGGATGATCAGGTCGGCCCAGGAGAGGGCGCTGCCGTACCTCTGTTTGATGGGCCAGAGCAGGCGCCGCGCCTTGTCGAGGTTGCCGTTGTCAGGCCAGCTGTTGAGGGGAGCGAAGCGCTGGCTGCCGGAGCCGGCGCCGCCGCGGCCGTCGTGGATGCGGTAGGTGCCGGCGCTGTGCCAGGCCATGCGCACGAAGAACGGTCCGTAGTGGCCGTAGTCGGCCGGCCACCAGTCCTGGGAGGTGGTCATCAGGGCGACCAGGTCCTGCCGCAGGGCCTCCAGGTCGATGCTGCGGAACGCCGCGGCGTAGTCGAAGCCGCTGCCCATCGGATCGGCCAGGGGCGCGTGCTGATGCAGCACCGCCAGGTTCAGTTGCCGCGGCCACCAGTCCCGGTTGGAGCGGGCCCCGGCCGTGCTGCCCCGGAGGGTGCCGTGCAGGAAGGGGCATTTCCCGCCGGTGTCGGCACCGGCCTCGGGAGAGAGTCCTTCCATCCGCTGCTGCCGCGTGGATGTCAAATGTAGGGGGGGCCTGGGGCCCACCCGCAACGGCTGCCGTGCTCGTCACGGGCCCACACAGCGGATCAGCTGCCCTGCTGGGGGCCCTTCTGCCAAGGCTTGGATCGCGAGAATGTTCAGTGATCACAGCCTCAACATGAACCTGTTCAACGCGGGCCTGTGCGCACCTGATCGGCATCAAGAAGCTAAAGATATATGAAGATTTGCCGGAGCGAATTGGCCTGAATTGAGCTCAGGTTAGGCTTGCGAAAAAAAGCCGACAGGACATTCGTGTGAACCATCTCCTGCCAGGTGGACGGCGGCGATTTGTGAAGGTCAAGGCATTTCATTTTAGAGGCTTGAAGTCTGGCCTGTTGTTGATTTTCGCCAGTGCTCTGGTGGTGAGTGCTGCCACCCTCGCGGCGGCGGCCCCTGACGTTCCTCCTGCCGCGAGCCTCACCCTCAACGCGCATGATCAGTACATTCTGAGGTACGTCATTTACTTCTCCGTGCTGCTTGGTGGCGCACTCGGAGGTTTGATCTACAGCCTCAGTCGGCACCGTGGCTTCATCGTTCCCCACTGGGTCAGCCAAGCAGCGGAGACCCAGGACTATCCAGCCGGTCAAGACACCGATGGATCGGTAAGACCAGCCCGACGCGGTGCAGCGCAAGCCCAGCAGGCCTTCACGAAACTGGATCTCGGAACACTAGCCGATTGTGTCGTTGGCATCGGTGGTGGCATCATCATCTTCAACCTTGTGCCTCAAGCTGGCGATTCGGATCTGTTCATGAGCCTGCTGAACCAGCCGGCCAGTCTTGGTACGGCTGTGAGCACGGTGATGAAGATCCTGGCCCTTGCGCTGATCGGTGGATTCGCAGGCATCAGTCTGTTCGATGAAGCGGCTAAGCGCATCAGCCGGCAACTGGAAGATACGCAGGCAGAACTCCATCTCAATCGCGACAAGATTCAGGTGCTGCAGAACAATGACCAGCAGGAGTCAGATATTCAGTTTCTGCTTAGCCCTCTGGTTGATCCCTCTCTTCAACCGCTCACCGACACGCAGAATGAGTCCTTTCATGCCCATGTCCTGCAGGCGCCTCTGAACATCCGAAACAAGGTGTTTAACCGTCTCCAGAAGGCCCATGACAGCCACCTGATCACGGGTGGCGATACCGGCCCGCTTGCTGATGTCGAGATTGAGACCCGAATGACCCTGCAGCAGGGACTGCTGGCAGGGTTCGATGCCTTGATCGCCGCCGCCAAGCAGCAGACGGGCTTCGGTGGCGAGGACGATGCCTTCCTGCACCGCTATCTCGCGCACCGCGGCTTCATCCACCTACAACTTGGCGCCGGCACCGAACGGCTGGGTGGACTGGCCGGCAAGCCCAGCCAGCACTGGCGCGAGGCCGAGGAGAGCCTCACGCTTGCGATTGATCTGAGGGACCGCAGCGCCGCTGACAGGCAGATGTTCTGGCATTACAGTCTGAAGCGCATGCTTGCCCGCTTCAAACTCGGAATCACCGATCTTATTGAGGCCGAAATTAATCAGCCAGAGGTGATGCAGTGGCTCAAAAAGAGTCGTGGAACTGTGCATCCCATTCTCAAGTCACTTCCTGACGACTTCTTCACCTATCTGCGTGGTCTGTTTCCCGCGTTGTTCGAGGGCGAAGAAGCCACCCCTTTGCAAAGGATCCAGCGCGCGGGAGCCCTCTGATGCCGTTCATCACTGCCCTGGAAGATGCTGGCCTGAGCCCTGACCCCACCGCAATCGCTGCTGACTCCTACGTTCCAGCGGGTAGGCAACTCGGGATTGACTGGATCCGGCCCAGTGGCGACGGTTCGCTGGCTCTGGTACGCCTGGCCGGACCCTATGCGTACCCGGGTGGAAGCGGGCCTCTTGAGGCCGGGGCGGTCCGCTACTTGAACCCAGCCAGGTTTCAGATTCCCGATCAGGCTTGGGATCGGGTGGCGTCGCCAGCTTCTGCTCCACAGCCTGAACAGCTTGATCCCCGTGCTGTGACGGTGGCTCCTGACACCCAACCACCCAGGGGACTGCTGCCACCGGAGGTCGCTGCACTGACGCATCACTACGAGGGCTGCCGGCTGGAGGCCTACGTCGATCCGAAAACCAAGGCCGAGCCGATCACGATTGGCTGGGGCAGCACGTTCTACCAGGATGGCGCCCCGATCCGCTTGGGGGATCGCATCACCCAGGCGAAGGCAGATGAGCTCTATGACTTCATCTGCTATGAGAAATTTTGGAAGAAACAAGAAGCCCGCATTCCTTTCTGGCAGGAGATGGCCGACAAGCAGCGAGCCGCTCTTTGTAGCTTTGCTTATAATCTAGGGCCTGATTTCTATGGCAGCAAGGGCTTCGATACGATCAGCGCCAATCTGCGCGAGCGCAACTGGGCAGCGGTTCCGGGCTCGCTCATGCTGTATCGCAATCCCAGAGAGCCCCATGTCGTCGTCGGCCTGGGACGACGACGGCGCGCTGAGGGTCTGGTGTGGATGGGCGCTGATCCAGCGGAGGCCATCCGGCAGGCCGAAGGCGAGATCAACAGCGCCGCGGACGCCAAGCGCTGGGAGGAGACGCTGCGCCACAATCCCCCGGCCCCTGGCGGCTCCAGACCCAGGGATATCCCTGGGTCTGCTCCCAGCGGCGAGCTGAAGCTCCAGGACGTGCTGAAGCGGAAGCTTGTCATCGACCACGGGGAGATCCCCCGCTACCCCGCCCTGGCCACCCAGATCCAGCAACGGCTGATCACGCTCCAATTGCTAGAACCACCGACGGGGACCTTCGGGCCCATCTCCACCACAGCCCTCAGGACGTTCCAGACGTTGATGAAGAGCGGAGAGGAGACTGTGCTCGGCGCTGCCACAGCAAAGCTGCTGATCGAAACGTCCCTCAGTGAACTTCCTCAGCCGACCCTTGACCTCAGTGGGGGCGACCTGGCCACGCGGATCATTCAGTACATGCGCCAGAAGAAGTTCCAGGTGTTCGCAGGGCTCGGAGAGCGGAATATTGTCTACGTCGAGGGGATGAATCTCGACGGTAGCCTCAACGATGATCCCCCCAACCACTTCAACGACCTGCGCCTGGTGATCGAGTTCGTGGAGGCACGGCCACGGATCATCGGTCAATGGGAGGCCACCACCGAGCCGGGGAGCCACTACACAAAGAACCCCATGAATCCCCGCGGCGCCGCCCGGATCAAGTTCGACCAATACCGCGCCTGGCAGGTCGGTTCGCACGGCGAAAGCGATCCCCACGAGGCCTTGGTTCAGGCCGCTCCGGTGACAGTCCACCGCGATTCCAACCAGGACTTCCAGCGGCCCGGCGACCTTGTGGACACCGGATTGTTTGGCATCAATCAGCACTGGGGCTATGACCTGCCCCGCAACGACATCGGCCGCGCCAGTGCCGGCTGCCTGGTGGGTCGCTCCCGGGAAGGTCACCGTGAATTCATGCGCCTTGTTCAGCAGGATCCCCGCTACAAGGCCAACAAGAATTTCCTGTTCAGCACCACGATCATCGCAGGGGATGATCTGGAGGCGTCGTTTCCGAGTTAGGGCTGTGTCGCCCTCCAGCGGCCGGCACGCTTTCCACAACCAGGATCTGCGCGACAAGCGGCTGCCGCTGGTGGAACATTGCACGGTCTATGTGTCGGCGTACCGGGAGGCCTGTACGGGAGTCCACCCCTACCCTGACGGCAACGCCACGGCCCTGGCATGCCCACTCCCTTCGCCCTGCTGCTCCTGGCGCTCCTGAACGCCTCACCGGGACTGGCGGCGGCGCAGTCACAGGGTGGGGAACTCAGCCCACGGGAGGAGTTCATGGTGATGGTGGGGGTGGGCTCCGGGTACATGAGCGCCCTGTGCAACCTGGAGAAGGACGGCTTCATCTCCACCGCCACCCGCGCCAAGCTGGCCCAGGCGCAACTGGACAGCATCGGCGGCGATCCCTCCACGAAGGACGATCTGGAGGGCGTGCTCGCCGGTATGAAGGGCGTGGAGGAGGACAAGGACCTATGCCCCAGCCAGGTGCTGCCGCCGCGACGCAAATGAGCACCACGGGAGCACGTTGATGGAGCCGCGCGACCGCCTGGCCAGGGTGGTGCCGGGCCTCGCGCAGCTGCTGGGCTATCAGCGCAGCTGGCTGCGGCCGGACCTGCTGGCGGGCGTCACCGTGGCCGCCTACCTGGTGCCCCAGTGCATGGCCTACGCCGAAGTGGCCGGGCTGGCGCCGGTGGCGGGCCTGTGGGCGATCCTGCCCCCCCTGCTGCTCTATGCCCTGCTGGGTTCCTCGCCCCAGCTCTCGGTGGGTCCAGAGTCCACCACCGCCGTGATGACGGCGGCTGCCGTCGGGCCGCTGGTGGCGGGCGATCCACTCGCCTATGCCGGCTTCTGCAGCCTGTTGGCCATGCTGGTGGGCCTGGTCTGCTGCGCCGGCGCCTGGGCCAGGCTTGGTTTCCTGGCTGATCTGCTCTCCCGGCCGATCCTGGTGGGCTATCTGGGCGGCGTGGCCCTGATCATGATCGGCGGCCAGCTGGGCCGGATCAGCGGCATGACACTGCAGGCCGACTCCAGCCCCGGCCAGCTGCTGGAGCTGCTGGGCCGGCTGGGCGAGATCCACCGGCCCACCCTGCTGCTGGCGTTGGGGGTGCTGGTGTTCCTGCTGCTGGTGCAGCGCCGTTTCCCCCGGGCCCCGGCTCCCCTGCTGGCGGTGCTGCTGGCCATGGCGGTGGTGGCGGTGGGACACCTCGATCAGCGCGGCGTGGCCGTGATCGGCGCCATCCCGGCCGGGCTGCCCCAGCCGACGCTGCCTCCCGCGGTGTCACCGGCCCAGCTGCGCTACCTGCTGACGGCGGCGGTGGGCATCACCCTGGTGGGCTACTCCGACAACGTGCTCACGGCCCGGGCCTTTGCCGCCCGGGGTGGTTACCGCATCGACGCCAACCAGGAGCTGCTGGCCCTCGGCAGCATCAACCTGGGCAATGGCCTGATGCAGGGCTTTCCGGTGAGCAGCAGCGGCAGTCGCACCGCCATCGGCGATTCCCTCGGCAGCCGCTCCCAGCTGTTCTCCCTGGTGGCGCTGGCGGTGGTGCTGGCGGTGCTGCTGTGGTTGCGGCCGGTGCTGGCCCTGTTCCCCACGGCGGCCCTGGGGGCCATCGTGATCTATGCCGCCCTGCGCCTGATCGACATCCCGGAGTTCCTGCGGCTGCACCGCTTCCGCCCCAGTGAATTCCGGCTCGCCCTGATCACCCTGCTGGGGGTGCTGCTCACCGACCTGCTCACCGGCGTGGGCGTGGCGGTGGGCCTGTCGGTGATCGATCTGTTCGCCCGGCTGGTGCGTCCCCACGACGCCGTCATGGGGATCGTGCCGCGGCTGGCGGGCCTGCACGACGTGCGCGACTGGGAGGGGGCGCGCACGATTCCGGGTCTGGTGCTGTTCCGGTTCGATGCCCCCCTCTGCTTTGCCAACGCGGAGCACTTCCGCCAGCGGGTGCTGGCGACGATCGCCGCCGAGCCCCAGCCGGTGGCCTGGTTCGTGCTCAATGCCGAAGCCATTGTCGAGATCGACATCACGGCGGCTGACGTGCTCGAGGAACTGCAGCGGGACCTGACCACCCGCGGCATCACCTTCGGTCTGGTGCGGGTCAAGCAGGACCTCTACATCCAGCTGGAGCGGGCCGGGCTGGTGGAGCGGATCGGGCCGCGCCTGTTCTTCCCCACCCTGCCCACGGCGATCGCGGCCTTCCAGGCCCGGGCGATGCCGGTGCCAAGCGCATGACCATCGCCCCCGAGCGCCACCAGCTGGTCCTGGCGGGGGGCGGCCACAGCCACGTGCTGGTGCTCAGGCGCTGGCTGATGCGCCCGCGCACCCGGCCGTCGCGCACCCGCCTCACCCTGGTGAGCCGCCACGGCACCGCCCTCTATTCGGGCCTGCTGCCCGCCGTGGTGGCGGGGCTGGAGCCCCTGGCGGCCGCCGCCATCGACCTGCGCCGCCTCTGCACCCTGGCCGGCGTGACCTTCGTTCAGGCGGAGATCACCGGGCTGGACCCGGCGGCCCGGGAGCTGCGGCTGGCGGGCCGTCCGCCCCTGCGCTTCGACCGGCTCAGCCTCGATCTGGGCGCCGTGACGGCCACCTCGGGATGGTCGGCGGGGGCGGCGATGGCCGTCAAGCCGCTGGAGCCCTTCCTGGCCTGGGCGGAGCGCCGCGCCGCCGGCGAGCCCCTGGTGATCCGCGGCGGTGGGGCCGCTGCCGTGGAGCTGGCCCTGGCCTTCCGGGCCCGGGGGATGGATTGCCGCCTGCTGCTGCAGGGGGAGTCCCTGCACCTGGGATCGGCCGCGGCGAACCGGGCCGGTGAACGGCTGCTGGCCCAGGCCGCCATCCCGATCCAGCGGCGGGCGCCGCCTGGGGCCCCGGCCGATCTGGCCTGCACCGGCAGCCGCGCCCCCGCCTGGCTGGCAGCCGCCGGCCTGCCGGTGGATCCGGCGAGCGGCCGGGTGCTGACCCACCCCAGCCTCCAGGTGATCGGCCATCCGGCCCTGTTCGCTGCGGGCGACTGCGGCCTGATCGCTGCCGATCCCCGGCCCCCCTCGGGGGTGTGGGCCGTGCGGGCGGCGCCGGTGCTGGCGGACAACCTTGGCCGCAGCCTGGGCGAGCCCCCCAGGCCCCTACGGCCCTGGCGGCCCCAGGCGCGGGCCCTGCAGCTGCTCGGTGACGGCGGCTGGCATGCCGCTGGCCCCCGGGCCCTGGCCCTGTTCGGTCCGCTGGCCCTGGGGCCTTCGTGGTGGATCTGGCGCTGGAAGCAGCGCATCGATCGGGCCTTCATGGACCGCTTCGCCACGCTCCAGCCGATGGCGGCCGCCGCCATGGCCTGCCGTGGCTGCGCCGCCAAGCTGGGGGCGGCCCCCCTGAACGCCGCCCTGGCCAGGCTCGACCCGGACGGCCCGCCGGCGGCGGTGGAAGACGCGGCCCGGGTGGGCAGCGGCGCCGATGGGGCCCTGCTGCTGCAGAGCGTTGATGGCTTTCCGGCCCTGGTGGATGACCCCTGGCTGAACGGCCGGCTCACCACCCTGCATGCCTGCAGCGACCTCTGGGCCAGCGGTGCGGCGGTGGCGAGCGTCCAGGCCCTGGTGACGGTGCCCGAGGCGGCGGCGGCCGTGCAGGAGGAGCTGCTGCTGCAGACCCTGGCCGGAGTGCGCTCGGTGCTGGAGCCCCTCGGCGCCGCCCTGATCGGCGGCCACACCCTGGAGGGCCGCGATGGGGCGGGCCTGGCCCTGGCCCTGACCGTGAACGGCTGGGTGGCGCCGGCGGCGTCCTGGGGCAAGGGGCCGCTGCGCCCCGGCGACGCCCTGCTGCTGAGCCGGCCCCTGGGCACCGGCGTGCTGTTCGCCGCCGCCATGGCCGGTGCCGCCGCCCCTGAGTGGATGGAGGCGGTGCTCATGGCGATGCAGCGCAGCCAGGCGCCCCTGGTGCCGCTGCTGGCCGCCCACGGCTGCGGGGCCTGCACCGACGTGACCGGCTTCGGTCTGCTGGGCCACCTCGGCGAGATGGTCGACGCCAGCGGCGCGGGGGTGGCGGTAGAGCTTGAGGCCGCCGCCATCCCCGCCTATTCCGGCGCCCTGGAGCTGCTGGAGCGGGGCTTTGCCAGCAGCCTGGCCCCCGCCAATGCCGCCGCCCTGGCCCTGCTGGAGGGGCCGGTGCGGCTGGTGGCGTCCGCGGCCCTGGCGGGGCTGCTGGTCGACCCCCAGACCTGTGGTCCGCTGCTGGCGGCGCTGCCGGCGCAGCGGGCGCCTGCCGCCCTGGCCGCCCTGCGCGCCGCGGGCTTCGGGGCGGCGGCGGTGATCGGGCGGGTGGTCTAGCCGGAGGGGGGCTGCTGCAGCGTCACCAGGCCCTGGCTGACGAGCTGGCGGGCAGCCTCCGGAGCCGCCAGGCCGCCCAGATCCACCCCCGAGCAGGCATGGCCGTCGAGGCCGTGGTCGTAGCAGCGGTCGTAGTAATCGAGCATCTGGCGGCAGGCGGCGGCCCAGTTGCCTTGCTCGATCGCTTCGAGGGCCAGGGCGGTGCGCTGGGGTCCCAGCCGCCGGGCGATGCGCTGGGTGGCCTCCGCCAGGGCGAGGGGGTCCTGGGCGCCGTAGATCTCCACCAGGTGGTCCACCCGCTCCTGGAGGGGGCGCTCCACCGCCAGCACCGGCGCGGCCTGCATCTGGCGCCACAGGCCGGCGGGAATGCGGCAGCGGCCCACCATGACGCTTTCGGCCTCCAGCCAGATCTGGTCGGTGCCGGCCAGGGGCGCCAGGGCGGCGGCGAGGCGGTTCTCGTAATGTTCGCTGCTGGGCTGCTCCGGCAGGCCCAGGCCACCGAAACTGCTGCCGCGGTGGTGGGCCAGGCCCTCCAGGTCCACCACCGCCGCCCCCAGCTCCTGCAGGGCCAGCAGCAGATCGGTCTTGCCACTGCCGGTGCGGCCCCCCAGCAGCCGCAGGGGCCAGGGCCGCTCGAACAGCTCCAGCACCCAGCGCCGGTAGCTCTTGTAGCCGCCCTCCAGCAGCAGCACCGGCAGCTCCAGCTGCTGGGCCAGCCAGGCGACGCTGCCCGAACGCATGCCGCCGCGCCAGCAGTGCAGCCGCAGGGGCGCCCCGGCCGAGCGTTCGCTCCAGGTCACCAATTCGGCGGCCAGGGCCTCCATCCGCGGCCCCACCAGGGCCAGACCCCGCCGCACGGCGGCCTGGCGGCCCTGGTGCTTGTAGAGGGTGCCCACCTCGGCCCGCTCCCCGTCGCTGAACAGGGGCAGATTGGCGGCCCCGGGGATGTGGCCCTGGCGGAATTCGGCCGGCGTGCGCACGTCGAGCAGCGCGCCACCTGCCGCCAGGAACGCATCGATGGGAAGGCAGGGCGCCATGGGGCTCGCGGCAGGGACGGGGGCGTCTGGCGATGACGAAGGCCGCGGGCCGGCACCCACCTGATGGCCATAGTGGAGCAAAGGCCGCCAACGCTTCCCAAGCCCGATGAGCATGTTCCGGATCCGCACCACCGCCACCGCTGCCCTGATGGGGGTCTCGCTGGCGTTGGTGCCCCTGCTGACGCCACCGGCCACGCCCCTGGGCGGCTTGCTGGCTCCGGCGGCGGCCCAGCAGAGCCAGAAGGTGCTGCGCATCGGCGCCATCCCCGACCAGAAGCCCGAGATGCTCAACCGGCTCTACCCGCTGGTGGCCACTGAACTCAGCCGTCAGCTGGGGGTGAAGGTGGTCTACGTGCCGGTGGTGGATTATGCCGCCGCCGTCACCGCGTTCCGCACCGGTGGCCTGGATCTGGTCTGGTTCGGCAGTCTCACGGGGGTGCAGGCGCGCCTGCAGAAGCCCGGCGCCCTGGTGATCGCCCAGCGCGATATCGACGCGTCGTTCCAGAGCGTCTTCATCGCCAACACCAGCAGCGGCCTCAAGCCGATCAGCAACGTCAAGGGGCTGAGGGAACTGAAGGGCAAGCGCTTCACCTTCGGCTCGGAGAGCTCCACCTCCGGCCGCCTGATGCCCCAGTTCTACCTGAATCAGGCCGGGGTCCAGCTGAGCGACTTCGCCGGCGGTGCCCCCGGCTTCAGCAGCAGCCATGACGCCACCATCGCCCTGGTGCAGAGCGGCGCCTACCAGGCCGGCGCCGTCAGCGAAGAGGTCTGGCGCAGCAGCCTCAGCGAGGGCAAGGTCAGCCGCGCCAAGGTGGTGCAGATCTGGAAAACCCCCGGCTACCCCAACTACCACTGGATCGCCCAGCCCGATCTCGACAAGCGCTTCGGCAAGGGCTTCACCGCCCGGATGAAGACGGCGATCCTCAGCTGGCGCGCCGCCAATCCCCGGCAGAAGGAGGTGCTGGCGTTGTTCGGCGCCCAGCGCTTCATTCCCGCCAACGCGGCGGCCTACAGCCCCATCGAGAAGGTGGGCCGCCAGATCGGCAAGATCCGCTGAGCCCCCTCCTGCTTGGCAACCACCTAGGGCGCCGGATCACAGGGCTGGCCTTGGGTCTGGCCGCCCTGTTCGGTGCGCCTGGGCCTGCCGCCGCCAGCGCCTGTGTGCCCGCGGGCGTCTGGGTGGAGCCCAGCGCCGCCGGTCCCCGCACCGTGGCGGCAGGCGACCTGCTCGATCGCCTTGCCCGGCGCCCGGTGGTGCTGCTGGGGGAACGCCACGACAGTGCTGCCCACCACCGTTGGCAGTTGGCCACCCTCCAGGCGCTGCAGACGCGGCGTCCCGAGCTGAGCCTCGGCCTGGAGATGGTGCCGCGCCGGCTGCAGCCGGTGCTCGACCGCTGGGTGGCCGGGGAGCTGGAGGAGCGTGCCTTCCTCGCGGCCCTCGACTGGCCGGCCATCTGGGGCTATGACGCCAACCTCTACCTGCCGATCCTGCGCTTCGCCCGTGACCACCGGATCCCCCTGCTGGCCCTGAACGTGGAGCGCCGGCTGGTGCGGCGGGTGCGGGCCGAGGGCTTCGCGGCGGTGCCCCTGGCTGAGCGGGAGGGGGTGGGGCGTCCGGCGCCAGCCAGCCGGGCCTACCGGGCCCAGCTGCACCGGCTCTGGCAGCACCATCCCTTTGTTCCCAGCAGCGGCCAGGGGCGGCCCGGCCTGGAGGATCCCTCCTTTGGCCGCTTCGTGGAGAGTCAACAGCTGTGGGACCGGGCCATGGCCGAGGCCATCGCCGACCGCCGCCGCCTGCACCCCGGGGCCCTGGTGGTGGCCCTGATCGGCCATGGCCACCTGGCCGGGGGCCACGGCGTGCCCCATCAGCTGCGGGCCCTGGGGTTGGGTGAGGCGGCCTGGCTGCTGCCCTGGGAGGTTGGGCTCGACTGCGCCGTGCTGCAGCCGGGGCTGGCCACGGCGGTGTTCGGGGTGGCCTCACCGCCGCCGGCGGGCCTGTGGCTGGGGGTGTATCTGGAAACCCACGGCGGCCGGGTGGAGATCCGTCAGGTGGCGCCTGGTTCGCTGGCGGAGCGCTCCGGCCTGCGGGTTGGTGATCGGATCACATCGATCGATGGCCAGCCGGTGAGCAGCGCCCGCCAGGTGATCGAGCGGCTGGCCGCCCACCCGGAGGGTCGGCCCCTGGGCCTCACCCTGCGGCGGTATGGGCGGCTCCTGCCCCTGCAGCTGGCCCTGCCTTAGCCCTGCCAGGGCCGTAGGGGCAGCAGCAAGCGCTTGGAATCGCTTAATATCTTTCGATACCCTTCCGCTTGGTGGGGGCCAGTGGTTATCCCTGCTCGGTTCGGCGACCGGCAGACCATGCGGCCGCCTCCCCTGAGCCTTCAGAAAGGATCACAACCACTTGACAGCTCCTTCCCGGGCCATCGGCTCGCCCTCGTCGGCGCGCGTCCCTGCCCAGCCGCAGGCGACGTCCGCCCCGCTGACCACATCCATGGCAGCCCCCATGGCAGCTGTGGTCTATTGCGAAGGGCAGTTCGCCAGCGCCGACGGCAAGACCGCCCACGGGCTGGTGCGTTACAGCACCCTCTACCGGATCGTGGCCGTGATCGACAGCCAGGCCGCCGGCCGCGACGCCGGGGAGCTGCTTGATGGCCTTCCCAATGGCATCCCGATCGTGGCCGATCTGAAGGCCGCGTTCCGCCTCGGCGGCCCCACCCCGGAAGCGTTCATCTATGGCATGGCCCCGGCCGATGGCCTGTACAGCTCCAGCGACCGACAGGTTCTTCTGGCCGCCATGGCGGCTGGCTTGTCCCTGGTGAGTGGCATGCGCGAGTTTCTGGCGGATGACCCTGTCTTCGCCGCCAGCGCCGCAGGGCACCGGGTGACGATCCAGGATGTGCGCCGGCCGCCGGCTCTGCAGGATCTGCGGCTGTTCAGTGGCGCTATCAGCAACGTCACCTGCCGGCGCATCGCCGTGCTCGGCACGGATGGTGCCATCGGCAAACGCACCACCGCCACGCTGCTGGTGCAGACCCTCAACGATCACGGCATCCACGCGGCGCTGGTGTCCACGGGGCAGACCGGCATCATCCAGGGCGGCCGTTACGGTCTGCCGCTCGATGCGATTCCCTCCCAGTTCTGCTCCGGTGAGGTGGAGGCCGCCGTGGTGGAGGCCTTCAACAGCGAGCATCCCCAGGTGATCGTGATCGAGGGTCAGGGATCGCTCAGCCATCCGGCTTACCTCTCCTCCACCTTCATTCTGCGGGGCGCCCAGCCCCAGGCCGTGATCCTCCAGCACGCGCCCAGACGCCGCCAACGCTGCGATTTCCCCGGCGTGGCGATGCCCACGCCCCAGAGCGAGATCACGCTGATCGAGGCCTTTGCGCCCACCAGGGTGATCGGCCTCACGCTCAACCACGAGGGCATGAACTCCGCCCAGATCTCCGCCGCCATTGCCCTCTACGAGGCGGAACTTCACATCCCGGTCACCGACCCGCTCACCAGCGCCCCCGAGCGCCTGGTGCAGATGGTGGTGAGGGCCTTCCCCGAACTCGGCGCGGAACTGGCGGCGATGGCGTGAGCGCCCCGCGGCTCGAGATCGATCTCGATCGCCTGCACCACAACGCCGCCACGCTGGTGCGCCGCCTGGCGGGCCAGGGGATCGCGGTCACGGCGGTGAGCAAGGCCTGCCTCGGCAGGCCCGAAATCGTGCGCACCTGGCTGGCGGCCGGCGTGACCTCGATCGGCGACTCACGCATCGAAACGCTGGAAGGCCTGGCCCGCGGCGGCCTCACGGCGCCGACGCTGCTGATCCGTACCCCGATGCTCAGCCAGATGGAGCAGGTGGTGGCCCATGCCACCAGCAGTTGCCACAGCGAACCGCTGGTGATCCAGGCGCTGGCGGCGGTGGCACAGCGTCAACACCGCCGCCATGGCGTGCTGCTGATGGTGGAGCTGGGCGATCGGCGCGAAGGCCTCCTGCCCCATGATCTCGAAGTCATCGCCAGGCTCACCCTGAGCCTGCCGTCGCTGCGGCTGGTGGGGATCGGCACCAACCTGGGCTGCCAGCATGGGGTGGCCCCTGACGCGGCCAACATGGCGGAGCTCTCGGCCCTGGCGGACGCTCTCGAAGCCCGCCTCGGCATCAGTCTTGAGCTGGTCTCGGGGGGGAATTCGGCCAATCTCCCCTGGCTGGCCCAGGGGGGCGCCCCGGGGCGGATCAACCATCTGCGGCTGGGGGAGGCCCTGCTGCTGGGGCGGGAACCCCTGGCACGCTGCCCCATTCCCGGCCTCCACACAGATGCCTTTTCCCTGGTGGGTGAGCTGATCGAAGTGAAACGCAAACCCAGCCACCCCTGGGGGGAACAGGGGTTCACCAGCTTCCTGGCCACGGCCGCACCCCCAGCGCCGGACCGGGGCCTGCGGCAGCGGGGCCTGCTGGCGCTGGGGGTTCAGGATGTGGATCCGGCGGACCTGGAGCCGCCACCAGGGGTGTCGATCGTGGGGGCCAGCAGCGATCACCTGGTGGTGGAGGCGGAGCGGCCGCTTCGGGTGGGTGAGGAACTTCGCTTCCAGCCCGGCTACAGCGCCCTGTTGCGGGCCATGACCAGCCCCTTCGTTCACAAGCGCTGCCTCCAGGCGTGAGTAACGCCTGCCCTACCAGGGCAGCACCTGGCCGTTGGCATGCCAGAAGCTGCCGCTGGTCTCCAGGGTCAGGGCGTCGATGCGGGCCAGCAGGCCGTGCACGGAGTCCTCGGTGCTGATGCCCTGGTCGCTGAAGCCCGTCATGCGGGTGCGCACCAGGCCGGGATGGAGCAGGGCCACGGCGATGCCGCGGGGGTGCAGGTCGATGGCCAGCGACTTGCCGGCCATGTTGAGCGCCACCTTCGACATCCGGTAGCCGTAGGCGCCGCCGGAGCTGTTGTCGTCGATCGAGCCCATGCGGCTGGTCATCAGGATCACCTTGGCGCCGGATGGCAGCTGGCCCAGCAGGGCCCGGGTGAGCCGCAGGGGCGCGATGGCATTCACCTCAAACTGACGCCGCAGGCTGTCGACGTCGAGGTCGGCCAGGGTGGTGCGCTCCAGCAGGCCGGCGTTCAGGATCAACCCATCGAGGGCCAGGGACCCCAGCCGGCCCACCAGATCGGCGATGGCGGCCGCCTCGGTGAGGTCGACCCCGGCCTCGATGCGCACCCCCAGACCCTCCAGCTCCGGCGACGGCGTGCGGCAGACCGCCACCACGGTGTCGCCCCTGGCCTGGAGCTGGCGGCAGTATTCCAGTCCGATGCCGCGGTTGGCGCCGGTGATCAGAACGGTGGCCATCGGGGACGGGCTCGCTGCTGTCTGGATCGTATGGGGGCTCAACCCTCCTCCCAGCGGAAGCCCTCGTCATCCCAGGCCCTGGGATCCTCGATCGGCTCGAGGTGGGTGAGCACATCGCTGCGGGGCAGGGCGATGGCGATCTCCTGCTCCAGCTGCTCGCAGAGGTCATGGCCGTCCTGCACGGTCCATTGCCCCGGCACCAGCACGTGGAAGGCCACGAAGCGGCGTGATCCGGCCACCCGGGTGCGCAGGGCGTGGAAGCGGATGCCCTCGGTTTCATGGCAGGCCAGCAGCGCCTCCAGCCGCTCCTGCTCGTCGCTGGGCAGCGAACGGTCGAGCAGGCCGGAGGCCGTCTCCCGCAGCAGATTCCAGCCGGTGAGGGTGATGTTGAGCGCCACCGCGATGGCGATCAGCGGGTCGAGGATCGTCAGCCCGGTGAGCTTGACCAGGCCGATGCCCACCAGCACCCCGCAGGAGGTCCAGACGTCGGTGAACAGGTGGTGGGCGTCGGCCCGCAGGCTGATCGAGTGGAAGTGGCGGGCGGCCCGCAGCAGCACCCAGGCCACCAGGCCGTTGAGCGCCGTGGCCACCAGGGACAGGGCCATGCCCAATCCCAGTTGTTCCAGCGGCTCGGGAGCCTGCAGGCGGCCCACCGCCGAAGTGATGATCGCCAGGGCGGCCAGCACGATCAGCACACTCTCCAGACCGCTGGAGAAGTACTCGGCCTTGAAGTGGCCGTAGTGGTGGGTGCGGTCGGCCGGCTTGGCGGCCAGGCTGAGGGCCCAGAAGGCCCCCAGGGCTGCCACCAGATTGACCCCGGATTCCATCGCATCCGAGAGCAGGCCCACCGAACCGGTGAGCCGCCAGGCGGCCGTCTTCAGCACGATGGTGGCCACCGCCGCTGCCACCGAGAGAAGGATGTAGGAGCGGGGGGAGGCAAAGGTCATGGGGTGGGGGCGCTCAGGTCGAGGGGCGTTCGGCCACCAGCAGCAGGCCGCCGATGATCGAGAGGTTCTTCAACAGCGCGATCCGCTCCGGGGGGTCGGCCATAGCGTTGTGAAACAGCAGGGTGGTGGGCACCAGGAACAGCAGCAGCAGGATCGCCCCGAGCCGCACCCGGTAGCCGCTGATCACCAGCAACGACCCGACGGCCATCAGTGCCGTGGCCGCTGCCAGCAGCACCGGCGCGATCGGTCATCCCCGACCGGCCATCATCCAGGCCACCCCGGTGAATCCCGTCAGCTTGCCGATCACCGCATGGACGAACACCAGGCACAGCAGCACCCGGGCAAGGCCATCGAGGAGAGAGGGTCTGGACCCGGTGGCTGGCGTCATCGGAGGCCATGTGGATAGGGAGATTCTGCTGGCAATCTGGACCGAGCCTTTGCTGTTTGCGTCTCCCATGGCCGCCGGCCCCCCCACCGCCGTGCTCGCGTTGCGGGGCATCCGCGTCGACGGCCGCGGGCGGCCCCGGCTGGAGGACGTCGATCTGAGCCTGGCCCCCGGCGAGCGGGTGGCGTTGCTGGGGGCCAGTGGCGCCGGCAAGAGCTCATTGATAGCGGTGGCCAACGGCCTGCTGGCGCCGGCGGCGGGCACGGTGCTGTGGGAGGGACAGGCCCCCGCCCGTTCCCGCCGCGGCCGGCGCCGCCAGCAGGCCCGCATCGGCACCCTCTGGCAGGACCTGCGCCTGATCGAGGAGCTGACCGTGCAGCAGAACCTCAACGCTGCCCGCCTGGCCCGCTGGGGCTGGCCCCGGGCCCTGCTCAACCTGCTGCTGCCGCTGGACACCGACGACTGCGCGGCGGCCCTGCGGGCGATGGACCTGGATCCGGCCCTGCTGGAGCAGCCGGTGACGGCCCTTTCCGGCGGCCAGCGCCAGCGGGTGGCGATGGCCCGGCTGCTGCGCCAGGAGCCCACCCTGCTGCTGGCCGATGAACCCCTGGCCAGCCTCGATCCGCGGCTGGCCGCCGAGCTGCTGGCCCTGCTGCTGGCCCAGGCCGTGGCCCCCCGGGCCCTGCTGCTGAGCCTGCACCGCCCCGACCTGCTCGACGGTTTCGATCGGGCCGTGGGCCTCAAGGACGGCCGGGTGCTGTTCGACGGGCCGGCGGCCCGGGTGAACGCGGCCCTGCTGGCGGACCTCTACGGGGGCACCCCACCCGGCGTGAGCGCTTGAAACCGGCGTCGCCGCTGCTGATGCTGCTGCCGGCCCTGGTGCTGGTGCCCCTGGCCGTCCTGCTGCCGCCGCTGGTGCACGGCGGCGGCTGGGAGCTGATCGGCAGCTTTGTGCTGGCGGCGGTGACGCCATCGCTGGATCCAGTGGTGCTGGCTTCGCTGCTGAAGGGGCTGGGGGTGACGGCCGGCATGGCCCTGCTGGGCTGGGCCGGCAGCCTGGTGCTGGGCCTGGTGCTGGGGGCGGCCAGCTCCCGCACCGTGTGGCGCACCCTGACGGGCAGCGGGGTGCCGGCGGAGCTGATCCGCTGCCTGCTGGCCCTGCCCCGGGCGATCCATGAACTGATCTGGGGCCTGCTGCTGCTGCAGCTGGTGGGGCTGCAGCCGGCGGTGGCGGTGCTGGCGATCGCCCTGCCCTTCGGCGCCCTGGTGGCGCGGGTGCTGTCCGACCTGCTCGATGCCCTGCCCACCGCCAACCTGGAGGCCCTGCGGGCGGCGGGCGCCCCGGCGCCGGCGGCCCTGCTCACGGCCCTGGGGCCGGCCCTGCTGCCGGGGGTGCTCAGCTACGGCGGCTACCGGCTGGAATGCGCCCTGCGCAGCGCCACCCTGCTGGGGGTGTTCGGCCTCGGGGGCCTGGGCACCGATCTCAAGCTGACCCTGCAGTCGCTCGAGTTCCATGAACTCTGGAGCGGCCTGTGGCTGCTGCTGGCGGTGATGCTGGCCCTGGAGGCGGTCATCAGCCTGCTGCGCCGGCGCTGGCTGGTGCCCGGCCGTTTCGTGCTGGCCCGGCGGGGCGTGGGCGAACGCAGCCGCGAGATGCTGCTGACCCTGGCCGCCCTGCTGCCCCTCTGCGTTCTGGTGGGTCGCGGCCTGGGGGTGGATCCGGCGGCCCTGCTCCATTGGCAGCCCCTGCCCGGCCTGGGCGGCGGCAGCTGGGTGGCCACGTTTGCCTTGCCCTGGCCCCGGTTGGTGGGGGGCACCCTGCTGCTCACCGGCCTGGCGGCCAGCCTCGCGGTGGGCCTGGCGCCGCTGCTGCTGCTGGTGGTGGCGCCGGTGGGCTGGGCCCGGCAGGGGCTGCGGCTGCTGTGGGCCCTGGGGCGCCTGTGGCCGCCGCCCCTCACGGCCCTGCTGCTGCTGTTCGTGCTCGAGCCGGGGGTGATCACCGCCGCCCTGGCCCTGGGCTTCCACAACCTGGGGGTGCTGGGCCGGTTGCTGCTGGAGAGCGCCGATTCCACCGATCCGGCCGCCGAGGAGGCCCTGGCCTGCGGCGGCAGCGGGCCGCGGCTGGCCCTGCTCTACGGCCGCTTCAGCGGGCTGGCTCGCCCCTACCTGGCCTACGGCGCCTACCGGGCCGATGTGATCCTGCGGGAATCGGTGGTGGTGGGACTGGTGGGGGCGACCGGACTGGGCAGCCAGTTGCTGGAGAGCCTCAGCTCCTTCGCCTGGGACCAGCTGCTGGCGCTGGTGGCGGTCTACGCCCTGCTCACCCTGGTCGGCGAGGACCTCAGCGACCGGGCCCGGCGTCGCTGGTTGGCGGCTGCCTGAGCGCGGCAGCCCTCTGATCAGCTGCGGGCGGCCAGCTCCAGGCCATCGGCCAGGGGAAGGCCCTCCCGCTGGAAGCGGGCCACCAGGCGCCGCTGCAGCTCGCGGGAACAGGCCCACTGTTCGCCGGCCACGGTGGTGAGCAGGGCGCTCACGGTGATGCCCAGGGGCCCGGTGGCACTGACGCCCCGCAGCAGGGGCGCCGCCAGCAGCCGCGGTCCCCAGGTGCTGTCGGCGTGGAAGAGGGCGAGCTCCTCGGCCACCACCGCCAGGGCGTGGTCGATGTCGGGGCAGCGGTGGGACACCAGCAGCTTCACCTCTTCGCCGGAGCGCAGCTTGGTGTGGTTCACCACCCGGTCGAAGGCGCTGTTCTGGATCACGGCCACCCGGTGGTCGAGGCAGCGCAGCTGGGTGCTGAGCACGCCCACGTCCACCACGTCACCCTCGAGGCCGCCGATCTCCACCCAGTCGCCGATGGCGTAGCGATCCTCGATCAGCACGGCGAGGCCGGCGGCGAAATCGCGCAGCAGCCCCTGGAACACCAGGGCCAGGCCACCCAGCAGGGCGCCGCCGGCCAGCAGCAGGGAGGAGGAGGCGGCCCGGAGGCCGGGAATGTCGATCAGGATCAAGCCGCTGGCCGCGATCACGCAGGCCAGATCGATGAGGCGGTGGCTCACCCGCAGCAGGCTGCGGTGTCGCTGCTCCCGCCGGGCCTGCTCCTCCACCGGCACGCTGGCGCTGTCGGCCCACTGGTGCAGCAGAAACGTGGCCAGGGAACGCACCAGCAGGGCAACCAACCCGACGAGCAGCACCTTGAGGAAGGTGTGAACCGGCTGCAGCAGCAACTGCAGGCCCAGGGGCACCTTGCCCGGGACGGCCATCACCCCCAGGGCCAGCATGACCATCAGCTGCAGCAGCACCGCCAGCAGAAGCAGCAGCCCGAAGGCCTGGTGCAGCTGCAGGCGGTGCTCCAGGGCCCGATCCGGTGTGGGGCGGCGGCGGCCCAGGAGCCTGGCGCGGCGGTGGCGGTTCTGGCGCCAGAGCCAGAGGGTGCCGGCGGTGAGCAGGGCCAGCGCCAGCTCCAGCGCGAAGGTGAACCGCCAGCGGCGGCGCAGGTCAGCCGGCTGCATCACCCGGCGGGCGTGGCGAAGGCGGCTCTGCAGCCGCTGCTGCCAGCGTTCCCCCAGGGCCAAGGCGCTGATGCCATTGAGGCTGGCATCGGCACGGGTGATCGTCAGTAGCGGCAGGGGCTCGGACCGTTCCGGCACCCTGGCTTCCAGCACCACATCCCCTCCGGGCAGTTGCTTGCGCTGGACCACCAATTGCTCTGGGGCGCTGCCCGTGACCGGCTGGAGCGGTGGCTGCTCACAGGCCCCCTCGTTGCCCCCCAGCACCCGCAGCAGGATCCACTCGGCGATCTGTTCGCTCTCGCTGCAGAGATGCTGGGGGTCGTAGAGCAGGCGCAGGTTGCCTTCGATCACCTCGGCGCGGCGCTGGGCGTTGGGCGCATCGTCCTGGCTGCCCACCACTGGAGAGGCCACGGTGAGGGCGGGAACGCCAAGGATGCGGACTTTGGCCAGCTCGAAACTGCCGGCGGCCACCATGCCGCTCTGGTCGCCCGGGGCGGCCGCAGCCTGCGGGGGGGCGGCCCCGCTGGGGCCGGAGGCGGTCGCCGACAGGCCCGGGGCCAGGGGCAGGGAAAGGCCCAGGGCCATCAGCAGGGCGAGGATCCCCAGCCACCAGGAACGGGCTGCGCCACTCCGCCACGAACCAGCGATCACGGCGACTGGTCGGCAGGCTCGCGGAGCCGCGGCAGCAGCTGCACCAGGTTGCAGGGGCGGGTGGTGGCGTCGAGCTGGGCGCGGATCAGCCGGTCCCAGGCGGTGCAGACCGCATCGAGGGAGCCGGGCAGGACGAACACCACCGTGCCGTTGGCCACCCCGGCCAGGGCACGGCTCTGCAGGGTGCTGGTGCCGATCGTCTCAAAGGACAGCACCCGGAACAGCTCCCCGAAGCCCTCGATGGTCTTGTCGAGCAGGGGCGCCACCGCCTCGGGGGTGCCGTCGCGGCCGGTGAGGCCGGTGCCGCCGGAGCTGATCACCACCTGCACGGCGGCATCGGCGATCCAGCGGCTCAGCTCGGCGCGGATGCGGTAACGGTCGTCGGGCACCAGGCTGCGCTCCAGCAGCCGGTGGCCGGCCGCCTCCAGCCGCCGTTGCAGGGCATCGCCCGAGGGGTCGTCGCTGAGGCTGCGGCTGTCGGAGACCGTGAGCAGGGCGATGGAGAGGCTCACCGATCCAGCGGCTGCGAATGAGCCTGACGCTAAAGCGAGGCAGGCGGCTGGCACACCCTTGACTGGGGAACGCAGCCGGCTCATAGCGTGATCTCGGCCCCGCAGTAGGGCCGCCATTCCCCTTCAGCCTTCTCGGCCACCAGTGGCGTGAGCGTGAGCTGCAAAGGGGTGCCTGCCGCCACGTCGACCCGCAGGGCGGAGTAGGCACGCCGCAGGCCGGAGCCCCGGCCGCTGCGGCCGAGGAACAGGCGCGAGCGGGCCACGACTCGCTCGGCGCCCCGGGGACCCTCCAGCAGCACGGACCCTTCCCGTCGCTGGCGGCGCAGGCTGTAGCCGCTGCCGCCGCAGATCGCCCAGGGGATGCGGGCATCGCCGTGGCCGGTGTCGCCGACCTCGAGCAGCTCCAGGCAATGGGCATGGCCGCTGAAGGCCAGATCGAGCAGGGGCCGGCCGGCCGGCCGATCGCCGAGGGCGGCGGCCACCCGATCCAGCACGCGGCGCAGCTGGGTGCGCACGGCCAGGGTCTGGCCCTGGTCCCACTTGCTGGTTTCGGTGACGTAGGGGGGGTGGTGCAGCACCAGCAGCCGGCCTCGCACCGCGGGGTTGCGCCAGGAGGCGATCAGGGCGTCGGCGAACCAGTCGAACTGGGCCTCATCCACCGCCCGGGGGCCGCCCGTGAGCTGCTTGTCGATGTCACGGATCTGTTCATCGAGCTGCTCGGCCTTGGTGGCCCGATCGTCGCGGGCGTCCTCGTCGCCGTCGACGGGGCCGAGGGACAGCAGCAGGGCGGCCCGCTCGGCGTCGAGCCCCTGGCGACGCTCGCGCAGGTCGCCGTTGTCGGCGCCGGCCGGCAGGGGCTGGTTGAAGGTGTTGGAGTCGAGGGCGAACACGTCGACACCGGCCCAGCGAACGGTGTAGTGGCGGTGGGGCAGGCGGGTGAACTGGCCGGGGCGATAAAGCAGGCAGGGGGCCCCGTCGACCGTGGCGGTGCGGGTGCGGGCGAGGTGCTCGCCCAGGTCCGCCTCGGGTACGGCGCTGAGCCCATCGAGGAAGGCGCGGGCCCAGGCCTGGCCCACGTAGGAGCCGTGCCAACCCACATCGAGATGGATCCAGGAGCGCAGCAACCGCCGCGGCGCCGCCGTCAGGCCGGCCAGCAACCCCAGGGGCAGCGGCAGGTCGTAGTAGTCGTGGTTGCCGAGCACCGGCAGGAACGGCACCTTGAACACCAGCCGGTCGTAGCGCAGCCGGCGCCAGTCCTCACCGCCCACGATCCACTCGCGGTAGGGACGGATGAAGTTGTCCGGGTACTGCTCGCTGGAACCCACCGGGTACACCACATCACCGGTGTGCAGCAGGAAGCGAGCCTCGCTGCCATGGGCGAGCAACTGCTCGGCCACCCGCCGCTGGGGGGTGTCGCGGCGGTGCAGACCGGTGCCGCTGTCCCCCAGCACGAGGAAGGAGAAGGCCTCCGGTGCGCCTGGATCCCCCTCGATCGCCAGGCGGCAGGGATCGATGCCGCGGCGGGTGATCTCGGGATGGCCCCAGCGCACCCGGTCGGCCATGCGGCGCACCTTGGTGGCGATACCCGCCTCGGAGGCGAGGTTCATGGTGGGGGGATCACGGTGTCTGGAGTGGCGCGAACACCGTCAGGGCGCCGGGCAGGCAGGTGAAGGTGACGGAGTCGGCTTCGAGCATTTCGCCGTCGATCACCAGCCGCTGGGGTGGGTCGGTGCTGATCGTGATGTGGCGGGCCCGCAAACAGAGAAGATCGGGGTGGTTGCTGGGCGACTGGACCACGGCGGAGGTGAGCAGGGAGGCGAGGGCGTTGAGGCCCTGCAGGCGGGTGCTGGGCGAGGCGATCGTGACCTCCAGCAGGCCGTCGTCGGGGATCACCCGCCCGAAGCCCTGGGCCAGGACCGAGGTGGCGGGGGCCACGTTGGCCACGGTGATGGCGGCCGCCTGCACGTCGGTGACGGTGCCGTCGATCTCGACGCGGGCCTGGAAGGGCTGCTGGCTCACCAGCTGCTGGGCGCCGGCGAGCATGTAGGCGAGCGGGCCGAGCATCGTTTTGAGCTCGCGGGTGGCGCGATCCACCATCCCGGCCTCAAAGCCGACGCCGGCCAGCAGGGTCATCGGCAGGCCGTTGCAGCGGGCGGCATCCACTACGTGGGTGTGGCCGGCCAGGATCGTCTCGCAGGCGCCCACCAGGTCGGTGGGGATGTCGAGCGCCGCCGCGAAGGCGTTGGCGGTGCCGCGGGGGATCACGCCGAGGGGAATGCCGGTGCCGGCCACCGCCCCCGCCACCGCCGAGACGGTGCCGTCGCCACCGCAGGCCACGATCATCACGTTGCCCACCTCGCCGGCTGGCCGGGCCTGGAGCAGCTCGACGAGCTCGCGGCACTGGTCGCCTGGATCGGTGCTGGCACTGGTGAGCAGCACCGTCACCAGCAGCTGGGGCTCGAGGATCGAGCGGATCAGGGCCAGATCGGCGTTGGGCTCCCCCTGGCCGGCCACGGGATTGAACAGCAGGTAGGCCGAGCGGCCGTGGGCCAGGCCCCGCAGGGCCAGCTCGGCGGTGGCGGCGTTGAGGACCAGGGGCACGGCGGCCAGATCGCAGGCGCGGATCAGCAGCCGGCCGTCGGGCGGCGAGCCCACGGGCGCCTCCGGATCAAGGAAGGCGATCACCGCCGCCACCTCACCAGCCAGCACGCGGGCGGCCACCTGGATATCGCCCCCTTCTGAGAGTGCCTCCAGTGCCATCACCGGCAGCTGGGCGGTGCGGGGGTCGCTGCGCAGCCGCCCAGCCAGTTCGGCGGTGGCAAGCAGCGGAAAACCGGCGACGGCCAGGGCCTGTCGATCGAGCCAGTCGAGCAGCGCCTCAAGGCGCGACTCACTCGCCAGCAGCACCAGGGTATGGACCATCGGCCATGAGGTTAGGCGGGCATCGTCGCCGCCCTCCCTCCTCTTTCTCAACGGGCAGGTGAGGCATGGCTGGATGGAGCAGCTCAATCAAACAGGCTTGGGATCGTGAGGGAATCGGGCCGAAGCAGATCCATGCTGGGCCCCATGAACGGGGCCATGCTGCCTGGGACCGCCGGTGCCCGCAGCAGCGGCTCACTGGGGGGATCGTCTTCGTCACAGACCAAGGTGCCGTCGCCTGCAGGCACACAGCGCGGTCCATCCCCGCGCATGGTGCCCCGGTCTGGGTTGCCACAGGAGAGCACTCCCCCCAGCCCTTGCACACAGCTGAAGCTGCGGCCGCTGGGGGTTGAGCAGGTGGTTGTGCGGCCCCGGCTGCTCACACAGGTGAGTGTCTCGCCCCCATCCCAGCCGCTGCAGGTGAGCGTGCCATCCGAGTTGTTCGTACAGAACACATCAAATGTGCTGGCTTGGCTGGGGGCAGCGAGAGCCAGGCCAATCAACCCAGCAGCGAACAGACCCGGAAACCGGCAACGGATGCAAGCCAGGCCTCTCATCGGAGATCAGACTCCGGCAGCAGGGACATGGATTCAGGTGGCTGAAACGATGCCGCTGGCACAGGGGCACCGGGGACGAAACGTACCTGTTCGTAGGGCATGGCCAAGGCCTGGAGTTGTTGTTGCTGGGCGGCGAGAAGCCTTCTGCCGCGCGGCGTATCACGAAAGACACCCATCTGTACGCGGCTGGGGGATCGCCCCATCGGGGCCAGCGGCAGCAACTGGGCCAGGAGCTGTTGTTGGCGCCCATTGGTTGGTGTGGCGTAGAGGTAGAGCAAGGCGATGGGCGGCACAGCAGCGATGGCTGGCTGGCGGGCCCAGGCCAAGTCAGCCTGGGGATGCCCCTGGTCGTAGACCAGTTCAAAGGGAAGCGCTAGGCGACGCTGCGTCGTGACGACCACGAGGAGGAATAGCCACCTGCTGACTCGTTGCCCTTGTGGGGTGATGGGCCCATCCAGCCGGCACCAAGAGGCCTAACCAGAACAATGCCATGTGCTGGAGTGAATCCCAGGATCAGAATTGGGATTGAACAAGCGACTGATGCGGCCGCAGTTCCCCTTGCCAGACTCGTTGGAAAAATAGTCTTGTCAAGAGCTGGTCAGATGCCTTGCCCGGATGCTCTGAAGCTCGATGAGATGAGTTATGGTGGGTCAATGAGTTCATGGCAGTGGGCTTAGCGCACCTGCTTGGGTCAATTGCCGGAATGCCTTTACCATGCGTGGAGCTGAGTCATGTTCGCCAAGGTGCCGCTATGAGCGAGTTAATGATTCTCAAAGAAAAGTTAATCAAGGACCCCCTGTTTCGCTCGCTGTTTAATAAAGCAAATGACATGCAAGAGGCAATCAAAGTAGCGAGTCTCTATGGCATTCGCTTGTCCATTGAAGATGTAACTACGCATCGAAAAGAGCTCCGCACCGTGATTGGGAAGCAATCCTTTCATCTTGATTTCGCCAGGCCAAGCGATGCATCCTGGTCTTGGTGGGGCGGAGGAGAGGAAGGGGGCGCGTCTGGAGGAGGCGGATGCTCTCACTACGGTGGTGATTGCTCCTGCTTTTAGCTCATCCCAGATGAGGTCTCTTCCTGTGAATACCAGAGTCTGCCAATGTCCTGCATAGCAAAGAGAATAGTCAAAACTCCTTCCTCATCCGTTTGGTCCTTCCAGCAAGCCGCTGCAGCCGACGATGTCCGCCATCTATTGAACCTCGATGAAGAACAAAACCATTGGCTCTTGCCCGCGGCTGAGCGGGAACGTTAGAGAGAAGGTGGCGACGGCTGCAGGCCAAAGCGGGTATACTGGGCGTATAGATTTAGGAGTTTGCGGAAAAACCGTCTAAGCAGTCGTGTTTTCCCATCTCCGAGCTGATTTCTCGGTGATTTCGTCAGATGGGTTCAGTTCAAGCGCTCAGACAGCCCGATTTCGCAGCATTTGGA
>NZ_JAGQCD010000108.1 GCF_024345975.1 Cyanobium sp. Cruz-8D1 | reverse complement strand
TCACCATGATGATGGGTCTTGCATCTCGATGCTTCGACTTTGCAGAGCACGGCCCCCTTCCCTTCAACCGTCCATGTACCGATCAGGTTGGGTGTGACAGGGGCAGCCAAGGCAGCAGAGAAGGCTCCTGCACAGATAAGAGTTGTCACGCCAGCCATGGCCAGCCTTGCCGTGAGAGGCTTTGCGATGAAATTGGCGACCGCAACATAGTTCATTAGCCTTTACACGAACGCCTCATCTGCACCCTAGCCATAGAAGGCAATCACGAATAAAACGCGCAAACTAATGACATATCGACAGACAAGGTTTGTCTGACGGTTGTACGAATTGGCAGTGCTGATCTGCACAGCACGACGCCAGGCAGGAATCAAGCATGGATTGCGGGTTCCAACCAAACAGCAAGGGGGACATCCCGATCCAAAGGAACCAAGGCTGCAGCCAGTGGAGATTCCCTGCGCAACGCCCACATCAGTGAGAGCCAGGGCTACCGCCAGTCGAGACCGGGCAGAAAGGGAACGATCGCCGGGGTGGAGGTCATGTAATCGGCATAGCCGCTGTGCATGGAACACAGGCGCTGCTCCTCCCGTCGTGCCTTGAGGCTGAGCACGGTCGCCAGCGCCAGCAGCAGGCCCAGGTGCAGCAGGCTGCCGAGGGCCAGAGTCACCCCCAGGGAGCAGAGCAGCAGCGACTGGTAGAGGGGATGGCGGCAACGGCCGTAGGCCCCCACGGTGACCAGCGGCGCTCCGGGCATCGGTTCCGGCAGCGGACTGAGACTGTCCCCGAGGTTCAAGGCCCCCTGGGCGCCGAGGAGCAGGCCGATCAGGACGGTGAGCCCGCCGATCAGGCGCAGCGCCAGGGGCCAGTGAATCCCCAGATCCGAGGGCGGAGGAGTTGGCGGCAGCCAGTGGGCGGCGATCAGGATCATCTGCGCCAGCACCCACCACTCGCCGTGGCGGTTGTCCCGCAGACCCTCCCAGGAGAAGCCCCACTTCTGCATGCGTTCGTTCAGTTGGCTCAACATGATTCGATCTCTACAGGTGAAGGGGGTGGGCCTGGCTGGCGCCACAGGCCCAGCCACTCGTTGTTGCGCTTGTCCACCGAACCGGTGGCCGGCTCCCAGATCTCCGGCACCAGGCCGGCCTGGCGCAGCTGGGCTTCCACCAGCTCCGGGTCACTGCCCCAGGGCGGGCCGCCTGGCTGGCGGTGGCACCAGAACAGCCCCAGCAGCCAGCCGCCCGGCGTGAGCAGTCGGACCGCGGTGGCGATGTAGTCCTCCCGCAGGCCGGGATCGATGGCGCAGAAGCAGGTGTGCTCCACGATCCCGCTGAGGTTGCCGGGGGTCAGGCCCGCCGCCTCCAGGGCCTGCCTGTCGAACAGGTCGGCCTGCAGCCACTCCAGGGTGTCCCGAGCCTCGCCATGGAGCCTGCGGGCCTCGCGCAAGGCCGCGCCACTGAAATCCAGGCCGATGGCTGAAAAGCCGAGGTCTTCGAGCAGGGCGACCTCATGGCCGCGTCCGCAGCCAGGCACCAGCACCCTGCCCGGTGACTGGGGCGCCAGCGGATGGCTGCGCAGGAGCTGGGCCAGCGGTGGGGCGGGCTG
>NZ_JAGQCD010000107.1 GCF_024345975.1 Cyanobium sp. Cruz-8D1 | reverse complement strand
TTGATGGTCGGTGCCGACGGCCAGATCCTGCAGGCACCGAACGTCGAGGACTGGATCTACACCACCTTCCAGCTCAGCCCCGGCGGCTTCCAGATCAGCTCCTGCCGCGCCGAGCGCTCCACCAGCCACCCCAGCGGCTACCAGCCGGTGGCTCTGGGTTCGCCGCAACAACTGATGGGCTGCCGCCGACTGCCGGCGATCTGGTACGGCAGCGACGGCGCCCAGTTCGGTGAGGGCGACCTGCCCCACCTGGGCCTGGCCCACCAGTACCTCACCCACTTCCGGCTCAAGACCGAATACGAGGACCTGCTCAGCCGCTGCGCCCTGCCGGTCGGTGTGCGCACCGGCGTGGTCGATCGCTATGGCGATGTGACCAGCGACGACGGCGAACGCCGCTCCCCTGAGCCGTTGGTGCTCTCGACCAACAGCTTCCTTGATCTGCCCGATGGCGCCGACTTCAACTGGAAGGAGATCCGCGCCCGCTCATTAGCCGAGCACCGCGCCTATCTGCTCCACCTGGAGGACACGATGCGCCGTGATGCGCTGGTGCCCACTGAGAACCGGGGCCCCGGGCGCAGCCAGAGCGAGATCAGCCTCACCGCCGGGCAGGCCTTTGCGTTGCTGCAATCGCTCGCCACCCGCAAGACCTCGGTCTTCTCCCTGCTACTCGAGCACTGGTGTGCGATCACCGGCGAAAGGCGTAACCCCCAGTCCGGTGTCTCGCTGACCGTTTCGCCGCTGACGCCGCCGCCCCGGCCGCTGCCGACGATCGCTGAATGGCTCCAACTCCACGAGCGGGGCCTTGTTTCCGATGCCGAGCTCCGCCACCAGCTCGATCTGGCCGCGATGCCCGGCGTTGTCCACCCCGCTGGCGATGGCAGTGGGGACACCATCCACGTCCCGGAGCCATGAGCCAGAACCCCTACGCCTGGCGTCCCACCGACCTGGAGGCCATCCGCGTCACGCTGCGGATCCCTGTGAGCCCGGCCTCGATCGCTGCGATCAACGAAGAAATGGCCGCGCTGGAGCGCACTTACCCCGACGCCATCCCGGCGGCCAAGGCGCACCTCGACGCGATCGCCATGATCGACACCCCACCTTCCCCAGCCCCTGGCTTGCAAACACCGGCTGAGCCGGTGGTCCGCAAGCGCACCCGTAAGGGGGCCGCAGGGCCGGTGCCGGCGGTGTTGCCCAGAAGCAAGCTCGACGTGATCGAGTTCGCCACCGAACTGCTGATGGAAGAAGTCAGCGAGGAATTCGTCATCCCCAGCGACCCATCCGCTACGGCGACCGCTGGGCTGGCCCAGCAGCGCCGCCACCACGTCGCCTCGCTGCTGCTGATCCTGCCGCGGCTTGAGAACTGGATCCACCAGCCGCGCAGTCGCGGAACATTCTCTGGCCAGATGCTTCGTGGCTGAGCCGACGCCGCTGCAGAGCGAGGCGTCCGTCCGGCTGCTGCTGCCGCTGCTGCAGCACCCACGGGCCAAGGCGCCTGTGATCCTCGCCTGGCATGTCCTGGAGGCCTTCATCAAGCAGCGCAAGCTGCTCACCAGCCGCGACGGCGGCCCCGGCCAGGACAGCGGCGATCTGCTCTGCACCGGCTTCATCACCCGCGGCGCCGAGCTGCCGCCGGTCCTCCCGGGACCCTGGGCCTGGCTGGCTTCTGACCTTGCCTGGCAGAC
This sequence comes from Cyanobium sp. Cruz-8D1, assembly GCF_024345975.1. Taxonomy (GTDB): domain Bacteria; phylum Cyanobacteriota; class Cyanobacteriia; order PCC-6307; family Cyanobiaceae; genus Cyanobium. The sequence continues at coordinate 63 of NZ_JAGQCD010000107.1, read as the reverse complement.
CAATGCGCTGCGGCCCGTGCACCAGCCGGCGCCGCTGCCGCTGCCGGATCCGCCCAACCCTGG
>NZ_JAGQCD010000106.1 GCF_024345975.1 Cyanobium sp. Cruz-8D1 | reverse complement strand
ACCACCTCACCGCTGCTGAACACCTTCTCGGTGTCGCGGGTGGCGGAACGGTTGGTCCAGCCCACCAGCACCGTGGCGGCATCGAGAAGGGCGTTGGCTTTGAGGCGAGTCATCGGGCGATCTCCAGATCAGGTGTGTGTGGTGCAGCTCAGGAAATGGGGGCGATGCTGTGCAGCCGGCCCGCGGCGCGGGGGTGCATCACGCCAAAGCCCACGTACCAATCGATCCGGGTACGGAAGACCGGGGCATCAGGCACCTCGCCCAGGTCACGGACGGAGATGCCGTAGCGGCCCTGGAAGGGCCCCTGCAGACCAGTCACCGCCTGGTCGCCAAAGGTGCAGCAGTAGATCGAGCTGCTGCCGCCTGCTTCTCCGTAACCCAGCACTTCCAGGCCCTGGGCGTCACGGTCGACGGTGAGGATCTGGCACTCCTGGTAGTGATGCACCATCACGCCCAGGTTGTTGGTGCTCACGTTGTAGACGCCCTGGCCGACGGTCTGGCGGGCAAGGGCGTTGAGCTGGCGGCGCATCGCCTTGCTCATCACCAGGTACTTCCGACCGCCGTAGGAGTTCACCGAGTCGATCAGCTCATCGAGCTTGTCGAAATCGAGCGCCCCGCCACCGTTGTTGAGGGCCATCTCAGCTCCAGGGGAGAGGCGCCGGGCCAGGCCGTCAAAGCCCCGGCCCTGGCTGGCGGTGGCGTCCCCATTGATCAGCGCCGCCTCCAGGGTGAGGCGCATCGAGCGCACCTTCATCTCGGTCTGCGCAGCACGGGCTTCCGGGCCCTGCAGGTCGACGATCGAGCGGTCCACATCCACGTCACCCCCAAAGAGGTGCACGGCCTCGGATTGGGGGTCGACGACGCCGTAGCTCTGCTTGTAGCCCTCGTTCACCGCCCGGAAGCCCACGGAGGGGAGCTCCTTCTCGACGGAATAGAAGAGACCGCCGCCGGCGATGTTCATGAATGGCAGCCAGCTGAGTAGTTCGCCCTCAGCGAAGGTCTTGATCACCGCCAGGTGCTCCAGGCGGGTCTCGTACTTGGCTGCCTCGATCAGGGTGAGGCCCATCGGTGCTGCACTCCCGGGGATCGGCCCCAGATCACGTCACCGGCTATTGCCATGGGGAGTGAGCAGCGCGGCGGGGATGCAGCCACCAGCTCCTGAACGGGCTCCGCTCCGGCCCTCCTCATGGTCGGGGGGCGCCTCAAGGGTGATACAGAGCCCGCCGCTGGGAGGTTGGCTGCGCTGCGCTCCGCATTCCAGTTGTGGACGGGCCCTTGACCCGCCCCCCGCCGGCTGAGGGGTCCTACGCGGAGCCCTCCCATGGCCCCTCTGTCCCGCAAAGCTCAGCTGCAGCAGTTCTCCTGGCAGGTGCTGGAAGATCTGGCCTTCTGCAGCGGGCGCTGGCCGCGGCTGGCTGAGCTGGCGGCCCAGGTGCTGTTCGAGCAGCAAGCAGCCGCCCCGGCCGTGCCGGTCGATCCAGCGCTGGAGGCACTGCTGCCCTTCTGAGGGCCATGGCCAGCAGCCGGCGGGGCTCTCCGGGGCCCTGCCTTCCTGCTGGTCGCGACCACCAGCAGACACCGCAAGAGGCCCAGCGGACCTGGCAGCCCAGGAGGCCCAGCGGACTTGGCAGGCCACCGATCCACCGGATGCCGACCCAAGGACCGAGCTGGCGGGGGTTCAGCACGCGCGGGGCCGGAGGCCTCACGGTCGGCGAGGGGGAGAAGAGGGGCACCGCTGCCCCAGCCGTCTCGCCCTGGCAAGGATCGGGCCAGGCGCCTCTGCGAGGCGTCCTTGCCAGGTCGCTACAGCCGGGGCCTGACGCGGGTGTCCCTCGCCTCCTTCGTGATGGCCT
>NZ_JAGQCD010000105.1 GCF_024345975.1 Cyanobium sp. Cruz-8D1 | reverse complement strand
GCACACCAGGCAACGGAAAGCCTTCACGCTCCGATGTCGCCACCACCGCCCACAACAGCAGCGCTCCACCCACCAGACGCAGCCACCGGCCCTTCATCCAGCTCGCCCCCAGCAGCCCACGCCGTTGTGCCACCAGCAGCAACGAGCCGATCGTCAGTTCCCACAACCGGCTCGGCATCAGGAAAAACGCCGCCATCGGTGCGTTCTGCGTCCACCACCAGCTCGCCCCCAGCGACAGCACGATCAGCGCCGTAAGCAGCGGCACGCTCCGCCGCACCCCATAGCCGATCCCCAGCATCAGCAGCGGAAACACCAGGTAGAACTGCTGCTCCACACCCAGCGACCAGGTGTGCAGGAACGGGTTCAGATCCGCATCCGGGTTGAAGTAATCGATCTGACCCATCAGGTAGTTGTTCGACCACCCGAACAGCGCCTTCAAGGCCGCGTTGAAATACGCGCCGCTCTCCAGCGGCGGAATCAACATCGCCACCGCCAGGCTTGTCACCAGCAGGCACGCCAGCAGGTTCGGCAGCAAGCGCCGCACACGCCGCAGGTAGAACGTCCCCAGACGCGGCCACAGCGGCTTGCTGGCCTGGCCCAGCAACGAGCCCATCACCACATAGCCCGAAATCACAAAAAACACGTCCACTCCCGTGAACCCGCCCGGCAACCACCCCTTGTTCAGGTGGAACACCAGCACCGCCAGCATCGCCGCACCACGCAGCGCATCGATGTCCGGCCGGTAGGCAAAGCGCCCAGACGACGAGCCCTTGTCTGGGGAGGCGACGGGGTTGCTGCTGGCGATCGCGGCCACCATCAGCGGGCTGACGCCGGGATCAGACCGGACGCCACCAGGAAGCGCTCAAACGGCTCCGCCAGGGAGCGACTACCCGTCATGCTCAGGTGGTGGGAATCAGAGTAGATCACATTTCCTTTTGCATCGCGATAGCGTACTTTTGCAGAAGAATCAAGCAGTGCCTGGGTGGGATCAAAAACATGAACGTTCTTGAAGCCTACGGCCACCTCATTGAGGATGGATGCAATCAGTTTCTGCCTGGCCGAAGTAATTTCGGCATCAAAAGCACAACTTCTCTGGGAACCTTTCGGGCAGAATACAATGTCCTGAGACAAGGGTGGCGTATCGACCACCAGCACCAGCTGAATCCCTCTTTTGCTCAGAAGCAAAGCATAAGCTTGCATCGAAGCCAGGTGAGCACGACGCAACTCGGAGATATTGAGTGGCTTGCCGTCCAGCCGTGCCGGCGTCTCAAGCTCAGAGCCGCTGGCATGGACGCTGCCGAGATAGTTGTGAAGGTTACTTGAAATCATGACGATATCCCCTGGCTTGAGCCGTTCAATGGCTCGCTCCATTTCACCGACAGCAAAATCAGTACAGGGCTGATAGGGCTTTTGGCTTAGCTGTAAGGTAAGCGCCGGATCAAGGAAGCAGGAAGGCTTGTTCGAGAAAGTGATTCTCTGACCGGTGCGACGGGTCACCAGATCGAGCATCGGCAGCAGATGCTGGGCATGGGAATCACCCAGCAGAAAGATCTCTCCAGCACCAGGCCGGCCTGGCTTCTGGCAGCGATCGTAATTGGGCCGTGATTCCGGGCCGTAGGGCTTCCAGTAATCGAGGGTACAGGTCTTATCAATCAGAGTTCCTGGAATGGTGGGATTCCAATCCTGAACACGTTCGTGACGGGGGACCGGCGTGGGGTCACTGCCGACGAACCACTTGCCCCGGAACTGGTGATGCAACGCCTCGATCCCCATCCACAGGCCCACCACCGCCAGCAGCGCCAGTCCCAGTTCCCACCACCACTGCAGCGGATACCGGCGTACCGGCTGCTCCACCAGCCCATAGGCCGCCACCGCCAGAACCACACTCCCCACCACCGCCAACCCGTACTGCCACCACGTCTCCATCCCCCACGTCC
>NZ_JAGQCD010000104.1 GCF_024345975.1 Cyanobium sp. Cruz-8D1 | reverse complement strand
GGCCTGGCTTGTTTGTTCATTGGCATGGTGAACGGGCGGTGGCTGGATGACAGGAGCCGTATGACGCGAGAGTGTCACGTACGGATCTGTGGGGGCCTCGGGGGGAAGTTCCCCGGGGCTACCCGGCTGCTCGGAGGACGCGGAAGGCTGACCAGTGCCGCGTGCCGGCGGAAGGTGATCGAGCTGATCGGCGAGGCGAATGCCGCTGGCGCGAGACTGCTTAGCGCCTGCGGTGAGATCGGCATCTGCCTGCGCACCCTCAAGCGCTGGCGGAAGGCCTTTGGTGGTGATGGGGACGGCGAGGATCGCCGTAAAGGCAGCCCCCGCGATGTCGCTCACCGCCTGAGCGAAGAGGAACGCCAGCGAATCCTGCTCACCTGCAACCAGCCGGAGTACGCCTCGCTGCCGCCGGGACAGATCGTGCCGGCCCTGGCTGATCAGGGGCTGTTCATAGGCTCAGAGAGCAGCTTCTATCGGATCTTGCATCAGGCTGGACAGTGCCACCGGCGAGGGCGGGCCCGGCTGCCGCAGGAACCGCGCTCCATGCCACGTCTGATGGCGGATCGCCCCAATGCGGTCTGGTCGTGGGACATCACCTATCTGCCGACCACGGTGCGGGGTGTGTGGCTGTACCTCTACCTGGTGATCGACGTCTGGAGCCGCAAGGTGGTGGCCTGGGATGTGGCCGAGGTGGAGTCAGCCGATATCGCGGCGGATCTGGTGCAGCGGGCCTGCCTCAAGGAGCGCTATCGCCGACCCAGGGGTTTCGGCGCCAACCAGCCCCCCCAGCAGCCGCTGATCCTGCATGCCGACAACGGCAATGCCATGCGCGCCGCCACGCTGGAATCACGGCTGGAGGAGTTGGGTGTCCTGCGGTCGTTCTCGCGGCCCAGGGTTTCGAACGACAATCCCTTCTCGGAAGCCCTGTTCCGCACGGTCAAGTACCGGCCCGACTACCCAAACCGGCCATTTGCCAGCAATGAGGAGGCGTGCGAGTGGGTGAGGACGTTTGTGGATTGGTACAACCACCAACACCGCCACAGCGGAATCAAATTCGTCACGCCTCACCAGCGACACAGCGGTACCGCCATGGCAATTTGCCAGCAGCGAGCCAACGTCTACGAGAAGGCCCGCCAGGCCCATCCAAGACGCTGGAGCCTGTCCACTCGCTGCTGGCGCCAACCCGAAGAAGTGTGGATCAACAAGCCAACAGAGGAGTCCGATCCGATCCGCGCGCTACACTTAATCGAGGCCGCCTGAATGGCAGCCAAGGAGTGACACCTTCCCTGAAAGTCACCGCGGCGGCTTTTTCATGTCCGTAGAGACCCTGCAAATTGCTGATTATTCGAGGTGCCCCCTAGCCGTTTCTCAGGATCAGTGCCTCAGTCGATCAACTATACCTCCATACGGCATCTCTTCATTTCTGTGAGACCGATAAACAAACTCACCATCGACAGGTGCCACCCCAGTCTAAAATATTTCCACCGAGGTAGGCATCATCCACATCACCTTTACCCTCATGACAAAGGCCCCATCTTGCTCTTTCATAGACTGCAGGATCTCATCGTGAAAATGTCATTCTGTGTGGTTATTCACTTTGAGATGGTGCCCTAGAGCAAGTGAGGAGATGCCAGTCTCGGCCTCACCCACTGGGTAGAAAGCAAGGAACTAGTCGGGCAGCGGCAACGTGTTCACTTCCAAGAGGGTGCTGCCGGCTGTAGAGGTCTGCTCTCAGTAGCTCGGTATTGAATGCGCTTGTGGCTCTTGCCATGGATGAGCGCATACTCACAGCTCTCATAGTTTTGGCACCTAAAATATCTGGCCAGCGCATCAGCTCCAGAGTGGCTCTCATATTGAAGAAGTCGAAGGGCTTTGGTCACCTTGGGGCTGTAGAGCGCGATGTGCTATGGCCGCGACAGGATAGCCCGAAACTGGATACAATTCGTGATCATATCTTGCTTGGTACATGTTGTTTGTACAAGATAGTGTGACTCGGGCGCCTGAGTTTGCGACCTAATCAAGTCTCTTTGCGGCATCGGACTTTATTGCAGCTTGTGATGAGCTAGCCTTTCTAGGCATAATAACAGCATTTGCCAAGAAATGGCCTCTCCCTTGTTCCGCGGCTGGAATCTAGTGCACTGTCCCGCAATTAATTGCTATAATATGAGGCGTAATCGAGCTGTGCGACTCAATGCCTATCGGAAGACCGATGCCGCCCTTGAAGCTTTCCGAGGAAGAGCTTCGTCAGCTGCAGAATATCGCCAATTCACGCTCAATGCC
>NZ_JAGQCD010000103.1 GCF_024345975.1 Cyanobium sp. Cruz-8D1 | reverse complement strand
CCGGACGGCTACCGGCTGAGTGGGCACCACCGCTGGATCTCAGTCCCTACGTGGGACGGAGGAGGGAATCTGCGGCGATCACGACGCCACTGACGGTGGATGAGATTCTGGCGCTGGTGGAGGCGATCCCTGATCCGAAGTGGCGCTACGCCTTCCAGCTTCTCGCGGCCTATGGCTTGCGTCCTGAGGAACTGCAACACCTTGAGCTGCGCAACGGACGTCTCTGGTGCAGCTACTGCAAGGTCTCCAGCCGGGGAAAGACAGAGCCCCGTCCGCTGCGGCTGCTCCCCTGTGATTCCTGGGCTGTTGCCTGGAACCTTGAACCGATCTATCGAGCCGATCGGCTACCCCCCATGAAGCCCGGACTCGGGGCTGACGCCATGGGTCTCTACATGCGGCGGCGTGATCTCTGGAGCGAGTTGAGGCGCCGGTATGAGGAACAGGGCGAGAAGCTGGTGCTCTACTCCTGCCGCCATGCCTACGCCCACCGCGCCCATACTCTCTGCCCGATGCTGCCCACCAAATTCGTAGCGGCGGCCATGGGCCACAGCCTGGAAACGCATCTGGCCGCCTACAGCCGCTGGATCGGCGACGACGAGGTGGATGCCGCCTTTGAGCGGGCGTCGCAGCGGATGGAGCAGCTGGATTAACGCTGAAAGACCGCCGGGACGCATGGGGCAGGTTGCCAGCAACGGCACAACCTCTGATCGGACCTGAACAGAGACCTGAAACACGACCTATCATGCGGTCTTGGGCTTGGTTGTTGGCTTGCATGGCGCATCGTGTCCTGGCTGAGATCGCTGTGAGCATCTCGGAGCACAAGAAAAATCCGATGGCCACCGTGGCTGCCGGGGATGGCTTGGCCGTGGCCGTCCTGAACCGCAACGAGCCCGCCTTTTATTGCGTGCCAGCCAGGGCCTATGAGGAGCTGATGGATCTTGTCGAAGATCTGGAGCTCGGCCGCATCGCCGACGCCCGATTGGCCGATGGCCAGGAGCCTGTGCGGGTCAACCTGGATGAGCTTTGAGCTGGCCTTTCACCCAGAAGCGCTGCGGGAATGGCACAGGCTGGACTCCAGTATTCGTAATCAGTTCAAAAAGAAGCTTGCTGAGCGGTTGCTTGAACCGCACCTCCTCTCCAGCTGTCTGCGGGGCTCACGTGATCGCTACAAGGTCAAGCTCCGCGCTGCTGGTTTCTGCCTTGTGTATGAGGTGCGGGATCAAGAATTGCTCGTCTTTGTGATTGCGGTCGGCAAGCGTGATCGCAATGCGGTCTATCACCAGTCTGATCGCCGCTGAGCTCCCTTGGTACTCAGTCCGTCTGTTGTCGCTGCAGCTGATCGGCGGAGGATTGCAACCCGCCCAGGATCGTGGCAGCCAGCTGTTCCGGGAATCCGGGCGAAAGCTCACCCTGCACCGACGTGATCACTCCAGGGGTGCGGGTGACCAGATCTGACACCAGGGGGTCGGCTACTGCAGCGAGGCCCATGCGGTTGGCAGTGCTGGTCAGATGGCGCCGCTGAACCTGCAGCGGCTTGCTGGTGCGGCTCTTACTGCCGTGCCAGGCCATCGCCAGGCGTAGCTCCTGCTGGGGCCACTGGCCGGCTGCCTTGCCGATCACCGGCCAGGCTGAGAGCACGTCGTAGAGCGGGGTGAGCCGGTAGTTACCGCCGGGCAGCAGGAAGAGACTGAAGTTCTTGGCGTGGCCGTCGATCGCCCGCAGCATCCAGAACAGAACCTGGGCGCGGAAAAAAGTGCGCAGATCGTCGTCCGCCTGGGCGGACTGGGCAAGCAGGGAGGCGATGGCCACCATGCCAGGACCTCCCTGGTTTTCGTATTTCTGCTCCGGCGGGGTGCCGGTGGCCTGGCAGAAGTCCTCCACCGGCAGGCGCAGCCAGTGGCTGCCGCTTGCGTGCAGCCGCCGATCGAAGCGCTCGACGATCAGACAGCGCTGATCTGCAAAGGAGGCCAGGCTGCTGTCCGCCACCGGCAAGCCGTAGGCCGCCAGGATCCGGCCGCAAAGCCACTCGTTCTCCACCGAGCTGGAGAAATCGATCTGGCCGCTGCCCACCCGGCCCATCGGCAGCTTGAACAGATGGGTGGTGGGCGTGCTGCCCCGCGGACGGCACCACTGGTTCTGATGCCAGAGCAGGGCTGTTTTCTCTTGGGCTCCGGCGATCGAGAGGCGCAGTTCCCCTCCGGATGCGGCAGCGACACCCGGGAGTGGTTCAGCCACCACACCCTGCAGCAGGCGTCCGATCTCTGATTCCGAGAGTGGGGTCGCCTCAATGC
>NZ_JAGQCD010000102.1 GCF_024345975.1 Cyanobium sp. Cruz-8D1 | reverse complement strand
TCTGCTTCCGCTTCAACAGACGCTTTGTGTTGGCGAGGATGACTGAGCGGATTGCGAATGCGGTCTGCTGCTGTAAGCCCTGCCCGGAGTGGGCACTGAGGCTCGCGGAGGCTTATGGGTAATCAAGTTACATTTTGCCACTATGTGATGCAGTTTTCTGTATAAACAGTGGAGTTGGCTTTGAAGCATTGATTCATAACAAGCCAGTCTTTTCTGCTGGTCATTCAGACTATCACTGGGCAACACATAGGCTCTCATCTATAGACGAGATGATTGAGATTAAAAACTGGAATAATCCTTTTCTGTCTGAATGCGATGTTCGGAAGTTCCTCTACTTCTTCTTGAACGATTATCTCGTGAATGTTCGTGACCCATCAACGGTTCAGAAGCGTATCGCTTTGGCTGTAGATGAATTTCACGTAAAGAGCAATTGTTAAATAAGGCCACAGGCTCAAGTGCTTTTGCTAGCACGGACTCCATTTGTTGCTGAAAGGTCTTAGTCTCGACTTGGTCTTCACAGAATGACTCGTCTTGATTATGGTGATATGGATCAAATTGCTATCCAGACAGTGAGGCAGCATCAAAATCCTAGTGGCGACCTATGGATTGATCCATGTATGAAGGGCACATCGAATTATCAGCAATTTACAGGGTTTCGGCGACATGAAAATGCCGCTTAAGAGGCGGCTGAGCATTAGAACTTCATCTTGACCATTGACGAGATCGCCCGAGCTATGGGCGTTTCACCCCCCGCCGTCAGCAAAGTTTTCACCTGTGCGTTTGACCACTTGGGGACTCAAGGAGGTGCCCAGTGCGGCGTTACAGCGAGGCTGTCAAAGCTCACTCATGAACTGGATGAGCCCGCCCGCTCGTTAGTGCGTGGCGATGATTTCCGGGGAGAGCGGCATTCTCATCTGCTCTCTCTTCGCTTGGCGCAAGAGCTGGCGCTTGGAAGAGGAGGTGGTGCCGACATCGCAGAAGGATCACGAGGACTGGAGTGCTGCCAACAAGTTCTCGGTAGTTCTGGAGACTGCCGGGCTGAACGCCACCGAATTCAGCGCCTACTGCCTGTAGCGGAGATTTTCCTGGAGCAGATGGACCGCTGGCGGCAGGCCTCGTAGGATGCCAACGAGAAGCCGGTGCTGACGCTGAAAGTCAGAGGGAGCTTGAGAAGCTCTACGCCTAGTGTCCTGTCCCTGTGTTTGGTTTAAGCCGCGCCGCAGGCCAACACAATCTGGCCTCGCTTAACGATGGAGTGAGGCAGTGAACGGGAGCTGGCGAGAGCCTGGAGCGGATGAACCTCGTCGTTGCTGAAACCATCGGCGGCATCGCACGCCCAGGGCTGACTGAAAGTTATTTTATCCCGTCTCTGCTGGGCTGATGCCAACCCAGCTCAGCATTCGGCTGATGTCGTGTGCCACCGCCATCAGGCCTGCGCGGATCGATCGGAAACCGTTCCAGCGCAATAGATTGAGAGCCATGGTCCGCAAGAGAGCCAGGACCTGGACACCATTGCGATGGGTGTAGCGGTGAGCATCCTCACCAAGCTGGGTGTCGCGAGGCCAGTGCCACTGGTTTTCGATCGCCCAGCGCTGCCGCACCAGACGGAGCAATGCTTTTGGGCTGGTGCGCAGGGTGGTGATGAACAAGTGCACGTGGTGAAACGGCTTGCCGTCACGCCGGCCAGTGCTCACCAGCTCGATAATCCAGCTGGCTCCAGCCCAGCGCTCACGAATGGCGTCAGTGGCATTGCGGGCACGCAGCGTCCAGCGGACTTGGCGGCCATGGCTGTCGTCGACATCGCTGATCACCACAGGGAAGTGCCGATGGCCGCGGAACTGGGAAACGATCTGCTGATACAGCCGGCGCTGGTTGTTTTTGACCGTCAGGAGCAGGTCGGCGCCCTGCTCGGCGGCGAGCTGAAAAACGCTGGCGAGGTATGCAGCGCATCCGCTTGGATCAGCACGCCCTCGAGCTCCAGCGTGCTCAGCAAAGCTTTCAGGGCCGCGCGCTCGTGGGATTCGCCGGTGTCAAAGGAGGTCTGCGCGATCGCCACACCCAGCTCCCTCGCATAGAGCGTGACCTGGGTGACAAACCGCGTTGCGCCATCGGCGCCATCGGGCTGCGCGGCAGAGCCCCTCAGGGTTTTGCCGTCACAGATCAGCTGGTCATTGTCCCGCGTCAACCCCCTTGGCCGATTCGCGACAACCAAGTTGGCCGGTGAGGGCCCCCAGGTTGTCGCCGGCGACAACCTGGGGGCGGCGACACGAAAAGTGAGCCACTCCGCTACCAGAAGCCC
>NZ_JAGQCD010000101.1 GCF_024345975.1 Cyanobium sp. Cruz-8D1 | reverse complement strand
AGGGCCTGGAGTGCAGGGATGTCATCCAGCTCCGGGATGAGGGCCATGCTGTCGGCGGAGAACATGCGGCGGCCCTCCAGCTGCCAGTGCTCGTGCTGCTCCAGCAGCACCGCCCCCACCAGGCGGGTGATCGCAGGGTCGTTGGGGAAGATGCCCACGACCCTGGTGCGGCGCTTGATCTCCTCGTTGACCCGCTCGAGCAGGTTGGTGCTCCAGATCTTGCGCCAGTGGTCCTTGGGGAAGTGGCGGAACGCCAGCACGTCCTCCTTGGCCCCGTGCATTAGTGATTCGGCCTTGGGGAAGCGCTCCGCCAACGAGATCGCCAGATCGTCCCAGCGTGACTCGATCTCCTCAGCGGTTTCCTGGGCGAACACACTGCGCAGAGCGGCGGTGACCATGCCCTGGTGAGCCTTGGGGACGCACTGCAGCAGGTTGCGGGCGAAATGGACCCTGCAGCGCTGCCAGACGCTTCCCTGCAGCTGGCGGCCGATCGCCTTGGTGAGCCCCACGTGGGCATCAGAGATCACCAGCTTGACGCCAGCGAGGCCTCGCTCCTTGAGGTGGGCGATGAATTCCGCCCAGAAGGGCTCGCTCTCACTGTCGCCCACCTTGAGGCCCAGCAACTCCCGGCGCCCGTCCTCGTTCACGCCCATGGCGACGACGACAGCGCGGGAACAAACCTGCTGAGCCTTGCCGAGGCGGCCCTTGAGGTAGGTGGCATCGAGGTAGACGTAGGCGTAGCCGCTGCTCTCCAGAGGCCGATTCAGAAAGGCCTGCACCTGCTGGTCGATCTCCTGACAGATGCGACTCACCTGCGACTTGGAGATGCCGCTCTGGGAGCCCAGCGCCGCCACCAGGGCATCAACCTTGCGGGTGGAGACGCCGTTGATGTAGGCCTCCATGATCACCGCGTACAGGGCTTGATCGATCCGGCGGCGGGGCTCCAGGATCGAGGGGATGAAGCTGCCGGCCCGCAGTTTGGGGATCTGCAGCGCGAGATCACCCACCTGGGTGGTGAGGGTGCGGGAGCGGTAGCCGTTGCGGTAGCCGAGCCGTTCCTCGGTCCGCTCATGGCGCTCGGCTCCCAGAACGGCGGCGACCTCCAGCTCGATCAGCTGCTGCAGGCCGCGTGTGGCCAGCGCCGGGATCAGTTCCCCGGCGCTGCTGCCATCCAGTAGCGAGGCCAGGTCGGGTGCGGCAGAGTAGGTCTTGGGCATGGTCTGTCTGGTTGAGGTGGTTCTCGAACCAGGGAAACGGGCCTGCCCACCCCTTGCAACGTCAGCCGTGGAGCCGATCGCCTGAGGTACGCGGCCCACCCCGGCTACGCCGGGGTGGGGGTTCCGGGAGAATTACACCACTGCTGGGGACGCAAGCCGCTGGAGGTGCAAGCGTCATGGCCCCAAGCGCAGGCGATGGGGCCAATTTAGTTGGGATCCACAGCCTGGAGCTGGGGACCCTGCCCGGCGCCCAGAAGGCAGAGCACGCCTCGGCACCGTGGGCACTGACCTGGTGCGCTGCGGTCCGGCCTTCGGGCTGCGCGGCGAACCGAGGCTGGAGCGGCCCAGAGCCGGGTGCTGCTGGATGGGCTCACGGATCGGGGGCTGGAGGCCATCCGGATTCCCTTCAGGTCATTTGTGGTACGCCTGAGAACTGTCATGGCTTACCTGCAGATCCGTGACCTGCCAGATCCCCTGCATCGACTTTTGCAGCGCCGGGCCAGCGCCCAGAAGCGCAGCCTGGGATCGACTGGGACGGTCAGCCTTGCCTGTTCAGAGGCAGGATCCGAACGCGCTCGCGGCGTTCGTCGGCCACCACCAGCGCCCCTTGCTCAATCTCGGCGGCGTAGGTCATGAGGAGAGAGAGAACCAGGGGGCCGATCGCATCAGGTCCGTATCCGGTGCTCGCGGATCGCCCACCTTGGACCAGTGCACGGCCTGATGGCCATCAGCTCAGGACCAGCGCCTCTTCTCGCTCTTCCATGCGCCAGGCCGCATAGGCCAGGGTCTCATCAATGTCGGCAGGTTCCAGGAGCGGGTAAGCCTGCAGGATGCGCTCGCGGCTGCTTCCACTGGCCATCAGACCCACGATGGTGCCCACCGTGATGCGCAGCCCGCGGATGCAGGTCTTGCCGCCCATCACGGCGGGATCGTGGCTGATGCGGGGAAACGCCATGGATCGATCGTAGACAGAAGCGGTGGATTCTCCGCCTCTGGCGAGGGCCATGGTTCACGGCCGATCAACGACTGCGGCGGCTGGCCGATCAGGTGCTGCCCCAGGGCCGACTGAAAGTCAGTCACAAGGCCGATTGCGGTGCCTTTCTTGGGCTGCTGTCCTCGGTTGGATTGCTCCTCTCTCTTGTCCAAGCCCGCGTCGCCTTCTGATCTGATCGGCTTTCTGCAGTCGCTTCCTGAGGGCCGCAAGCGCCGGGGCGTGCGCTATCCCCAAT
>NZ_JAGQCD010000100.1 GCF_024345975.1 Cyanobium sp. Cruz-8D1 | reverse complement strand
CCCCAGAGAGCGAGAGCTCAAACGGGACGCGGACTTACTGAGACTGAGAGGCGTGAGCCGACAGTGCTGTAAGTTTTCTGAGTCGCCGGGAGGCGACGTGCCGCGAGAGCCCCGGAAGGGGTGGAACGGTAGAACCTGGACAACCAAAAAAGTTTAGGAACTGACGCTTCCACTGCGTCGGTTGCGACTTTAGAGGAGGTGCGCCCACGGGAGACCGTAGGCGACTGAATCAAAAGTGCCTGTGTCCCTTGCTACGGCGAGGGGAGAGGAATCCCTGAGAGGGGGCAACGGACGAAGAGCAGTGGAGGTGTGAGGTCCCGTCAAAAGAAACAAGCGACGGGTCGAAGCGATCAAGGAGTAGCGGAGCGTTCTCACGACGCGCTGGTGCTTGGAGCGGCGCCATTTTGAAAGAGATGGAAGGCCCTTTGGTTGTTCGGCTGGTTGCGAACCGGATCTGAGATTCGGGAAAGTCACTTGCGCGTTATCCGGTGAGCCAACCGAAAGGAGGGCGAAGTGGAAAACGAGCAGTGCACTCTTTGAACCCAGCGCGAGAGCGTTGGTGGCCCAGGGGTTGCTGTAGACGCCAGTCTGCAGGGACAGCAAGAGGCAAATTCAGCTGAGGGTAGCGAGAGTTATCCAAGAGGGTTGGATCTACAACGGAGAGTTTGATCCTGGCTCAGGATGAACGCTGGCGGCGTGCTTAACACATGCAAGTCGAACGAGCCTTCGGGCGAGTGGCGGACGGGTGAGTAACGCGTGGGAATCTGCCCTCAGGAGGGGGATAACGGCCGGAAACGGCCGCTAATACCCCATATGCCGAGAGGTGAAATGAATTTCGCCTGAGGATGAGCCCGCGTCTGATTAGCTAGTTGGTGGGGTAATGGCCCACCAAGGCGACGATCAGTAGCTGGTCTGAGAGGATGATCAGCCACACTGGGACTGAGACACGGCCCAGACTCCTACGGGAGGCAGCAGTGGGGAATTTTCCGCAATGGGCGAAAGCCTGACGGAGCAACGCCGCGTGAGGGATGAAGGCCTCTGGGCTGTAAACCTCTTTTCTCAAGGAAGAAGACATGACGGTACTTGAGGAATAAGCCACGGCTAATTCCGTGCCAGCAGCCGCGGTAATACGGGAGTGGCAAGCGTTATCCGGAATTATTGGGCGTAAAGCGTCCGCAGGCGGCCCTGTAAGTCTGTCGTTAAAACGTGGAGCTCAACTCCATTTCAGCGATGGAAACTACAAGGCTTGAGTGTGGTAGGGGCAGAGGGAATTCCCGGTGTAGCGGTGAAATGCGTAGATATCGGGAAGAACACCAGTGGCGAAGGCGCTCTGCTGGGCCATAACTGACGCTCATGGACGAAAGCCAGGGGAGCGAAAGGGATTAGATACCCCTGTAGTCCTGGCCGTAAACGATGAACACTAGGTGTCGGGGGAATCGACCCCCTCGGTGTCGTAGCTAACGCGTTAAGTGTTCCGCCTGGGGAGTACGCACGCAAGTGTGAAACTCAAAGGAATTGACGGGGGCCCGCACAAGCGGTGGAGTATGTGGTTTAATTCGATGCAACGCGAAGAACCTTACCAGGGTTTGACATCCTGCGAATCCCTTGGAAACGAGGGAGTGCCTTCGGGAGCGCAGAGACAGGTGGTGCATGGCTGTCGTCAGCTCGTGTCGTGAGATGTTGGGTTAAGTCCCGCAACGAGCGCAACCCACGTCTTTAGTTGCCAGCATTAAGTTGGGCACTCTAGAGAGACCGCCGGTGATAAACCGGAGGAAGGTGTGGATGACGTCAAGTCATCATGCCCCTTACATCCTGGGCTACACACGTACTACAATGCTACGGACAAAGGGTTGCAAGCTCGCGAGAGTTAGCTAATCCCATAAACCGTGGCTCAGTTCAGATCGTAGGCTGCAACTCGCCTACGTGAAGGAGGAATCGCTAGTAATCGCAGGTCAGCATACTGCGGTGAATACGTTCCCGGGCCTTGTACACACCGCCCGTCACACCATGGAAGTTGGCCATGCCCGAAGTCGTTACTCCAACCCTTGTGGAGGAGGACGCCGAAGGTGGGGCTGATGACTGGGGTGAAGTCGTAACAAGGTAGCCGTACCGGAAGGTGCGGCTGGATCACCTCCTAACAGGGAGACACAACTGATCGTGATGTCTGAGCGCTGAGCAAACGAAAGTTTGGGAAGCATATTTGTCTCAGGCCACGGTCCTGTCATCTCGAAGGTCGATCGGTACCTCAAGGTGAGCCATCAAACCCAATGAAGAAGCAACAGTTTCGAAAGAGACTGGAGATGAATCAGAGGATGTTGTGATGGACTCGTTTTCAGTTCCTAAACTTTGTCTAGGTCACCCCACAAAGGGTTATCTCGTCTTTCTATTTTTGCAAACCTTAAAGGGTTGTAAGGATAGGGAAGACGTAAGAAGCTTGTGTCGAAGTGATTGATCCTGGGC
>NZ_JAGQCD010000010.1 GCF_024345975.1 Cyanobium sp. Cruz-8D1 | reverse complement strand
GATGGCACCTTCCGGGTGCAGGTGCCCTTCCGCGATGGCCAGCAGCTCTATCCGATCGAGGCCCTCGCCGCCGACGGCGAGCAGAAGCGCAGCATCACCATGGAGTTCCGCCGCTCGACGCCGGAAGCCAACGTCAACAGCCGGGAAGCCTCCATCGCCGAGTGGTTCTAGGCCTCAGGGCGGGGCCTCGGCAGGCCGTCCCAACCGCTCCGCCACGGCGGTGATCAGGTTCTGGGGCGTCATCGTCGCCGCCACCTCCAGGCAACGGCTCCGTTCGTGCCCATCGAGCGGTTCCATCGTCCTGAACTGGGCCTCCAGCACGGCTCCGTCCGCATCGGAGGGGTCACCACCACGGGCCTGTCGTTCGACAAGGCGCCGCTGGGCCTGTGCCTTGGAGCTGATGCAGGCCAGGATCAGGAACGGGACGCCGCGCTGGCGGGCCAGTTCCGCCATCCGCTGCCGCTGACCGCGGCGCAGGAAGGTGGCATCCACCACCACCGATAGCCCTGCCGCGAGGATGCGGCCCGCCTGCTGCGGCAGATGCTGGTCGTAGAGCAGCGCGCTCACCTCTGGCCGGTAAGGGTCCCCCTGGAGCGGTGGGACTGGGCCCTGCCCCCAGAGGCCGAAGAGGCGCTTGCGCTCCACGTCGGAACGCACCTGGATCCAGCCCTGCCGCTGGCAGAGCTGGCGAGCCCGGTGGCTTTTGCCGCTGCCTGATACCCCGTGGGTGATCACCAGGGCGGGGGCTGGGGTGGCGGTGGCACGGCTGGCGCCAAGCAGATAGCGCTCCAGGTCCTGTTGCAGCAGAAGCGATGCATCGGCGTCGAGGCTCTGCTGGCCGAGGCGCAGGGCGCAGACCTTGGCCCGCACCAGCGACCGGTACACCCGGTACCAGTTCCAGGTGAGCAGGCCCGCGTAGTCGCCGCAGTGACCCAGCCAGCGGTTGAGCAGTACCGCCCCGAGATCGGCTCGGTTGCGGTGCTCCAGATCCATCACCAGGAAGGCCAGGTCACTGATCACGTCGATCCAGCGCAACTCCGGACTGAACTCCAGGCAGTCGAAGACCCTGAGGCGCTCCCCTTCCAGCAGCATGTTGCCCAGGTGCAGATCCCCGTGGCACTCGCGGATGCGGCCCTGGCTTCGGCGCCCGGTGAAGCAGGGCCGCAGCTGCTCGAACTGGCCGTCGGTCCATTGCCGCAGGGCGGCGACGGCCGGTTCGGGGACCAGGCCGCAGGCCTGCAGCACCTCCAGATTGGCCACGGCCGGCGCCTTCACCAGCTCCGGTGCGCCATAGGGATCGTCGGGGCCGGCCACCGCGGCCGCGGCATGGAACGCTGCCAGGTCATCCGCCAGCCCCTCAAGCTGGGCGTCGCTGAGGCCGTGACGTTCGAGCACGGCCCCCAGCAGGGCGCTCTGGGGAAACTGGCGCATGCGCACCGCCCACTCGAGGGTTGGACCGGAGCCACGCAAAGTCGCCCGCTCAGGCGGGCCATGGATGGGACTGAGCCCGAGGTAGAGGTCTGGAGCCAGGCGCCGGTTGAGTCTGAGCTCCTCCTGGCAGAACCAGCGGCGCCGTTCCGGCGTCGAGAAATCGACGAAGCCCAGATTCACCGGCTTCTTGATCTTGTAGGCGAAGGTTCCGGTAAGCAGGATCCAGGAAATGTGGGTTTCCAGCCAGTCGACCCGCTCGACCGGATGGTCATAGGCGTCCGGATCGAGCAGGGCGGCGATCATGGGGTTCACGGCCGCTCCGGTGCTGCTTACGGTTCAATCCAATCATCTGGAGGTCGACGACGGCTTCCGCTGGGGTCCACACCAGGACAGGGACGAGCAGCCATGCCGCCAGGGGCGATGCCGGCCGCACGATCAGGGCCAGGATCAGGGTCAACGTCCAGCTCAGCAGCCAGAAGGGAAGACCGGCGGCCAGGTTGCGCAGGCGGCAGATCATCCATTGATGGCTGCGCAACAGGACCAGCAGAGCCGTATAGGTGGCCACCCAGCGCCAATTGCCGTTGGCGCGCCAGAAGGCGAGCGTCGAGAAATAGAAGCTGACGCTGATCACGAACCAGGCGGCCGGGACCCATGGTTCGATGCCCATCCAGCCGGGCCGTTTGAGGGAGCGATACCAAGTGAAATCCCGCTCCGAGGGATTGATGATCAGATTCACCACCAGAAGCGGGATCAGGATCAGGAGCCAGGGAGGCACGGGCATCTGCAGACAACGGCATTATTGGCCGCCTCGGGGGACCCGTCGATGGCGTGGGGTATCGGTTCGTCGCTCTGGCGGACCAGGACGCCAGACGCCCCTACGTTTGAAGGGTCCCACGAGCTTGCTGGAGGCCCCATGCATACCCACGACCTCGAGAACCACGACAACCTCTACGCCGACGAAGGCACGATGGTGATCGGTGAGACCAGGGCGGATGCCCAGAACCATGCCTACTGGGCCGTGGGGGCCATCGCCTTGATGGTGGTGGGACTGGGCGTGGCCCTGGTCGTCTCCTGATCGCTCAGGAAGCGCTCACGGAAGCAGGCCAGGGGGATGGGTTCACAAAGTCGGAGCCAGTCCCCGGTCCCCCTTCGCCGTCCCCAGGCGGAGATCCGCAATGGGTTGGCGGCACCCCAGCGGCAGACCAGCAAGTAGCGATGTCCCCAGGCCTGGGGGCAGCCCATGGGGGCCTCCCGGACCCAGCGCCAGAGGCCAGGATCCAGCGGCTCGAGATCGCGATGGCGGCGCAGCAGGGCCGGCAACAGGTGCCCGGCAGGCAGCGCCTGGCCGCAGCCGTCCAGGCGCCTGGCCAGGGCGGGTGGATCGCCCCGGCTGGGGAGGATCAGATGCAGTCCTCCCCAGCCGGGAAAGCCCAGGCAGGAGAGAAGGGCGCCGGAAGCTGGTCCGGAAGCGGTGCCGGGAGCCATGCGAGGACGGAGACGTGACATCCCTTCGGTGCCACCGCCCGTCACGAAGCCGCCGCCGGGGGGGGCGCACTGGCAGGATCGGCCGAAAGGATCTCATTCTCCTGCCGCCATGTTCGAGAACCGCGAACGGCCCGCCTGGGTCAACTGGTTGATCCTGGCGATCTTCCTGTTGTCGTCATGGCAGCTGGCCGGGTTCTGGTTTCAGCAGCTGCACCACTGAGCCTGCGGCGGCTTCAGGAGGGGCGACGGGGGCGGGCGGTGAGTCCCCGCACCAGCCGGACACCGCCGCCCACCAGAAGCAGCAGGGCCATCAGGGCGAGCAGGGCCACCACGATCACGCTGCCCAGCTGCAGGATCCCCATGCTGAGCCGGCTCAGCCCGCTGATCAGGTTGGCGATGGCATTGCTGACCAGGAGCAGGGCATCGAGCCGTTCCGGCAGCTGCATCAGCCCAACGAGGATCAGGGCTCCCGCCACGATCAGCAGCAGGCCCGCCAGCGCCTGACGCCATCGGGAGGATGGACGGCGGCGGCGGCTGCGCAGCTGCAGGCCCTTTCCCGGCGTCGGTCCCCTCGGTGTCGGCAGATGTAGCGGGTAGGGGGTGTGGGGCATGGCTGGGGGGTCAGGGCTCCAGCGGATAGCCGGCGCCTCTCATCCACCGCTCGAATTCCATCAGCACCAGCTCGTTGGGGCAATCGATCAGGGACAGGTCGTTGACCGTGCAGTCGCCCTGCCCGCCGTGGTGGAGCGTGAGGTGGAACCGGGCACCGCTCAGGCCGCAGACCTCCGGATCGCTGCGCACCACCACATCCAGGGCCGCTCCCAGCCGTGCAACCCGGCGGCGTAGTTCCGACCAGGTCATGCCCATCGCACGGCAGTGGAAAAGAAAAAGTGTCGACCCCAGTGTGACCAGAGCGGGGCCGAAGTCAACCGGGCTTGGCCTGGGGGGCAGGGGCCGGCGGCGTTGGGGCGGGCGGTACGGCAGGCGGGGGCAACAGCAAGACTAGGGCCGCCGATACCGCCAGGACCGTCGCCCCGCCCAGGGGGGCTGTCAGCCGGCGATGCAGGGGAATCCGCTCCAGCAGCTCCCTGGGGCCCAGCGGCTCGGGCTCTGGAATCGCCAGAGGCAGCTGGATGCGGGGATCGAGGCGCAGCAGATCCAGCACCCGCACCAGATCCGCCAGTTCCGCATCATCAAGATGCATCTCCAGCGGGGGGGTGTCGGGTTGACTGCTGCGCAGCAGCAGCCGGTGGCCGCCCTCGGGGTGGGGGCCGATGTCGACGGGCTCGCCGGCGACGCTGAACTCGCGGCGTATGCCGCTGATCAGATGGCGGGCGTAGGGCAGCACCACCTGCATCAGCGCCTGCAGGTGCTCACGCCGACCCTCCAGCAGGGGCCGGCCCAGCCATTGCAGGTTCCAGCCCGTGATGATGCCAAGGGCCGCACCGCTTTGGCCGATGGAGACGTCCGGGAGTCCCTCCACCTGCAGGCGGCAGCTGAGCTGATCGAAGACGAGGCTCTGCTTCATCACGGAACTCTGAACCATGGGGGTCTCAGGGGGATGGGCTCACGCGACCGCGTCCATCAGGCTGGCCTTGATGCGCTCAAAGCCCCCGTGGCCGGCACAGAGGCTGAGGCCCTGGACCAGCTGCAGGCGCTGGGTGGCCCCGTCTTTGGGATCGAGCAGTTTCTGCACGCCGCTGCGGCGGGGATTCATGCGTTCCTGCACCAGTTCCTCCAGACGCCCCTGGAAAAGGGCCCAGCGTTCGCTCGCCACCTCCTCCGGCTCGCTGCTGGAGAGCAGGGAGCGCAACATCGGGTAGAGGCGATCGGCCATGACGCAAAGGATGCGGATCAGGGCATCGGTTTCGTCGACGGGAACCTCGCCGCGCCGGCAGGTGCGCCGCAGGGGGTTGTGGCAGCGCCGCTTCCACAGCTCCACCCGGTTGGGGAAGAGCCCGCCGTAGCCCAGCTGTTCGCTCATCCAGACCATCGCCTCGCCGCCGTTGAGGTCGAGCGCCTCCATGCAGAGCAGCATCAGATCGAGCCGCTCCAGTCCCCTGCGGGGCAGGGGGCGGGAGACGCGATCAGGGTTAGCCGCTTCCGAGATGTCGTTGGCCATGACTGCGATGATGCCAGCGGCGCCGTCCATCCGTCACGTCGCCGGTACCGGTCCCTTCACCAGCACGATGCCCAGCAGCCCTTCATCGATCGATCTGCGCGCCTGGGTCCGGGACATTCCCGACTTTCCGCAGCCGGGGATTCTCTTCCGTGACCTCACCCCCCTGATGCGGGATCCCGAGGGCTGGGGCGAGGCCATCCGCCTGCTGGTCCTGCTCTGTGAGCGGGTGCAGCCGGACCTGATCGTGGGCATCGAATCCCGCGGCTTCATCGTCGGCACCGCCCTGGCCACCGTCACCGGCGTCGGCTTCGTGCCGGTGCGCAAGCCCGGCAAACTCCCCGGCGAGGTGATCGGGGTGGACTACAGCCTCGAGTACGGCACCGATCGGCTGGAGATCCACAGCGATGCCCTCGGTGATGGCCGGCGGGTGCTGATCGTGGATGACCTGCTGGCCACCGGCGGTACCGCGGCGGCCTGCACCGAGCTGGTGCGCAAGGCGGGCGGGGAGCTGTGCGGCTTCGGCTTTCTGGCCGAACTGGCCGCGCTGGAGGGCCGCAGCCGGCTGCCCCAGGAGCATCCGATTGAGTCGCTGATCATCTACAGCTGAGCCTCAGCTCTGCTGGTCCTGCCAGGTGAGGACGGTGTCGAATTGCTCGAGGCTGATCAGGCCGAAACGCCAGAGCACGGCAGGAAGCGGCGCCTGCTCGAGCTGGGACTGCTTGATGCCCAGCTGCAGGGCGTTCTCACTCAGGCCGAGCTGATGGCGCAGGAAGCGCACCATGGCCGGAGAGGGCAGGGGCTGGGGAGAACTGCTGATCACCATCCCGCCATGGTGGAAGCGTCCGGCCCAGGCCGCAAGGCCCCTGGGTCATGACCTGCAGGGCCAGCGCCCGGCTCCAGCCGAACCGCGACAGGACCCCGAAGGCCAGGCTCCGCAGGGGCAGCAACAGGGGCTGACGGTTGGAGAAGATCCGCACCAGCAGGTCGGTGGTGAGCAGGGTGAGCAGCAGATCGGGCCAGCGGCGCCGTGCGTAGGCCGCAGCGAGGCGGCGCGGATGCAGCCGTCCCTGGGCGGCCCGTTCGGCGAGCTGATGCAGCACCGCCACGTCCCGCCAGCAGAGATTCAACCCCTGGCCCCCCACCGGATGGCAGCGGTGGGCGCTTTCCCCCACCAGCACCGTGCGGCCACGATGCAGGCGGCGGGCCAGCTGCAGGGCCACAGGAAAGCTGCGGGGCCGCGCCAGCAGGGCCTCGGGCTGGAGCGCGTCCGGCAGGGCCCCCGCCAGCCGGTCGAGGAAGGCTGGGCCGCCCAGGGCTTCGAGCTGCTGGCAGCGGGCCGTGGGCGCACTCCAGACCAGCTGGAAGCGACCCTCGCCGAGGGGAAGCACCGCAAACGGCCCTTCCGGACGCAGCAGCTCCCAGGCCTCGTCGTCGGCGCCGCCGCCCATCTCCACCTGCACGGTGAGGCAGGCCTGGGCGTAGCGGTGGCTCCATTGGCCGATTCCCAACGCCCGCCGGGTGGGGGAGTCGGGTCCGTCGGCGGCCACCAGCAGATCGGGTTCGGTGCTGGTGATCGGCGCGTCCCTCCCCAGCGCCAGGCCAATGGCGGGGTGCTGGCCCAGGCGCCGCAGCAGCAACGCCATCAGGGGCCGGTGCGAGCCGATCCAGCCCACCGCGCCGACGTTGTTGAGGTCGGTTGGATCGAAGCTCACCTGGCGTGCCGTGGCCATGTCCTGGAGCCGCAGGCGGCGGAAGGACACCAGCTGGGGCCGCAGGTCGCCCCAGAGGCCCAGGCGCTCCAGCAGGACGCGGCTGGAATGGGTGAAGGCGTAGGCCCGCTCACGGCCCTGCAGCGCCTCAGGGGAGAGGGGATCATGCAGGCTCACGCGCCAGCCGGCCTGCGCCAGGGCCAGGGCCGTCAGGGCGCCGGTGGGGCCGGCTCCGTGGATCCGGGCGTGGAGCGAAGGGCGCATGGCCACAAAAAAGCCGCAACAGAAAGTCTGCTGCGGCGATGGGGGCGGCCGTGATCGGCTGCCCGTAGGGCAGGTGTGGCCCGAGGGGGGCCGCCAGCCTCAACCGATGCCGAGCAGGCCGCGGGTGAAGGCTTCGCCGCCCAGGGCGAATTCGGTGGCGAGCAGGGCGATGAAGCCGAGCATGGCCATACGGCCGTTGAGCTTCTCGGCGCGCTCATGGAAGCCCCAGCCGCTTTCGGCACTCACCACTTCCATGCGGGGCTCCATGGCAAAGGCATTGAGGCGACCGCCGTCTTCGGTGGTGACGGTGGCGCCGCGGATGACAGCGGGAGCGGTGGGGGTGGCGGCAGTCATGGGAGAGCTCCTTGAGAAGTGTTACGCGGATTGTAACGCAATGTTTCGGGTCTGTCCAGCTTCCCTCACCCGAGGCGCCGCAGGCAGAGTTCTTCGAAGGCCGGCCGCAGCAGGTAGGGGTACTCCCCCACCCACTGCTTCAGCTGCGGCAGCCAGCCATCGGAGAGGGCACCGATGCGGGAGAAGTCCTTGTGTTCACTCAGCACCAGGCAGCGGATCAGCATGCCTGGCCGGATCAACGCATGCTTCTTTTCCAGCGGGAAGCGGATCTGGCCCAGGTAGCCCTCCTCGTCCTCCAGCTCCAGGCACAGCCAGGTGCGCCGGTTTTCGACCAGCTCAAGCCGCCCGTCGCGATTGGCCTGCTCGCGCCGGTTCTCCACCACCTCACGCCGGAACAGGTCGGCCACCACCCCCTCGAAGATGGCGGCCGCCGGGTAGCGTCGCAGCAGCGCGTTGCGGCGGCCCGCTTCCAGGATCGGTCCCCACAGCACATAAAGAAGAAACACGAAGCCCACCACCAGGAACACCGGACCGGCCTGGCTGCGAAACAGGAGTACCTGGCTGATCAGCAGCGCGATCACCCCGCCGATGACCGAAATCAGCACCCGCTGCAGCAGTTTGCGCGGATCGCCGCTGCTGGCGCTGAACTGGGAGCCGGTGGCCACCGCCGGGATCAGGCGGACCAGTTCGCCGGGCTTGAGGGGGATCAGCATCGCTTCTCTGGCGTGCGGCTCACAGCAGCCTCTCCAGGCCATAGACCAGGCCCCCCAGGCTGCGCACCTTGCGGACCGTGAGCAAGACCCCGGGCATGTAGGCGCTGCGGTCGATCGTGTCGTGGCGCAGGGTGTAGGTCTCGCCGGGGGAGCCGAACATCACCTCCTGGTGGGCCACCAGCCCGGGCAGCCGCACCGAATGCAGTCGCAGGCCGCTGTCCCGCAGCCCGCCCCTACAGCCGACCAGGCTCTCGTGCTCCTCCACCTGGGAGGGGTTGAACGGCTTGCCGAGTTCTTCCATCAGTTCGGCGGTCTTGAGGCAGGTGCCGCTGGGGGCATCGGCCTTGCGGTTGTGGTGCAGCTCGGTGAGCTCGGCGTAGTCATAGAAGCGCGCCGCTGCGGCCGCCGCCTGCTGCAGCAGCACCATGCCCACGCAGAAATTAGGCACCACGGCGCCCCCCATCGAGGCCTTGTCGGCAAAGGTGGCCAGGTTCGCCAGCTGGTCGGGACGCAGGCCGGTGGTGCCGATCACCGGATGGACGCCGTAGGCGAAGGCGCCGCGGCAGTGCTCGAAGACGACGCTGGGGTGGGTGAAGTCGACCAGCACCGCCCCGCCGCCCGGTCCGGCCTGCCGCACCGCCTGACTCGCCTGGCAGAGGGTGCCCTCGAAATCGGCGCTCAGCGCCACCTCCAGCTCCCCGAGACCCAGAACCAGTCCCACATCTTCCCCTTCGTGGCCGGGGGTGGTGTCGATGGCTCCCACCAGGGTGCAATCGGGGGCTGCGAGCACCGCCTTGATCACCTCGACGCCCATGCGGCCCAGGGCCCCGGCCACCACCACCGGAATCGGCGCCGGCTCTGCTGGGGACGGGGAGGTCGCGGTCATGGGGAGCTGGCGTTCCGAGCGAGCCTATGTGGCCTGGCCCTCCGGCAGGGTGCCGGCCTGTAACGCTGCGCTGCAACCGATCGCGTCCCTGGCGCGAGCTTCGTAGGCTGCTTCACATTGCTCAACGCTGCCGCCGCATGTTCACGCAGGTCCGTTCCGCCAGCCGCCGGGTCAGCCCTGCCCCCACCGATGGTGCCAACGACCGGGTGGTGATGAAGGCCGTCTATGTGGTGCTCGAACCCCAGTACCAGAACGCCCTCACCACCGCCGCCACCGGCCTCAACGACCAGAACGGTCCCCTGGCGGTGGAGCTCAGCGGCTACCTGATCGAGGAGCTGCGCGATCCGGCCAACTACGCCGACTTCTGCGCCGACGTGGCCGCGGCCGATGTCTTCATCGCCTCGCTGATCTTCATCGAGGACCTGGCCCAGAAGGTGGTGGACGCCGTGGCGCCCCACCGCGACCGGCTCAAGGCGGTGGTGGTGTTCCCGTCGATGCCGGAGGTGATGCGCCTCAACAAACTGGGCACCTTCTCGATGGCCCAGCTGGGCCAGAGCAAGAGCGCCATCGCCCAGTTCATGCGCAAGCGCAAGGAAGCCAATGGGGCCGGCTTCCAGGACGCCATGCTCAAGCTGCTGAACACCCTGCCCACGGTGCTCAAGTACCTGCCGGTGGAGAAGGCCCAGGACGCCCGTTCCTTCATGCTCAGCTTCCAGTATTGGCTGGGGGGAACGCCGGACAACCTGCGCAACTTCCTGCTGATGCTGGCCGACCGCTACGTGTTCGGCAAAGCCGAGCTGGGCCGGCCCCAGCTCACCGTGGCCGACCCGGTGGTGTTCCCCGATCTCGGCATCTGGCACCCGATGGCGCCGGGGATGTTCGAGGACCTCAAGGAGTACCTCAATTGGAGCGCCAGCCGCGCCGACCTGAGCGAAAAGGCCCGCCAGGGCCCGGTGATCGGCCTGGTGTTGCAGCGCAGCCACATCGTCACCGGGGATGACGCCCACTACGTGGCGATCATTCAGGAATTGGAATACCGGGGCGCCACGGTGATTCCCGTGTTCTGCGGCGGCCTCGATTTTTCCCGACCCGTCTCCGCCTTCTTCTACGACCCCCTCCAGCCGGAGCAGCCCCTGGTGGATGGGGTGGTGAGCCTCACCGGTTTTGCCCTGGTGGGCGGCCCGGCCCGCCAGGACCATCCCAAGGCGATCGAAACCCTCAAGCGGCTCAACCGGCCTTACATGGTGGCCCTGCCCCTGGTCTTCCAGACCACCCAGGAGTGGGAGGAGAGCGACCTGGGCCTGCACCCGGTGCAGGTGGCCCTGCAGATCGCCATCCCCGAACTCGACGGTGCCATCGAACCGATCGTGCTGTCGGGGCGCGATGACGCCACCGGCAAGGCCCACACCCTGCAGGACCGGGTGGATGCCATCGCCGAGCGGGCCATCCGCTGGGCCTCGCTGCGGATCAAGCCCCGGGCCGAGAAGAAGCTGGCGATCACCGTGTTCAGCTTCCCCCCCGACAAGGGCAACGTGGGCACCGCCGCCTACCTCGATGTGTTCGGCTCGATCTTCCGCGTGCTGGAGGAGATGAAGTTGAAGGGCTACGTGGTTGACGCCATGCCCCGGACCCCCAAGGAGCTGATGCAGGCGGTGCTCAGCGATCCGGAGGCCCTCGAAGGCGCCCCCGAGCTGGCGATCGCCCACCGCATGAGTGTCGAGGAGTACGAACGGCTCACCCCCTACTCCGAACGCCTGGAAGAGAACTGGGGCAAACCCCCGGGCAGCCTCAACAGCGATGGCACCAACCTGCTGATCTACGGCCGCCACTTCGGCAATGTGTTCGTGGGGGTGCAGCCCACCTTCGGCTACGAGGGCGATCCGATGCGCCTGCTCTACTCGCGCAGCGCCAGCCCCCACCACGGCTTCGCCGCCTATTACACCTACCTGGAGAAGGTCTGGGGCGCCGATGCGGTGCTCCATTTCGGCACCCATGGCTCGCTCGAGTTCATGCCCGGCAAGCAGATGGGCATGAGCGAAACCTGCTACCCCGATTCGCTCATCGGCGCCCTGCCCAACCTCTATTACTACGCCGCCAACAACCCCTCGGAGGCCACCATCGCCAAGCGGCGGGGCTATGCCTCCACGATCAGCTACCTCACCCCGCCGGCCGAGAACGCCGGCCTCTACAAGGGCCTCAAGGAGCTGGGTGAGCTGGTGGGGTCCTACCAGCAGCTGCGCGAGAGCTCCAGGGGTGTGCAGATCGTCAACGCGATCATCGAAACGGCCCGCCAGTGCAACCTCGATAAAGATGTGGTGTTGCCCGAGGGCGATGCCGATGCGGCGGCGCTCGACCTTGACGGGCGTGACGGCGTGGTGGGGGCGGTGTACCGCCAGCTGATGGAGATCGAGAGCCGGCTGCTGCCCTGCGGCCTGCACACCATCGGCAAGCCGCCCACCGCCGAGGAGGCGATCGCCACCCTGGTGAGCATCTCCGCCCTGGAACGGGAGGAGGAAGGCCTGCGTTCCCTGCCGGCTCTGCTGGCCGAGAGCCGCGGCCGCACCATCGCCGAGGTATATAGCGGCAACGACGCGGGTGTGCTGGCGGATGTGGAGCTCAACCGGGTGATCACCGAGGCCTGCCGTTCGGCCGTGGGGGCCATGGTGCGCCAGGTCACCGGCAGCGATGGGCGGGTGAGCCTGCAGCGCCGCTTCGTCTGGTTCTTCGACCTGCTGGAGCGCGTCGGCTACCGCCTCCCCTCCCCCTGGCTGAGCGCCTGCCGGCAGGCCGGGTTCCCCGATGTGGACATCACCGAGCTGGATCGCCAGTTCGCCTACCTGCGTTTCTGCCTCGAGCAGATCTGCGCCGACATGGAGATGGAGAGCCTGCTGCGGGCCCTCGATGGCGAGTACGTGCTGCCCGGACCCGGTGGGGATCCGATCCGCAACCCCGGGGTGCTGCCCAGCGGCAAGAACATCCATGCCCTCGATCCCCAGGCCATCCCCACCCGGGCGGCCATCGCGGCGGCCAAGGTGGTGGTCGACCGGCTGATCGAGCGCCAGAAGGCCGAGCAGGGCACCTGGCCGGAAACCATCGCCTGCGTCCTCTGGGGCACCGACAACATCAAGACCTACGGCGAATCCCTCGCCCAGATCCTCTGGTTCATCGGCGTGCGTCCCGTGGCCGATTCCCTCGGCCGGGTCAACAAACTGGAATTGCTGTCGCTCGAAGAGCTGGGCCGGCCCCGCATCGATGTGGTGGTGAACTGCTCGGGCGTGTTCCGCGACCTGTTCATCAACCAGATGGGCCTGATCGACCAGGGCGTCAAGATGGCCGCCGAGGCCGATGAGCCCCTGGAGATGAACTTCGTGCGCAAGCACAGTCAGGAGCAGGCTGCCGAACAGGGCATTTCCCTGCGGGACGCCGCCACCCGGGTGTTCTCCAATGCCAGCGGCAGCTACAGCTCCAACGTCAACCTGGCGGTGGAGAACAGCACCTGGGAGGAGGAGGGCGAGCTGCAGGAGATGTACCTCAGCCGCAAGACGTTTGCCTTCAACGCCGACAACCCCGGCGAGATGAACCAGAACCGTGAGGTGTTCGAATCGGCGATGAAGACGGCCGATGTCACCTTCCAGAACCTGGATTCGGCCGAGATCTCGCTCACCGATGTGAGCCACTACTTCGATTCCGACCCCACCAAGCTGATCGCCGGTCTGCGCGACGACGGTAAGGCCCCCACCAGCTACATCGCCGACACCACCACGGCCAACGCCCAGGTGCGTTCCTTGAGCGAAACGATCCGCCTCGATTCCCGCACCAAGCTGCTCAACCCCAAGTGGTATGAGGGCATGCTGAATTCCGGCTACGAGGGGGTGCGGGAGGTGGCCAAGCGGCTCAACTTCACCTTGGGCTGGAGTGCCACCAGCGGCGCCGTCGACAACTTTGTGTACGAGGAGGCCAACGACACCTTCATCAATGACCCGGAGATGCGCCAGCGGCTGATGGACCTCAACCCCCACAGCTTCCGCCGCATTGTCGGCACCCTGCTGGAGGTGAACGGCCGCGGTTACTGGCAGACTTCAGACGAGAACATCGCCCAGCTGCAGGAGATCTATCAGGAGATTGAGGACCGGATCGAGGGGGTGACAAAGGAGGCCTGATCCATCTGCGCCACGGGCCAGGGGCCGGTGGTCCTTTCGCCCCTGCTTCGGCCGTCGACCCATGGGGATGCAATCGGCGGCAGTAGCTCCTGGGAGGCTGATGGCTGCCTGCACCTGGCGAAAGGAGGACGCGTCGGCTGTCGTGAACCGTCGTTTATCCCGCAGCTGGAAACAGCAGATGCGCTGTACCAAGAAGTGATAAGGGACTATGAATACAACGCTTCACCGCTCCCGCAGGGGCCGTGGGCGCTGAGGTTTGCCGCCATGGCGATGGCTGCAGCCCCCGCAGGTTGGGGATCAGCCGTCTGCTGCTCCGATTCCTGCGTAGGACTGAGCCATGCCATTGCACGGGAAAAGAACCGTGAGAGTTGATCGGCAGGCTCAACCCATCGCAGCCACCGGCAATGGCATGGACGATCACCCCCGGCTCCACTCCCTAACCCCCTGAGAACCATGTCCACCAAAATCGACGCCGCAGCCAAAGATGCTGAAGGCAAAATCCAGTCCGCCGTCGGCTCCATCACCGGCGACAAGGGCCAGCAAGATCCTGATGAGTGCCAGCCATCCCGTGCCAGGCCGATTGATCGCCAACGGACTAAGTAGCACCTAATCATCCGTTGCCAAGGCCATGCCGGGGAGTCGTTCATTCACTCCCAGGCTTTTTCCTCAAGCGGGCCTGGGGCCATGGCAGAGGCCTCTCTGCCTGTGTTGCGCGAGTGGAACGATGTGCCCAAAAAAGGGGGGCCTAAGCCCCCCGATTCACCCCTAAGGGGTGAGTGAGTTGATCGGAATCACTTACCGATCTTGGCCACTTCGGCACGGGCACGGGCCAGAACGGCACCGGTGAGGGGCACGTAATCCAGCTGCTTGGCGATCGCCTGACCTTTGGGAGAGAGGCCCCAGGTCAGGAACTGCCGGACGGTGGAAGCCTTGTCGCCATTGCCCTTCTGGTAGGCCAGGATCCAGGTGAAGGCCGCGATCGGGAAGGAGTTGGCGCCGGCCGGGTTGCAGTCCTCACCACCGAGGCGCGCATCCAGCTTGACGCTGTTGAGAGCGGCAGCACCGCTGACGTCGTTGGCCATCACAAACTTGCCGGCCTTGTTCTGTACGGCAGCAGCGACGATTTTGCCTTTCACGTAGGCCTGGTTGAGGTAGCCGATCGAGCCGGGGGTGTTCTGGATCACGCCGGCCACGCCTTCGTTACCCTTGCCACCCACACCAACCGGCCACTTGACGGCCTTGCCGGTGCCCACCTTGGATTTCCATTCCGGCGAGAAGCAGGAGAGGGAGTTGGTGAACACGAAGGTGGTGCCGGAACCATCGGAACGGTGGGCCACCGTGATCGGGCCCTTGCCGCACTTCAGCTGATCCCAGGTCTTGATCTTGCCGAGGAAGATGTCGGCGACCTGGGTCTGCGTGAGCTTGAGGTTCTTGCAGCTGGGATTGTTGTAGGCGGGGGTGACGGTGCCGCCCATCATCGGGATCTGCAGGGCACCGCGCTGGGCGGTCACGCCCTTGGTGAACTCACCCTTGGAGGCGTTCAGCTCTTCATCGGTGGCCCCAAAGTCGACACTGCCGGCGTGGAACTGGCGAACACCGGCGCCGGATCCCACCGACTGGTAATTCACCTGCCTCTTGGTTTCCTTGGCGAACTCCACGGCCCAGCGCTGGTAGGCCGGAGCGGGGAAGGTGGCCCCGGCGCCACTGATGGAATTGCTCTGGGCGATCACCGGAACCGCCAGTCCAGCGGTGACAGCACCGGCGGCGGAGAGAATCAGGGCCTTCTTCGCGAAGGTCATCAGAAATGCCAATTGTGGAGCAAGTTATGAATAGCAACCCGCTCAGCCCAATCGTGTTATGGGCAGGTTAACGGGTCTTCAAGGATTGCTCTGGACTGGGCCCTTGGTGCGTCTGGAAGGAAAAATCTGCGCGTGTACAGGGTTCTGCCACCGTTGCCGGCGGGTCCTGGCGAGGCCCTCCAGCGGTGGTGAAACCTCCAGTCGGGTGGTTGGCGGCCTGACTCGCCCCGTGGCCCAGCCCCTGGCCAGGTCGCCGTCGAAGCCGCCCATCGGTCGGCTCGGCCGCTCCTGTTCTGACCCTCCTTGATCGTCTCCTGTGGGATCCGCCCTGGGTGTGGAGGGCCCACCACAACGTCCACCAGATGGTCCAGCGCCCAGTCTTGATGGACCGGGCTTCTTCCAGGTGTCAGCGGCTTTCATCGGGTCGTGGGAATGGAACGGCCATGCCATCCGGCCCTGGCTATGGATAGGTGTGTGTTCCCTGCCGTCCACGTGAAAGAGCTCACCAGCGCCATCAACCAACACCTGGCCGCTGAGTTCCAGGCCGGCCACACCTATCTCGCCATGTCGATCTGGCTGCGGGAGAAGGATCTGGCCGGTTTCTCCACCTATATGCACGGCAAGAGCCAGGAGGAGCGCGACCACGCGGCCCGCATGATTACCTATCTGGTGGACAGTGACGAACAGGTGGAATTGCCCACCATCGAAGCGCCGGAACGCAGCTGGCCGTCGGTGCAGACCCTGTTCGACCAGGTGTATGACATGGAAAAGGGGGTCACCGCCTCGATCAACCGGCTCTATGCCATGGCCGAAACCGTTGGCGAACGCAGCGCCACCGCCATGCTCGATTGGTTTGTGGCCGAGCAGCTCCAGGAGGAGGCCGAAGCCCGCTTCGTGCGCAAGCGCCTGCGCCTGGCTGGCGACAACAGCGCCGCCTTGTTGCTGCTTGACCAGCAGTTCCTGGAGGGGACCGCCCTGACCCATGTCAAGGGCGGTCTCAGTGGCACCAGGGGGGCCTGAGGCCTCGATGCCGTCATCCCTTTCCCCGTCCTGCCACGGCTCCCAGGTGCAGAGTGGCCAAAGCCATGGCCCGGGCTTTCAGCTGGCCCTGGTGGGGATGCCCAACACCGGCAAGTCGACGCTCTTCAACCGACTCACCGGCGGCCATGCGCAGATCGCCAACTGGCCTGGCCTGACGGTGGAGCTGCAACGGGGTCCGCTGCCGGACGACGGCCACGGCAGCACCTACGAGCTGGTGGACCTGCCGGGGATCCACGACCTCAGCGGCAGCAGTGAGGACGAGGCCGTGGTGCAACGCTTCCTGCGCGACACCCCGCCCGATCTGCTGGTTGTGGTTCTGAATGCCAGCCAGATCAGCAGCCAGTTGCGGCTGCTGCTGCAGGTGCGGCAGCTGGGCCTGCCGATGCTGGCGGCACTCAACATGAGCGATGAGGCCGGGCGATTCGGCATCACGGTTGACCATCAGGGGTTGTCCCTGGCCCTCGGCCTGCCGGTGCTGCCGGTGAGTGCCAAGCGCAACCAGGGAATCGCCGAACTGCTCGACCAGCTGCACCAGTGGGGGGAAGCGCCCAAGCCTGCCGAGGTGGCCCTCCAAGGCTCCCCCCAGCCGCAGGTTCCGGTGCCGGATGGGTGGCAGCAGGAGTTGGTGGCCCGCTACGTGACCCTTCCGGAGGGATTGCTCAATCACCGCACTCGCCTGGTTGACCGCTTCCTGCTGCATCCGCTGCTGGGAGTTGGGCTCTTCCTGGTGATGGTGCTGGCGGTGTTCCAGCTTCTCTACGCGGTGACCACGCCCCTGCAGGATCTGCTGGGAGCCGCTCTCGACTGGATCCAGACGAGCTGGTTGGTGCCGGGTCTGCAGAGTCTGGGCTGTCCGGACGGGCTGCGGCACTTCCTGGTGGATGGCCTCTGGCTGGGCGTGGGCACGGTGGCCACGTTCCTGCCGCTGATCTTCGTGTTCTACGTGCTCATCGGCATCATCGAAGACTCCGGCTATCTGCCACGGGCCGCCTTTCTGATGGATGGGTTCATGCACTGGCTGGGGCTGGATGGGCGGGCCTTCGTGCTGCAGGTGATGGGCTTCGGCTGCAACGTTCCCTCAATTCTGGGTACCCGGGTGATCCGGGATCGGGGCATGCGCCTGCTGGCGATGCTGTGCATTCCCTTTGCCCTCTGTCAGGCTCGGCTCACCGTGTTCATCTTCATGGCCGGGGTGTTCTTCCCCAGGCCCTGGTGGGCGCCCGGACTGGTGCTGTTCGGCTTCTATGTGATGAGTTTTGCAGCCGCCGTGATCACGGGCCTGGTGTTCAAGCGGGCCTACCCCAGCGATGGGGCTTTCGTGCTGGAACTTCCGCCCTATCGGGCCCCCAGCCTGATCACCATCCTGCGCCGTGGCTGGACGTCGATGCTGAATTTCATGGTGACCACGCGGGTGTTCATCCTCGTGGGTGTGGCGGCGATCTGGCTGCTCACCAACCTGCCCCCGGGGGCAACGGAGGCCTCCGGCCTGTCGCTGGCGGCGGGGATCGGCCGATTCTTCCAGCCGCTGCTGGGGCCGATCGGCATGAACCCCGAGCTCAGCGTTTCTCTCTTCTTCGGCTTCATTGCCAAGGAAATCCTGCTGGGGGCGATGGCGGTGATCTATGGCACCACCGCCTCCGGCCTCGGTGGGGCGATCCAGACCGCCATCACACCGCTGCAGTCGCTCAGCTTCATGACCTTCGTCCTTCTGTACACCCCGTGCCTGGGAACCGTGGCGGCCCAGCTGCAGGAATCCCGGAGTCGCACCTTCGCCTTGCTGTCCCTGGGCTGGTCGTTGTCGCTTGCCTGGGTAATGGCCCTTGTGGTGTTTCAGGGGGGTGGCTGGATCCTGTCCCTGCGCTGATCGACCAACGCCGGCGCACTGGTGGCGATCGCTCAACCAGGGGGGATCAAGGTCACCTCCATCTCGGCCGCCTGTTCGCCCCGAAGCATGAATTCCATCAGGCCACTGGAAAGGTGCAGTAGGCCGCCGGGTTTCCCCCGGCGCAGCACCTCAATCTCCACCCCCGGCCTGATCCCCATCGCCAGCAGACGCCGTTGCAGTTCCGGATGCAGGGGCAAACTGCGGAGCCATACACGTGCACCCTCCGGAACCTGGCTGAGAGACATCAAATCCCTGGTCTCCAATGCAAGACTGTAGGAGAGATTCACGCGATCTCCGATCGGAGAACTCCCTGCTGGACGGGCCGTTTGTGCCCGGCCGTGGTTCAGTTTGATGCAGGTGAAGGTTCACTCCCCCTGCAGGTGCGCCACCCCCAGGCCGCAGCCCCGGCAGGGTCGCATCGGATAGGTGTTGAAGGGGAAGCGGGGGGGCTGGAAGGGCTCGATGCCCCGGCGCCGGTCGAAGCGCACCATGCCGATACTGCCGCTGTGGGCCACCACCAGCGCCGTGCGCCCCAGCCGGCGCTGGCTGCGGGCCCAGCTGCCGGTGTTGTAGTAGGTGATGTGGCAGGGGCCCTGATCGTCACCGGAGGGTTCCGGCAGGGCCAGGGGCGTGGCTTCGGGGATGTGGGTGTGGCCGTTGATCAGCCCGTCAAAGGCCTGAGGGCCCCGTCCCTCCCGCTGCAGGTGCTGGACAATCCCGCGCTTGATCAGCCGGTCGTGCCCGGTGCGGCTCTTGAGGGCGCTCTCGAGCACGAAGGCCAGGGAGAACCCTCCTGAGGAGTTGAGACCACGGCTGATCGGGATCGGCCATTCCCGGTGGCTGGCCAGCAGATCGACGGCGCTCTGCAGGATTCCCTCCGCATTCCAGCCGGCCGGCAGTGGCCCGTTGGCCGGCCGTGTGAACGGGGACAGCAGGCCATTGATGCCGGCGCTGTAGTGCTCCTGCAGCCGGGCGAGCCCCTCGGCCGCACCGGCGTGGAAGCGGATCAGCCGGTCGTACTCGTCGCCGTGGCGCACCAGCAGCCTCTGGCCGGAGGGCGTGCCGTACACATCCTGACGGCGGATGGCGAAGCCGGGCCGCTCCAGGCCGGCGTGGCGGCGCAGGTAGGCGTCGTGGTTGCCGGGGATGTAGGTGATCGCCACCCCGTCCCGGTGCAGGGCCTGGAACCGCTCCAGCACGCGCCGGTGCGAGGCCCGCAGCAGCTGGGCCTTGAGCAGGGTCTCGCTGGTGAGGGGGTCCCCATCCTCCCGGGCCAGGAGGAGGGAATCGATCAGGTCGGTGAGAAAGTCGGCATCGACGTTGGCGTTGAAGCGAATCGCCTGCAGATCGATGATGTCGCCAACGAGAAACAGCTGCCTGGGCCGGATGCACTCCAGGAACGCCGCCAGGTGGCTGGCTTCGCACTGATTGGAGCCCAGATGCAGATCCGAGATGAACAGGGCGTCGCAGCTGAGCACAACCTTCCGGCAGGTGGATCGGCGCCCGGAGGCAGGGCGCGCTCTGGCCTTTGGCTCCGCCATGGTGACACGATCCCGGCACGGATCACGGCGGAGTCAGCATCAGAAATAGATGTCGAATCCCGTTTTCTGGGCTTCGTTGCGGCGTCGGCCGTCTCCTCGCCCCCGTCCGTTGTCTGCCGCACCAGCTCTGGTGAGCAGCAATACCGCCCCATGGTCAGCCAGCCTGTTGCCAGAGCCGCAGCAGCTCGTCCCGTTCCTCGGGCGAGGGAGGCTGCAGGCGCTTTACGCCGCTGGCGGCCGGGCTGCCGCCGCCGCCGTCGGCGCCGCGGAACCCTTGGCGCCGGAGCACAGCCTGGCCGTCCGGGGAGAGCAGGAACGCCACGAATCGCTCGCCATCCTGCTGCCCGCCGGCCTCCGGCTGCCGCGTCAGGGCCGAAGCTTCTTAGACCAGCGCCAGGTCGCCTTCGTTGGGGCCGCCGCTGATGAATTCCTGCAGCAGGATGTCGGTGGAGCGGGCCGGCCGGTAGACGGCGCGGCGCAGGTCGGCGGCACAGTCGGCACCGTTCTGGCCCCGGCACCAGAGGGCCAGGGTCAGCTGGCCGGAATTGGAGCGCATCGGATCAGCGCTGCGCAGATCGACGCTGCCCCAGCTGGCCGGGGCGCCCAGGGCCCCCCATTGGCCCGCCGCCGTGGCGCGCCGCAGCTGGGGCCAGGAGAAGCGGCCGTCCGGGAACAGCCGCTGGGCCCGCTCCGGCCAGGCCACAGCCACCAGCAGGGTGCGGGCGACGGGAACGGGGGGTTGCAGGAACGGAGCTGGCGCCCCCTGGGCCTGGAGCTCACCGGCCAACTGGTTGAGCAGGTCCCGGTTGGCGGGGATCAGCACCCGCGGACGCTCCGGCCCCTCCTCCCTGGCAAGGTTGACCATGTCCTGGGAGCCCTGCACCTTCCAGGTCAGGTCGATGCCGCCCTGGTGGCGCTCGAAGATGGGTTCGAGTTCGCCCATGGCACCGGCCAGCTCCGACCCCACCGCCACCAGCAGCGGCCGCCGCAGCCCGGGCAGGGGCGCCATCGCCAGGGCCAAGGAAACAGAAGCGATCAGGAGCGACAGCAGGCGCCTGCGGCTCAGGGTCGCTTCCAAGGGGGGCCGTCACGGTGCCCTGCAGTCTGACCGCGGCACCGGCTGCCGCCACCGGCCTCCCCGGGGCCACCGGCTCAGGCCAGCAGAATGAGCGCATCATTCCGTACCTCTCCATGGCACGGCCCCTGCGGCTGGCCGGCCTCAGCGCCTGGCCCTCGGCCTGCCGATCAGCGGCTGCCAGCTCCTGGCCCCGCCACCCCTGGAGCTGGAGATGCTGGTGGGCAGTGCCCTGAGGGGCTTCTGCCAGGAGGCGGCCAAGGTCATCGCCCAGTCGCCGCCACGGCTGGCCGATCGCACCCCGGTGCTGCTGCGCTGCCGCGCCGCCGGCAGTGGGGATGTGGTCAGTGAGATGGAAACCCATGCCCGGGGGGTGCTCCAGGGCGGCCAGGCGGCCGAGGATCCCCGCATCCCCACCCTGGTTTCCGTGGACGGCGAGATCTATCTCGACCTGCTGCGGCACCGGCTGCAGCGCCTGGCCCCCACCCGGGAGCTGATTCCGCCACCGGCCGATGCGCCGGCCCTGGCCTCCAGTCCGATGGTGTTCATGACCACCCCGGCCCTCGCCAGGGGACTCGACCGCCCCGATCCCTTCACCGCCCTGGCGCGCAGCAGCGACCACCGCCAGCTCGATCCGGCCGGCCCCTCCCAGCCGATCCGCTTCGTCCACACCGCCCCGACCCGCTCCAACTCGGGCCTGCAGACCCTGGTGGCGATGGTGGCCGAGGTGGCCGGCCAGCGACCCGAAGCGCTGACCCTGGCGGATGTGCAGGCCCATGCCGACCAGGTGGCGGCGATCCAGCGCCATGTGACCCGCTATGGCAGCTCCACCGATGAACTCGCCCGGGCCATGCAGCGCAACGGCACCTTCTGGGCCTCGGTGGGTTCGGTCTACGAGTCGTCGGTGGTGGCGGTCAACGCCTCCCGCCAGGGCGACCAGGACCCCCTCAAGGCGGTGTACCCCAGGGCCACTTACGCCAGCACGATGCGGGCGATCCTGCCGCAGGCCCCCTGGGTGTCGCCGAAGGAGAAGCAGGCGGCCCTGCTGCTCATCGAGCGCCTCCAGCGCGAGGATATCCAGCGCCTGGCGGCCGACCAGGGGCTGCGGCCGGCCAACCCGGCGGTGCCGCCCAGCCGCGTCACGGCGGCCTACGGCGCCGACCCCCGGGTGGTGTACGACTCCCTGCGGGCGCCGAAGCCGGAGGTGGTGGAGGCGATCATCGTCCTCTGGCGCAACCAGGCCAAGAAGCCCTCCCGGGTGGCCCTGGTGGTGGACAGCT
The DNA here is from genome assembly GCF_024345975.1 of Cyanobium sp. Cruz-8D1. Lineage (GTDB taxonomy): Bacteria > Cyanobacteriota > Cyanobacteriia > PCC-6307 > Cyanobiaceae > Cyanobium. The sequence goes on along the minus strand of NZ_JAGQCD010000010.1, from coordinate 100,957 downwards.
CCGGGTCGATGAAGGGGGAGAAGCTGCCGGCGGCCCAGCGCAGCCTGCAGGCTTACCTGGCCCAGATCGGTCCGCGGGACACCGTGGGCCTGTTCGACTGCGACAACCGGCTGCGGCCGCCGGTGGTGGTGAGCGGTGGTGGCGCTGGGGCGGACCTTGCCGGCCGTTTCATCGCTTCGCTGGAGGCGGAGGGTGGCACCGTCCTCTACGACGCCATCCGCCAGGGCCGTGACTGGCTGCGCTCCACCCGGCGCCCCGGCGAGATCCTGGCGGTGGTGGTGCTCACCGATGGCCAGGACAACGGCTCGCGCCTCTCCCTGGAGGCTCTCGGCGGTGAGCTCAAGCGCAGCGGCTTCGCCAGTGATGAGCGCATCGGCGTGTTCACGCTGGGCTACGGCAACCAGGGGGATTTCGACGCCGACGTGCTGCGCCGCATCGCCGAGAGCAACGGCGGCGATTTCACCACCGGCACCGCGGACAGCATCCGGCGCCGCATGGAAGATCTGCAGATGGCGTTCTCATGGCGGCACCGGGCTGGACCAACCCCCTCGACCATCCCCTGGCGGTCGCCGCCGGCGGCATCTGCCTGGTGCTGCTGGTGCGTGGCGCCGGAGTGGCCCTGCCCCTGGCGCTCCTGCCGGCCGTTGGCCTCAGCGTGGCCGGCGCGGCACTGCTGGCCCGGGAGGGAGCGGCCGGGCGCCGCAGCCGCAGCCAGCGGCTCCATGACCAGCGCCTCGATGCGGGCCTGGAGGAGGCCTTGGAGCGGGCCGGCGGCCTGGCTGTGACGGCGCTGGCGTTGCGGGAGCAGGCCGTGGCCCGGTTCACGGACCCGGGCCATCTGGAGGCCCTGGGCAGCGTCCAGCTCTGCTGCGAGCGGCTGCAGCAGCTGCCGGAGCGGCTGCGGGAACGGTGGCCCCTGCTGGAGTCGGGCGGCGGGCGGCGCCTCGATCCCGACGACCTGGCCCGCCGCCTGACCCGGGAAGAGAAGGCCCTGCAACGGGAGGCGGAGGGTCCCCTGCGCCAGGAACGGCGGCGGCTGGTGGACCAGCTGCGCCGCAACCTGCATGCGGCGCACCAGGGGATGGATGAACGGGAGGCCCGGCTGCTGGCCCTGGCCCACCGGCTGGAGGCCATCGACGGCGGCTTGCAGCAGCTGCGCCGCCAGGTCGACCACCAGTGGCCCAGCACCGAAGCCAGCGATGCCGCCATGGCGTCGGCGATCGAGCCGCTCGATGAGGCCCTCGATCAGATCGAGCGTTCCCTCGACGCCGGCACCGCCTGAGGCCCCAGCAGGGGCCCGCCCGCCAGGCGCCGGATCGCCACCACCCCGGGGCGGGGGGCCCGGCCGGGGACGCCGGAGGGCCAGTTGGAGCCCAGGGGCACCCAGCGAAGCTGCTCGAAGGGCCGCCCGGAGCGATCCACCAGCCGGTGGGCCTGGGCCTCACGGGCCTCCGCCGATGGGCGGGTGCCATGGTCCTCGCCCGGGTGCTGCACCGCCAGGAACAGGGTGGATTCGCCGCCGTCGAAGCAGGGACCGGTGAGCTCGCACTCCATCGGCCCGGTGGCGAAGCAGAAGGCCTCACCGGCGGCCGGGCCACGGGATGGCAGCACCCAGCAGCTGTTGTTGCCGAACAGATCGAGATCGGCTGATTTGGTCGAGCGGTCGGTCACCATCCAGATGGTCCCGAGCCTGTCGATGGCGAGGTTGTCGGGATTGGCGAAGCCCAGGCCCCCCTGCCAAGGAGCCCCGCCGGTGGCCACCAGCCGCCAGCGGAAGGAGCCGGCCCGGGTCGGTTCGTCGTCGACCAGGCGCATGATCCAGCCGTAGGGCCAGCTGGCCTGCCCTTTGGGCCCGCGAAAGATGGCCGGGTCGGCCCGGCCGTCGTCGCTGCCGCCGCCGGCGGTGAAGGCGATCAGCAGGTCGCCGCTGAGCGGATCGATCACCGTGTCCTCGGGCCGGGCTGCGGGGGTGGCGCCGATGGCGCAGGCGGCCAGATGGGCATCGATCAGGATCGCCCCCATCCGCTCCTGCCCCTCGCCGGGATAGAGGTCGGCCAGGGTGGCGAACCGGCGCCGGTAGGCCGCCACGGCCGCGTCGCTGCTGAAGGCTTCGGCGCCGGGCCTGCGGCGGTCGCTGTGGGGCAGCAGAACCGCCTGCTCCACGCCGTGGCGGGCGAAGTGGCCGGGCCCCAGCGGCTCCACCGGGGTGGTGGGCTCCAGGGGCAGCCAGCGGCCCCGGCCCTCGATGCCGTCCGGGCCGGGCGGATCGAAGCGGGCCACCTCGAGCCGGCCGGCGCTGAACAGCTCCGAATTGGCCGGGTCGGCCGGATCGCGGATCAGCGCGTCGCTGACGAAGCGGTAGAGGTGGCCGCCGTGGCGGTCGCAGCCGGAATAGACCACCAGGGGCTGGCCGGCGACGGCCTTCACGGCCACCGCCTCGTGGCGGAAGCGGCCCAGCCAGCTGTGCTTGACGGCGGGGCGTTCGGGCCGGCGCGGGTCGAGCTCCACCATCCAGCCGTACTTGTTGCCCGCCAGGCCGAAGGGGTTGCCGAGGCCGTCGAGGCGCTGGCCGTCGTAGGCGAAGGGGCGGGCGGCGGGCGAGACGGAGGAGCCGTCGGCGTGGACGGCCTCGGGCACCTGGCTCTGCATGTTCTCCTCGGCGCTCAGCACCGTGCCCCAGGGGGTCTCGCCGCCGGCGCAGTTGGCGAAGCTGCCGATGATCGCGTCCCCGAGTCCGTCGTCGTAGCCGAGCCGCCCGCGGCGCCGGAACACGGCCGCCGCGGGCCCCGAGCTGCGCAGGCGCCGGGCGGGGTCGCGCCAGCCGCTCAGGCCGGTGATGCGCCGATCGAAGCGGCCGGGCCGGCGCCGCCAGGGGCCGCCCTCCTCCCGCTCCAGTTCGATCACGCCCACACCCAGATCGGCCATCGCCGCTTCCGCCAGCTGGCGGATGCTCGCCAGCAGCGGGTCGTCCGCCGCCAGGCTGGCGGCATCCACCCGGCCGGCCCGGGCGGCCAGGGAGTCGATCACGGCGTCGAACGGCAGCCCCCCCCCCACCGCTTCGGCGTAGCCCTGCCGCCAGGCCCGGGCGCTGATGTACTCGAAGTTCACCGTGAGCAGGGCCCGATCCGGCGCCAGGGCCAGGAACGACAGATGGTCGTTGTTGAAGCCGAAGCGACCGTCGGCCAGCGGATCCCCCCAGACCGCGATCAGATCGGCCCGGAAGCCGTCGGGGAGCACCAGCCGGTCCTCCAGTTCGATGCGGGCATAGCGGCGCCGCTGCTCGGCCGCGTCGAGCCCGTCGCTGGGCACCGGCAGGGGGGTGGGAACCGTCGGGAAGGGGCTTTCACCCTGTCTGGGACCTGCTGACCGCCCCGCCGCCGCCGAACCCGCTGCCGCCGAGGGCAGGGCCGCATGGGCGAAGGAGCAGGCACCGATGCCGAGCAGGGAGAGCAGGTCGCGGCGGTTCATCGGTTCGGGGGGCAGGGTTCGCTGCGGCGCGGCACCAGCAGGGCCAGGTGGTTGTCCTGCAAGGCGCTGAAGTTGTCGTCCGAGGCCAGCAGCAGGCTGGGGCGGCCATCGGCCTGGATCGGCCCCGGCGTCAGGGCCTCCCAGTTGTCGGGTGGCAGGCCGGCTTCGATCAGGTCCCACTGGCGGATCGGCTGCAGCACGCTGTCCGGGTCGGCCTGGCCATCGGGCAGGGGGTAGTGGGCCAGGAGCACCTGCCAGTGCCATGGGGCCTGGAAGCGCCGCAGCAGGGCCAGCAATCCGGGCTGCGGGGTGCCCGCGTCGATCACCAGCAGGTCGGTCAGTCCCCAGCCCTCGCCCGCGGGGATGGCCAGGCGGGCCAGGGGCCGGGCGGTGGCTCCGGATGGACCGAGGCTCCAGCCCAGCAGCCGCACCTGGGCCGGGGGATCCTGCTGCAGGGGTGATTCCGAGGCCATCAGCAGCGTGTCCGCCTGGCCGGGCCGGCGCAGCAGGGCCAGGGATTCCGGACCCTGGTTGGCACCCAGGCCTTTCCCCGGGGCCGGCTGCCAGTCGGCGGGCAGGGGGTAGGCGCGCACCAGCTGGCCGCTGGCCGGATTGAAGCTCAGCAGCTGGGCCGGTCGCTCGGGGCGGCGCCGGCCTTCGCTGGCCAGCCAGAGCCGCTCGCCCAGCACCACCATCCCCTCGCCATCAATCTCCGCCGGCAGCGGCGCCGCGGGGGATCCCGTCAGGTCGAGCTGGAACAGGGGCTGGAGCGGCACGCGCCCCAGCTGGCGCACACCGCCCCAGGCGCCCAGTCGGCCCCGGGGGGCATCGCTGAGCAGCAGCAGCGCATCGGTGTCGCTCCGGTAGCTGGCGGCGGAGAAGCCTCCCGACGGCTGCCCGTTCGCGTCCCTCCGCGGCAGGCGCCCCCGGGCGACCAGATCCCAGCCCGCCTCGGCCGGGCAGGGCAGCAGGGGCGGCGGCGAGACAGCGATCAGGGGCACAACCATGGACGGAATTCTCCCGCCGCCGGGGGGCGGCGGCGGCATCCGGGGACACCCGGGTACGGGGCGGGTAGGGTCAAGGGAGGATCAGGGGATGTGTGATGCGATCCCCATCGGGAGCCCAGCCCCCGGCCGGCGGCCTGGGAGAGGACAGCGGTAAGCGCCTGGCGGTGCTCATTGACGCCGACAACGCCCGGGCGGCGGTGATCGAGGCGGTGCTGGAGGAGGTGGCCCGTTTCGGGGAGGCGATCGTGCGGCGCATCTACGGCGACTTCACCTCACCGGAGAGCGCGTCCTGGAAGAAGTTGCTCAACAAGTTCTCGATCAAGCCGATGCAGCAGTTCGCCTACACCGTGGGCAAGAACGCCACCGACAGCACGATGATCATCGATGCGATGGATCTGCTGTACACCCGCCGCTTCGATGGCTTCTGCCTGGTGACCAGCGACAGTGATTTCACCGGCCTGGCCGTGCGGCTGCGGGAGGAGGGCCTGCTGGTGTACGGCTTCGGTGAGGAGAAGACCCCGGCGGCCTTCCGCAACGCCTGCCACAAGTTCCTGTTCACCGAGGTGCTGCGGACCGCCGCCCGTCACGGGGAAGAGGCCGCTGCCGCGGACAGTGCCCGCCGGCCCCAGGAGAGTGATCCCACTGCCAGCGGCCATCCCGTCATCCCGGCCGATTTTCTGATGGAGGCGCTGGATCGCTCGGTGGAGGAATCGGGCTGGACCCAGCTGGGCACCTTCGGCAGCTACCTGCAGAAAATCCAGCCCGACTTCGACACCCGTCTCTATGGCTTCAAGAAGCTCTCCGATCTGGTGCGGGGCTGTCCCTCCCTGTTCGTGATGGAGGAGCGGGAGGCCCCCAGCGGCAACCGCACGATCGTCTATGTGCGGGCCCGGGAGGACCTCTGAACCCTGAACCGGCCATGACTCTGCGGCGCCTGGCGGCCTTCTGCGATGGCGATCACGGCGGCAATCCCGCCGGCGTCTTCATCGGCGAGCAGTTGCCTGACGCCGCCCAGATGCAGCGGATCGCCGCCGAGGTGGGCGATTCGGAAACGGCGTTCGCCGCTCCCCAGGGGAACGGCTGGCGGGTGCGCTACTTTTCCCCGGCCGCCGAGGTGCCCTTCTGCGGCCACGCCACCGTCGCCCTCGGGGCTGCCTTGGCCGAACACTGCGGCGATGGGGTGTTCCCCCTGGTGCTCAACGGGGCCGAGATCAGCGTGGAGGGCCAGCGGCAGGGACAGCGCTGGAGTGCCGCCCTGCAGTCGCCCCCCACCCAGCAGCGCCCCGTGGCGCCGGACCTGCTCACGGCCGGCCTGGAGCTGTTCGGCTACGGCCCCCGGGACCTGGATCCCTCCCTGCCACCGGCCATCGTCCATGGCGGCGCCGACCATCTGCTGCTGGCTCTGCGCCGCCGCGAGGACCTGGCGGCCATGCGCTATTCGATGGAAGACGGGGCCCGGCTGATGGCTGCGGCGGGGCTGCTGACGCTCCTGTTGGTCTGGGCGGAAGGGCCCCAGTCGTTCCATAGCCGCAATGCCTTCGCCATCGGCGGCGTCTACGAGGATCCGGCCACCGGTTCGGCCACCGCGGCGCTGGCCGGCTACCTGCAGAGCCTCGGCTGGCCCCACGGCGGCAGGATCGCTGTGGTGCAGGGGGAGGACATGGGTTGCCGCTCCCGGCTGCTCGCTGAGATTCCGGCGCAGCCGGGGGGCTCAATCCGGGTGGCGGGCCAGGTGCGCCCCCTGGAGGCCTGAATCAGGAGGCCTTTTCGAGCCGCTTGACGATCCAGCCCATCAACACCAGCGAACCCAGCAGCGCCGCAAGTAGGGCGATCGTCATGGAACCGGGTGCATTTCCGTCGCATTATGACCACTGGCCCCGCTGCCCTGGCCCTAGCCGTGCAAAGCCATCCCGCCCTGGTCTTTGTCTACGGCACGCTCAAGCGCGGGCACGGCAACCACCACTGGCTCAGCGATGCGAGCTTCCTGGGGGAGGCGGTTCTGCCGGATGTGGTGCTCCACGACCTGGGCCCCTTTCCGATGGCCGTGCCTGGAGAGGGGTCGGTGCGGGGTGAGGTGTATGCCGTGGAGGCCGGAGGCCTGGCCCGCCTCGATCGCCTCGAGGGTTATCCGCGCCTCTACGACCGTCGGCGGTTGCCTCTGGCCGATGGCCGCCACGCCTGGGTGTACCTGGGCCGACCGCACCAGGTGCGTTATGTGCCCGCCATCACCGATGGTTGCTGGCGGGGGCCAGCGCCGGGAGCCGCGGTGCGCCGCAGCCAGATGGGCCTTGCCCCCCTTGTCAAACGGAATCCCTAGCGCGGTACCGTCGCGGCTCTGCGGGCGTCAGCCCCCTGCCACCAGCCAGCGCCCCCCCGTGCCCAGGACGATCACCAGGCCTGACAGGGCAAAGGAGGGGCCACTCCAGAAGGCCAGCTGCAGCAGGCGGCGCAGCAGCAGCAAGGAGCCGCCCACTCCCAGGAGCACCGCCAGGCTCTGGCAGAAGGCGATCACATGCCCATCGGCGCTCCAGGCGGGCAACCGGGCGGCCAGGGCGGGCCAGAGGGTTACGGCGCTCACCGGCAGCAACTGGCCGCCTTCCGCCATTCCCATCGGCAGATGCTGGGCCAGCAGCAGGGCCCACAGCAACGGCAGCAGGGCGTAGAGCAGCAGCCAGCTGGAGCTGGCCGGGCGCAGCCGCCCTAGCAGGGGCCGCAGCAGCAGCCACAGCCCCGCCGGCAGGGTCAGTGCCAGGGCGGCGAAGGCCAGACGAGCCAGCAGCGGACCCTGCTCCAGCAGATCCGGCGCCAGGGGCAGCCAGCCCAGCAACCGCTGCAAGTGCCGCAGGCAGACACCGCCCGCCAGCACCAGGATCAGCCCGGCCTCCCCGGCCGGTGGCGCCATGTCCCGCTGCAGATCGGCGGCGGGGGGGCGCAGGCGCAGCTGCACCGAGCGGTGCGGGCAGGCCTGGGCACAGGTGAGGCACAACACACAGTTGCGGTTGTCCGTGAGGTGGGCCGGATGGGTGGCCAGGGGGCAGCCGGCGGTAGCCAGTCCTTCCCCTTCCGCCGGGCCCCCCTTGAAGCAGGCGTAGCTGCTGCAACTGCCGCTGCAGGTGCCCGCCTCCGCCCGCAGCTCGCTGATCGCCAGCTTGGCGAACAGGCCGTTCATGCCCCCCACCGGACAGAGGTAACGGCACCAGAAACGCTTCTCGAAGCGCAGCGAGCCGACCACGGCCCCGGCGGTGATCAGCAGCAGCAGGGCGCTGCTCTGCCGGGCGCTGTTGCGCAAGTCGCCCAGTTCCTCCCACAGCAGGATCGCCGCGAAGCCGGCCGCCAGCAGGGGCGCCGCCCAGCGGTCGGTGTCGCCCCGCGGCCAGCGGGCCGGCTGCCAGCCCAACCGCTTGGCCAGCCGCTGGCTGATCTCACCCCAGACCATGAACGGGCAGAAGGAGCACCAAAGGCGGCCCACCACGGGATAGCCCAGCAGGATCAGGGGCCACCACCAGGCCCAGAAGAGGTTGTGGCCGCGGTCCTGGGGCCCCCACCAGAGCCACAGGTTCACCAGGACGAACACCCAGCTCACCACCCCGAACAGCACGGCGTTCCAGAGCAGGGGTGAGCGCATGGCGTTGCGCAACCAGGGTTTCCAGCGCCAGAGATCGAAGCGGGCCCGCTGGGGCCGCCGCAGGGTCCAGAACACGTCCTCGGGCAGCTCTTCCGGGTGGTCGCCGCTGCACTGGCGCAGGGCCCGTTCGATCAGCTCCAGCAGCTCCCGCACGTTGCCCGGGAAGTCGTAGGTCTGAAGGCGCTTCACCAGCCCCTCCCCCACGGCCGGCGGTTGGCTCCAGCCGAGGCTGAGGGCCTTCTGGCGTACGCCGTAGCGGAGCCATTCACCCAGGTCCTGGCGCCGCACCCGCAAAGGCGGCACGCGGATCTGGCAGCCGAGGGCATCGAAATCAGGTGCGCTCGTCTCGGCGGTGAGGAACACGCGGCCGGCGAAGACATGCTCGGCGTGGTCCCCATCCGGGGAGCGCCAGCGGCCGCTGCGGGCCAGCTCCAGCAGGGCGGGCCGCAGGGCCGGGGCGGCACGGTCGACCTGATCCAGCAGCAGCCCGCCAGCGCCGATGCAGTCGATCAGGGCGACGCCGCCGGCGGGGGCCGCGAACAGTTCGGCACCATCGGGGCGGAGCAGGGCGCAGTTGAGGCGCACCAGCAATTGCTTGCGCGCCTTTGAGCCGAAGTGGATCAGGGCGACCAGGTTGTCCTTCTCGAGGCCAGGCTCGCCGCTGATCAGCACGGCCCGCCCGCTGGCATCGGCGGAGGCGGCGCGGATGGCGTCCCGCAGCTTCTGGGCATAGCGGCTGCTGCCGACCACCCCGCGGCGGGTGCGGCCCAGCAGGTAGGGGGCCAGCCGCAGCAGGCAGGCCCTCGGGTCGGTGCTGGCCTCCGGCTGGCTTGACGTCATCGGAGACCACGCGCTGTGTTGATTGTCGTCGGAGACGATGGGGGGGCTCTCTCCTTGCCCGGTCCCATCGGCACGTTGACGGATTCACCATGAACGCGTCAGGTTCGGCCGAGTTTCTCTGGCGGGGTCACCGGCTGCAGCTGCTGGCTGAACGGGCCGTGTGGGATCCGCAGCTAGGGGTCCTGCTGGTGGCGGATCTGCACCTGGGCAAGGCGGAGAGCTTCCAGAGCCAGGGCATCCCGCTCCCCAGCGATGGCGACGGGGCCACTTTCAACGCCCTGCTGGCGCTGGCCCACACCCACGGGCCCGCCCAGGTGCTGGTGCTGGGGGATCTGATCCACAGCCGGCTGGGCCTGACGGCCGACCTGCGCCAGAAGCTGCGGGCCCTGCCTGAGCTGCTGGGCTGCCCCCTGCGGCTGATCGGTGGCAACCACGAGCGGGGTTGCTGGCTCGAGGGTCTGGAGCAGGAGCCGTCGCTGGCCCTGGGACCCCTGTGGCTGAGCCATGCCCCCGAGCCCCGGGCCGGCCACCTGAATCTCTGCGGCCATCGCCACCCGGTCGCTCTGATCGGTGGCGGATCCGACCGACTGCGTCTTCCCTGCTTCGCCTACGACCCAACGGCCGAGCAGCTGGTGCTGCCGGCCTTCGGCCAGCTCACCGGCGGCCACCCCTGCCCGGAGGGCGAGGTGCTCTGGCTGGTGGCCGAGGGCACGGTGGTGCCCTGGGGCCCCACCCCCCGACGGAGTGGCCTCAGCTTTCGGCGGCCAGCGCCCGCACCACGTCGCCGCGGGTGAGCACCCCCACCAGGCCCTCCTGCTCATCGACCACGAACAGCCGCTGGGTGCCGCGGTCGTGCAGCTGGCGGGCGGCCTGGGGCAGGGAGGTGCTGGCGGGGCAGCTGTGCGGCTTGGAGCCCATCACGTCGCCCACGGTGCTGCCCAGCACCTGGTGCACCTGCTTGTCCCAGTCGAGCGGGTTGCGCAGGTAGATCACGGCATCGAGCAGCATCACGTAGGGCCCGGCATCGAAGCCGCTCTCGCGCACCATCAGGTCCTGCTCGCTGAGTTCCCCCACCAGCGCTCCGAGCTCATCGAGCACCGGCAGGCCGCTGATGTGGTGGTCGCTCATCAGCTGCACGGCCTCCTGCAGGGGCGTGGTGGTGGCGACACTCAGCACGGGGCTGGTCATCACTTCGGCCACGCTGCGCTCGACGACCATGCGGATCTCCTCGGTGATGGCATTCTGCTGGTGAACGGGACCCTCCCCTGCGACGCCTCGCCGACCTGCTGACGCTTGCCCGGGCCGTGCTGGGGTTGCCCCTGCTGCTGGCCCTGGCCGGCGGCCGGCCCGCCCTGGCCTGGGTGCTGCTGCTGCTGGGCGGCCTCAGCGACTGGGCCGATGGCGCCCTGGCCCGTCGGGCCGGCGGTGGGTCGGTGTGGGGGGCCCGGCTTGATCCGCTCACCGACAAGATCCTGATCAGCGCCCCGCTGCTGTGGCTGGCGCACACGGGCGGCCTGCCCCTGTGGGCGGTGTGGCTGCTGCTGGCCCGGGAGCTGCTGATCTCCGGCTGGAGGGCCGGCCAGGGCAGCGGCGGCCCCGCCTCGCTGGGGGGCAAGGCCAAGACGATCCTGCAGTTCCTCTCCCTGCTGCTTCTGCTCTGGCCGCCCGCCTGGGGCCTGGGCCAGGGCGCTCCACTGGTGCGCCTGCTGCATAACGCCGGCTGGTGGCTGTTCTGGCCGTCGCTGCTGCTGGCGCTCAGCTCGGCCCTGGGGTACCTGCGGGCCCGTCAGACCTTCACCCCAGAAACGCCGCATCAGCGCTGAAATCGGGGCTGGCGGCGGGGCGCAGGGCGTAGTCGTTGGTGTAGCTGTCGGCGAGGGTGGCCTCCAGGTCGAAGGCCGGCTCCCAGGCCAGCTCCCGCCGCACCCGGTGCGTGTCGGTGAGGAAATGGGCCAGGCGCAGCGGGAACGCCTTGCGGGCCTTCTTGTCGAGGCCGGCGGGATCGAAGCTGCGGATCTCCACCCTCTGCGGATCGGTGCCGCAGGCCCGGGCGGCGGCGGCCACCAAGCCCCGAAAGCTGATGCCCTGGGAGCCGGTGCAGTTGTAGATCCGATTGGTGGCGGCCTCCACCTCAATGCAGCGGGCCATGGCGGCGGCCAGGTCGGCCACATGGCCCAGCTGGGTGATGGTGCTGCCGTCACCGGGGAGGGGCACCGGCCGGCCGTGCACGATCCGATCGAAGAACCAGCTCTCCACCGGGTTGTAGTTGCCCGGCCCCACGATGTAGGTGGGCCGGAAGCTGGTGAAGGGGATGCCCTCCAGGCGCAGCCAGGCTTCCGTGTCCAGCTTGCCGGCGTGGCGGCTCTGGGGATCGGTGGGCGATTCCTCGTCGAGGGGCCAGAGCTCGCTGTCGGCGTACACACCGGCCGAGCTCACGTACACCAGCCGGTGGGCAGGGGGGCCGGTGCGCGCGATCACCTGGCGGGTGTCCTCCAGGGCGCGGCCGGAGCTGTCGATGATCACATCGAAGGGGCGATCCTGCAGAACCTCCAGGCCCTCGGCGCTGCTGCGGTCGCCCTGCAGGTGTTCAATCCCTTCCGGTACGGGCTGGCGCCCGCGGGTGAACAGGCTGAGCTGGTGGCCGGCGGCCAGCAGGCGGCCGACCAGGGGGCGACCCACGAAGCGGGTACCGCCCATCACCAGGATCCTCATCGCCAAGCCGCATCGGTGAGCGCCATTCAAGCGGCCGGCCGGGATCAGGGTCCGCAGGGGAGGGGGTGGCCCAGTCGCTCGAAGGGCAGGGGCAGCAGTTCCAGCACCACCGTTCCCGGTGGCCCGGAGGCGGGGCCTTCTGTCCCTGGCAGCGGCACGGGCTGGTAGGTGCGGCCATCGAAGCGCAGCTCCATCACCCCGTCGGGGGCGCCGTGCAGGCTGGCGGGCAGGGTGAGATCCAGCCAGCCGCGGTGGCGGTTGCTGATCACCTTCAGGGGCGACTGGAACAGGCCGCTCTCCGCCACCAGTTCCAGCGCGCCGTCGACGTCACGGAACACCAGCAGGCTGCAGCCGCCGCTGGCACAGGCGAAGGAGCCCACCACCACCGCCACGGTCTCCAGCCGGCCGTCGCCGTCGAGATCGATGCGGTTGTGCAGGTAGCGCAGGGGCCCCACATCGGCGCAGGCGGGGCGCTGGGCCGTGGCTCGGGCCTGCTCCCACTCGGTCTGATCGGGATCGCCGGACGCCGCCGGGCTGGCTGCCACCGGGCCGGCAAACAAGCGAGCCCGCAGCGCCGCCTCCAGACGGGCATCGGGACGGTTGATCGGTGCAATCACCGAACTGGGGGGCGCCAGAGGGGGCGGCCGGTCGCGGGGATCGGGACCGTCGGGACCCAGCAGGGAGCGCGGCGGCGGCGCCGGTGGCGCCAGCGGAGGGGGCGCCAGGGGCTGGGCCCGGGCCGGCCGGCAGCAGGCGATCAGCAGCAGGACAGCGAGCAGCCGCAGCGGCGACATCGGGGAGGGATGGGGGCCTGGCGAGTGAGGTCGCCCGCGGATGGGGGCAAGTTACGTCGTTTCCGGCTGCGGATCGGCTCCGGTCGTGCTGAGCTGCTCCAGGTGGGCCTCGATGCGATCGGCCAGCGCCAGGCAGCGGTCCATTTCCTCCCAGAGCAGCTCCCGTCGCCGGGATGTCACCGCATAGGAGCGGTGATGCAGATCTCTGCCCTGGTAGCGGAGCGCATCCCTGAGGCGGCGCCAGTCATCAGCTGCGAGCGCGGGAGCGGAGAGCGTCATCGGGTCAGGGCGCTTGGGCAGCGTCATGGCACAGGATGGATCCACGAGCGGCCCTGTCCCCTGGTCATGCAAGTCATTCCTGCCATTGATCTGCTCGACGGGCATTGCGTGCGTTTGCATCAGGGCGACTACGACCGTGTCACCCGCTTCAACGACGACCCCGTGGCCCAGGCCCTGGAGTGGCAGCGCCAGGGGGCCACGCGGCTGCACCTGGTGGATCTCGATGGGGCCAGGAGCGGAACCGCCGGGAACGACGGCGCCGTGCAGGCCATCGCCGCGGCCCTCTCGATTCCGGTGCAGCTGGGGGGAGGCGTGCGCTCGGCGGAACGGGTCGAGCAGCTTCTGGGCTGGGGTCTGGACCGGGTGATCCTCGGCACGGTCGCCGTGGAGGATCCGGAGCTGGTGCGCCGCCTGGCCGGCCGCCATCCCGGCCGGATCGTGGTGGGAATCGATGCCAAGGAGGGCATGGTGGCCACCCGCGGCTGGATCGAGCAGAGCACGATGGAAGCCACCGTGCTGGCCGCCAGCCTTGAGGGCACGGGCGTGGCGGCGATCATCAGCACCGACATCGCCACCGACGGCACCCTCGAGGGCCCCAACCTGGCGGCCCTGCGGGCCATGGCCCAGGCCTCCTCCCTGCCGGTGATCGCTTCAGGGGGCGTGGGCTGTCTCACCGATCTGCTCAGCCTGCTGAGCCTGGAACCCCACGGTGTGACGGGGGTGATCGTGGGACGGGCTCTGTACGACGGCCGGGTGGATCTGGCCGAGGCCCTGCAGGCCATCGGGGAGCAGCGGCTCCAGGATCCCTTGCAGCTGCCGATCGCCTGAAAGCGGTCGCTGGCAGAGCCGCCGGCAGTAGGCGTGGCCTAAGCAGGTGTTGGTGCATCTGCCCTATAACAGACCAAGCATTTACGGAGGCAGCGGTTGCATCCCACCACGACCACCTCCTCCTCCACGGGCGGCAACCGCCGTGGCGAGGCTGGTGATCGTCCATTGGTGCCGCCAGCTCCGAGCCACGTGGAGGAGGCCTACCGGCGCTGCCGCGATCTGGGCATGCGCCTGAGCCGCCAGCGGCGCATGGTGCTCGATCTGTTGTGGGCCGATAAAAGCCATCTTTCCGCCCGGGATATTTTCGAGAAGCTCAACGATCAGGGGCGCCACATCGGCCACACCTCTGTTTATCAGAATCTTGAAGCCTTGCAATCGGCCGGCGTGATCGAATGCCTCGAGCGGGCCAATGGCCGACTTTATGGCTATCGCGCCGACCCCCACAGCCATCTCACCTGCACCCAATCGGGTGAGATTCTTGACCTGGATGTGCTGCTTCCCGCCAACCTCCTGCAGCAGATCGAAGCGCAGACCGGGTTCGCGATCGAGTCGTACACCTTGCACCTCTCCGGCCATCCCCGGCCAGCACTGGAGAAAAGCGGCCGGCTTGGTTAAGGTCGGCCCATTCTTCCCCTGACAACGTGCCTCGACGTCCGGCACAGCCCCTCCCCCAGCTGCTGCTGTTCGCCGAACCCCTGCAGCGGGCGGGCCTGACCAGCTGGCTTGAGGCCCCCGCCACCGGCGGCGAGGCCAGCGGATGGAGCGGTTGTCGGGTGGTGGACGCTGACGCGTTGCAGGGCTCACCCCAGCTCATCGTCTGGTGCCTCGGCGTCCTCCCTGAACCCCAGGCGCTCGACGCCGAGAGCCGCCGCCTGCTGGAACGCTGGCATCCGGCGCCGCTGCTGCTGCTGCTGCCGGATCACCATCCCTATGCCAGCGATGTTCTGCTGCAGCTGCCGGCCCAGGGCCTGATCGAGCAGGCCGACGCCGACAGCCTGCGGGAGGCCGTCAGCACCGTGCTGGCCGGCGGACGGGTGCTGGCCATCGGTGCTGCCCACCAGACTTCTGACGCCACCCATGCCATGCCCATGGGCCTGGGTCAGTGGTTGCTTCTGAGTGGCCTGCAGCAGATCGATGCTGAGCTTCGCCTCTGTCTGCGCCTGCTTGATCCACCGCCGGCCCAGCTGCTGCCGCTGCTGCTGCTGGAGGGCCGGGTGCGGGAACTACGGCAGGCCCGTCGATTGTTGCAGTGGCTTTGGGGGCCGGTCAGCCTGGCCTGGAGCCAGCCCATTGTCGAGGAGCCCGTTTCCCCCACCACGACGGGCAGCCAGGCTTCGGGCTCAGGCCATGCAGTGGCGATCACCCTGCGCCAGCGCACGGCCGAGGGACTCTGGGAGGCCCTGCGGGAACGGCTGACGCAGGCCGCTGCCGCCGGCCCCAGCAACAACAGCGGCCAGCTCCTGGCCCTTGACGGTCTCCACGCCTCCCGTCGCAGCGATCTGCTGCTGGGACTGCTGGAGCAGTTCGACCGGCTGCGCCGCCGACTGCTGCAGGACGATCCCCGCGGCGAGCAGTTGGAGCGGCTCTGGAAGGAGTTGCAACCGGAGCTGCGCCAGCAGGCCCTGCGCCACATGGCCGGCTCTTACGTGCAGCTGCCCATGGCCGGCCAGCTCTGCCCCGTGGCGGAGACGCTTCTGCATCGCAGCGAGTTTGCCGCCGAGGACCTGGAGCTGCCCGATCCGCTGGCCATGCTGACGCCTCTGCTGCAGGCCCGTCCGCTGCTGGTGGATGGCCAGTTGCTGGCCCCGGATGAACCCCAGGCCGTTCTTTACCTGGAACTGCTGCTCAGCAATTGGCTGGTGCGCAGTGCCGAGCTGATCAGCGCCGAGGTGCTGGCGGCCTGTGCCGAATGGCCGGAACTGCGCCGCTATCTGTTGCGTCCTGAGCTGCTGGCCACCCGCAACCTGGAGCGGCTGCGCAACCAGCTCAATGCCCAGCAGCGTTGGACCAGCTGGTTCGACCGGCCGGTCCACCTCTATGAGAGCCGGCGCCCCCTGTTCCGCCTCGGGGCCGGCGCGATCGATTCTGTCGATCTCACCGAGCCCCGCGACGCCGAACTGCGTCAGCTTGGCTGGGTGCAGCAGGCGGTCACGCTGGCCCTGGAAGCCCGCGATGCCCTGGGTCCCCAGCTCCAGAGCCTGTTGAAGCGCCTGGGTGATCTGCTGGTGGTGCTGCTGACCCAGGTGCTGGGCAAGGCGATCGGCCTGGTGGGTCGCGGCATCGTCCAGGGCATGGGCCGGAGCCTCAACCGCAACTGAGGCGGCCTGTGTGCAGGGCACAATGACCCCAGACGCCCGCTTCCCCTTGCCCCGTTTGCTGTCCCGGCCCTTCGCCAGCCTCTTGGCCCTGCTGCTGATCGTGGCGATGGGCCTGGTCTGGTCCCCTGGCCCGGCGGCGGCCAGCCTCGAGAACGACCACTACGACGGCAATATTTTCGCCCTCTACGCCGGCAACGGCTCCCTGGTGCCGCCCCGCAGCAGCCTGGCCCGGTCCCTGGCGGACCATCGGGTGGCAGTGGTCGTCTACTACCTCGACGACAGCAGCGTCAGTAAGCAGTTCGCCCCGGTGGTGTCGGAGCTGCAGCGCCTCTGGGGCAACGGCATCGACCTGATCCCCCTGGTCACCGATCCGCTCCAGAATCGGCCCGATGGCGGCGCTGCGGATCCGGCCCATTACTGGGACGGGTTGATTCCCCAGGTGGTGGTGATCGGCAGCGATGGCCGGGTGGTCTTCGATCGCCACGGTCAGGTGAGTGTCGATGCCATCAACGCCGCCGTCAGCGAGGCCACCGGCCTCCCGATGGCGCCTGGCTCGGGCAACAGCGCCACCATGAGCTTCAACGAACTCAACAGCGAAGTGGTGGCCTCCCGCTGATGCCGGCCACCCGCACCGAAACCGATAGCCTCGGCCCGGTGGAGGTGCCGGCCGACCACTACTGGGGGGCCCAGACCCAGCGTTCGTTGCGCAACTTCCCCTTCGGCGCGCCGATGCCGATCGCGGTGGTCCACGCCTTTGGCCAGCTCAAGGCCGCCTGCGCTGAGGTGAACGCCGCAAAAGGCGTGCTCCCCGATCTCCTGGCGGCGCTGATCGTGGCGGCAGCTGACGAGGTGAGCGGTGGCCGGCTTGATGCTGAGTTCCCGTTGCGGGTCTGGCAAACCGGATCGGGCACCCAGACCAACATGAACGTCAACGAGGTGATCGCCAACCGGGCGATCGCCGCCACTGGCGGCGTTCTTGGCAGCAAGCTGCCGGTCCACCCGAACGACCACGTCAACCTGAGCCAGTCGAGCAACGACACCTTTCCCACGGCGATGCACATCGCCGTGGCGCTAGCGCTGCACCAGCGCCTGATCCCCAGCCTGGAGGCCCTGATCGCCGCCCTGCGGACCAAGGCGACGGCCTACGCTGGCCTGGTCAAGATCGGGCGCACCCACCTCCAGGACGCGGTCCCCCTCAGCCTTGGCCAGGAATTCGGTGGCTACGCCTCCCAGCTGGAGCTGGGACTGGCCAGTCTGCGGGCCACCCTGCCCCAGGTGCTGCAACTGGCCATCGGGGGTACGGCGGTGGGCACCGGGCTGAATGCTCCGGCCGGCTTCGGCGAAGCCGTGGCGGCCCAGCTGGCGGAGCGTATCGGCCTGCCGTTCACCAGTGCCCCCGACAAGTTCCAGGCCCTCGCCGGCCAGGAGGGGCTGGCGGCGGCCCATGGGGCCCTGACGGTGCTGGCGGGCAGCTTGATGAAGATCGCCAATGACATCCGCTGGCTGGCCAGCGGGCCTCGCTGCGGCCTTGGGGAGCTGGTGCTGCCTGAAAACGAACCAGGCTCCAGCATCATGCCCGGCAAGGTGAATCCCACCCAATGTGAGAGCCTCACCATGGTGGCCGTGCAGGTGATGGGCAACAACACCGCCGTCCAGATGGCCGCCAGTCAGGGGAACTTCGAACTGAATGTGTTCAAGCCCCTGATCGCCCACAACCTGCTGGAGAGCATTGACCTGCTGGCGGGGAGTTGTGGCACGTTCCGGGAACTCTGCATCGAGGGATTGCGGGCGGATGTGGAGCACATCGAAGCCCAACGCGACCGCAGCCTGATGCTGGTGACCGCCCTGACCCCGGCCATCGGCTATGACCGCGCCTGCGCCATCGCCCGCCATGCCCACCAGCACCGGCTCAGCCTGCGGGAGGCGGCCCTGGTGCTGGGGGAGATCAGTGGCGAGGAGTTCGATCGCTGGGTCAGGCCCGAGCAGATGGTCTGAGGACGGCCTGCCTTGATTTCCCCTGGATCAACCGTGAATTGTGCAGGACTTTGAAATGATGCACCCACCGGGGGTAACGTCTCCAGTGGGTTCCCTGCTCAGGCGATCGATGCTGCGGTAGTCGGCGTTACGGCCGATGGTTGGACAGGACTGGGGCCTGCCTGAGATCTCCTGCTTCCACTTTTCCTGATCTTCTGGGTTCTCACTCGTGCAGCTGCCGGTCATGGTTGCGCAACCCTCCGGCGGGGCGAGCCAGTTCTGTAATGGTGTTTTAACCAGACAGATTGACAGTCGTCGCTGGTCGGGAGACGCCACAGGAGTCCTCTGCATGGGATTGCCAGCAGGCCAGACTCACCGCCAGGCCAGGATGCATGTCGCCGTGACAGGCGCCATCACCTGCACCTTTCTCAATTGCTGTCACCGCGTGGCGTTGCCGCTCTCCGTGACTCCAGCCGTGAGGGGTCTCAGAGCAGATTGGCCGCCAGTTCCGCCAGCTCGGAGCGTTCCCCCCGCATCAGGGTGATGTGGCCCGAAAGCAGCTGGCCCTTGAAGCGTTCCACCAGCCAGGTGAGCCCATTGCTCTCCGCATCCACGTAGGGATTGTCGATCTGGTAGGGGTCGCCGGTGAGCACGATCTTGGTGCCTTCGCCCACCCTGGTGACGATCGTCTTGACTTCATGGGGGGTGAGGTTCTGGGCCTCATCCACCACCATGAACTGCCGGGGGATCGAGCGGCCACGGATGTAGCTGATCGCCTCCACTTCCAGCAGGCCCATGCCCTTGAGGTCGCTCCAGTTGCTGCGCGCCGGCCGGTGGCTGCCCCGGGCGGGCTGGGCGTCCTCGCCACCGAGGAGGAAGTCGAGATTGTCGACGATCGGTTGCATCCAGGGGGCCATCTTCTCCTCGAGATCCCCGGGCAGGAAGCCCATCTCCTTACCCAGGGAGATCACCGGGCGGGTCACCAGCAGGCGTTCGTAGAGGTGCTCATCGGCCACCTGATGCAGGCCCGCCGCCAGGGCGAGCAGGGTCTTGCCGGTGCCGGCCTTGCCCACCAGCGTCACCAGGGCCACCGCCGGATCGAGCAGCAGATCGAGGGCGAAGGCCTGCTCCCGGTTGCGGGGCTGGATGCGCCCCATCTTGGCCTTGGCTGACTTCTGCAGCGGTTGCAGGGTTCCGGTGCGGCCGTTGTAGCGGGCCAGCAGGGTGTGCGCCGGCTGGGCCAGGTCGACGAGGGTCACCCCTTCGTTGGCCTGCAGCGGTGAGACGGGAACGGACTGTTCGGGGATGGCGTCCGCCGGCAGGCCGTCGCCGGCCTTCACCTGGTCCATCAGCTCGGCATCCACCCAGCGCTCGCTGAAGCCGGGATAGAGGTCGGCCATGTCCACCTTGTCGGTGGTGTAGTCCTGGGCGATCAAGCCCACCGCATCGGCCTTGATGCGCAGGTTGGTGTCCTTGGTGACGAGCACCACCGGCGCCTGGCCGCCCACCACCTCCTGCAGCCGCTGCTCCAGCGCCACCGCCAGGATGTTGTTGTCGCCGTTGCCCGCCTTCAGCTCGGGGGGCAGCTGGCGCAGGGTCTCGCTGCGGCAGAACACCACCTTCAAGGTGCCGCCGCTGTTGTCATTGATCGGCACGCCCTCGGCCAGGTTTCCCTTCTCGCGCAGCTGGTCGAGCAGGCGGGACACCTGACGGGCGTTGCGGCCCTTCTCGGAAGGGTCCCGCTTGAAGCGGTCGATCTCCTCGACCACCTCGATCGGGATCACCACCTGGTTGTCTTCGAAGCGGTTCAGGGCCTGGGGGTCATGCAGCAGCACATTGGTGTCGAGCACGAAGGTCTTGCGCATGCCAGGGCCCTGCCGGTTGCATGGGGCCGAAACTAGGTCCACGGGTGCATCTACGCTCCGGCCGGACATTCCCTGACGTATCGGCTTGCCGTTCCCCGTTTCTTTCCTGCTGGTTCTGCTGCTGCTCCTCGGCCTGGGGCTGGTGGTGCTCGAACTGCGCCACCGCCTGCGGCCGGCCTCCCCGCTGCAGCTGCTGCCCGGCGCCTTCCAGGTGCGCCGCCGGGCCCAGGGCCTGGAGATCACCGGGGAGATCCGCATCCGCAACCCCCATCCCCGCATGGAGGTGATGGTGCCGGAGATCACGCTGGTGCCCACCGTGCTGGGCCGCAGTGATGCGAGCCAGGTGCGCCACGAGCTGCGCATCACGCCTCAGCATCCGGATGAGGAAGCCCGCCCCGACGGTTACTGGGCCGCTTACATCGTCAAGGGCCGCAAGACCACCGCCGCCCATATCCGCCTCAACCTCACCGGACCCGCCGGCGTGGATCTCGAAAGCGTGCTCGACACCCTCTGGATGGACATCCACTGGGTGAACTACGGACCCTTCGGCCGGTTGCAGCGGCGCCAGGGGATCCTGATGCCCCTGCAAAAGCCAGAACCGGGCGACCCGGCCGCCCCCGGCTGGCGCCAGGGGGAGGGCTGCCGGGTGCTGCCGGTGCGTACCCATCTCCTGGGCGTGCTCGACGACTCCCTCGACGTGCTGCGGCGCTACACCGATGGCCTGCTGCAGCCCGGTGACGTGCTCACCATCGGCGAGACCCCCCTGGCGGTGATCCAGGGGCGGTACCACCATCCGTCGACGGTGGAGCCCTCCTGCCTGGCCCGCTTGCTGTGCCGGGCGTTTCACCCCACCAGCTCCCTGGCCACGGCCTGCGGGCTGCAGAGCTTGATCGATGTGTCGGGTCCGGTCCGGGTGCTGGGGGCCTGGTTGGTGGGCACCGCCCTGAAGCTGGTGGGCAGCAAGGGCTGGTTCTATCGCCTGGCCGGGGAGCAGGCCCGCCTGATCGATGACATCACCGGCACCACTCCCCCCTACGACCAGACGATCGTGCTGGGCCCGGACCAGCCGGCGGCCTGGTGCGAGCGGATGGCGGCGGCCCTCGGGGTGGCCGTGGCGGTGGTGGACGTGAACGACCTGGGACGGGTGAAGGTGCTGGCCGCCAGCGGCGGCACCGACGAGGCCCTGCTGATGCGGGCCCTGCGTCCCAACCCTGCCGGCAATGCCAACGAGCGCACGCCCCTCGTTTTGGTGCGTCCCGCGTAGAGTGTCCATGACCATGGTGCGTTCAACGCCCACGTCACGTTTCGCGTTCCCGCGCCGCCCCCCACCCCTTCGTCGTCTGCCGTGCCAGTGCCTGCCGTGCCAGTGCCTGCCCAGGGCAGACCCTCCCCGAGCTGGACGGTGGAGCCCCTGCAGGGCTGGCACCTTCCCTTGCTGGATGATCCGGGCTTCCTGCCCCTGCAGCCGCTGTTGCAGCGCTCGCTGCTGCTGGCCCTGCCGGAGCAGTTGCTGAAGGCGCTCACCAGCCGCCGCCCCCTGGCTGCCCAGGTGCTGGTGGCGCTGCAACGCCAGGGGCTCACCCGCCAGCAAGCCTTGGGGTTGATCGTCTCCCGGCGGCTCAACCGCAGCGGCAGCTGCTGGCAGGTACAGCATCTGCGCCTGGCCTTGGCTGCCACGCAAGGGGCGTCTCCAGACTTCTCCGCCCCCGGCAGGGCGGCCCTGGCTGGGGATCTGCTGCGCCAGGCCATCGGTCGGGTGAAGGGCGCCGCCAGCTGGATCGCCACCGCCTCCAGCCTCGACACGTCCCGGCTGGCGACCCTGCGGGAGCAGGGCTTCCAGCCCCAGCGCACCGATCGCCTCTGGCGCTGGCAGCCAGGGGTGGATCGCGCCGTCCCGCTTCCCCCTGCCGATCTGCAGCTGCGTCAACTCAACCGCCGCACGGCCCCGTTGCTGTGGCACCTGGAGCAGGCCACCTGCCCGGCCCATCTGCGCCAGCTCCAGGACCGGCGCATCGAAGACCTGCTCGACCAGAGCCGCAGCCATGGCTGGATGCTGGTGGATGCCGTGCGCAATGAGGCGGTGGCGGGCGTGCGCTGGCTCGATGAGCACCCCGGCGGCGGCCAGGCGGTGGAGCTGAGCATCCACCCCGGCTGGGGCCACCTGCTCGGGGCGGCGGCCGAATCGTTGCTGCACAGCCTCGCCAAGGGGGGCACGAGCCTCTGGCTGCGCTGCGAGGTGAGCGACGGCGACCGCCAGAGCTGGCTGCAGGCCCTCGGGGCCGAGGCCCATGGCGAGGAGGTGTTGATGGCTCGCAGCGTCTGGCGGCGCCAGGAGGGCCAGCCGGCCAAGCGAGCGGCCCGGCGCCTCGAAGCGGTTCTGGAGCAACTTCAGCCTCGGCGGCGGCCCATGCCCACCCCCAGCGGTCCCCTCGGCAGCCTGCCCACGGCGCCCCTGCTGCCGCGCTGAATGGCCCCGCCCCGGCCGCGATCGGTGCTGGCCCTTGATGTGGGGCGCCGCCGCATCGGCCTGGCCGGCTGCGATCCGCTGGGGGTCACGGTGACGCCGCTGCCGGCCCTGGCCCGGGGTGAGTTCCAGGCCGACCTCACCCAACTGCTGGCCCTGCTGCGCCAGCGGCGGGTCGAGGCGCTGGTGGTGGGGCTGCCCCTGGATGCCAGCCAGCGGCCCACCCCGCAGGGGATCCATTGCCGCCGCTACGGCCTGCGGCTCGCCCGGGCCCTGCAGGCCCTTGGACAGCCCCTGCCCCTGGCCTGGGTGGATGAGCACGCCAGCAGCTGGGCGGCGGGCGAGCGCTTCGGGCTGCACGGCGACCGCAGCGGCCGACTCGACAGCGCCGCGGCGTTGCTGCTGCTGGAGCAATGGCTGCGGGAGGGCCCTGAACCGCTCAACCTGACGGCGCTCACGGACGATCCGGTCGCCCCGGCGGCCATTGCTGTAGGCACTTGGGCCGGTGCTGATTCATCCTGAGTGCACCCGCTTGTTCTTGATGGCCTCCGATCCCCCTGCGATGACGGGCTCCGGCGACGTGCCCACCGTGCAGGTGCGGGACGGCAGCGGCCGGCAGCTGCTGTGTTTCCTGGAGCAGCTGATTCCCCTTGATGGCCACGATTACGCCCTGCTGACGCCGGTGGACACCCCGGTCTGCCTGTTTCGGCTGCGGGAGGAGGATGACCCCGAATTGATCGAGACCCTCGCGGCCACCGAGCCGATCCTGTCAGTGGCGGATGTGGTGCTGCAGGAACACGACCTGATCCTGGTCCGTTCCGCCGTCACCCTCACCGTCAGCGGAGAACTGGAAGAACCCGATCCCGATGAACTCGAGGATGAGGAGGGTGACGACGACAGCGAGACCTACGAACTGCTGGTGAGCTTCATGGCCGGCGATGAGGAGTACGGCCTCTACATCCCCCTGGATCCGTTCTTCGTGGTGGCCCGCATGGAGGGGGCCGACGCGGTGATGGTGGAAGGAGAGGAATTCGAGCGGGTCCAGCCCCGCATCGAGGCCGAGCTCGACGAACGGGAGAGCGACGACTGATGTTGCGCGACCTGCTCACGCCCGACTGGCTGCCGGGGACATCCCTGGCCCACCTGCCCCTGCAGGAGCTGGTCGACCGTGGCATTCGCGCCCTGGTTCTGGACGTGGACCGCACCCTGTTGCCCCGCCGCCAGGCCACCATGCCCGTCCAGGCTGAGCTGTGGCTGCGCCATGCCCGCGAGCGTATGCCCCTGCATCTGCTCAGCAACAACCCCTCCCGGCGCCGCATCGGTGCGGTGGCCGACACGATGGGTCTTCCCTACACCACTTCAGCGGGCAAGCCGCGGCGGGCGGCCCTGCGCAAGGTGCTCTTGGAACTCGACCTCGCCCCCGGCCAGGTGGCCCTGGTGGGAGATCGGCTGTTCACCGATGTGCTGGTGGGCAACCGCATGGGTCTGTTCACCGTGCTGGTCAAGCCCATCGACCCCGACGGCGAGCCCTGCCGCCAGGACCGACTGCAGAACCTGGAGCTGCGCATGGCCCGCTGGATGGGTTCGGTTCCCGGCTGATGGCAAGCTCCAGCACGTTTGCGAGCGCCGGCGGGGGACTGCGGCGCGTGATCAAGGTGGGAACCAGTCTGCTGCGGGGCTCCCCTGAGCGGCCCACGGCGGCGGTGATCGCCGATCTGGCGGCCAGCTTCGGCCGGCAGCAGCGCCGGGGCGACCGCCTGGCCCTGGTGACCAGTGGGGCGGTGGGCCTGGGCTGCGAGGCGCTCCGCTTCAGTCGGCGCCCAACCGAGGTGGTGGCCCTGCAGGCCGCCGCCGCCGTGGGCCAGGGCCGGCTGATGGGCCTGTACCAGGAGGCCTTCGCCGTGCGGGGGCTGGCGGTGGCCCAGGTGCTGCTCACCCGCAGCGATCTGGCCTCCCGGCGCCGTTACCAGAATGCCTGCCGCACCCTGGAGCAGCTGCTGGCCTGGGGCGTGCTGCCGGTGGTGAACGAGAACGACACCCTGGCCACCGACGAACTGCGCTTCGGTGACAACGACACCCTCTCGGCCCTGGTGGCGGTGGCGATCGGCGCCGATGAACTGGTGCTGCTCACCGATGTCGACCGCCTCTACTCCGGCAACCCCCGCACCGATGCCGACGCCAGCCCGATCGAGGAGGTGCGCGACCTGGCCGAACTGGAGCGCCTCAGCCACGTGGCCGAGGGGGGCGGGCAGTGGGGCACCGGTGGCATGACCACCAAGCTGGCGGCGGCCCGTATCGCCACCTCCAGCGGCATCCGGGTGCGCCTGGCCGATGGCCGCGATCCGGCGGTGCTCGAGGCCCTGTTCGCCGGCGAGAAGGTGGGCACGGTGTTCCAGCCCAGCGCCACCCCCCTGGCCGACCGCAAGAGCTGGCTGGCCCATGCCCTGCTGGTGAAGGGCAGCGTGCAGGTGGACGCAGGCGCCGAGCGAGCCCTGTTGCAGCAGGGGGCCTCCCTGCTGGCGGTGGGCATCCGCGCGGTGGAGGGCCACTTCTCCCGCCGTGACGCCGTGCGGGTGCTGGCCAGCGATGGCCGCGAACTGGGACGGGGCCTGAGCACCCTGAGCAGCGAGGAGCTGCGCCGCATCATGGGCCTCAGCAGCGAGGAGGTGCGCCGCCGGCTGGGGCCGGTGGGCGATGCGGTGGTGCACCGCGACCAGCTGGTGCTCACCTGCCTGCCGGCCTGAGTCGGCTGCGGGGTGTTGTGCTCCAGCCGTGCTGACGGAACCAGGCGCAGTTCAGGCAGAATTTGTCGTTGCGCCAGGGACGGGGTTTTCGGGTCATGGCCCGTAGCCGCCGCAAGGCGCACGAACGTACCAGCGACACCGGGCTCAACCAACGCGATGAGCGGCCTCAGCGAGGCCCCTGGTGCAGGGATTCCAGCAGCTGCTCAGCCAGGCGCTGCAGGGGATGGCCTTCGGCCGTCACCGTTCGGTAGCAGTCCTGCTGCAACAGGCTGGCCTGGGAGAGCAGAGTGACCTCAGGGGTAGGGACGGACGGGCGATAGCGCAGAAGCCAGACCCGATCGAAGTCGTCGTCATCGATCCTGGGCATTTGCGTCCAGCCAAGCCCCCGGGCGAGCAGCGGCAGGCGTCGATGCTCCCAGGCCACCACCAGCACGCCGCCGTTCAACTGGGGATCGGCGAGCAGCTGGCGGCCGATCTGCTCGGAGCGATGGTCGGCCTCCTGAAACAGTTGAATGTTGACCCCTGTGGCCACGGCCAGGGGAATCAAGGTCTGATAGCTGCGTGCGTTCTTGCCCGTGGTGCGATCGAAGCCATAACTGGCCAGATGCAACCGCTGCCGCGGCACCAGGCAGGCAGGCAACAGGTGACTCAGGCGCAAGGCCTGCAGAAGCCCCGTTTCGGAAAGGTTGTAGTTGTCCCCACCGTCCACCGGCACATCCTTGTGCCCATGGCGAACGAGCACCACAAGCTCAGGGACGGCCCGCGCCGCTGCAGGCAGCAAGGCAGAAGCCGCCAGACCAGCAAGCCCTGCCAGCCGCATCGCCGCTGAGACCGCACCACCCACCATCAATCCGTCAGCAGGGGGATCCCGGCCGGAGGCGGCACCACCAACTTGCTGCGCTCTCCGGCCAGCTGCTGCTTGAACGTGCGCCATTGGGGAGAAGCGATCAGCTCCTTGCTGATGGCCTGGGCAAGGCGCTGACTGGCCTCCACATCACTGGGGTAGTGCGCGCCGCAGTAGGCACGGACATAGCCCCCCTGCAGGCCCACTGGCATAAGCCGGTCACGACGTTCCGGCACCAGATCGGCCAGCAGCAAGGCCGCGGCAGCAAACCAGGTGGCGTGGCCACTGGGATAGGACCAGGTCGTTTCCAAGGGCAGGCAGGGCTGCAGATCCTGATGGCTCACAAAGGGACGTGGTCTTGCCACAGCGTTCTTGAGCTGGTCCTTGAGGGCATCCACGCGCACCAGGAAGGCAGGCAGGCCTTCGTACAGGGTGGGTGCGGTCTTGGCTAGGTCGGTGCCGATGGCGGCATCAAAGACACTCAGGTTCCTGTTCAGGAAGCGCCAGCTGTGCAGGACTCCCTCAGGGGTGCGGGTGCGTTGGTTCCAGCGCAGGATGGCCAGGTCGTCAAGGTCTTGGCGGCTCGCTGGAGCTGGTGGGTTGCCGATCACAGCGTGGTAAGGGGCCGGATTGAGTTCCAGCCCCGCAGCAGGATCATTGGGCTGCGCCAGCGCCTGCAGCCCAAACATGACTGAGCCTGGTATCACCAACAAGCCGGTCAGCCAGATCCTCAGTTGCATGTGGATCATTGTTATCGAATCAAACCAGGACGAAAGGCTAAGGGTGCAGAAGGTAAGCGATGGTCTCTGGAAAGGCATCTGACACTGAACGGCGTGTGGCCGGTAGGGAAGCTCTCGTAAGGACTGGTTTGGTTTCTGGGGTCCACGTCACCTGGAGTCTCAGGGGTCTACCTCCTCCTGCAGAACGAAGTCGCGCAGCCAGCCGCACTGCACCCAGACCGGAAGTAGCTCGGCCATCGTGGTGCCGGAGTGGTCAAAGTCCTGGCGGCAGAGTTCGCCGAAGGGCACCCCCGAGGCGAAGGCCTGGAGAAGCTGCCACCCAGTCTCGCTGGGAAGATCCAGTCGGGTGCTGTGGCCATCTCCCCATACCAGGATTCTGATCCCTCCCTGGTCGAGATCGATCACGTCATGGCTTGGCGTGGGGATGGTGTTGATCTCCCAGATTCGGTGGATGGGGTAGTCGGAGGCGATCAGGGCGGCCCCGGCGGGCAACCGAAACACGAGTCGATCCCAGTGCTCGGGAGGCACCCGGGCCAGGGCCTCCAGATTCAACCTGGGCTGATCAGGGGCATTGAAGGCCCGGTGCCAGAGCCATTCCAGCCGTGCCACATCCGTGAGGTATGCAAGACTCTGGACAGGTCTGAAAGTAGACAGGAAAGCGGGGAACGCGGCGCCGTAGTCTCCGAGGCCGGGAGAGCGGGAGACGCCATGTTCCAGGATGGCGGACGCCATGGCCTGGACGAAATTCTCGCCCACCAGCCTGTGGCGGACCGGATAGATCTGCTCAAGACTGCGCCCCAGTTTGCCGTCCACACTGGTGTGGTAGGCCCCGATTCTCTGCCGGGCCGGCAGCACCCGGCTGGCTTGCAGCTGCGCTTCCAGGTGGGCCTGCTCTAGGCGCTGGCCGTGCCCAAGGCCGCCGCCGCGAACAGCTGTTGGAGCGCGGCAAGCTTCATGGCACGGGTCGACCCGATCGCAGCGCCTCCGCCTTGGCGGCCTCGGTCATCAGCACCTCGAGAGCCGGGATGTCGGTGTCCCACTCGATCAGCGCCGGTACCTGCTCGAAACGCTGCAAGGCCTGCCGGTACAACGCCCAGACCCCATCCTGCACGGCACGGCCATGGATATCGAAGAGGAAGCTGCCCTCCTCTTCATGGCCGGCGAGATGCAGCTCCTTCACCCTCTCGGCGGGCAGGGCATCGAGATAGGCCAGGGGGTCGAAGTCGTGATTGAAGGCATTGACAAACACATTATTCACATCCAGCAGCAGGAAACAATCGGCCCTCCTGGCCAGCTCGCTCAGAAACTCCCATTCGAGGTAGTCGCTTCCGGCGAAGCGTACATAGGGCGAGAGATTCTCGATCAGGATCTGACGCCCCAGCACGTCCTGCACGCGCTGAATTCGCTCTGCCACGTGCTCCAACGCCTCCTCGGTGTAAGGAAGTGGAGCGAGTTCATGGAAATAGCGGCCTCCCTGGGACACCCAGGCCAGATG
Organism: Cyanobium sp. Cruz-8D1; assembly: GCF_024345975.1. Classification (GTDB taxonomy): domain Bacteria; phylum Cyanobacteriota; class Cyanobacteriia; order PCC-6307; family Cyanobiaceae; genus Cyanobium. Next base: position 72,960 of record NZ_JAGQCD010000010.1, on the reverse strand, counting down.
ATCCGACACGAAGCTGGGCTCGACCCGATCCACCAATGCATTCAAGCGCTTGAGATAGGCCTGATTGAGCGGATCCACCGAACCGAACGAGAGACCCACCCCATGCAGGGTGATCGGATAGCGCTCGCGGATGCGCGTGAGGTGATGCAGGGGCAATCCACCCCCGAGGTAGTTGTCGGAGAGGGCTTCGAACCATGGAATGGCCGGCCAGCTGCTGAGGATGTCGGCGTAGTGGGGCGGACGCAGGCCTAGGCCCACGCCCTGGATGTTGGAATCAGCCACAACACCAGCCCCCCGAATCACCGCAGGCTCACGACTTCTTCAGCGTTCCTCCCACGATCTTGTTGCAGGTGCCTTGGGGAACGTAGACCCACTCTTCGGGGGCACCGGACACCGTGGCCTTGCCGGCGCAGGAGTGCTTGCTGGTGCCGCAGTCGTTCATGCCGGCCAGGGCTTCGGAGCTGGTTGCTGCCACCAGACCGAGGGCCAGAAGGCCGGTGATGGCGGTGTTAACCACTGCGCGGGGTGTCTGAGGAGTGTTCATCGGATTGGGGATAGAAAACGGAGGATCACGCGGGGCCGACGGAGCGGAACGCTCGCCGGTCAAAGGGATACCGCTGAGTCCGTCGATTGGATGTCAGGTCTCCCCAAGCCAGTGATCTGTAACGGCGTCTCCATTCCATCTCATGTCTCCAGCAGCATCTTCGCCAGATTCGGCAGGCCTGCCCCCTGGTGATACGGGTCGCGCTTGAGGTCGGTGCAGTGCTCCAGCAGGATCCGCTTCACCCGGTCGGGATAGCCGATGAACTCGGTACGTACCGACAGGAAGGCGGCCAGCAGGCCGGAGATATGCGGTGCCGCCATGCTGGTGCCGGACAGGGCGATGTAAAGATCTTCGAGGCTCTTGCCCTTGTCGCGCTCTGGGGTGCGCTTGGGGTCGCTGCTGCTGCGGCAGGAGAGGATCCGCTCCCCCGGACCCACCACGTCGGGCTTCAGGCGGCCATCGGCGGTCGGGCCCCGCGAGGAGAAGTAAGAGGTGCCGTAGCGGTGTGGCAGGGTGGGATGCACCGAGCCCACGGCGATCGCCTCGTCCAGGTTGGCGGGATCGCCGATGGAGAGATCAAAGGAGCGGGTGGCATTGAATCCGTCCACCACAATGTCGCCGCTGCCCTCGTTTCCCGCTGCCAGCACCCCCTGGCGCACCAGTCGCAGCAACGAGGCGCACAGCGGTGAATCGCCGCAACCGAAGCTGGCCGGATCGAACGGTCCCCCCAGGCTCAGGTTCACCCCCTGGATCGTCAGGCGCCGTCCGTCCTGGTTCTGTTTCCAGATGTGGTCGATCGCCTTGATGATCCAGGCGTCGTAGCCACTGCCGTTGTCGGCCAGCACCTTGTAACTGACGATCCGGGCCCGGGGCGCCATCGCCAGCATGTCGGGGCCGTCGTCACCACCCAACGCCTGCAATCCGCCGGCGATCACGCCGGCCACATGGGTGCCGTGGCCATTGGCATCGTTGCCGCTGCCAGACTGAACCGGGCCCCTGGTGGTGCAATCCCAGTCGGCGGCGATCGTTCCTTTCGGCGCGAAGTTGGCGTTGTGGAAATGGGGATGGCGGCTGTCGATGCCCGTGTCCAGCACCGCCCAGGTGATCCCCTGGCCGCAGGCGTTGTAGCCCAGCTGGGCTGTTCGGGCCTGCACCGTGTGGATGGAATCGTGCATCAGCGCTTTCTTCCTGCTGTTGCAGAACATCCGATACACCGCTGGCGTGGCGGCGCCGTATTGCTCGCCCATGGCACCCGCCAGGGTTTCCACCTCGGTGCGGGTCAGGTTCACCGCCACGTAGCGATCGAGTTGGTCCTCCAGAAACACCGTCTCAGCGGTGATCGGCTCCTTGAGCACGTTGGTGCGGATCCAGCGCAGCACCGTGTCGCGGGCGTCCTGCAATGAATCGCCCTCCTCGCCCGCCGCCGTGGAGCGGTCCACCAGTTCGATCAGCACCGGCTGCCGCGCGCTGGCCTCCACATCCAGCGCATCGGCCAGACTGCGGGCCACCGTCATCGGACTCACCGGCTGGAAACGGGAGCGATCCACCGCCGCCATCACCGTTTCCTGGGTGGCGTGGCGCGAGAGATAGCGGCTGGCGGAATGGGCCTTGCTGGGCGGCCACACCACCCCTTCCACCCGTTCATCAACGATGGGCGGTTTGCCGGTGGCGCTGTACTCGTCGGCCAGGGTCTGGTCCAGGCAGACGATGTCGCCGTCCTGGGCGATGTTGACCCAGCGCTTGACGCCGGGCGGGATCGGAAGCTTTTTGCCGTGCCACTTGTGCAGAACGTCGGTCACCTGGGGCAGCCCCAGGGGCGAGCCGATGGTGACGTACAGATCCACCTCAAGGGCGGTGCCCAACTCCATCAACGCCTGGTAAGTGACCATGCTCCCCTGGCTGTGGCCGATCACCACGAACGGCCCGCCGCCGGTGCTGATCCGATCCTTCACCGTCTGCACCATCCGCTCACGCTTCTTCTTGTTGAACAGGAAGTCGTTCACATCCGCCAGGAACGCCTTGGTGAACATCGCCGTCACCGGACTCCACAGCCCCTTGGCTTCCACCGAAAGCGCCGCCGGCCCCCCCATCGGTGCACCCCGATGGGCCGCCGTCTGGGCGGCCGCGTCCAGCTGCGCCGTCAGCGCGTCCACGAACGCCTGCGACTCTTCCGGCGAATCGCTGTCCTGGATCGAGGCGGCCAGCAGCACCTCCGCCTCCGGCTGCAGCGTCGCCCGGTCGTCACCGATCGCCCGGGTGGAGAAGCCCGCTGTCTCGGGATAGCGCTCCCGATCGACCCAGTAGGCCATGCGGGTGCGCTCCCCCTGGTCGGCGCCGAACAGGGCCCGGTCCCACTCCGAGCGCAGTACCCCCTCGGGGGGCATGTTGGAGATGCCGTGGCAGTAGATCACCGTGCGGGACTGACCCCGCGCGATCGGGGCGCTGGCGCTGCCGGCGGTGGCGGCTTTCTTCGGGGCGGTCATGGTGGCGCGGAGAAGAAGGGAACCCACTCCCGCCCTAGCCAGCCCAGCCGCCGCTGGACCCTGGCGCGCCGCCGGTGTCATCGTTCTTCAGCTAGGTCCCGCCATGACCCTGTTGCTCGCCTTCCTGGCCCTGATCCTGTTAGTGGATCTGGTGGTGGTCGTGGTGCTGCTGCCTTCTCTGCTGATTCGCGGCCTGCTGGCGCCCTTGTTTCCCGGTGTGGTCTTCTGCGGCGGCCGGGGGCGGCAGAAGCGGCTCGCTCTCACCATCGACGACGGCCCCAGCGGCCCCGGTTCGGAGGCCCTGCTGGCCCTGCTGCGGGAGCTGGAGGTGCCGGCCACCTTCTTTCTGATTGGTTCCCACCTGCAGCGCGACCACCGTTTCCCGCGCCGGGCCCTGCAGCAGGGCCACGACCTCGGCAACCACCTCTGGCGCGACGAACGCTCCGCCGCCCTGGCGCCGGCCGCCTTCAAGAAGCAGCTCAGCGACACCGAACGGGCGATCGGCCGGGGCGCCGCCCCAGACCAACTTCAGTGGCGCTGGTTCCGCCCCGGTGGCGGCTGGTTCCACCGGGCCATGCTCGGCTGGCTGTCGGACCGCTCCTATCGCCTGGTGCTGGGCTCGATCTTCCCCTGGGACACCCTGCGACCGCCCCTCTGGTTCGTGCGCCTGTTCGTGCGCCTCAATGCCCACCCCGGCGGCATCCTGGTGCTGCACGACACCCCGGCCCTCAGCAGCCGCACCCTGGAAACCCTGCGCCAGATCGTTCCTGAGCTGCGTCAGCGCGGCTACCGCTTCGTTCCGCTGCAGGAGCTGCTCGATCCGTCTCCCTGAGTGGGGCCTACGATCCGGGACGTCCGCCCCCTGGGGAATGCGCTTCAGCAGCCTGCTCACCCGGATCGGCGCCGTGCAGGACGGCAGCCCCCGGCACCTGGCAGGGGATCCAGAGATCTCGGGCGCCGAAGCGCTGGATCGCGCCGGCCCCGGCCAGCTGGCCTTCCTCGAGCCCGGCAACGCTCTGGCGGCGGCCCTTTCCGCCAGCGGTGCCGCCGCCCTGCTGCTGCCCCTCGACGGGGAGCTGCAGCAGCTGGCCAGCGAGCGTGGCCTGGCCTGGGTGGCGCTCGCCAATCCGCGTCTCGGCTTCGCTGAGGCCCTCACCGCCCTGCATCCGGCCACCCCGAAGCCCCCGGGGATCCACCCGAGCGCCGTGGTCGACCCCAGCGCTGCTGTGGCTGCCGAGGTGCATGTGGGTGCCCACGTGGTGGTCGGTACCGATTGCGTTGTGGCAAGCGGCTGCGTGCTCCATCCCGGGGTCGTCCTTTATGAGGATGTGCAGCTCGGCGAAGGCTGCGAAATCCATGCCCAGGCGGTGCTCCACCCCGGCAGCCGCCTCGGGGCGGGGTGCGTGGTGCAGTCGCAGGCGGTGATCGGCGCCGAGGGCTTCGGTTTCGTGCCCACCGCTTCGGGGTGGGTGAAGATGCCCCAGACCGGCCAGGTGGTGCTCGAGGACGGCGTCGAGGTGGGCTGCGGCTCCACCATCGATCGTCCCTCCGTGGGAGAGACCCGCATCGGCGCCGGCACCAAGATTGACAACCTCGTTCATGTCGGCCATGGCGTCATCACGGGCCAGGGCTGTGCCCTGGCCGCCCAGGTGGGCATCGCCGGCGGTGCCGTGCTCGGCAACGGTGTGATCCTCGCCGGCCAGGTGGGCGTGGCCAACCGGGCCGTGATCGGCGACCGGGCCATCGCCTCCTCCAAGTCCGGCATCCACGGCGAGATCGCCGCCGGCGAGGTGGTCAGCGGCTACCCCGCCATCCCCAACCGCCTCTGGCTGCGCTGCTCCGCCGTCTTCAACAAGCTGCCCGACATGGCCCGTACCCTGCGGCAGTTGCAGAAGTAGCCTCGCCTCCTGAGCGGCCCCCCTCGCGATGACCAGTTACAGGATCACCCTGCTCGCGGGGGACGGCATCGGTCCGGAGATCACCGCAGTGGCCCGCACCCTGCTGGAGGTGGTGAGCGGCCGCCACGGCTTCAGCCTCACGTTCGATCCCCAGCCCGTCGGCGGCGCCGCCATTGACGCCACCGGTGAGCCCCTGCCGGCGAGCACCCTGGCCGCCTGCCGGGCCGCCGATGCGGTGCTGCTCGCCGCCATCGGTGCCCCCCGCTTCGATGCCCTGCCGCGGGAGCAGCGCCCTGAGAGCGGCCTGCTGGCCCTGCGCTCGGGCCTGGGGCTGTTCGCCAACCTGCGGCCCGTGAAGATCATCCCGGCCCTGGCCGGTGCCAGCAGCCTGCGGCCCGAGGTGATCGAAGGGGTGGATCTGCTGGTGGTGCGCGAACTCATCGGCGGCATCTACTTCGGCACCCCCAAGGGGCGCATCGCGGTGGATGGCGGCGTGCGGGCCTTCAACACCATGGTCTACACCGACCACGAAGTGGACCGGATCGCCCGGGTGGGCTTCCGTCTGGCGGCGGGCCGCCGCGGACGGCTCTGTTCGGTCGACAAGGCCAACGTGCTCGATGTGAGCCAGCTGTGGCGTGACCGGGTGGAGGCCATCCACGCCGAGTTCCCCGCGGTCGCGCTCAGCCACATGTACGTCGACAACGCCGCCATGCAGCTGGTGCGCAACCCCCGTCAGTTCGACGTGCTGCTCACCGGCAACCTCTTCGGCGACATCCTCTCGGATGAGGCCGCCATGCTCACCGGCTCGATCGGCATGCTGCCGTCGGCCTCCCTCGGCTCTGAGGGCCCCGGCCTGTTCGAGCCGGTACACGGCTCCGCCCCCGACATCGCCGGCCAGGACCTGGCCAACCCGATCGCCATGGTGCTGTCGGCCGCCATGCTGCTGCGGGTGGGCCTGCAGCAGGAGGCCGCCGCCGCCGACCTCGAGACCGCCGTCGACCGAGTCCTGGCCGCCGGTTACCGCACCGGCGACCTGCTGATGGGCGAAGGCTGCACCCGGGTGGGCTGTCAGGCCATGGGCGAACAGCTGCTGGCGGCCCTGGCCGCCTGAAGTCCCCTGCCAGGTAACGGCTGTGGGGGGTACGGACCGGCGACCTGCCAAACTCACACCCTCTGAACCCCCCTGAGTCGATGTCGAAGCGTCACCCGGTCGTGGCAGTCACCGGTTCCTCGGGAGCGGGGACCAGCACCGTCAAACGGGCCTTCGAGCACATCTTCTCCCGCGAGGGCATCGTCCCGGCGGTCGTGGAAGGCGACAGCTTCCACCGCTTCGAGCGCGGCCCGATGAAGCAGGCGATGGCCGAAGCCCAGTCCCGCGGGGAGAACTTCTCCCACTTCGGCCCCGAGGCCAACATCTTCGACAAGCTCGAAGAGCTGTTCCGCACCTACAGCCAGACCGGCAGCGGCGACCGCCGTTACTACCTCCACTCGGTGGAGGAGGCGGCAGAGCACAACGCTCGCCTGGGCACCAGCCTGGAGCCCGGCCAATTCACTCCCTGGGAATCCATCCCCTCCGACACCCACCTTCTTTTCTATGAAGGCCTCCACGGCGGCGTGGTGGGCGAAGGTTACGACGTGGCCTCGATGGTGGATCTGCTGATCGGTGTGGTGCCGATCGCCAACCTGGAGTGGATCCAGAAGATCTCCCGCGACAACGCCGAGCGCGGCTACTCGGCCGAAGCGATCGTCGACACGATCCTGCGTCGCATGCCCGACTACATCAACCACATCTGCCCCCAGTTCAGCCTCACTGACATCAACTTCCAGCGGGTGCCCACGGTGGACACCTCCAACCCGTTCATTTGCCGCAACATCCCCACTCCTGACGAGAGCTTCGTCATCATTCACTTCCGCAAGGGTGCCCGGGAGAAGTGGGGCATCGACTTCTCCTACCTGCTGAGCATGATCCACGACTCCTTCATGTCGAGCCCCACCAGCATTGTGGTGAACGGCGGCAAGATGGGCTTCGCGATGGAGATCATCCTCACTCCGATCATCCACAAGATGATCGAGGAGCAGAAGAAACTCGGCTGAAGATCAACCTCTTGATCTTCCTTTCGGCCCTAAGATCGCCGGAAAGGAATCGGTGAATCCCATCACCGCCCAGCCCCCCACCATCACCTCCTCCGGATCCGGCAGTCCCTCCTTCCAGATCCGTGGCGGGGAGTCCTCGGCGACAGCGTCCCTGGGCTCCCTGCGCTTCGATCGCATCAACAGCGCTGAGCTCCTGCGCCACGCCCGCCGGGTCTATTTCCGCTTCCTGGAGTCCTGCCCCACGGCGCCTGAGCCACTGGGCGTGGTCCTTCTCGGCGCCGGTCCCCAGGGACGGGTGGTGTTCGAAGCGCCGATCCTCCTGCCGGATGAGCAGTTCGTGCCGTTGGACTTGCTGCGTCCCCGCTCTGCCCGTGGCCGCAGCGCCCGAGGGGGGGGCAGCCGCCCGCTGCCATGACCCCAGCCCCGTCCCTGTCTTCGGCTCTGCCACTCTTCCTGCTGGCCCCCGTCGTGGCCCTGGCCGGCGCCTGCATCGGCAGTTTCCTGAACGTGGTGGTCTGGCGGCTGCCGCGGGAGGAATCGCTGGTGTTCCCCGGCAGCCACTGCCCCCGCTGCGGTGCCTCGCTGGCCTGGTTCGAGAACCTGCCGCTGCTCAGCTGGCTGCTGCTGCGCGGCCGCTGCCGCCACTGCCAGGCGGCCATCGCCGTCCGCTATCCCCTGGTGGAGTTGCTCACCGCCGGCCTCTGGGTGGCGATGCTCTTCGCCCGCCCCGCGGCGATGGGCCCCGATCCCAGCCCCTGGCTGCTGCTGGCGGCGGGTTGGCTGCTGGCCAGCTGGCTGCTGCCCCTGGCCCTGATCGACCTCGACAGCCTCTGGCTGCCGGAACCCCTCTGCCGCTGGGGGGTGCTGCTCGGCCTGGCGCTCACCGCCGCCGTCGGCTTCCAGCAGGGGGCCGTGGTCGGACGCACCCTGCTGTTCTCCCACCTGCTGGCTGTGGCCGTCGGTCTGCTCGGCTTCGAGGCCCTCAGCGCCCTGGCCGAGAAGGCGATGGGCCGGCCGGCCCTGGGCCTGGGGGACGCCAAGCTCGCGGCCCTGATGGGGGCCTGGCTCGGACCGCTGGGCCTGGGCCTGGCCGTCAGCCTGTCTGTGCTCGGTGGCGCCATCATCGGCGGCCTGGCCCGCCTCACCGGTCGGCTCGGCCGCCAGCAGCCCTTCCCCTTCGGCCCCTTTCTCGCCGCCGGTGCCCTGGCCGTCTGGATCGGCGGCCACGCCCCCTGGCTGCGCTTGTGGGGTCTGGGTCTTTAATGACTGATCTGCCGTCACCCTTGCTTCCGTCGCCCCATGTCTCTGTTCGACTGGTTCGCCGATCGCCGCAAGAACGCCCCGGCCGTGCGGGCCAGCAAGGGGCCTGAAGCCGACGAGGGGGATGGCCTCTGGAGCAAGTGCGCCGAATGCGGCCTGGTGGTCTATCGCAAGGATCTGATCGCCAACGCCAGCGTCTGCAAGGGCTGCGGCCACCATCACCGCATCGATAGCAGCGAGCGCATCCGCCTGATCGCCGATGAGGGCAGCTTCGAGCCCATCGATGCCGATCTGGCCCCCACCGATCCCCTCGCCTTCAAGGACCGGCGCAGCTATGCCGACCGGCTGCGGGACACCCAGCGGGCCACGGGCCTGCGCGATGCGGTGGTCACCGGCCTCTGCCGGCTGGAAGGTATGCCCCTGGCCCTGGGGGTGATGGATTTCCGTTTCATGGGCGGCTCCATGGGCTCGGTGGTGGGCGAGAAGCTCACCCGCCTGGTGGAACTGGCCACAGCCCGCCGCTACCCGTTGCTGATCGTCTGCGCCTCCGGCGGCGCCCGCATGCAGGAGGGGATGCTGAGCCTGATGCAGATGGCCAAGGTGTCCGGCGCCTTGCAGCGCCACCGCAGCGCCGAGCTGCTCTACCTGCCCCTGCTCACCCATCCCACCACTGGTGGGGTCACGGCCAGCTTCGCCATGCTGGGCGATCTGATTCTGGCTGAGCCCAAGGCCATGATCGCCTTCGCCGGCAGGCGCGTGATCGAGCAGACCCTGGGCGAAAAGCTGCCCGACGGTTTCCAGACCGCCGAGTACCTCCAGGACCACGGCTTCGTGGACACGATCGTGCCCCGGCCCCAGCTGCGCGTCACCCTGGCCACCCTGCTGCGCCTGCACGGCAGCGTGCGGCTGGCCCTGCCCGTCGCACCGTGAGGGGCGCCATGAAAAGCGGCGCAGGCCGGCTGTTCGCTGCCCTGCTGGTGCTCGGCCTCTGGTTCGCCGCTCCCGCTGCCGTCTGGGCCGGTCCGGTCGACTGGCAGGAGGTGGAGGCCAGCCCTGAGGGCCGCCAGTGGTGGGACTCCGGCAGCCTGCGCTTCGATCGCGAGGGTCGCCTCTCGGTGCTCAGCCGCTTCCAGCCCGCCGCCGCCCCCGATGCGGCCGAGGACGATCGCGCCCCTGTCGGGCAGCTGTATGTGATGCAGCTCGACTGCGATGAGGAGCTCTACCGCGACACGTCGGTCAACGGCCTGCCCCGCTGGGGCGCCACCTGGGAAGCCGCCGCCGGCGACAACCTCACAATCCGGGTCTTGCACGCCGCCTGCGCGGCCGCCCGCCTGTCCCAGGAGAGCGATGCGACGGCCTGACGCTCCCCTGCGGGTTGCCGTCGCTGGCCTTGGCTTCGGCGAGAAAGTGATCCTGCCGGCCCTGCGCGATTGCCCGGGCACCGACCCGGTGGCCCTCTGGCATCCACGCCCTGAGCGGGCCGCCGCCGCCGGAGAGGCGGCGGAACTGCCCGCTTTTGACGATTTCGCCGCCCTGCTGGCCGATCCGGCCGTGGAGGCGGTGGTGATCGCCACCCCCCCTGAGCCCCGTTTCGCCCTGGCCAGGGCGGCCCTGGAGGCCGGCAAGCACCTGCTGCTGGAGAAGCCGGTGGCGCTGAACGCCGAGCAGGTGGAGGAGCTGCAGCGCCTCGCCATCGAACGGGGCCTGGGGGTGGCGGTGGACTTCGAGTACCGGGCCGTGCCCCATGTCCAGCAGCTGGCGGCCCTGGTCGCCCAGGGGGTGCTGGGGGATCTTTGGCTGGTGAAATTTGACTGGCTGATGAGCAGTCGCGCCGATCCGCGCCGCCCCCACACCTGGTACTCCCAGGCGGCCGCCGGCGGCGGCGTGCTCGGTGCCCTCGGTACCCATGCCTTCGACACCCTGCACTGGCTGGTCGGCCCCAGTCGCGGCCTCAGGGCCCGGCTGAGCACCGCCATCGGCGAGCGGCCCCTCCCCGGCTCCAGCGTCATGGCAACGGTGGATGCCGAGGACAGCGCCCTGATCCAGCTCGACCTCGAAGACCATCGGGGCCGGGCCGTCCCCGCCCAGCTGACCCTCTCCTCGGTGGCTCGGGCGGGACGGGGCTACTGGATCGAGCTCTACGGCAGCGAGGCCACCCTGGTGCTGGGCTCCAGCAACCAGGCTGACTACGTGCACGGCATGCAGCTGTGGATGGCCCGGCCGGGTGAGGCCCTGAGGCCCATCCAGGCCGATCCGACCCTCGCCTATGGCCGCACCTGGGAGGACGGCCGCATCGCCCCGGTGCGACGGCTGCTGGGCTGGTGGTCGCAGGCGGTGCGGGAGCGCCGGCCGATGCTGCCGGGGCTCGCCGAGGCGGTGACCAGCCAGCGCTGCTGCGACTGGGCTCGCCTGGGCACAGGAGGCCCGTAGGGCATCCCCTAGACTCCCCGTCAGACCCGGCGGGAGGATCCCGCCAGCCGTCCTTCGACCACGGTTCTCCCCAACCGTACCCACCCAAAACCGCGAGATTTCCCATGGCGCTCGTACCGCTTCGTCTGCTGCTCGATCACGCCGCAGAAAACGGCTACGGCATTCCTGCCTTCAACGTCAATAACCTGGAGCAGGTGCAGTCGATCATGGAGGCTGCCTATGAAACCGACAGCCCGGTGATCCTGCAGGCCTCCCGTGGCGCCCGTCAGTACGCCGGCGAAAGTTTCCTGCGCCACCTGATCCTGGCCGCGGTGGAAACCTATCCCGACATCCCGGTGGTGATGCACCAGGACCACGGCAACAGCCCTGCCACCTGCTACGGCGCCGCCGCCAACGGTTTCACCTCGGTGATGATGGACGGCTCCCTTGAGGCCGACGCCAAGACCCCCGCCAGCTACGACTACAACGTGGCCGTCACCAAGGAAGTGGTGGATGTGGCCCACGCCATCGGCGTGAGTGTGGAAGGCGAACTGGGTTGCCTGGGTTCTTTGGAAACCGGCAAGGGTGAAGCCGAGGACGGCCATGGTTTCGAGGGCTCCCTCGACCATTCCCAGCTGCTCACCGACCCCGCCGAGGCGGCCGACTTCGTCGCCAAGACCAAGGTCGACGCCCTGGCCATCGCCATCGGCACCAGCCATGGCGCCTACAAGTTCACCCGCAAGCCCACCGGTGAGGTGCTGGCCATCTCCCGGATCGCTGAGATCCACAAGGCCATCCCCAACACCCACCTGGTGATGCACGGTTCCAGCTCTGTTCCCCAGGAATGGCTGGACATGATCAACAAGTACGGCGGTGCCATCCCCGAGACCTACGGCGTTCCCGTCGAAGAGATCCAGGAAGGCATCCGCAATGGCGTCCGCAAGGTCAACATCGACACCGACAACCGCCTCGCCTTCACCGCCGCCGTGCGGGAAGCCGCCGCCAAGGATCCCGCCAACTTCGATCCCCGCCACTTCAACAAGCCCGCCCGGGCCTACATGAAGAAGGTCTGCCTCGACCGTTACCAGCAGTTCTGGTGCGCCGGCAACGCCAGCAAGATCAAGCAGCGCGACATCAACTACTACGCCGCCCTCTACGCCAAGGGCGCCCTGGATCCCAAGACCGCCGTGGCCGCCTGAACAGCGTCCATCCAGTGATCCTCCGGGGGGCCTTGGGCCCCCTTTTTCATGGCGCTCAAGGCAGTGGCAGCGGCACCGGTGTTCCTGCGGGCAGGGGCAGGGGTGGGCTGGCGCTGCCCGCCTCCTTGCCGCTGGTCTCCTCGTCCACCAGCCGCTCCAAGGCCCGGCGCAGGCTGCGCTCCATCACGAAGCGCCTGCCGTCGGTGACCACCACCCGCACCAGGGTGGGCAGATCGTTGCTCTTCGACTGCAGGTAGATCGGCTCCACGTAGAGCAGGCCTTCGCCCACCGGCAGCACCAGCAAATTGCCGCGGAACAGGCGCGAGCCGAGCCGGTTCCAGAGGCCGAACTGGAAGCTGATCGTCGGGTCCTGATCGATCAAGGCCGTGACCTGCTGGGGGCCGAGCAGCAGCCGCTGCTGGGGGAAGCGCACCAGCATCAGCTCCCCGTAGTGGGGCGGATCGTTGCGGGCCGCCAGCCAGCCCACCAGGTTGGAGCGCTTCAGCGGGGTGAAGGGCAGCAGCAGCACGAACTCGGAGCGCTGCTCGCCGGGCAGTTGCAGGGTCAGGTGATAGGGCGACACCGGCATGCTGCTTTCGCCGTAGATCTCGTTAGGCACCGCCCAGACGTCGTCACCGTTGTAGAAGGTGCGCACGTCGGTGACGTGATATCTCAGCAGCCGTTCCGCCTGGATGTCGAACTGGCTCTTGGGCACCCGGATGTGGGCCAGCAGCCCCGGAGGCATGGCCGCGAGGGGCCGGAACAGTTCCGGAAAGGCGCGCACCCAGGTGCGCAGCACCGGATCTCTGGCGTCGTTCACGTAAAGCCAGAGCCGGCCGTCGTGGGCATCCACTACCGCCTTCACCGGATTGCGGAAGTAGCGCAGGCCCTGGGGATTGGGATCGCTGTAGGGGTAGGAGCGGCTGGTGGTGAAGCCATCCAGGAGCCAGTACTGGTATTGCTCCGGCCGGTAGCCCTTGCTGCCGGCCACCCGGGCCGTGACCAGGTAGGGCTGGCTTTCGAAGCGCAGGAACGGCGCCAGGGCCGTCAGGCGCTGGTTCACCTGCCGCCGCAGCAACAGCAGCGACCGGTCGGTGAAGGAGCCGGTGAACAGCAGCCGTGGTTCCCGCAGATAGACCGAGGCGGCAAGCCGCTGCAGTGGATGGGCGAGGGAGATGCCAATCGTGCCGTTGTAGTGGGTGTAGACGTTGAGTTCGCCTTCCGGATAGGAGAACTCCTTCACCTTGGTGGGCGCAATGGCGTAAGGGGAGGGGCCGGAGGCGAAGTAGAGGCTCGGGCTGCCCACCGGCAGGGCCGCCTGGGCTTCCTGGTCGGTGACGCCCAGCTCCGGAAGGCCCTGCACCCGGCCGCTGCTGCCCAGGTCCTTGACGAAGAACAGGGGCAGGCCGTCAGCGCCGAAGGCATTCACCGGCGAAACAGTGAAGCCGTGGCCGTTGGTGAACACCAGATGGCGGTTCAGCCAGGTGCGCGAGCCGGGGGGAAGGGCGCTGCTGTCCAGCTCCCGGGCCGAGATCAGCACCTGCTGGGAGCCGTCGCGGGCGGTCTTGCCCTGGAGCGGATAGCGATCGACATCCGCCGAAGGAAAGTAGTAGAAGAGGCGCAACTGCTGCAGCTGCCGGTTCGCGGCCAGCAGGGGCTGGCTGTCCCAGAGGCGGATGTTGTCGAGGGTGCCGGGGGCCTTGGCCAGATCCGCGGCCGTGAGCCCCTGGCGGGGTTCGAGCCGCAGGTTGCGCACGTGCTCCAGGCCGAAGGCGCGGCGGGTGGCTTTGATGCTGCGCTCCAGGTAGGGGGCCTCCACCACCAGCTCCCTCGGCTGCACCCAGAAGCGCTGGGCCAGGGGCGACAGCACCCACTCACTGATGGGCACCAGCAGGGCCGTGCCGGCCAGGGGCAGCAGGGCGCCGCGCCGCAGCCAGCCCCGGGGCAGGGGCACCAGCAGGGCGAAGGCCGTCAGCAGCAGCAGCACGGCGAACAGCAGCCGCAGCGGCAGCCGCACATGCAGATCCACGAAGCCCGCCCCCGAGGCCACGCCGCTGCCCTGCACCATCAGATCGAAGGGCGCCAGGGCGTTGCTCAGGGCCAACACGACTGCCAGCGCCGCCACCTGGGGCTGCAGCACCCGCTGCTGGGCCTTGCTGAGGCCATCGAAGCGCAGATCCGACAGGATGCGGCTCTTGCCCATGGTGAGCAGCAGGCAGGCCGCCAGCCCCACCAGCCCCTGGGCAAGGATCACGCTGAGCACCAGCCGCAGGGCCGGCAGGCGCAGCACGGTGAAGGACAGATCAAGACCGGTGAGGGGATCGCCTTCGCCGAAGGGCGTCGCCAGCAGGGCCGGCAGCCAAAGGCTCCAGCCCCGCGCCACCGCCGTGGCCGAGCCCGCCAGGGAGGCCGCCAGGGTGATGCGCAGGGTGGTGAGGGGCCAGAGCAGCAGCGGCAGCAACAGCCCCCCCGCCAGGCCCGCCACCAGCAGGGGCGGCAGATCCCGGAGCACGGAGAAGCCGGTGATCACATCGCCGTTGAAGGGGTTCGCGATCAGTCCCCGGGCCTGCACCATCAGGTAGCTCAGGCCTCCCGCCAGCAGCAGCACCAGGCCGATCAGCACCACCACCAGGGCGCCGTTCCCCAGCCGTAGTAGGGGTTCGCTGGGCCGGGGAGCCTCGGCGTTCTGCTTCCGCAGACGCCAGCAGCGCTGCAGCTGGGCCAGCTGCAGCGCCGAGCCCAGACCGAAGACCAACCCGAAGGCCGAGATCTGCAACATCCAGCGCCGCACCAGGATTCCCTGGAAATCGAACTGGGCGAACCAGAGCCATTCGATGCCCAGCCGGGCCGCCGCCCACAGGGCGAGCAGCAGCCCGAAGGCGATGGCGAGGCCGACGGCAAGCCGTGGCCCCAGGCGGGCCGGCTGGGGGGAGGAATCGGGCACAAGCGGAGCGTAGGCAGAACCCTGCGGGCGACAAGGTGCCGGCTCCAGGCCAGCGACTGCCACCGCCTCGGTCACCGCATTACGACGGCAGACTCATTACCCGATCCCAGAGATCGGCTTTAAAGGCAGGCGCCGGCCACCGCTGTTAGCTTTCTGAAAAGTGTCCGGGATCGCTTTGACCGCCACCCTTTCCCGCTCCACCTTCACGGGCCTGCGCTGCAAGGAATGCGGTCATCCCTATGAGGCCGGAGCTCGCCATGTCTGTGAAGACGTCTGCTTCGGCCCCCTTGAGGTGGTCTACGACTACGACGCCATCCGCAGCCGGGTCAGCCGCGCCACGATTGAGGCTGGCCCCACCTCCATCTGGCGGTACCGGGAATTTCTGCCCGTCGAAGGCGACCCCATCGACGTGGGCACCGGCTTCACCCCCCTGCTCAAGGCCGATCGCCTGGCCAGGCGCCTCGGCCTCTCCTCGCTCTACATCAAGAACGACGGCGTCAACATGCCGACGCTGTCCTTCAAGGACCGCGTCGTCTCGGTGGCCCTCACCCGCGCCCGTGAGCTGGGCTTCACCACCGTCAGCTGCGCCTCCACCGGCAACCTGGCCAACTCCACCGCCGCCATCGCCGCCCACGCCGGCCTGGAGTGCTGCGTCTTCATCCCCAGCGATCTCGAACTGGGCAAGGTGCTGGGCACCCTCGTCTACAACCCCACCCTGATGGCGGTGAAGGGCAATTACGACCAGGTCAACCGGCTCTGCTCCGAGGTGGCCAACACCTACGGCTGGGGTTTCGTCAACATCAACCTGCGCCCCTACTACTCCGAAGGCTCCAAGACCCTCGGCTACGAGGTGATTGAGCAGCTCGGCTGGCAGCTTCCCGACCACATCGTCGCTCCGCTGGCCTCCGGCTCCCTGTTCACCAAGATCCGCAAGGGCTTCGACGAGTTCATCAAGGTGGGCCTCGTCGACGAGAAGCCGGTGCGCTTCAGCGGCGCCCAGGCCGAGGGCTGCTCCCCGATCGCCCAGGCCTTCGCCGCCGGCCGCGACTTCATCACCCCGGTGAAGCCGAACACCATCGCCAAGTCGATCGCCATCGGCAACCCCGCCGACGGCCCCTACGCCATCGACATCGCCAACCGCACCGGTGGCACCATCGCGGCGGTCAGCGATGAGGAGATCATCGACGGCATCAAGCTGCTGGCCGAGATGGAGGGCGTGTTCACCGAAACCGCCGGTGGCACCACCATCGCCGTGCTCAAGAAGCTGGTGGAACAGGGCAAGATCGACCCCTCGGAAACCACCGTCGCCTACATCACCGGCAACGGACTCAAGACCACCGAAGCGATCGCTTCCTGCATCGGCGCCCCCTACACCATCGAGCCCCAGCTGGCCAGTTTCAATGCCGCCTGGGCGCAGTCCCAGGCCTCCCACGGCAGCAAGGCCACGCCGGCCTGAGCTGCCCCCTTCCATCGTTTCCAGTCCCACCGACGTTCTCCATGGCCATCCAGGTTCTGATCCCCACCCCTCTGCAGAAATTCACCAACGACGAGGCCAGCGTCAGCCTCGAGGCCGCCAGCATCGACGGCCTGCTCCAGGCTCTGGAAGGTCGTTATCCCGGCATCCAGGCCCGCCTGTGTGATGAGAACGGCAAGCTGCGTCGCTTCCTCAATCTCTACGTGAACAGCGAGGACATTCGCTTCCTGGACAACCAGGCCACCGTCCTCAGCGATGGGGATGAGGTGAGCATCGTGCCGGCGGTCGCAGGCGGCTGAGTCCGGATGGCCTCACAGCGCCCGCCGCCGCGGGTTCGGCGGTGCCGCCGTGGATTCCATAGGCTTTTCCACCCATCCGCTTTCCTCCCATGGAACCGATCCAGGCCCCCAGCCCCACGGTTCCTGCCGAAAGCAACGGCGCTGTCCACGACTGGCTGTCGGCCGGCCTCTATTACGACTACCGCCAGGCCGCCAATCCGGTGCGGCCTGGGCTGACCGAGCCGATCCGCTATCACCAGTGGGGCGCTGAGCTCCATGGCCAGGGGCCCACGGCGGTGTTGCCCCTCGATCTCAGCGGCGCCCTGGGTTGCGACGGGCCCGCCACCAGCCCGGGCCTGGCGGCCCACTTCCTGCGCCTGCTGCCGGGTGAGGGGCTCAAGGCGGCGGCGGCCGCCACCAGCTCTCTGTTTTACGTGCTGCGCGGCGCCGGCCGGCTGGAGCGCCCGGGTGACGCCCTCGGCCCAGCGCTCAGTCTCAGCTGGGCCGAGGGTGATCTGTTCGTGCTGCCCGCCGGTGCCGACCCCCTCCTTCACGCCACAGAGGAGAGCGTTCTGTACTGGGTGCATGACGCCCCCCTGCTGCGCTACCTGGGGGTGCGGCCCGCCAGCCCCCGCTTCAGTGCCATCCATTACCCGGCCGCCCGCCAGGAGGAGGCCCTGCAGCAGCTGTTGGCCGACCCCAGCGCCGCCCGCTCCAACCGGCTGAGCATCCTGCTGGCCCACGCCGATCTGCCCGCCACCCGCACCGTGACCCATACCCTCTGGGCGATGCTCGGTGTGGTGCCCGATGGCGCCATTCAGCCGCCGCACCGGCATCAGTCGGTGGCCCTCGACCTGATCATCGACTGCGACCCTGGCTGCTACAGCCTGGTGGGCAGTGAGCTTGGCGCCGATGGTGCCATCCTCAACCCCACCCGGATCGATTGGGAGCCGGGGGGAGCTTTCATCACCCCTCCGGGCCACTGGCATGCCCACGGCAACGAGAGCGGCCGGATGGCACGGCTGCTGCCGATTCAGGACGCCGGCCTACACACCCACCTGCGCAGCCTCGACATCCGCTTTGCCTCCGGCCTGGGCGGCGAGGGCTGAGCCGCCAGAGGCCTCGTGGGCGTCCACCAAGGCGCGGAAGCTGTCGCCATCGATGGTTTCCATCTCGATCAGCCGGTTGACCAGCTCATCGAGCAGCTCGCGGCGGGGCGTCAGCACCGCCACAGCCCTTTCCAGGGCCTCGTTGGCCAGCTGGCGCACCTGCTCGTCGATGCGATTGCCAGTGCGTACGGAGGTGTGGGGACTGGAGCGGATCCAGTCGCGGCCTAAAAACACCTCCTCCCCCTCTTCCTCGAGGGCGAAGTGGCCGAGGCTGGAGAAGCCGTAGCGCATCACCATGTCGCGGCAGATGCGCCGCACCAGTTGCAGGTCGCTGCTGGCCCCCTGGGTCACCTCGCTGGGGCCGAACACCACCAGTTCGGCGGCACGGCCGCCGAGGGCCACCACCAGCCGGGCCCGCAGGTAGGCCTTGCTGATCAGGCCGGAATCGAGGATGTCTTCATCGGGCATGGTGCGGGCGAAACCGCCCACGCCACCGGCCCGGGGCAACAGCGTCACCTTGTCGAGCTTGTCGGCTGGGGGGACCAGAGTGGTCAGCAGGGCGTGGCCGATCTCGTGATAGGCGATCAGCCGCTTCTTGGCGCTGTCCTGCAGCGGGGCGGCGGTCAGCCCCATGGTGATGCGTTCGAGGGCGTCACCGATGGCCTCGTCGTCCACCTGGCTCTTCTGGCGCCGGGCCGTGAGGATGGCCGCCTCGTTGAGCAGGTTGGCCAGGTCGGCACCGGAGAAACCGGGGGTGCGGCGCGCCCAGTCGGCCAGGGACACCTCTTCGGCCAGGGGCCGGGTGCGGGCGTGAACCGAGAGGATCTCTTCGCGACCCGAGCGGTCCGGCAGGTCGACGCTGATGCGGCGATCGAAACGGCCGGGACGCAGCAGGGCCGTATCCAGCACATCGAGGCGGTTGGTGGCGGCCAGCAGGATCACCCCCGAGTTGTCCTCGAAGCCATCCATCTCGGTCAGCAGCTGGTTGAGGGTCTGCTCCCGTTCGTCGTTGCCGCCGCCGATCCCCGCCCCCCGCTGGCGTCCCACGGCATCGATCTCGTCGATGAAAATGATGCAAGGGGCCTTGGCCTTCGCCTGACGGAACAGATCGCGTACCCGGCTGGCACCCACGCCCACGAACATCTCGACGAACTCGGTGGCGGCCATGGAGAAGAAGGGCACACCGGCTTCACCGGCGATGGCCCGGGCCAGCAGCGTCTTGCCGGTGCCGGGGGGGCCGACCAGCAGCACCCCTTTGGGGATGCGGGCGCCGATGGCGGTGAACCGTTCCGGGGTCTTGAGGAAGGTCACCACCTCCTGCAGTTCCTCCTTGGCCTCAGCGATGCCGGCCACGTCCTCGAAGCGCGTCGTGATCGCCCCTTCCTCCTGCAGACGGGGCTGGCTGCGGCCGAATCCCATCGCCTTGTTGGCCACCTGGGCGGAGCGCCGCACCAGCAGCACCAGGCCGGCGATCAGCAGCACCACCAGCAGGCCGTTGGTGACCAGCCCGGCCATGGCGTCATCGCGCCGCTCATCCCGCACCGCCAGGGGCACCCTGGCCTGTTCGGCGGTGCGCAACAGCTGCTGGTTGTCGCTGAAGACCGCCACCTGGCGGCTGCGGCCGTCGGCGAAGGTGGCGGTCACCACCCGCTGGGCGGGGGAGAGCTCCAGGCTCTTCACCTTGCCGGCTTCAATGTCCCGCAACAGCTGGCTGTAGGAGGGTGCCGCGGAGGACTGGCCCCCCAGGCTGAAACCCGGTTGGACCGGCGGGGCTGGTTTGGCCGGCTCCGGAGGAGAACTGCTGCTCACAGGCCTGGCGTCCTTGACAGGAGTTGACTGTAGCGATTTGACGAAAGGCGAGTCGGCGACGCAGGATCAACGTTTGGCAACGAGATAGCAGGATGGCTGTACCCAAGAAGAAAACCTCCAAGGGCAAGCGCAATCAACGCCATGCCCATTGGAAGGCCAAAGCCGGTGTAGCGGCCCAGAAGGCCATGTCGCTGGGCAAAGCCGTTCTCAGCGGTCGCGCCCAGGGCTTCGTCTACCCGATCGCTGAAGACGCCGAAGCCAGCGAAGAGAGCTGAGCCTGCAGGGGGCGGCAACGCCTTCTGCCATCAAGGAACACGCCGCCCTTCAGCGCCAGACACGGGTCCTGCTTGAGCAAGGGGTCCTGATAGAGGGCGGGGGGCAGCGAATGGAGTGTGGCTCGCACCAGACCATCGAGTTGGTCAGCCTTGAGCCAGCCCCCACCCGAACGCCGCTGTCGGGCCTCCGCCTGGAAGCGCCAGCGTCGGGGCAGGCTCCACCGCTCGGGACGCAGCAGCCAGAGGCCGTCACAGGCGTCCCAGAGTTCCCCATAGGCCGCCAGATGGTGGTCCCAGAGGGGCAACCAGTCGCGCTCCGCGGCCGTCAGGGCCTCGAGTCCGGCACCGTTCTTCAGGCACGTGCCCAAGACGAGCGGCCCAAGCGAACGGCAGCCCATCAGCCAGCCTTCGATCACCAGGGCGTCCGCGGGCTGCTCACGCCAGCCGGCCCGCTCCCCTTCGCCTCCGGCCAGGGTCTTGTCGAAGCGGGGCAGCCGCAGCGGCCCCCCAGCCCGCCAGGCCTTCAGCGCCCTCAGCAGCAGCGGCAGGTCGTGGCATCCGGGCGGTACCCGGTTGACACCGAAGGGATTGTCCGCCAGCACCTGGCGCCGTCGGTCGGCGGGTAAGTAGAGGTCGTCGATCGAGGCCACCACGAGCTTCAGGCCGCCCTGGGCGGCAAGGCGCTCGAGGGCGCGGCCGATGCTGGTTTTGCCGGCACCCACCGGCCCATTCAGGGCCAGGACCGGTCGCCGCTGGGCCGCTCCACTGACCAGGCTGTTCTCCAGCCGCCGCAGCAGCGGCAGGGCCAGGTGCCGCAGCAGGGTGGGGTGCACCGGGCCGAGGTCGCCAGCCTGCTCCAGCCGCCGCCCCCAGGTATCCGCCGCCGGCTCAGGTTCCAAGCTTGAAGGCCTCCAGCACGATGGAGTAGGTGGCGCCGATGCGGAGGTTGTCGACGATCACCCAGGTCAGGGAGGGCTCGGCCTGCACCAACCGGCTGCGCAGCCGCACCAGCGTTTCCATCACCAGTAGCAGGGCGAGCACCACGGCCGGCCTCCCCCCTGGAGAGGCGATCAGAAGCAAACTTGTGAGATTCTGACCGGCGAAGAAACCCAGCAGCAGGGCCAGGGCGGCCAGGCTGGCACTCCGCCAGCTGCGTCGCACCAGGCCAACCGTCCGCCCCCCCAGCCGGCTGATCAGTCCCTGAAAGCGGGTCCGCTGCACGGGGAGGCGGGTCATGGCGGATCGAGCAGGCGCTGCAGCCACGACAGCGTCACCTGGGGGCCGGGGCAAGCCGGCCCCTTTCGCACGACGATTGTGCCCTCAGCTTCCTCCAGGTTCTCGACCACGGCCCGGGCGGCGCTGAAGGCGCTGGCCGGTTGCTCCCGGGTCGCCACACTTCTGCAGACCAGACAGGGCAGGCCGGCGCCGCTGGCGGCCGCCAGGCCGGCCGGGGAGTCCTCCAGCACCAAAACGCCCTGATCACTCGCCTCCAGGCGCTGCAGGGCCAGCCGGTAGGCCTCCGGATCGGGTTTTTTGGCTGCCACGTCCTCGCCGCAGATCCAGAAGTCGAAGGCCCCAGCTACCCCTGGCGGCGCCCCTTCGAGCAGGGAGGTCACGGCGCTGCGGCCGCTGGTGGTGACGATCGCCTGCCGCAGGCCTGCGGCAGCGGCGGCCTGCACCAGGCGGGCCACCCCCGGCCTGAGGGCCAGCCCGCCCTGGCGCACCAGAGCCGTGTAGAGGGTCTGCTTGTGGCGCTGCAGCTCCGCCACCCGCTCCGGCTCGGGGGCGCGGCCTTCTGCCTGCTCCAGAAAATGGGTGATCCTTTCGTGGCCGCCACTCACCGCCAGCAGCCGGGCGTAGGTGGGGCGATCCCATCGCCAGGGCAGACCCGCGGCCGCGAAGCTGTGGTTGAACGCCACCCTGTGGCCCTCGAACTCCGTTTCGGCCAGGGTGCCATCCACGTCCCAGAGCAGGGCCGTCAGGGCCGGGGCCATCGGATGCCACACGTGTTGCCATCGCAAGGCTAAGGGGTGCGTCACGCAACCCCGCCTCCCACAATGCGGAGGCCCCGCCCGCCCATCGTTGCTCCCTGCCATCGACGAGCGACGTTGGCTGCTGCCCACTCCGCTGGGCGGCGATGACCCGGCAGAGGGCGCCGCAGATTCTGCTGGCGCGCTGCCCGATGAATTGCTGACGATCCTGCGGCGTCGTGGCCTGCGGACGGCGGCGGCGGTGCGCCGGCTGCTCGAACCCGAGGTCGCCCCCGACCCCCAGGCCCATTTCCCCGGCCTGGCGGTGGCTGTCGAGCGGCTGGTGCGCTGCTGCCAGGCGGGCGAGGCGGTGGCCATCTGCGGTGACTACGACGCCGACGGCATGACCAGCACCGCCCTGCTGGTTGGGGTGCTGCAGCGCCTCGGCGCCCGGCCCCGGGCCGCCATTCCCAGCCGCATGGAGGACGGCTACGGCCTCAACGTCGCCATGGTGGAGCGGCTGGCGGCCGAGGGGGTGCGGCTGCTGATCACCGTGGATAACGGGGTGGCCGCCATCGAGGCCTTGGAGCGCGCCGCCGCCCTTGAGGTGGGGGTGATCCTCACCGATCACCACACCCTGCCGCCCCAGCTACCGCCGCACCTGGCCCTGCTGCATCCGGCCGTCACCCCCGTGGGCTCCCCCTACCGGGGCCTGGCGGGCGTGGGGCTGGCCCACGTGCTGGCCACCGCCCTTTGCCGGCGGCTGAAGAACCGCCAGGGGCTGGAGATCGCCCTCAACCTGTTCTGCATCGGCACCATCGCCGACATGGCACCACTGCAGGGGGTGAACCGCCGCTGGTTGCTCGATGGCCTGCCCTTGCTGGGCAGCAGCCCCCTGCCGGGTCTGCAGGCCCTGCGGCAACTGGCGGGCCTGGAGAAGCACCGGGTCGATGCGGAGGCGGTGGGCTTCCAGTTGGCCCCCCGCATCAATGCCGTGGGCCGGCTGGGGGATCCCCAGCTGGTGGTCGACCTGCTCACCACGGAGGATCCGGAGCGGGCCTTGGAGCTGGCCCGCTCCTGTGAAGCCCTCAACCGCCAGCGGCGGGAGCTCTGCGGTGCGATCGAGGCGGAGGCCCTGGCCCTGCTGGAGGCCGACGGACCCCAGCGGCCCGCCTTCCTGCTGCTCGCCCAGGGCCACTGGCACCATGGCGTCATCGGCATCGTCGCCTCCCGGCTGGTGGAGCGTTTCGGCCGTCCGGTGGCCCTGCTGGCGGCGGAGGGGGGCGGTCGACTGCGGGCTTCGGTGCGGGCTCCCAAGGGCTTTGCCGTGGATGCGGCCCTGATGGCCTGCGCCGAGCTGCTGGAGCGCCACGGCGGCCATCCGGCCGCCGGTGGCTTCACGGTGCGGGCCGAGAACGTCGCCGCCTTGCAGGAACGGCTCGATGCCCTGGCCGGCGCCTGGCTGGAGGCGGCGGGGGATGGTCGCACCGTGGAACCCGAGGCCCTGTTGCGGTTGGGGCGCATCGACCGTGAGTTCTGGCATCAGCTGCAACGGCTGGCCCCCTTCGGCATTGGTAACCCCACACCCCTGTTCTGGACCAGTCGCTGCCAGGTGGTGGAGCAGAAGGTGCTGCGTGGCGGCCACCTTCAACTGCAGCTGGCCCAGGGGGACGTGCGGCTGCGGGCGATCGGCTGGCGCTGGCAGGGACCCAGCCAGTGGGCCGGGCCGGTGGATGTGGCCTTCCGGCTGCGCCGCGATGACTGGCAGGGGGTGGAACGGTTCCAGCTCGAGCTGGAGGCGATCCGCTGCAGCGGCGGCGACGGGGTGGTCCTGCAGCGGCGGGATCGCACCTACTGGTGCCGGCGCCAGGGCGACACCCTGGTGATCACCAATGCCGCCGGCGAGGAGTTGCGCTCAGCCATCCACCAGGATTCCGGCGCACTCGCCGATGCAGCGGTTTCGCCCCACCCCTACGTGCAGGGCCTGCTGCGGGAGGCGGCCATGGCCCTGGGGATGGCGGAAGGATGAGCCGTCACCACAGCCGCCATCGCTTCCGCCTGCTTCGCTCCCTGGCCCAGCTGGCTCTGTTGGGGGGCCTGGTGGGACTGGCCTGCTGGCCCCTCAATCGCATCGACGTGCTGCAGGACCGGCTGCTCTCCGCCCTGCCGGCGTTCAGTGGCGGCACCTGGAGCACCGCCGGGTGGCTGCTGGCCCTGGCGCCGATCCCTTTGGTGCCGCTGTTGCTCTGGTTCCAGCAGGGCCCCTGGCGCCGCGGTGCCGGCTCGGGCATCCCCCAGGTGATGCTTTGTCTGGAAGATCCCCACCGGGGCGCCCAGCTGCTCAGCGTCGCCCCCACGGGGGAACGGCTGGGGCTCTGGACCCTGGCCAGCCTGGCCCTGCTGCCGCTGGGCCGGGAGGGCCCCGTGGTGGAGGTGGGCGCTTCGCTGGGCCAGGCCCTGCTGCGGCGTTGGCCGGGGCTGCTGCACCGGGCCAGTCGGGGCCATCTGCTGGCGGGTGCGGCCGGTGCCGGCCTGGCCGGCGGCTTCAACACACCGCTGATGGGGGTGATCTTCGTGGTCGAGGAGCTCACCGGCAGCTTCCAGCAGCGGCTGGTGTGGCCGGCGTTGGTGCTGGCCAGCGCGGCGGCGCTGGTGAGCAACCTGGGCGGTCAGCCGATGTTCGCCCTTGGCATCAACGCCAGCCCGGTGTCGGAGCTCGACCAGCTGCTGTGGGCGGTCCCGATCGGCCTGGGCGGCGGCCTGCTCGGCGGCGGCTTCGCCTGGTTGTTGGTGCGGGCCACGGCCTTGATCACCCCGATCGCCCGCCTACGGCCCCTGGGCCTCGGCCTGGCGGCGGGACTGGCGCTGGCCCTGCTGGCCCTGCTTACCGGCGGCGCCAGTGGCGGAGACGGGGAAGCCTTGATGCGCCTGGTTCTCGACCAGGACGCCGACACGACGCTCGACTGGCATTGGGGGGCCCTGCTGGCCGCACGGCTGCTCGGACCCGTTCTGGCGCTGTCAACAGGGATTCCTGGAGGCCTGATCGACCCGGCCTTTGCCCTGGGGGGGGTGTTCGGAGCGGGGGTCGTGCGAGCCCTGGCCGGCGATCCGCACCTGGGCCTGGCCCTGGGCATGGCGGCTGGGCTGGCGGGTGCCACCCAGCTGCCCGTGATGACGATCGCCTTCGCCATCCGCATGGCGGGCGATCAGCAGCTGATGCCAGGACTGGTGGCGGCCGCTGCGATCGCGGCCTACACCGGCCATTTCATGCAAGGCAGGCCGGTGTATCACGCCTTGGCCGATTTGCTGATGCCGGAGGGCTCAGAGGGCGCCGCGGCGGTAGTAAAGGATGAAGATCACGGCCGGACCGGCCAGGGTGATCAGGGCAAGAGCACCAAAGTTGGAGATGAGATGAAAGTCGATACCCATGGGGCGACAGCTGGCGAAGGGGACGATCGCCATGGAGTGTAGGTCGCCTGCGGGGGTCTTCCGAGCCTGCTGCCGGCTGCCGTGATCGGTTGTGATGGCTGGCGCGGTGCCGGGGGTGTGAGTGAATGGAACTCCCCGTACCGCTCCATTGCCCCGATCCGAGCACTGGCAATGCATCAGTGGCTGTGGCTCCTGCTGCCGTCTCGACCCGGCCCTCAGGGGCGACGCGATCGAGGCCCTCAATCCCGAGCAGCAACAGCTTTATCTTTCGATGGTGGGTGAGGACGGCTGGTGCCGCCACTTCGACACCGGCTCCCGCCGTTGCCGCATCTACGCGGAGCGACCCGACTTCTGCCGGGTGGATCAGTTGGTCGCCCTGTTCGGCCAGCCCGGTGATGACCCCGAGGCCTTGGCGATCGCCTCCTGCAAGCAGCAGATCCGCGCCGAGCTGGGGGGCCGTCACACTGTCATGCACCGTTTTCTGCGGACCATCGCTCAGCCGTCATGAGCAGCAACCCGGACACCCCGGCCGCCTCCACCTGGATCAGCGTGTTCCTGAGCACCGCCACCACCGTGTTCCTGGCGGAACTGGGCGACAAGACCCAGCTGGCCGCCCTGTTGCTGTCGGCCGAGTCCGGCCGCCCATTCACGGTGTTTGTGGGGGCCTCGCTGGCCCTGATCTGCTCCAGTCTGGTGGGGGTGCTGCTGGGTCGCTGGCTCTCCACCGTCATGCCCGCCCACCAGCTCGAGCGGGCGGCGGGGGTGCTGATGGTGGCCCTGGGCCTGTGGCTTGGCCGCCAGGCGGTGCTGCACCTGGCGCCCTTGCACCTGCTCAACTCCTGAGATCGTCACCCCGAAGCACGCCATGCCGTTCGCCCTGCTCGCTTCCACCTTCGCCACCGTCTTTCTGGCTGAGCTCGGCGACAAAACCCAGCTGGCCATCGTCAGCATCAGCGGCACCTCCAACCGGCCCGGGGCCGTCTTTGCTGGCAGTGCCGCGGCTTTGGTGCTGGCCAGTCTGGTGGGGGCGGCGGCGGGTGGTTCTCTCTCCAGCGTCATCCCCACCGATGGCCTGCAGCTTGCCGCCGCCGCCGGCTTCCTGATCATCGGCACCCGCCTCATCGTCCGATCCGGCGCCGAGACCAGCGAAGACTCCGACACCTCCGCTCCTTAGAGTCGGCGTATGACGTCCGCCGCGATGGCGTGCGCCGCCTCGGGCCATCCAGCCATCAGCGGGGCCGCCGAACCCCGTCGCGCTCCGGACCACCCTGGCCACCGCGCTGCCCAGGCAGCGCCATCCCCTGCGTAACCCCCCATCCGATGAAGTTCACGGTCGCCGATCTGCTCGACCATCTCTCGACGACCGATGCGGTGGCCCTCGCCAAGCTGGAGAAGTCGCTGGGTTTGACCACCAAGTCCTGCAAGCAGCAGTTGCGCATCGGCCTGGAGGCCCTGCAGCGTCTGGGGCTGGTGGAAGAGGACAGCGAAGGCCTGCGCTCTCGCGAGACCCCCGAGCTGATTCCGGCCCGCCTGCGTTGCTCCAGCAAGGGCTTCTGCTTCGCCCTGAGGGAAGACGGCGGCGAGGACATCTACATCCGTGACCACCAGCTCAACCATGCCTGGAACGGGGACCGGGTTCTGGTCAAGATCACCCGTGAGGGGGGCCGGCGCCGATCTCCGGAAGGGGGAGTGCAGTGCATCCTCGAGCGCCACACCCCCAGCCTGCTGGCCCAGGTCGAACGTCAGGATGGGCAGCTGGTCGCCGTTCCCCTCGACGACAGGCTGCTGACCTCCGTGGCCTTGCCGGAGGACGATGCGGTCCACCTCGACCCGGCCGAGGACGCGGTGGTGGAAGTGAAGATCGACCGCTTCCCCGTGGCCCAGTTCGGTCCGGCTGGCCATGTTGCCCGAAGCCTGCCGGTGCATGGCGGTGAGGCCGCTGACACCGATCTGCTCCTGGCCAAGCACCGCCTGCAGGAACGGCCGGCCTGCCCCCGTACGACCCTGAAGCAGCCCGTCGCCAAGGGCCGTGCCGATCTGACGGCGTTACCGACCTTGCTCCTGGAGGCCTGGGACGGCGCTGAGGCCCCCGGCCTGCCGGCCGTGTCCCTGGAGGAACGGGAGGGGGGCTGGCGGCTGTGGGTGCACAGCCCAGCGATCGCCGAGCGGATCGGCCTGGGCAACAGCCTCGACTCCTGGTTGCGGGACCAGGGTGAGGCGATCTGTGTGGGACGCCGCTGGCTTCCCCTGCTGCCCCCGGCTCTGGCCAAGGCCAGCGGCTTCAGCCCCGGTGAAAGCCAGGCGGCCGTCTCGGTGGCCCTGGAGCTGGATGGGCAAGGGAACCTCGAGCATTTCCGCTTCAGCCTGAGCCAGATCACGCCTGCGGCCCGGGTCGACCGGGCTGCTCTGCAGGCCCTGGCCGAGCGCAAGCCCAAGGCCCGCTCCACCCCGGCGCCCCTCAAGGCCCTCAAGGACCACCTCCCCCTGCTGGAGAACCTGGTCCAGCTGAGCGGCCTGCTGCGCCAGCGGCGGCTGGCGGCGGGCTCGATCGATCTCGATCTGCCCATGCCCGCGATCGACAGCCTGGGCGACCTGCAGGTGCCCGCCCCGGATGCGGCCCACCAGGGCTGGCTGGTGGAGCTGCCCGCTGAGGATCCGGTGGCGATCCTTCGAGAAGCCGTCCTGGTGGCGCACCGGGCCCTGGGCCGCCACCTGCTGGCCCTCGAGCTGCCCGGCCTGTTCGCCCTTAACCCGGCCCCGGAAGCCACCGAGATCAATGACGTCGCCAAGGCAGCCCTGGCCCTGGACATCCCGATGGAGCTCAGCGCCGATGGCAATGCCAGCGCCGCCGAGTTGGCCGCCGTTTTCGCCGCCACCGACCGGGGCCGCCCCCTGCAGCAGCAGCTGCGTGATGCCCTGAGGCCGGTGCAGCTGGCGGCCGAAGCCGGCGCCCACGCGGTGGCCGGTGAGGAGATCGCCCTGGCGCCCTGGTGCTGCCCTGGCCTGCACTACACCGACCTCTGGAACCAACAGGTGTTGGTGACCCTGCTGGTGGATGGCAAGGACCGGCCCAGCGTGCGCCACAAGATCAGCACCGACCTGGCCAGCGACACCTGCCATGGCAGCACCGACTGGCCCTTGCTGACCCAAACCCAGCTGGCCCCTTACCAGCAGGGCCTGGCCCATGGTCTGGCCCAGCGCCTCAACGGCCGCAGCCGCTTTCTGCAGGAACTGCAGTCCGATGCCCTGGCCCTGGCCCAGGCCCGCCACACCGAGCCCCTGGTGGGTCAGACCCTGCCGGGGGTGATCAGCGGCGTGCAGAGCTACGGCTTCTTCGTGGAGGTCCCCCCCTCCCAGGTGGAGGGCCTGGTGCATGTCAGCTCCCTCAAGGACGACTGGTACGAATACCGCTCCCGCCAGAACCGTCTGGTGGGACGCAAATTCCGTCGCACCTACATGGTGGGGGATGGGGTGGATGTGGAGATCCAGAAGGTCGATCCCCTGCGCCATCAGATCGATCTGGCCGTGCTCCAGCCGGAGAGATTCGATCAGGACGGCTCCGAGGCCACCAACGCCACCGACGCTGATGTCGACGGCGACCCGGTACGTCCCGAGAGCGAGGGCTGAGCCACGGATGCTGCCGTCCTCGCTTCCCGTGGTGCTGGCGGTGTCCGGCGCCTCCGCCCAGCCCCTGGCCGAGAGGGCCCTGCAATTGCTCCTTGAGGACAACCAGTCGGTGGAAATGGTGACCAGCCGGGGCGCCATCGGCGTCTGGCAGGCGGAGATGGGCCTGCGGGTGCCATCGGAGCCCGAGGCCCAGGAGCATTTCTGGCGCGATCGCACCGGCTGCAACAGCGGCCAGCTGCACTGCCATCGCTGGAACGACCAGGCCGCCGCCATCGCCAGTGGCAGCTACCTCACCCGTGGCATGGTGATCCTGCCGGCCAGCATGGGAACGGTGGGGCGGATCGCCTCCGGGGTGGCCCTGGATCTGATTGAGCGGGCGGCTGATGTCCACCTCAAGGAAGCCCGTCCCCTGGTGATCGCGCCGCGGGAACTGCCCTGGAACCTGGTCCACCTCCGCAACCTCACCAGCCTGGCCGAGGCCGGTGCCCGCATTGCCCCCCCCGTGCCTGCCTGGTACCACCAGCCCACCACGATCGGTGAGATGGTGGATTTCCTGGTGATCCGCGTCTTCGACACCCTCGGCCTCCAGCTGGGTTCCCTGCAGCGCTGGCAGGGGCCTGTGGCCCGCTCTCCAGCGGACGAAGCCTCCATCCCCTGACGCTGGACCGTGTTGCACCGCCTGTTGCTGCTGCCCCTGCTGTCCCCCCTGCTGGTGACGGTCCTGGTGGCGGCCCTCAACCCGAGCCCTTCGGTGGCCCTGCGGTTGCTCACCTGGCAGACCCCTTCCCTCCCCATCGGCCTGTGGATGGCGATCGCCGCCGGGGGTGGCGCGGCCCTCAGCGCCAGCGCCACGGCCCTGGCCCTGCGCCAGGGGGAGCGGCCGCGCCACGCCTGGACGCCCCCGTGGGGTGGCGACAGCGCCGAAACGCCATCCACGCCCGCAGCTGCAACCACCGTCGCCCCTGCCTCCCAGACTCCTGCCGGCCCCAGCCGTGCCCCCGGCGAGCCTGCCCCAACGGTTTCGGTGCCCTACCGCGTGCTGCACCGCCCCGAGGGCGGCGCTCCCAGGCCCTTCCGTCCTGAACCCGCCGCGGCGGCGTCGCGGCCTGCGGCCGTGGCCACCACTGAGGAGGACTGGGGGGAGAGCGATGGCGAGGAGTGGTGAGTCCCGTTTGCGCGCACACCTGAGGCCTGAGGACGCTGCCTAAAGTTCCCGCACCATCGCGCCCAGGGATCGCTCCGGTGACCGAGACCCCCAGCAACACACCCGACCCTGTCGCTACCCCGCCGGAGGCGAAGAGCGCCCAACCGGAAGCGAAGGCCACACAGCCGAAGCCGAAGCCCCCCGCCCCTGAAGACAAGCCCTTCGATGCCTTCGTGCCGGAATGGCTGTTGCCGGCCCTGACCAAGGAGATCGAGGCCTACGGCGGACCCTCCCCCGAGCTGGTCTTTGAGCAGGGCGCCATGCCCGTGGTGGGGGCGGACTGCTGGATGGTCCGCGGCCGGCTTCCCGGCGAGCGGCGTTTCTGGCTCTGTTTCACCCAGCCGGACATCAGCTCCGCCAAGACCATCGCCCTGACGGAGGGGGGGGGGAGCCCCAGCCTGCTGGAGTCGTTCCTGATCGACGAGAAGAAGATGACGCTCCAGCTGCTGGTGTCCCGGGTCGTGCAACGCCTCAATGGCCAGAAGTGGCTCGGCCCCAACTGAGCTTCCGAACCCCCGCTGGCTTCACATCCACGGCTTCGCATCCATGGCTTCACAACCGGGCCGATGGCCGGGATCGATGCCTACGATGACGGCCGAGCTCTCTGAACGTCCAGCGCGATGGTGCCTCCCACCACCCAAGCCCCCACCGCCCCCCGGGTGGGCAGCCCTGATGCCCCGGCCATCAAGGACCCGGTCAAGGACACAATCCTTACCCCTCGCTTCTACACCACGGATTTCGACGCCATGGCGGCGATGGATCTGCGGCCCAACGAAGTGGAACTGGAGGCCATCTGCGAGGAGTTCCGCAAGGACTACAACCGCCACCACTTCGTCCGTGACGCCCAGTTCGAAGGCGCCGCCGACAAGCTCGACCCGGAGACGCGCCGGGTGTTCGTCGAGTTCCTGGAGCAGAGCTGCACCTCGGAATTCTCCGGTTTCCTGCTCTACAAGGAACTCAGCCGTCGCATCAAGGAGCGCAACCCCCTGCTGGCGGAATGCTTCGCCCACATGGCCCGCGATGAGGCCCGCCACGCTGGCTTTCTCAACAAGTCCATGGCCGACTTCGGCCTCCAGCTTGATCTGGGCTTCCTGACGGCCAGCAAGGCCTACACCCACTTCCAGCCCAAGTTCATCTTCTACGCCACCTACCTCTCCGAGAAGATCGGTTACTGGCGCTACATCGCCATCTACCGCCATCTGGAGCAGCACCCCGAAAGCAAGATCTTCCCGATCTTCAACTTCTTCGAGAACTGGTGTCAGGACGAGAACCGCCACGGCGATTTCTTCGATGCCCTGATGAAAGCCCAGCCGGCCACAGTGCGCGGCTTCACGGCCCGCCTCTGGTGCCGCTTTTTCCTGCTGGCCGTGTTCGCCACCATGTATGTGCGCGACGTGGCCCGCAAGGAGTTCTACGAGGCCCTCGGGCTCGATGCCCGCACCTACGACAAGTACGTGATCGCCAAGACCAACGAAACCTCCGCCCGGGTGTTTCCCGTGGTGCTCAACGTCGAGCACCCCGAGTTCTACGAACGGCTGGAGAAGCTTGTGCAGAACAACGCCGCCCTGGATCGGGCCGACCGTTCTGGCGGCCCGGCGCCGGTGCGGGCCCTGCGCAAGCTTCCCCATTGGATCGGCAACGGCGTCCAGATGGCCCGCCTGTTCCTGATGGCGCCGATCCGCAGCGAGCGCTTCCAGCCCGCCGTGCGCTGAGCCGACCCGCCAGAATCGGCCCAGTTCTTCTTTTTGCCGCTTGGTCGTCTCCCCTCCCACCGGCGCCGTTGCCGCCACCGAGCGGTCCGCTTCTCCGGCGGCCCTCGGGGATCCAGCCTGGCGTTCCGTTCTGGAACCCCTGCTGGCCTGTGGCCGATCGGCGGGCGCCGATCTTGTCGAGGTGTTCCTGGAGCGTTCCGACCACCTCGGCCTGCTCGCCGAGCAGGATGCCATCACCAGTGTCAGCCCCGCCTTTGGCGCCGGGGCGGGCCTGCGGGTGTTTCTGGGTGATCGGGACGGCTTTGTATCCACCAATGATCTGAGCGCCGCCGGCCTGCGGGCCGCCCTGGAGCAGGCGCTCGGCATGCTGGGGCTGGTGTTGCCACGACAGGCCGGTGGCAGTTTCGATGGCCTGCCGCAACTGCGGGACTTCGGCGTCACCAAGGAGGGCTGGCTACCGTCCTGCCCTTCCCTGGCTGAAGCCACGGGCCGGCTGCTGGAAGGCACCGACCGGCTCCAGGCCCACGGCCAGCATCTGCAGGTGCGCCGGGGCAGTTATGCCCGCGACTGGCAGGAGGTGCTGGTGGCGGCCAGTGATGGCACCTTCGCCCGCGACGTGCGCCTGCACCAGTCGGTGGGCCTGAATGTGCTGGCCGCCGACGGTGACCACAGGGCCAGCCTGGGAAGGCGCTACGGCACCTCCGACAGCCCCGACGACCTGCGCCAGTGGGATGCGGAAGCCGCCGCCGTCGATGTCTGCTCCAGCGCCGGTACCATGCTGCGGGCCGACTACGTCGAGGCCGGCCAGTTTCCGGTTGTGCTGGCCAACCGTTTCGGCGGTGTGATCTTCCACGAAGCCTGCGGCCACCTGCTGGAAACCACCCAGGTGGAGCGGGCCACCACCCCCTTCGCCGAGATGGTGGGCCAGCCCATCGCCCACCCCTCCCTCACCGCCATCGACGAGGGCCTCACCGCTGGCGCCTTCGGCTCCCTGGCGATGGACGATGAGGGCATGGAACCCCAGCGCACGGTGCTGATCGAGAACGGCATCCTGCAGCGCTTCCTCAGCGACCGGGCCGGCGAACGCCGTACCGGCCATCCCCGCACCGGCAGTGGCCGCCGCCAGAGCCATGCCTTCGCCGCCGCCAGCCGCATGCGCAACACCTTCATCGCCGCTGGCCCCCACACCCCGGAGCAGCTGATCGCCTCCGTCGACCGGGGGCTCTACTGCAAGTCGATGGGCGGTGGCAGTGTCGGCCCCACGGGCCAGTTCAACTTCGCCGTTGAGGAGGGCTACCTGATCGAAAACGGCAGCCTCACCCGGCCGGTGAAGGGCGCCACCCTGATCGGTGACGCCAAGGAGGTGATGCCCAGAATCTCGATGTGTGCCAACGATCTCGAACTGGCCGCTGGCTTCTGCGGCTCGGTCAGCGGCAGCATCTTCGTCACCGTGGGCCAGCCCCACATCAAGGTCGACACCATCACCGTGGGAGGACGCTGAGCATGGCAAGCAACGAATCTCTCACCACCAGCCTCGATGCCGAGGTGCTGCGCCAACGGCTCGCCAGCCTGGCCCTTGCCGAGGGTGTCCGTCGCTGGGACCTGGGCGCCTCCTGCAGCACCGACACCTCCGTGCAGGTCGACCGCGGCGTGGCCAAGCAGATGAAGGGCGCCCAGCGCAGCGCCATCACCCTGCGGGTCTGGAACGATGACGGTCTGGTGGGCATCACCAGCACCTCCGACCTCTCCGATGCCGGCCTGGCCCGGGCCCTGGCCGGCGCCCGCGACGCCAGTGCCTACGGCAACGTCGATGAGATTCCCGACTTCTCCCCCCTGGCCACCGCCCCGCTGCCGGTCCTGGAGCAGCCCCTCAGCACCCCGCTGAGCATCCTCACCCTGCTCGACACTTTGCGGGACGCGGAGCGCGACCTGCTTGGCCGCCATCCCGCCATCGGCACGGTTCCTTACAACGGCCTGGCCCAACGCAGCAGCGACCGGCTCTACATCAACAGTGACGGGGCCTGCCGCCAGCAGCGCCTCAGCACCGCCTCCCTCTACCTCTATGCCCGGGCCGAGCAGGCGGGCCGCAAGCCCCGCAGCAGCGGCGCGGTGCGACTGGCCTACGGCGCCTCTGGCCTCGACGTGGCCGGCTGCATCCAGGAGGCGGCGGAGCGCACCATCGCCCACCTCGATTACGCCCCCATCGCCACCGGCCGCTACACCTGCGTCTTCAGCCCCGAGGCCTTCCTCGATCTGATCGGCGCCTTCAGCAGTCTGTTCAACGCCCGTGCCGTGCTCGATGGCGTCAGCCTCAGCCGGCGCGAGTCCCTCGGCGAGCAGCTGGCCGTGCCCTTCCTGTCCCTGCACGACAACGGCCTGAACCCGGCCAACGTGGGCGCGGCCGCCTTCGACGGGGAGGGCACCCCCACCCGTCGTCTGGCGCTGCTTGAGGGCGGGGTGCTGCGCCATTTCCTCCATTCCGAGGCCACGGCTCGGGCCTTCGGAGTGTCCCCCACCGGCCATGCGGGCCTCGGGGCCAAGGTCTCGGTGGGCCCCGACTGGTTCGAGATCGGCCCCACCCCTGGCAGCGGCGGCGGTGCCCCCGGTCTGGATCGCTTCGCGCCCGGCGCCAGCGGCGATGATCGCGGACTGGTGGTGATCGATTCCCTCTCGGCCCTCCATGCCGGGGTCAAGGCCAGCCAGGGCTCTTTCTCCCTCCCCTTCGACGGCTGGCTGGTGCAGGACGGTGTCCCCCGCTCGATCGAGGCGGCCACGGTGGCCGGTGACGTCCGCACCCTGCTCAACGCCATCCTCGGCTTCGAGGGTCCGGCCAAGGTGACCCCCGATGGCCTCTGCCCCCACGTCTGGGTGGAGGGGCTCTCGATCACTGGCGACGCTTGAGGATCCTGTTCTGGGGCACCCCGGCCTACGCCGTGGCCAGCCTCGACGCCCTGCAGCGGGCCGGCCATGAGCTGGTCGGGGTGGTCAGCCAACCCGACCGCCGCCGCGGCCGGGGCAAGTCCCTGCTGGCCTCGCCCGTCAAGCAGCGGGCCCTGGAACTGGGCCTGCCGGTGTTCACCCCCGAGCGGATCCGCCGTGATCTGGCCTGCCAGCAGGAGCTGGCGGCCCTGGGGGCCGATGTTTCGGTGGTGGTGGCCTTCGGCCAGATCCTGCCGCCGGCCGTGCTGGCCCAGCCTCCCTTGGGCTGCTGGAACGGCCATGGTTCCCTTCTGCCCCGCTGGCGGGGTGCCGCACCGATCCAGTGGGCCCTGCTGGAGGGGGACGCCGACACCGGCGTCGGCATCATGGCCATGGAGGAGGGCCTCGACACCGGCCCGGTGCTGCTGGAGCGGCGCCTACCCATCCCCCTGCTGCAGAACGCCAGCCAGCTGGGCGAGCGGCTGGCCCAGCTCACCGCCAACCTGCTGGTGGAGGTCCTGCCGCGGATCCAGGCGGCGGGCCCCGGACCGGAGGCGGAGCGCCTGGCCCGTCTGGGGGTCCGCCCGCAGGACGAGGACGCCACCTATGCCCGTCAACTGACCAAGGAGGACACCCTGGTGCTCTGGGACGCCCCCGCCCTGTCCATTCATCGCCGGGTGATGGGGCTCTTCCCTCAGGCGTCCTGTCCCTGGGGGGCCGAGCGCCTGAAGCTGCTCGCCACCGAACCCCTGGTGAGCCGCCTGGCCGACCAGCTCACGCCGGTGGGCGCGGCCCTGGCGGCCCGCTGGGGCGGGGAGGCCACGCCAGCCGTGGACCCGGGCACCGTGCTTGAGCTGGTGGAGGGAGAAGGACTGGTGCTGGCCAGCGGCGGCTGCCCTGTGCTGCTGCGTCAGGCCCAGTTGCCGGGCCGTCGAGCCAGCGAGGGTCAGGCCCTGATCCAGCAGCTCGGATTGGTTCCGGGCCAACGAATCGGTGTAAATACCCCCTGAGCCTCCCTTTCGGCAAGGATTGTTGACGTTTTGTTCCCTTAGGGACGTCTCAGTGTTGGACCTGTGATGCAGGCATTAGACCAAAACCAGTGAACGGGTGCGGATGTCATGGCCACGGAACTTTCCTTCGTCAACAGCACCGGCTCGGGGTGCCAGATCTTCCGGGACCGGCTGGGGTGCTATGTGGTGAGCCACGAGCTCCGCCCCGGCGAGCGGGCGATGCGCCCGACCCTGGCCGGCGCCTATGCGGCCTGCCAGGGATGGGAGTCCCGCTCCCAGTCGGAGGCGGCAAGCCGAGTTGGATGAGACAGGGGCGGATGGGACAGCGGCCCGAACGGCGAGCTCAGCCTGCAGTCCCGCTGTTGGAGCTGAGCTCTTCGGGCTGGCTGCGATGCAGTTCGTGCAGGCCTTCCAGTTGGTTGTGGACAGCGACCAGCTGATCGCGGATGTGGCGGCTGTTCTCGATGCGCTCCAGGGAGAGGAGCATGGCCTCAATCTGGGCCTTGCAGTCAATCAGTACGCGGCACTGGGTGGATCCGGGTTCGTAGGGCATGAGGGAAAGAGGCGGATCCTCAGTTCACCGTAGGGCGGCAGCGGAGGTTGTCACAACCACTGCCATTCCCGCGACAGGGGCTTGGACTCTGTTCAGCGGGGTCCGGTGCGACGCCGGCCCCGGTCGTGGCCCTGGCCCTGGCGCGGCCCCTGGCTCCTGCGGCCCCGGCCGCCGCTGAGATCCAGCGGTGGGGCGGAGAGCACGGTGGGCTCGAAGCCCGACACCTCCTGGCGGGGCAGGGGGGAGCCGACCAGGCGCTCGATGGCCCGCAGCAGCTCGTGCTCCTCGGCTGCCACCAGGGAAATGGCATGGCCGTTCTGGCCCGCCCGGCCGGTGCGGCCGATGCGGTGCACGTAGTCCTCGGCCACGTTGGGCAGGTCGAGGTTGACCACGTGGGGCAGTTGGTGGATGTCGATGCCGCGGGCAGCGATGTCGGTGGCGACCAACACCCGCACCTCGCCGCTCTTGAACTCCGCCAGCGCCCGGGTGCGTGCCCCCTGGCTCTTGTTGCCGTGGATCGCTGCCGCCCCCAGGCCCTCCTTCTCGAGCCGCTCCGCCAGTCGGTTGGCGCCGTGTTTCGTTCGCGAGAACACCAGCACCTGGCGCCAGTCATTGCTGCGAATCAGATGGCTGAGCAGATCCCCCTTGCGGTCCATGTCACAGGGATGGATCACCTGGTCGACCAGGGGGGTGGCCTGGTTCTCCGGGCTGGCCTGCAGCTGCACCGGCTGGTGCAGCAGGCCGGTCGCCAGGCGGCGGATCTCGCTGGAGAAGGTGGCGGAGAACAGCAGGTTCTGGCGCTTCGGCGGCAGCAGGGACAGGATCCGGCGGATGTCACGGATGAAGCCCATGTCGAGCATCCGGTCGGCCTCATCCAGCACCAGAATCTCGACCCGGTCGAGCCGCAGGGCGTTCTGCTGATGCAGGTCCATCAGCCGGCCGGGGGTGGCCACCAGCACGTCGGCGCCTTTGCGCAGCCGCTGCATCTGGGGGTTGGCGCTGACTCCGCCGAAGACGACATCGGAGCGCAGATCCAGGTAGCGGCCGTAGGCGGTGACGCTTTCGGCCACCTGGGCGGCCAGCTCCCGGGTAGGGGTCAGCACCAGGGCCCGCACCACACCCGCCCGGGCGTGGGGGCCGTGGCGCAGCCGCTCCAGCATCGGCAGGGTGAATCCGGCCGTCTTGCCGGTGCCCGTCTGGGCGGCGGCCATCACGTCGTGGCCCTCCAGCACCGCCGGGATGCACTGCAGCTGGATCGGCGAGGGGCTGCTGTAGCCCTTGGCGGCCACGGCCTTGAGGATCGGCTCCGACAGGCCCAGCACAGCAAAATCCGTCGCCAGGCCGGCCACCGGCGGATTCAGGCCGGTGGCGGTGTGGCTGGGGGTGAGCGGTTCAGGGGCGGGGGCGGAGCCGTTGCCGCTGGATCGGCTGCGGGTGACCTTGGCCTCGGGCCTGGAAGAAGGGGCGGTGATCGGGCGCTGAAACGGACTTGGGACCAGCCTAGGACCGGTGGGTGCTGCGGCCGCCTCAGCGTGGGCTGCGGTGGCTGCAGCGCTCGCAGGGTCCCTCAGGCAAGACGGCACAACGCAGCAGCGGGCTGCGGGCGTTGAAGCGGCAGTGGGGATCGCCGATCACCCAGCGTCCGTCCCACCAGAGGGCATCGGCCGGTTGCTGCTGGGACTTGACCTGCAGCGCCACGGCCGCCAGTTCGTAGCGGCCCTGCCGCAGCCGGTAACGGTGGCGTCGCTGCAGCACCAGAAAACTCCGATCGCCCGTGGTCAGCCAGCGACCGGGATGGGGGACATCGCCGAGGTTGTCGATCTCGATGCTGGTGATCAACTTGTCCGAGTCGATCTGGCGCAGTTCAATCCGCATCGTTCGCTGACCCTCAAGCCTCGCCGCTGCCCTGCTCGGGCAGGGGGGAGGCCGCTGTGCGCAGCGAGAAACCCCAGGCGAACAGGGCCGCCACCACCAGCAGCAGGGCCCATTCCGGCACCTCCACCGCCGGCAGCAGCAGGCGCAGCAGCAGCCGCAGGCCCACCAGACCCACCGCCAGGTAGCCGGCGGTTTCCAGATGGGGGAAGATTTCCAGCCAGCGCAGGAACAATTCGGCGGTTAGCCGCAGGGCGATGATGCCGATCACGCCTCCCGCCATCACCAGGGGGAGCCGGTCGGTGACTGCCA
The DNA here is from genome assembly GCF_024345975.1 of Cyanobium sp. Cruz-8D1. Classification (GTDB taxonomy): domain Bacteria; phylum Cyanobacteriota; class Cyanobacteriia; order PCC-6307; family Cyanobiaceae; genus Cyanobium. The sequence continues at coordinate 34,576 of NZ_JAGQCD010000010.1, read as the reverse complement.
CCGCCGCGGAGACGCTGTCGAGGGAGAAGGCCAGATCGGTGAGGGCCAGGGTGGCCACGATCGAACTCAGGGAGGCGCCGTGGTGGGGATGGCCGGGATCGTGGGGTTGGGAGCCCGGGGCCTGGGCGGAGAGGCTCGTCTCCACCACGTCGTCCTTGGCCTCGTCCTGACCCAGCAGATGGCGGCCGCAGAGCCAGAGCAGATAGGCGGAAGCCAGCAGCTGCAGGGGCCAGAAATTGAGCACATAGCTGGCCAGGGCGATCAGAGCCAGCCGAAAAACCAGGGCCAGCACCAGGCCGAGGTTCAGGGCCTGGCGTTGGCGTGCCGGATCGTGCAGCCGCCGGGAGATGGCGGCCAGGGCAATGGCGTTGTCGGCGGAGAGCACCGCTTCGAGCCCGACCAGCAGCGGCAACAGCAGCAGCACTTCCCCCCATTGGTCCGCCTGCTGCAGCAGGGGCGTGAGGCTCTCCACCGTTTCCACTTCCATTCCTGGCGTTCTCTCGGCCCTGGCGCCTTCAAAGAAGCACTCTAGAAAGACCGCCGGCCCCTCCTCACACTTCCCATGCAACTTCAGGTTCAGTTGCTGCGCTGCGAGGGCGGGCGCCGGGTCGTGCTGGTCTCGGCCCGGGAAGGGGAGCGCTTCCTGGGCAGCGCCCTGGGGGAGGCGGGCGATGCCGAGGAAGCGGAGGACCGGGCCAGGGCACGCCTTCTGGCCAGCCTGCAGAGCACCAGCCCCCCGCGTCCGCCGCGGCAGGCTCCGGCCCAGCCCTCCAGGCCGTCGCCACCGCCGGCCCCTGAGCCCGCAACGCCGGCTGCTCCGCCAGAGCCCCAGCCCTTGCCACAACAGGAGACATCGCTGCAGCCAGAACCCCCTTCAGAGCCCCAGCCCTCTCCAGAGCCCCAGCCCGCACCGGAGGATCCCCAGGACTGGAGTGCTGAACTGACCCACCTGGATCTGCAGATGCGGCGGTTGGGATGGGACAGGGACCGGGAAGCCCTCTATCTGCAGCGATCCTTCGGCCACCCCAGCCGGGACCGCATCACCGTTTACGCCGATCTGATCGCCTACCTGCAGGCGATCGAGGTCCTTGAGCCCGGATGCGATCCGGCCACGGCGGCCGTGCCGTTGCGCCGGGCCGACCTGCTCGACCAGTGCAATCTGCTCCTGCAGCAGCTGGGCTGGGATGGCAGCAGGGGTCGCGGCTTTCTGGAGAAGCATCTGGGCGTGAGCAGCCGGCAGCAGCTCAAGGATGCTGATCTGCTGCGCTTCAACATGCTCCTGGAGGAGGAAACCCTGCTGGGCGGCGCCAACGGGCCAGCGGACTCCGGGGCCCCTGACTAATCCCAAGCGCAGGTTCAAGAAAGGTTCCAGCGCCTGCGTCTGCTCCCTTTCCTCACTGAGCTGGTGGAAATAGGCCATGTCGGCGGGGAGTGCGCTGCGCGATCGCCAAGAGACCTGGATTCCAGGGCGAGGGGGGGGCTGATCAGGGTGACTAGCCAGGCCGGTGGCAGGACAGCCGGCGTCCCAATTGTGTTCAGCACCGTCACCCCGTAGGCCATGGTTCGGGGCATGAAGGTTCATCGGGGTGGGGTGTGAAACCCAGCAGCCCGCCGAGAGCTGAGCCCGTTTCATCTGGCGACAATGGTCAGCCGTCGTCAGGCTGCCGTTACCAGCCCTGTGCCACGCTGAAGTTCCTGTTCTGACTCGGGAGACGCACCGGTGACCATCAGGATCGGCATCAACGGTTTTGGACGCATCGGACGCCTCGTCTTCCGCATCGCCTGCGGACGCGATGACATCGAAGTGGTGGGCATCAACGATCTGATCGACGTCGATTACATCGCTTACATGCTCCGTTACGACTCCACCCATGGCCGCTTCGCCGGTGAGGTGGCCGTCGCTGACGGTGCCTTGGTGGTGAATGGCCGTCGCATCCGCATCTCCGCGGAGCGGGATCCCGGCGCCCTGCACTGGGGGGACGTCGGTGCCGACGTGGTGCTCGAATCCACCGGCCTGTTCCTCACCGACGAGCGGGCCAGGGCCCACATCAGCGCCGGGGCCACCAAGGTGGTGATGTCGGCCCCCTCCAAGGACGACACGCCGATGTTCGTGATGGGGGTGAACCACACCACCTATGCGGGGCAGGCCATCGTCTCCAACGCCTCCTGCACCACCAACTGCCTGGCGCCGATCGCCAAGGTGCTCAACGACAACTTCGGCATCCGCGACGGCCTGATGACCACCGTGCATGCCACCACGGCCACGCAGAAGACCGTGGATGCCCCCTCGGTCAAGGACTGGCGTGGCGGCCGCGGTGCTGGCCAGAACATCATTCCCTCGTCCACTGGTGCGGCCAGGGCGGTGGGCAAGGTGATCCCGGCCTTGAGTGGCAAGCTCACCGGCATGGCCTTCCGGGTCCCCACCCCCAACGTGTCCGTGGTGGATCTGACCGTGAATCTGGAGCGGGGGGCCAGCTATGACGCCATCAAGGCCGCCATGCGGGCCGCCGCAGACGGGCCGATGGCCGGCGTCCTCGGCTATACGGAGGATGCGGTGGTCTCCACCGACTTCATCGGTGAGACCTGCACCTCGATCTTCGATGCTTCGGCCGGCATCGCCCTCACCGACACCTTCGTGAAGGTGGTGGCCTGGTACGACAACGAATGGGGCTATTCGAGCAAGTGCCTCGACCTCATCGCCCACATCTCCGGCTGAACTCCAGAGCCTGGATCTGCCGTCAGCCCGCCGCGCGGGCTCGGCAATGGGTGCGGACCAGGCTGGCGCCGATCTCCAGCCGCCGCTGGTTGGCGTAGGCCTCCCTCTCCAGGGCCTTCTCCCAGTCGGAGGCGCCGGCATAGAGGGGATCATCAAGATGGACCTGCAGCTCCGGCGGGACCTCCTGGCCCAGGCCGAGGGTTCTGGGAACGGCGCGCAGGCCGCCGGCCGCACAGCTCTGGGCCACGTGGATCGCCTCGTGGTTGAGCACCTGGGCGAAGTCCACCGTTCCCTTCTCCACCACGGCGGGCTTGATCCGCAGGGTGCGGGCGGCGTGATCCCATTCCCCGGCGGCCCCGGTCTTTCTGGGCTCCACCAGCTGCACCTGCACCCCCACCTGCTCCAGCACGCTGAGCATGTCGGCGATCGCCCGGAGTTTCTCGCCGTGGTCGGGGGGGGAGTCGATCAGGGCCTGCAGCTCGTCCACGGACAGCTCGGGTTCGCCGGCCCGACGCCGGTAGAGAAAGCGGGTGCCACCGCCCGCCAGGGGCTCGGCGGTGGGAATCCACTGCCGATCGGCCTCCTGGAGGCTGGCCAGCAGCCCGCCCTCGAGCAGGGCCCGCGGCCGCAGACGTGGATCTGGAGCCGGCTCGAACCGCTCCAGCAGGCGTGTGGTGACCTCAGGGGCCTGCTCGGGCAGGCTGCCGACCTGCTCCAGCAAGGCGGGGAAGGCAGCCCCCCCCAAAACCAGGGCCGCCACCCCCAGGGCCAGGCCCCAGGCGCGCCCGTGGCGGGGCTTCGGCTCCAGCAGGTCGCCGCAGCGCCCGCAACGGGGGATCCCGGTGAAGGGATGCTGCCGCCTCAGGGGCAGGCTACGGCAGGTGGGACAGCGGAAGCGGGCCATCTCAGGGCGAACCGACTCCCAGCATGGACGCAAACGGGTTGCCAAGATCAGCTTTGGTTTGATCCCGCCTTGCGATGCCCCTCCACGCCCTCGTGCGCCAGCTGCAGGCCGCCACCCTCACCGCTGAGGTGAGGGCGCGCTGCGAGCGGCCCGAGCGGCTGCGGCTGAGCGGGGCGGGACGGGCGGCGCGGGCGCTGGTGGCCAGTGCCCTGGCGGGCTGCGATGACGCCCCCCTGCTGGTGATCGTGCCCAGCCTGGAGGAGGCGGGGCGCTGGGCCTCCCTGCTGGAGCTGATGGGCTGGCCCCTGTGTCAGCTCTATCCCACCAGCGAGGGCTCCCCCTACGAGCCCTTCGACCCCACCAGCGAGATCACCTGGGGCCAGTTGCAGGTGCTCGCCGAACTGCTGGGCGACGGGGACGGCGCCCCAGCGGCCAGCGGTGGCCGCTTCGCCGTGGTGGCCACCGAGCGGGCCCTCCAGCCCCACCTTCCGCCGCCACCGCTGCTGGCGGCCCGCTGCCTCACCCTGCGCCGGGGCGACCGCCTCGATCTCGAGCAGCTGGCCCTCAGCCTGGCCGGCCTGGGCTACGAGAAGGTGCCCACGATCGAGCAGGAGGGCACCTGGAGCCGCCGCGGCGACATTGTCGATGTGTTCCCGGTCAGCGCCGAGTTGCCGGTGCGACTGGAGCTCTTTGGTGAAGACCTCGAGAAGCTGCGGGAGTTTGATCCCGCCACCCAGCGTTCCCTCGATGTGATTGAGCGGGTGCGCCTCACCCCCACCAGCTATGCCCCCCTGATCGCCGAGGCCCTGCGGGATCAGATGCCCGAGGGCCTGGAGCGACTGCTGGATCCCGCCGCCCTCGACCAGCTGCTGGAGGGCGGCACGCCGGAGGGGATGCGGCGGCTGATGGGCCTGGCCTGGCAGCAGCCGGCGTCGCTGCTCGACTATTTGCCGGCCGGCACCCTGGTGGCGATCGATGAGCGGCGCCAGTGCCTGGCCCATGGCCAGCAGTGGTTCGACCATGCCGCCGACCACCACGGGGAGGTGGTGAAAGCCACAGGGGACGGCGACGGTGGCGGCGAGCCCCCCCTGCCCCTGCCCGGCCTGCTGCACCGGCCGATCGCGGCGGCCCTGGCGGAGGCGGAGGCCTTCCCGGGCTTCGATCTGGCGGAGCTGCACGAGAGCGACCGCCATCCCAACGATCTCGATCTGGCCAGCCGGCCGCTGCCGGCCCATCCCAACCAGTTCGGCCGCCTGGCTGAGCAGATCAAGGGGCACCTGCGCGACAAGGCCCGGCTCTGGATCGTCTCCGCCCAGCCCTCCCGTGCCGTGGCCTTGCTGGAGGAGCACGAGTGCGTCACCCGTTTCGTGCCCAATGCCCGCGACTTCCCGGCCATCGAGCGGCTGGTGGAGCAGGCCACCCCGGTGGCGCTCAAGCTGCGCGGCACCGCCGAACTGGAGGGGTTCCAGCTGCCGGCCTGGAAGCTGGTGCTGTTCACCGACCGGGAGATCTTCGGCCAGCACAGCCTGGCTGGCGGCGGCTACGTGCGCCGGCGCCGCAAGGCCGCCAGCCGCACGGTGGATCCGGGCAAGATGCTCCCCGGCGACTTCGTCGTGCACCGCAACCACGGCATCGGCCGCTTCCTGAAGCTGGAGAAGCTGGCCATCGGCGGCGAGGCCCGCGATTACCTGGTGGTGCAGTACGCCGATGGCTTGCTGCGGGTGGCCGCCGACCAGCTGGGCAGCCTCGGCCGCTACCGGGCCAGCAGCGACAGCCCGCCGGAGCTCAACCGCATGGGCGGCACGGCCTGGACCAAGGCCAAGGAGCGGGCCCGCAAGGCGGTGGCCAAGGTGGCGATGGATCTGGTCAAGCTCTACGCCGAGCGCCACCAGGCGCCGGGCTTCGCTTTCCCCGCCGATGGCCCCTGGCAGAGCGAACTGGAGGATTCCTTCCCCTACGACCCCACCCCCGACCAGCTCAAGGCGATCGTGGACGTCAAGCGCGACATGGAGCGGGTGCAGCCGATGGACCGGCTGGTCTGCGGGGATGTGGGCTTCGGCAAGACGGAAGTCGCGATCCGGGCGATCTTCAAGGCGGTCACCGCCGGCAAGCAGTGCGCCCTGCTGGCCCCCACCACCGTGCTGGCCCAGCAGCACTGGCGCACCCTGAGTGAGCGCTTCGCCCCCTACCCGCTCAAGGTGGCCCTGCTCAACCGCTTCCGCACCGCCGCCGAGCGCAAGACGATCCTCGAGAGCCTGGCCAGTGGCGCCACCGACGTGGTGGTGGGCACCCACCAGCTGCTGGGCAAGGGCACGGGCTTCCGAGCGCTGGGGCTGCTGGTGGTGGACGAGGAGCAGCGCTTCGGGGTCAATCAGAAGGAAAAGATCAAGGCGCTCAGAAAGGATGTGGACGTGCTCACCTTGAGCGCCACGCCGATCCCGCGCACCCTTTACATGAGCCTGTCGGGGGTGCGGGAGATGAGCCTGATCACCACGCCGCCACCGCTGCGACGCCCGATCAAGACCCACCTGGCCAGCCTGGATGAGGAGGCGGTGCGCAGCGCCATCCGCCAGGAGCTCGACCGCGGCGGCCAGGTGTTCTATGTGGTGCCGCGGGTGGAGGGTATCGAGGAGGTGGCGGGCCAGCTGCGGACGATGCTGCCGGGGTTGCGGCTCCAGGTGGCCCACGGCCAGATGCCGGAGGGGGAGCTGGAGAGCGCCATGGTGGCCTTCAACGCCGGCGAGGCCGACGTGATGCTCTGCACCACGATCATCGAATCGGGCCTCGACATCCCCCGGGTAAACACGATCCTGGTGGAGGACGCCCACAAGTTCGGCCTGGCCCAGCTGTACCAGCTGCGGGGGCGGGTGGGCCGCAGCGGCATCCAGGCCCACGCCTGGCTGTTCTATCCGGGCGATGCCTCCCTGAGTGAGGCGGCCCGCCAGCGCCTGCGGGCGATCCAGGAGTTCGCCCAGCTGGGCTCCGGCTACCAGCTGGCCATGCGCGACATGGAGATCCGCGGCGTCGGCAACCTGCTGGGGGTGGAGCAGAGCGGCCAGATGGAGGCGATCGGCTTCGATCTCTACATGGAGATGCTGCAGGACTGTCTGGCCGAGATCCAGGGGCAGGACATCCCGGCGGTGGACGAGACCCAGATCGACCTGCCGGTGACGGCCTTCATCCCGGCCGACTGGATCACCGAAGCCGACGAGAAGATGGCCGCCTACCGGGCCGCCGCCGAGTGTGGCGGCAAGGCGGCCCTCATTGAGCTGGCCGCCGGCTGGACCGACCGCTACGGACCCATCCCGGCGCCGGTGCAGAGCTTGCTGCAGCTGATGGAACTGAAGCTGTTGGCGCGCCGCTGCGGCTTCTCCCGCATCAAGCCGGAGAAGCCCAACATCGCCCTGGAAACGCCGATGGAGGAACCCGCCTTCCGCCGCCTGCGCCAGGCCCTGCCCCAGCATCTGCATGGCCGGCTGGTGTATCAGGGCGGTGCCGGCAGCACCGCCAAGGTGCTGGCCCGGGGCCTGGGGGCCCTGTCCCCCGCCCAGCAGCTGGAGCAGCTGATGGAGTGGCTCGCCGCCATGGCAGGCCAGATTCCGGACGCCGATGGGCTCACGCCGGAGCAGCGCGAAGCGGAGCAGGCGACGACGAACGCGGCGGTGCTGGTGGTGTGAGGGGGAACGCTGAGGCTTGGGGCCGGGCCCGCTTTTTTCTGGCAGATGGTCTGTCCCCCAAGCCGATGATCGATCTCGCCAGCTAGCGGTCCAAGGGGGAGAAGCGGAACACCACCTTCTTCGAGGAGTTTCGGCCTCGCGTCTATGCCCGGCGGGCCGATTCAGGGCTGGAGCAGGTGGTGGGGCCGATGGCGGCCCTGGTGATCCAGATGGACCACGGCAACGGCTTGCCCTACCTGGCGGAGCTGGCGCTCACCGGTCCCTACCGCGACTAGGAGTGCTGGATCAACGCCACCCACCGCCTCTACCTGCTCAAGGGGGGCGCAGCCTTTCCGCGCCTGATCGTGCTGGAGCCGCTGCTTGACGATTTCGAGGATGAGGTGACGCGCTGGAACGCGATGTATGAGGTGGACAAGCCCAACGCCCGCTACATCGGCGAGATCTTCCAGGTGTCCTCCTGCTCTGAGTTGCGCGCCATCCTCGAACCCCAGAACATCCGCTTTGCCTACCCAGGGGAGACCGCTAACCCTTTCGATGCCTTCAGGCACCTCTGCTTCACGTTTCTTTCCGACTACACCTGCAACCGGGTTGGCGATGTCGACCGGCCCCTCGATGGCCTGGCGCCCCTCACCGACGCCGCCCGCTGCCACCGGGAGCACGGGCTGGAGGGCAAGATCCTGGGCATCGAGCACCTGGCCAACCTGCCCATGTCCACCGAGGATTTCGTGCGCAATTTCGGGCGGCGCACGCACCACATCGCCTACGAGGTGGCCGATGGCGAGCGCAACGGTGAAAAGAACGTGGACGTGGTGGTGCGTACCCTTCGCGACCTGGGCATCCCCTTCCTTGCCGACATGGTGGGGGAAGGCGGCGACGAGCCGAACCTGCGCCAGATCTTCTCGCGCAGCTCCGCCTACTCCCTGCTGATCACCGAGTACGTGGAGCGCTGCCTCGGCTACGACGGTTTCTTCACCCGGGAGAACGTGGCGGCCCTCACCGAGGCCGCGGGCCACGCCGAGCGCTACGAGCACGGCCACGTCTTTGACTGAACCGGCCACGGGAATGAGAAGGAACGTTAAGATGGCGACATCTTTCGTTACGTGGCCCCATGGGTGAGTTGATCGAGGTCGCGGGCGCCACCCAGAATCCCCTGCTGCTGCCGGCCTTCCTGGGGGTCCTCGGCCTTGGTTTCTTCGCCCTCTTCCAGTCCGACGCCGGCAACAACAACGACGACGATGACTCCTCCCCCGGTGGCGGGCTGATGCAGCCCGTCGCCTGAGCCCGGGGGCTCAGCTACCGCCGCCGCTGCCCTGCGACCGTTTCCAGGCTGCCGGCATCAGCACCAGGAACAACAGCCACCAAGCGCCGATCACCACCGAGACCCCAGTGGTGAGCCACCAGAGGTGCAGCACAAGCCAGCTGCCGGCCACGATGGCCACACCCGTGAGCAGGATGCTCCAGGGCTGACACCACCAAGGCTTGAGGTCCCAGACAGAGTCCGGCAAGGCGCCCGGCCCGTCCAGATCAGGGTTTGGCAAGGGCCGCCGGCAAATTGACACTACCGGGCTGGAAGGCCTTCTCAACCACCGTGCTGGCCTGCAACTGTTTACGCAGGGTGGATTCGGCCGCCCGGTACTGGCTGTCCCGGTTGGTGCCGATGTCTTCCAGCTTGAGCCGCTGCACCTCCTGCTCAGTCATCTTCACCGGCACGTCCGGGTTGATGCCGTGTTTGTGGATATCCCGGTTGCGGGGTGTCAGATACTTGGCGATGGTCACGGTCATGCCGGAGCCATCGGAAAGGCCGCGCACCGACTGCACCAGACCCTTGCCGAAGGTCTTCTGACCCACCAGAACGGCGCGGCTGTTGTCCTGCAGGGCGCCGGAGAGGATCTCGCTGGCGCTGGCTGAACCCTCGTTGACCAGCACCACCATCGGCTTGGTCGTCAGGGCCTGGCCGGTGGCCCGCTTGATGTCCTGGATGCCGTCGCGGGTCTTGGTGGAGACGATGATTCCTTCATTGATCCACTGGCGGGCGATTTCGACGCTCGCCACCAGCAGACCACCGGGGTTGCTGCGCAGGTCGAGCACGTAGCCCTGCACCCCCTGGGCCTCCAGGTCCCGCACCGCCGCCCGCATGTCCTTGGTGGCGGTGGCGCTGAACTGCTTGAGGCGGATGTAGCCGATCTTGCTGCCGTCGGGGGCGGTGTTGACCTGGTGGTTGACCGCATGAATCTCGATCAGCTCCCGGGTGAGGGGGGTGTCGAGGTTCTGGCCCTTGCGGCGCAGCACCAGATTGACTGTCGTGCCGGCCTTGCCGCGGATCAGCTTCACCGCATCCTCGGTGCTCATCCCCTTGGTGCTCTTGCCGTCGATCGAGACGATCACATCCTTGGGTTGCACGCCGGCCCGGGAGGCGGGTGAGCCCTCGATCGGCGAGATCACCACCAATTCCTTGGTCTCCTTGTCGACGCTCAACTGGATGCCCACTCCGGAGAGCTCCCCGGAGGTGTCGATCTGCATCTCCTTGAATTCCCGCGGATCCAGGAAGCGGGTGTAGGGATCATCGAGAGTGCCGAGCATGCCGCGGATGCCCTCATAGGCATCCTTGGGGGTGCTGTAGCTCTTGGACAGCAGGCTGCGCCGCAGCTTGCGCCACTGTTCTGGTGTGTACTTGCCCGTGGTGTCCAGGTAGTCGCGGAAGACGATCTGCCAGGCCTGGTCCATCACCTCCTTGGGGCTGTCGCTGATCGACACGGTTCCGGTGGGGGCCAGCACCATCTCCCGGGCCATCACCGCGGTGGCGGCGCAGGCACCGAGACCAACCAGCACCACGACGGTGGCGCGAGCTCTTCCCATGGTGGGGATCCTCAAGAGGGCAGAAATGTAGATCTAACGTAGCGCCGCTGCCGGGGCAGGGCCCCCCGTTCAGGGGTCGACCCAGCGACCGTCCTCCTTGATCAGGGCGATCAGCGCCTCCACCCCCTCGGCCTCCGGCACCCGGCGAATCTCCTCCCGCCCGCGATACAGGGAAATGGTGCCGGGGGTCTTGCCCACATAGCCGTAGTCGGCATCGGCCATCTCGCCGGGGCCGTTGACGATGCAACCCATCACGGCGATATCCAGCCCTGTCAGGTGGGCGGTGGCGTTGCGCACCACATGCAGCACCTCCTCCAGGTTGAACAGGGTGCGGCCGCAGCTGGGGCAAGCCACGTACTCCACCATCGTCTTGCGCAGCCCCATGGCCTGCAGGATCGAATAGCAGACGGGGATCTCCTTCTCCGGTGCCTCGGTGAGCGACACCCTGATCGTGTCGCCCAGGCCCTCGGCCAGCAGGGTGGCGATGCCGGCGGTGCTCTTGATGCGGCCGTAGTCCCCGTCGCCCGCCTCGGTGACCCCCAGGTGCAGGGGGTAGTGGAAACCCTCGGCGTCCATGCGGAACGCCATCATCCGGTAGGCCGCCAGCATCACCGGGGCCCGCGAGGCCTTCATCGACACGACGATGTTGTGAAACGCGAGCCGGTCGCAGAGGCGGATGAACTCCATGGCGCTCTCCACCATCCCCAGGGGGGTGTCGCCGTAGGTGAACAGCATCCGCTCGGCCAGGGAGCCGTGGTTGACGCCGATGCGCAGGGCCTTGTCCTGCTCCTTGAGCAGGCTCACCAGCGGTTCGAGGGTGGTCTGGATGCGCGCCCCGATCGCCGCCACCTCCTCCGGGGTGAACTCCGTGCGGTGGCGATCGGGCTTGTCGAACACGTACAGGCCCGGATTGATGCGCACCTTGTCGACGTGCTGGGCCACCTCCAGGGCGATCTTCATGCCGTTGTGGTGCACGTCCGCCACCAGGGGCACCGGCTGGTAGCTGTCCTCCAGCCGCTGGCGGATCTCCTTCACCGCCTTGGCGTGGGCGAGGCTCGGCACGGTGAGGCGCACGATCTCGCAGCCCGCCTCGTGCAGCCGGCGGATGCCGGCGGTGGCCCCCTCCACATCGAGGGTGTCCTCGTTGATCATCGACTGCACCACCACGGGGTGGTCGCTGCCCACCCACATGGCGCCGACCCGGACGCTGCGGGTGGGCCGGCGACGGATCACCGTCTCGAAGCGGGGATCACGGGCCCAGTCGGCCGGGAGGGGGGCGGTCCCCGGGGCGGTGGTGGTGGGTGTGGCCAGGCTGCCGGTCATCGCGCGTGGGCCGGTGGTGGCCAAAGCCTGTCACAAAGTCGGTGACGGCGGCTGGTCCTGCTCCTGCTCCAGCTGCCGCTGCACCTGCTTGAGGTCCTGCCAGGTGAGCCATTTGGGCGAACCCTGCTCCCGTGAGGGATTGCGAAGCAGATAGGAGGGATGGAACACCGGCATCACCCAGCGGCCCTGCCAGGGGTGCCACTGGCCGCGGAGCCTGGAGATGCCCCCCTTGATACCGAGCACCCCCTCCAGGGCCGTGGCACCGGTGAGCAGCACCACGGCGGGATCCACCTCGGCGATCTGAACGGCGAGCCAGGGGGCGCAGGCCGCCATCTCCTGGGCCGTCGGTTTGCGGTTGTCGGGGGGGCGGCACTTCACCACGTTGCAGACGTAGGCGTCGCGCTCGCTGTCCAGCCCCACGCTGGCCAGCATCTGGTCGAGCAACTGGCCGGCCCGTCCAACGAACGGTCGGCCACTGGCATCCTCCTGGGCCCCGGGGCCTTCGCCGATCACCATCAGCCGTGCCGACGGATCGCCCCGGCTGATCACCACCTGCTGGCGGCCTGCGGCCAGGCCGCAGCGGCGGCAGTCCTGGCAGCTCCGCGGCAGTCCCTCGAGGCCGGGCGCGTCTCCGGCGGCGACGGCCTCACCCAGGAGGGACGGTTGCAGGGGGTCGCCGGGCATCGCGCCATTCTTGGCCATGGCCGCGGGGCGTAGGGCAAGATGGCCGGATTGCCGAATCGCGCCCTCCAGACGCCGCCCACCGCCATGCCGGCCCCGTTGTCGCTCTCCGCCCGGGCGCAGGCGTTGCAGCCATCGCTCACCCTCGCCATCACCGCCAAGGCCCGTGAGCTGCGCGCCGATGGCAAGGACATCTGCAGCCTCAGTGCCGGTGAGCCCGACTTCGACACCCCTGCCTTCATCCGCCAGGCGGCGGCCGAGGCCCTCGAAGCCGGCCACACCCGCTACGGCCCTGTAGCCGGCGAACCGCAGCTGCGCCAGGCGATCGCCGCCAAGCTGAGCCAGGAGAACGCTGTCCCCACCCGGGCCGACCAGGTGTTGGTGACCAACGGCGGCAAGCAGGCCCTGTACAACCTGTTCCAGGTTCTGCTCGATCCCGGCGACGAGGTGCTGCTGCCGGCGCCCTATTGGCTGAGCTACCCGGAAATGGCTCGGCTGGCCGGTGCCAGCGTTCGCTGCCTCAGCACCGATGCCAGCGGCGGCTTTCGTTTCAGCCCTGAGCAACTGGAGGCGGCGATCACACCCGCCAGCCGTCTGCTGGTGCTCAACAGCCCCTCCAACCCCACCGGCATGGTGCTCAGCCGCCTTGAGCTGGAGGCGATCGCCTCCGTGCTGCGCCGCCATCCCGGCCTGGCGGTGGTGTGCGACGAGATCTACGAGATGTTGCTGTCGCCCGGACACGTGCACCACAGCCTGGCGGCGGTGGCCCCCGACCTGGCCGAGCGCATTTTCATCGTTAATGGCTTCGCCAAGGGTTGGGCCATGACGGGCTGGCGCATCGGCTGGCTGGCGGGGGCCCGCCACGTGGTGGCCGTCGCCAGCGCCCTGCAGAGCCAGAGCACCAGCAACGTCTGCACCTTCGCCCAGTACGGCGCCCTGGCCGCCATCAGCGGCTCGCGGGACTGTGTCCAGGAGATGGCGGCCGAGTTCAGTCGGCGGCGCGCCAGGCTCAGCGATGGCCTGATGGCGATTCAGGGCCTGAACCTGCTATCCCCCGAGGGGGCCTTCTACGCCTTCCCTGATGTGAGCGCCTGGGGCCTTGATTCGATGAGCCTCTGCGGCCGGCTGCTGGAGGAGGTGGGCCTGGCAGTGGTGCCCGGGGCCGCCTTCGGCGACGACCGCTGCATCCGGCTCTCCTGTGCCGCGTCCCCTGCCACGATCGACGATGGTCTGGAGCGGCTGCGGCGCTTCGGCGAGAGCCTCTGAGCGCCCCGCTGGATGTTCGCTCCATGACGGGCCCATCGCTGCAGGTCCCCAGGAAGCTGGTGGTTCTGGGTGACAGCGGGGTGTATGGCTGGGGTGATCCGGAGCAGGGGGGCTGGTGCGAGCGTCTGCGCCGCCATTGGATGGACCTGCCCCAGGGGCCTGTCCTCTACGGCCTGGGGGTGCGCGGCGACGGCCTGGAGCGGTTGGCCGCCCGCGCCGAGGTGGAAGTGAGCCACCGGGGCGAGCTGCGCCGCCAGCGCCCCCAGGGGATCCTGCTGTCGATCGGCCTCAACGACACGGCCCGGGTGGGGCGACCCGACGGCCGCTTCCAGCTGGCGCCTGAAGCCTTCCTGTTCGGCCTGCAGCAGTTGTTGCCCCGGTTGCAGGCGATCGCGCCGGTGTTCGTGCTGGGCCTCACACCGGTGGACGAGGCCGTGATGCCCTTCGCCGAGATGCTCTGGTACGACCTGGCCAGCGTGCGGCTCTACGAAGGCCTGCTGGAGGAAGCCTGCATGGAGGCGGATGTGCCGTTCCTGCCCCTGCTCGATGGCCTGCTGGCCGACCCTCACTGGTTGCAATGGTTGTGCAGCGACGGCCTGCATCTCAATGGCGACGGCCACGGCCAGCTCTACCGACGTCTGCGCGCCTGGGGCGCTCTGTTGCACTGGGCCGAGCTGGATCCCCACAGCAGCGTGACAGCGGCGTCGTGATCGCGGCGCAGTGATCCCTGCGCACTGATCCTGGTTCGCTGCACCTAGTTGGCTCTGATGGCATCACCCGATCGGAGGAAGGGAACTCCCCCCATCCGGTGAACCCGTGCCGCCTGCCTGCCGCGACTCTGAAGAAACCGACCCTGTTGGAACCACTGCCATGGATCGACCTCCGCCACTCCCTCCTCCGGCCCCTGCGCTGCTGGCGAGCCGCCGGGCGCCGCAGCCGGATCTCTGCCTGGGCTGCCGCGAGATCCCCGAGGCGATCGTGGATCGCCGCACCCGCAACCGTCGCCGGCTCAAGGCCTTCGCTGCCGCCACCGATCCCCTCAGTCGGCTGCGCTGGCGCAATCTTCTCGTGGAGGACAACCTGCCGCTGGTGTACGCCATCGCCGGACGCCAGAGCAGCGAAGCCGGCCTGGCTTTCGAGGACCTGGCCCAGGTGGGCAGCCTCGGCCTGATCCGGGCGGTCGAGGCCTTCGACCCCAATCGCAACGTCAGCCTCAGCAGCTTCGCGGTGCCATACGTGCAGGGGGCGATGCGGCGGGAGCGGCGGGATCGCCAGGCATTGGTACGTCCGCCCCGACCCCTGTGGGATCTGCACCAGCAGGTGCTCAGTCTCCAGGAGGCTCGCCGCCGCCAGGGGCTGGATCCCTTGCCTACGGCCGCCCTCTCCGATCGGCTGGCCTGCGAACCGGAGAGGCTCGAGGAAGCCCTGCAGCTCCGCAGTGCCGGCAGGGTGCGCAGTCTGGATGCCCCCCTTGGCCAGGGTGGGGGCGAGGTCGACGCGGCCGGCTGCCTGCTGGACCTGTTGGCCTCCCCCGCGGCTCCCGGTGGGGAGGAAGAGCCGCTGGGCACCAGCGAAGCCCGCAGCGCCGAGCGACAATGGTTGCGCCAGCAGCTGGCGGATCTCGACCCCCGGGAACGGGAGCTGCTGGTGGGCCGGATCGATGTGGGTTGCACCTGGGTGGAGCTGGGCCGGCAGCTTGGGATCCCTGCCCGCCAGGCCCAGCGCCGCTGCGATGCCGCCCTCGATCGCCTGCGCCGTGCCGCCCTCGCCTGGCGGGAGCAGGGACTCAGCCCGCCCCAGGCGCCAGCCAGTGCACCAGGCCCATGGCCAGCAGGGCCGCCAGCAGCGTCTGCAGCCCGTTGACCACCTCGTTGCTGAGCCAGCCCCAGCGTTGCTGCAGGCTGGCTCCCACGACGCTCTCCGCCAGGGTGGCCACCAGCCCGACGCCGCTGACCAGAAGCGCCAGGGGCCAGCCACGGATCAGGCCAAGGGCCAGCAGGGTCAGGGTCATCAGGACGCTGCCCGCCAGGCTGGCGGCGGTGCCCTCCAGGCTGATGGCCCCCTCGGTGCCGGGCGGCACCGGCCGCAGGCTGGTGATCAGCACGGTGTGGCGGCCCCAGCGTTTGCCGATCTCGCTGCCAAAGGTGTCAGCGAGCTTGGCGGCGAAGCTGGCGGCAAAGCCGGCCAGCAGCAGGGGCAACGCGGCCGCTGGCGCCCGGCAGGCCAGCAGGGCCAGCAGGGTTCCCACCAGGGCCGAGCCCCAGACGTTCTCCGGGCCGCGCCTGCCGTCGCGGGCCTCCGCCAGGCCCAGCTCCCGCTTGCGGCGGAAGCCCAGCTTGGTCACCAGGCTGCCCAGGGCCAGATAGGCCACCACCGCCAGCCAGCCACGCCAGCCGAGGCTTCCCCACAGCAGGGTGCCAAGCACGCCGGCGTGCACCCAGCCTGCCCGGGTCAGCAGGGGCAGGCGCTGGGCGACGGCGATCAGCAGAGCGTTGATCGCCAGGGCCGCCAGCCAGTGCAGAGGGTCCTGGGGCGGCAACGACACCATGGCGGGGACCCGAATGTGTTGCACAGATCTAAGCGACTCGCTCCCGGGTGCCGGCCTCGGCGGATAATCCCTGCATCCGGTGGTGCTGCGAATGGTCTTCAAACGACCCAAGTTCTTCCTCGATCTGGGTGGCGGCGAAGGCAACGCCCCCCCGGTGGTGGTGGCACCTCCCAAGGCCGAGCCCAAGCCCGAAGCGACGTCCGCTCCCCAGACCGCTGCGTCCACCGCCGCGCCCACCGCCATGGCTGCGGTCGCCGAGGGAACCCCCCAGCCCGTTCCCGGCTTCACCACGGCGGAAGCGATTGCCGCCGAGCTGGCTGCTGCCGAGGCGCTTCGGCCGGCCCCGTCGCTGGCCACCTTCGCCCCCGACTGCGTCACAGCGGGCGGGGCTACGCCGATGAAGCGCCGCACCCCCGGGGCCAATCTGGGTGTGTTCAAGGAGATGGCGGCCGGCATGATGCGCTCCTGAGCGCGCGCCAGTCAGCCAGCAAGGCCAAGCCGCCCACCGCGGCGGTGGCCGTGCGCAGGATCGATCCCCCCAGGCTCACGGGGTGCCAGCCTGCTGATTCAGCCCGTTCCTCTTCCTCGGGGCTCCAGCCCCCTTCCGGACCGATCGCCAGCCGGATGCCGGCGGCGAGATCGCGGTCGCTTGACCCCTCGGCCAGTTGCCGCAGGCGCTGACTGCAGAGCGGTAGGCCGTCCCGGCGGGTCGTCGCCAGCAGGGAGATCCCAGGGGCCGGCCGCGCCAGCCAGGCCCTGGTCTCACAGGGGGATTCCAGCTGCGGATGCCACAGCCGTTCGCACTGCTCGGTGGCCTCCCGCACGATCCCCCGCCAGCGGTCCAGGGGGCAGCGCTCACCAGGGGCGCTGCGCTGGGCCAGCAGGGGCTGGAGCTGGTTGGCGCCCAGTTCGGTGGCCATGCGCCAGACCAGATCCGCCTCCCGCTTGGGCACGGCCATCGCCAGCACCAGGGGCGGAGTGACGGCCGGCTCCCGCAGCAGGGGCGCCTCTGGCGGCTGCTCCAGCCGCAGCCGCCGCTCCGGTTCGAGCACCGCCGTCCAGAGCTGGCCGACGCCGTCAACCAGCGCCAGCCGATCGCCCGGGTGATAGCGCAGCACCCGTTCCAGGTAATGGCCTTCCTGGGGCTCCAGGTCCAGCCAAGGCAGCTCCTGCCGATCGCCCGCCAGGGCGGCGATTCGCTCCTGGGCGATCAGCAGCCGCCGTAACTCCCGCCCCATCAGTCCCTGGAGAAGGGGCTGTCGGGTTCCTCCTCGATCGGCCAGTCCTCGTTCAGCCCGCCGATCACCAGCTCGGTGATCTCCAGCACGTCATTGTCGAGCTGACGCAGGGCGTTGATCAGCACATCGAGGGCCAGGGCATCGCTGGTGCCCAGGTCGACCCAGCAGCGCGCCCAGTCGTCCTGGTATTCCATCGGCCCCATGTTGTGCATCAGGGCCGGCAGACTGCGCTCGGCGGCCTCGGTGTCGTAAGGGAGCCAACCGAGATCCACACCCCCTTCATGGGTCTGCAGGTTCTCGGCGTTGAAGGCGCCCAGCTTGCCCAGGAAGAACCAGCTGTCGAGGGCCGTTTCCACGTAGCCCCGCTCGGCGCCACCGGGCTGGTCGGAGAAGTGCAGCCAGATCCAGCAGTTGAACGGATCCACCTCGCGAAATCGGACATCCATGGGGAAAGGGGCGAACGGCGCGCACGTCCTCCCATCCAACACGCTCCCCCGCCGCAGGGCCGGGCGGCATGCTGGTGCCATGCTCGATGTCATCGGTCTGCGGTACCACCCCGCCACGGCGCCGGCGCCGGTGCTGGCGGACGTGTCGCTGCAGCTGACGGTGGGATCTCCGGCCCTGGTGGCCGGCCGCAGCGGTAGCGGCAAGACGACGTTGCTGGAGGTGATCTGCGGCTTGGCCGACGCCGACGCCGGTCGCTTCCTCTGGCAGGGCGAGGTCCTCAGCAGCCGTCAGCGGCGCTGGCTGTGCGGGCTGGTGTTCCAGTTCCCGGAACGCCATTTCCTCGGCCTGACGGTGGGTCAGGAATTGAAGCTGGGCCAGCGCCGCCTCACCGCCGAGAAGGCCGAGGCTGTCCTGGAGCAGGTGGGCCTCGGCAGGCTCTCCCTGCAGCAGGCGCCGGAACGCCTCAGCGGCGGCCAGCAGCGCCGCCTGGCCCTGGCGGTCCAGCTGGTGCGTGAGGCCAGGGTGTTGTTGCTGGATGAACCCACCGCCGGCCTCGACTGGACCGTGCGGGAAGAGGTGCTCCAGTTGCTGGGGGATCTGGCCAAAGAACGGGCCCTGCTGGTGGTCACCCACGAACCCGAACTGTTCCGGGGCGTCATCGAGCGAGGTTGGCGTCTGGAGCAGGGAACCCTGAGGCCCCTGGAGGCGCTGCAGTCCGGCTCCTTACGATGACGACCGGATCACAGGGAACGGCTTGATGGGGGATCGCTTGCTGAGGGCCACCGGTGCCGGTGGTGGCATTCGCATGGTGGCGGTCACCACCACGTCCGCCAGCCGCCAGGCCAGCCAACGCCATGGTCTCTCCTTCCTCACAACGGCCCTGCTGGGCAGGGCCATGAGCGCGGGCCTGCTGCTGGCCAGCTCGATGAAGGTGGCCCATGGTCGGGTCAACCTGCGCATTCAGTCCGATGGTCCCCTGCGCGGTCTGATGGTGGATGCGGGCCGGGATGGCACGGTGCGCGGCTACGTGGGCCGGCCCGAGCTGGAGCTGGATCTGCTGAGCGATGCGGCCGGGGGCCACCAGTTCGACTTCCGCCGCGCCACCGGCACCGGTTACCTGCACGTGGTGCGGGACCGGGGCCAGGGGGAACCCTTCAGCAGCACCGTGGAGCTGGTGAGCGGCGGCATCGGCGAGGACGTGGCCTCCTACCTGCTCCACTCCGAGCAGACCCCTTCGGCCCTGTTCGTCGGCGAGACGATCGACAGCACCGGCGTCCGTTGCGCCGGGGGTGTGCTGGTGCAGGTGCTGCCGAAAGCGGCGCGGGAACCGGCCCTGGTGGCCCTGTTGGAGGAGCGCTGCCGGGAAATCAGTGGCTTCAGCGAGCGGCTCGCCGCCAATGCCGACCAGCTCCATGCCCTGTTCGAGGACATCTTTCCGGACCTCGATCCCCAGCCCCTCGAGGCAGGTTCGATCGAGCAGACCGTCCAGTTCCACTGTCCCTGCAGCCGCCACCGCAGCGTCAGCGCCCTGAAGCTGCTGGGCCGCGATGAACTCACCGACATGCTCCATCAGGACGGCCAAGCGGAGCTGACCTGCCATTTCTGCAATGCGGTGTACCGGGTGGAGGCCGCCGAGTTGCAGGAACTGATCGATGAGCTGGCCCCTGTGAGTTAGGCGATCAGCAGGGCGCCGAGCAGCAGCAGCAGGATGGCCGGGATGCTCTGCAGCTGCAGGCTGGTCACCGGCAGGGATTGGCTGAGGCTGGGGCCGAATCCGCTCGCCAGCAGACCGCCCAGGATCAGACCCAGGCAAAGCAGGGCGAAGGACCAGCCCACCGCTGCCAGGAACTTGCCACGGCGCCGCTGCAGGTTGAGCAGGGTGACCCCGGTGGCCAGCGCCGTCAGCAGTTCGGGGGCGGCTCCGGGCATCAGCACGAGCAACACCAGCAGCACCCCATCGGCCGCCAGGGGAAACCAGAGTTCCCGGCCGGTGGCCAACTGCAGCTGGGGCAGGGAGAAGCTGGGACGGGGAAGCCGGGATGGGGGGAGCTGGGGCAGGCTCGGCAGGGCGGACAGGGCCGGACGGCTCGGTGGCGGTGAGGCCTGTTCCCTCTGGGAGGCGGAGCGGGCGGCGCTGCTGACCCGGCCCTGCTGGCGTTCCTTCAAGCGATCCATCAACACCGCGTCGTAGGCGGCCTCGATGCGAGAGCGAACCATGGGGTCGTCACCGGCCTCATCCAGCCGCGCCAGCTTGGCCTCCTGGACAGTGTCGAAGGAAGCATCAGGAGCAACGCCGAGCCGCTCATACGGATCGGAGGCGTCAGGGGACGGCTGGGCCAGGTCAGATCCTTGGTTCATACCACCGATCGTATCGAGCCAGGACTAAAAAAGCGGTTCACTGCGGTGATATCCCGCTTCCTGTTGCAGTCGGCGGGTGCAGGCCTCGGCTTCCTCGATGGCCAGCGAACGGCGCCGTTTGAGCAGAGGCATCTGGGGCGGCAGGTGGCTGCCCTCACGCATCTCCACGGCCCCTTGCGAGGGCTGGAAACTGACGTAATCACTGCCCCCGTCGCTGCGGGGACGCACCAGCCAGAGCTGGGATGGCGTCACGGATCGAGGCATCGCTGTGACCGTCCGCTGCGGCGTGACAAATTGTTGCTTCATTCTGCCCTCTCCGATCGCCTGGCGCGAGGGAGGGTCTCCTCCCGTGGCGCCGTCGGGACCCTGGCTCAGAGGGCGATGGGTTCCACGCCACTCACCACAGGCGCCACCCCGTGCAGCTCCAGCTGCGGATGGTCCTCCTGCAGTTGGTGCAGATTCCAGTCGTTGCGGAACAGCAGCACCGGCCGGTCCCAGGCATCGCGAACCGTCTTGCAGTTGAACAGACGGCCGACGCTCTCGAGGGCCGGCCAACCGCCGCTCACCCAGCGGGCAACGCTGAATTCCAGCGGTTCCAGCCGGCTGGTGACGCCATATTCGTTCTCGAGACGATACTGGACCACTTCAAGCTGCAGCTGGCCCACCGCCGCCAGGATCGGATCCCGCTTGCTGGGGTCGATGTCGTAGAGCACCTGAACGGCCCCCTCCTCGCGCAGCTCGTTCACCCCCTTGCGGAAGCTCTTGAAGGCCGAGGGATTGGGATTGCGCAGCCAGGCGAAGATCTCGGGCGAGAAGCAGGGAATGCCCTCGTATTCCACCCGGGAACCAGTGTAGAGGGTGTCGCCGATGGCGAACATGCCGGGGTTGTTGAGGCCGATCACATCGCCGGGGTAGGCGTCGTCCACCACCTCGCGGTCCTGGCCAAACAGCTTCTGGGGCCGCGACAGGCGGATGGTGCGCCCACTGCGGGCGTGGCGCACGTTCATGTCCTTTTCGAAGCGGCCACTGCAGACCCGAACGAAGGCCACCCGGTCCCGGTGGCGGGGGTCCATGTTGGCTTGCAGCTTGAAGACGAAGCCGCTGAACTCCGGCCGCAGCGGATCCACCGGCCCCTGGTCGCTCTCGCGGGCCACCGGGGGCTGGGCCAGCCCCAGGAAGGCATCAAGGAAGGGACGCACCCCGAAATTGGTCATCGCCGAACCGAAGAACACCGGACTCAGCTCACCGGCGTGCACCTGCTCCAGATCCAGGGCCGCTCCGGCGCCCTCCACCAGCTCCAGTTCCTCCAGGGCCTGCTCCAGCAACTCCGCTTCCACCCGCTGAGCGCGGTCGGGATCCCCGGGAGCCAGGCGCCGCTCCAGGCTCTGCCGGCCGCGTTCAGCCCGTTCGAACAGCAGCAGATCCTGGGAGCGCCTGTCGATCACGCCCCGGAAACGGTCGCCGCTGCCGATCGGCCAGTTGACCGGCCAGCAGGCCAGGCCCAGCTCCTGCTCGATCTCATCGATCAGCTCTAGGGGGTCACGCCCCGGCCGGTCCATCTTGTTGATGAAGGTAAAGATCGGGATCCGCCGCATTCGGCAGACCTCGAACAGTTTGCGGGTCTGCGGTTCGAGACCCTTGGCCGCATCCACCAGCATCACGGCGTTGTCAGCGGCGGCCAGGGTCCGGTAGGTGTCCTCGGAGAAGTCCTGGTGGCCGGGGGTGTCGAGCAGGTTGATCGTGCTGCCGGCGTAATCAAACTGGAGCACGGTCGAGGTGATCGAGATGCCGCGCTGCTTCTCCAGTTCCATCCAGTCGGAGGTCACCTTGCGCTGTTCCCCCTTGGCTTTCACCGCCCCGGCCTGCTGGATGGCACCGCCGTAGAGGAGCAGCTTCTCGGTGAGGGTGGTCTTGCCCGCATCGGGGTGGGAAATGATCGCGAAATTGCGCCGCCGACTCACCGCCGCCGCCAGGGCCGCGGCGTCGAAATCAGGAACAGGGGCAGACGAGGAGCTGGTGACCATCAAGCCAGCCTGCCAGGCAGGCTGGGGCCCTGGATCTCCAGATAGCGGTCGTCCACCTCCAGCACCTGCAGGCCTTCGAGCCCGGCGGCCTCAAGTTGGCCCACCACCTCGGCGCAGGTGAAGGCGGCCCGCAGGGAATGGGCATAGTCCCGCCGCAAGACCTCCGGTGCCGAAGCGGCATGGCGGTGCACCAGGGCGTCCAGTTCGGTGTCGCTCGCGGGCCGTCGCAAATCCCTCACGTAGAGGCTCGTGCCCGGTGCTGAGAGCTGCCGCACGCTCTGCCAGAACACGCCGGGGTCATGGAGATGGTGCAGCAGGCTGTTGCTGACAACGGCACTGACGGGTCCCTCCAGCTGTGGGCTGGGCAGGACCAGTTGGCGGAACTGCAGGCGGCCCGTGCCGGCGGGATCGGCGCGTCGCCGCCGCTCGGCGATGGCCAGCATCGCGGCGGAGCCATCGATCCCCATCACGTTGGCCTCGGGCCAGCGTCGGGCCAGAAGCAAGGCGATGTTGCCGGGCCCGCAGCCCAGATCCACCACATGCAGACCTTCCCCGTCCCCTTCCCCCCGAGATCCCAGCAGGGTTTCGATCCTGCCTAGGACCGCCTGGTCGCTACGGGAGAAATCCGCCGCTGCATAGGCCTCGGCCTGCAGCGCGTCCTCCATCAGCTCCGGTTCGCAGCGTCGCTCCATCTGGCCACCCTCCCAGTTCGCCTCTGTAGGCACCGTGGCTGGTGGGAGGGTGCCGTTGCAGACCCTACAGGTGGCGTTATGGTTTCCAGCACGCCTCGGCCGTACCCACCGTGACCCTGTCCGCCGCCCGTCCAGCCACGCCCGCCACGGCGGCGACATCCTCTGGAAGCGAAGGGATCATCACGCCGTCGGCTGATTTTCCGCTCACCGCCCCGGCGGCCTATCCGGTCTTCTATCGCACTTACAGCCGCAAGACCGCCAGCGGCGGTCGGGAGAGTTGGCATGAGGTGGCCGAGCGCAACCTCGAAGGCCTGCGGGTGCTCGGCTCCCTCGCACCCGACGAGGTGGAACTGATCCGACGCATGCAGCGCCATCAGATGGCGCTGCCGTCCGGCCGCTGGCTGTGGATCGGCGGCACCGAGTGGATCGAGCAACCCGAAAACTTCTCCGGTGCCTACAACTGCACGTCCACCAATCTGGTGGACTGGGAAGCCTTCGCCCTGATGATGGATCTGGCGATGATGGGCTGTGGCACCGGGGCCATCATCGAGCCCCACCTGATCGCCCGTCTGCCGAAGGTGCGCAACACCCTCGTCATCGATGGGGTCACCGACATCGGCGTGACGCCGATCGGTTCTCGTCAGCAGCAGACCAGCCACCGGATTGAGGGCCAGCAGGTCAGCGTGCGGGTGGGCGACACCCGAGCCGGCTGGGTGGAAAGCTACCGGCTGCTGCTCAAACTCTGCAGCGATGAGCGCTTTGACGGCCCCGTCCATGTGTCGGTGGATCTCTCCGATGTGCGTCCCGTGGGTGAAACCCTCAAGGGCTTTGGCGGCATGGCCAACCCCGTCAAGTTGAGGGATCTCTACGGCCGTGTCGCCCAGATCCTCAACAAGGCCAGGGGCCGCCAGCTCACCTCGGTGGAGTGCTGTCTGCTGATCGATGAAGCGGCAGTGACCATCGTGGCCGGCAACATCCGCCGCAGCGCCGGCATGCGCCAGTTCTGCGCCGACGATGATTCCGCCCTCGGTGCCAAGGAGAACCTCTGGCAACAGGATGCCCAGGGCAATTGGCGCATCGACCCTGAGCGCGATGCCCTGCGCATGGCCAACCACACCCGGGTGTTCCATGTCCGGCCCAGCCGCGAGGTGGTGTTAGAGGCGGTCAACAAGCAGTTCCAGTCGGGGGAGGGAGCCATCCAGTTCGCCCCCGAGGCGATTGCCCGCTCCAATGCCGACCTGCTCACCACCCCCGAGTTGCGCACCGAGTTCATCGGCCTCTACTGCGACCAGGGCAAGCAGGAGGCCGGCCGCTGGCTGCAGCTGCACCATCCCCAGATCAGCGACGCCGAGCTCGAACATCGGCTTGGCCGCTACGGGCTCAACCCTTGCGGTGAGATTCTCGGGGCCGACTTCCACTGCAACCTGGCCGAGATCCACCTCAATCGGATCGATCCGCACGACCACCAGGCCCAGGCGGATGCCTTCAAGGCCGGAGGCCTGGCCGTGGCCTGCTTGCTGAATCACCGCTTCGAGGTCGAGCGTTACCGCCAGAGCCGGGCCTGGGATCCGATCGTGGGTGTCAGCTTCACCGGTCTGTTCGATTTCTTTGTGCATGCCTTCGGCACCCCTTGGCTGCAGTGGTGGGAAGCCGGCCGTCCTGACTCTGAAGAGGGGCGTGCCTTCCGGGCCGAGGAAGCGGCCTATCTGTCGCGCTGGAAGCAGTGCGTTCACGACGCGGTGTGGGACTACTGCGATCGCCACGACATGCGTCGCCCCAACCGCTGCACCACCGTCCAACCGGCTGGCACCAAGAGCTTGCTCACCGGCGCCAGCCCTGGCTGGCATCCTCCCAAGGCCCAGCGATTCATCCGGCGCATCACTTTCCGCAAGAACGATCCGGTGGCCCTCGCCTGCATGGACTATGGCTACGCGATCGTTCCGTCCCAGTCGGATAAGGACGAGCAGGGATGTCTGCTGAACGATCCGTTTGATCCGCGCTGCACCGAGTGGCTGGTGGAGATCCCCACCGAGGTCAGCTGGGCCAACCTGCCTGGTGCCGATCAGGTGGAGATCAACAACTTCTCCGCCCTGGCCCAGTTTGATTTCTACATGCAGGTGCAACGCCACTTCACCACCCACAACACCTCGGCCACTGTTGAGTTTCGTGAGCATGAAATCGAGGCACTGGCCGCCAAGATCCACCAGACCATCGAGAATGGTGAGGGATACATCTCCGCTGCTCTTCTGGCTCGGTTTGATGCCAATGCCACGTTCCCCCGATTGCCCTTTGAGCCGATCGATCAGGCCACCTATCACCAGATGGTCCGTGACGTTGAGCAGCGTCGTAAGTGCGGCGATTTCTTCCTTGCTTTGCAGAAGTATGACGGAGGTGAGCTGGTTGAAGCCGGTCCTGCCGGTTGCGATTCTGATAAGTGCCTCCTACCTCTGGCCAAACCAGAAAGTTGAGCGGCGGTCTTGGCGGCTGCAGCGATCTTGATGCACGGAATCCTTTCCTCAGGCCAGCGGCGCGGTTAGCTCAGGTTTCAGGCGCAGTCCCTGGATGGATCAGCCCAAAAAAGACTCAATCAGTTCCAGCCGCCAAGGCGCTGATTTCCCGATGGCTGAGGGGGTCGGCTGGGTCGATGACCACCAGCCTGTCGCGGCCACCGTTCTTGGCCATGAGCAGGGCTTTGTCAGCTCGACGGAAAGTGGTGTCGTAATTTTCATCGGACTTGTGCTCGGTAAGCCCCAAACTGGCCGTGAGATTCAATTCCATGTCGTCGATAGAAACGCGCATATCACGAATATTGCTCAACATACGCTTGGCCACGATTTCGGCAGTGGAAAGATCGGCATCAATCAGCAAGGCCATGAATTCTTCGCCTCCCCATCGGGCAATGATGTCGTAGTGACGCAAGCTGCTGGAGAGGGCCTTGACGAGGTCCACCAGCATCAGATCTCCGGTGGCATGGCCATACTCGTCGTTGATCAATTTGAAATGATCCACATCCAGAATGATCATCGAGTAGGTGGAGCCATGTCTTGAGGCTCGCTGGTCTTCCTCAAGGCAGCGTTCTGCCATGAAACGTCGGTTGGAAACCCCCGTCAGTGAATCATGGGTAGAGGCCTCAAAGAGCGACAGATTCAGTTCCTTCAGCGAAGACTGATACAGGTCTGAAATTCTAACTACACGTTTGATCTGTCGCAATTGTTTCTCGTAGCGATTCGCTAGACTGCGGTTGTTTTCGAGAACATGCGACTGGTAAAGATCAGAGATGTCAGCCACCCTCTCCAGCCGATCAACCTGTTCTTCGATGCGATGCCACAAGCGAGAAAGTAGATGACGTATGGGATCATTGTCATACCGATGATCGGCTAGAATTGCCATCACCTCCTGTTCCAATTGATCGTCAGGCTTTGGGAGGGAAGGCTCAACCATCTCAGGCGTTGATAGAGAGAATCAAGAATGGAAAGGTATAATCTTCCTTGAACTCAGAGCCCAGTTCGGCGGAGCGTGGGTTTCTGTCGTCAAACATCCACTGAACCAAAACTTCTTTCCCATTTTCAAAGGCTGTTTGCAGCGAGTCAAAAATATCGATCATGAATCGAATGCTGCTGGTATTGAGATAATTCAAATGCAGTTCCAACCTAAGGGAATGTTCGGCACTTGAAAGGTAGGCTTCAATCCATTGAATCAACTGATCGTAAAGCTCAAATGAATTCTCCGGATACGACTCGCCACTCATGACGACGACTCCTGCTTTCCAATCCGCCTGAATCGATGGGCTGGACTGAGAGCCTGGCACAGAGAGATTGAGTTCTTCGCTGCTGCTCATGGGATCAGATGATGGCCCGAAGGCTGAAGAAGGCACGCCCTGGTCCAAGGGGATCAAGGGAGGCCTCCAAGGGTTGGCTCGAGCGCCTGGCGATTTCGATCAGTCCTAGGCCGGCTCCCTGGCCAGGGGTCTGGGTGTGGGGCTGGCGCAACTGCTGTTTGTAGAGCAGCTTCAGCTGGGCCTTGTCGCAGTCTGCGAGTTCGTGGATCCGTTTCAGCAGGGCTTTACCATCTTCCATCTCAACGAGGTTACCTGCACACACGGCGTAATGGCCAGCCTCGACGGCTGCAATGACGACCGTGGCCGAGGACTCGGAATCGCTGAAGCCGTTGCTTGTTGCATAATTCCTGATATTCTGACTCATCTCGATATAGACGCTGAACACATCCATCACCTCCAGTTCAGGAGCATGGTTGGATTCAATGTGTTTCTTAAGAGCGGATCCGATTTCCCCAATCACGTTGGTGGAGATGGGCCCGTTGAAGCAGATGAGGATCTGATGATTGCTGAAAAACTCTCTCAGCGAAATCAGGCTGGTGGTGCTGATGATCATCGCTTCAAGTCCGAGGCGGCCACTTGAGTTGTCATGGTCAAAGCAGCCATGGGGGCGTTGTTGATCAGATGGGACATCTAGGAACCTCCTAGGAGAAGCGGAAGGAAAGGATCGTGATGTCGTCCCGCTGCGGGTGACGTCCACGAAACTCTTCCAGCGCATCGGCCAAGGCTTGACGCTGGTGTTCCAGGGGTTGGCGCGCCAGCTGAATCAGCCACTCCTTGAATTGCTGGGTGCCCAGGGAGAAACCATCTTCGCCTCCTGATTGATCGAGCAGACCATCGGTGGTCAGGTAGTAGGTGAAGTCCGGCAACAACGGTATGTCGTGGTCCGTGTAGGCGCCGACGCGTTGATCACAGATCGCCCGATGGTCTCCCCTGAGCATGTGCATGGTTTGCCCATCAGTCCAATAGAGACTGATTTTTGCGCCAGCAAATCTAAGTGTTCTGGATTCAAGATCAAGGCGCGCGAGTCCAATGTCCATGCTGGTCGCGATGGACTTGCTCGTCTTGGCCCCATGCAGCAGGGTCCGCATGGCCGTATCGGTGCAGCTCAGGATGGCGGCTGGGGAGGTGATCCCCACCTCCATGATCGAACGATCAATTCCCGCCCTGGCGAGCATGGTCATCATGGCCCCTGCCACCCCGTGCCCAGCGCAGTCGGCCACCCCAGCGAGGCAGTGCCCGCCTTCCGAGTGGAAGATGTAGTAGTCACCTCCCACCGTGTCGCGGGGCAGCCAGAGGATGAAGTGATTGCTGCCGAAGGTGTCCTGGAGCTGGCGATCCGGAAGGATCGATTTCTGCAGCAGCCCGGCGTAGTTGATGGAAGCTTCGATCTGTCGATTAGCTTCCAGCAATTGCTGATTGCTGGCTTCTCCATCCATGAGTGCCTGCCGCATCTTGACGAGCACCATGTTGAAGGTCTGGGCAAGCTTCGAGATTTCATCGTTGCTTCTGATCGTCAGCAGGCTGGTCCTGTCACCGCTCTCGATCTCACTGGCTTCGCGGACCAGTCGAGCGATCGGACGGACGATCCTCCTGGTGATGATCTGATAAGAGATGACCGCCAGGATGACCAGTAGCAGGGTGAGAATCAGTGAGACATAGATCTCCGCTGATCGGGCACCAGAAACCATCAGCAGCTGGATAGCCGCAACGACCAAATACAGCAAAACGAGCCCATTGACAATGGCAATGAGAGTGAAGACGCGCTGAATGGAGGCCACCGTTCTTCTCGATGGCGGATGCTGTCTGTGTGGCTTGTTCTCGATGTTGGTGTTGGGTTCGGACTCCCCGGCATCAGGTGGCAGGACTTGGAGCGTCATTGCCTGGGGATTCTTTGGGCCCATGGAGGCCTGCAGGGTGTCGGGCAAACAGAAGAATGCTGCTGCAGACATTCTGGGACGAAAGGTCCTGATGTGCCGTCTACAGCACGACGGTGCAGGGAGTTGGCACCACCCATTTCTGGTGTGTTCACGTTGATGGCGCCCCTGGCCATGGCCCCGCTGGTCAACAGTCGGTCACAATGAGTCACGCTGTTGGCGCTGCTCCATGTCCGCTCGCTTGCGTATCGCCATCGGCCTGCTGGCGATGCTGCCGGTCGCAGCGGCCGCTGACCGGTTTCAGTGGGGCGATGGGATCGTCTTCGTCACCTCGATCCTTTCGATCGTCCCCTTGGCGATCCTGCTGAGCACCGCCACCGAGGAGCTGTCCCTCACCCTCGGTCCCTCGATCGGGGCCCTGCTCAATGCCCTGTTCGGCAACGCCACCGAGCTGATCATTGCCATCGCGGCCCTGCGGGCCGGCCTGGTGGACATCGTCAAGGCCAGCATCACCGGCACGGTCATGGCCAACCTGCTGCTGGCGCTGGGTCTGTCGATGCTGGTGGGGGGCCTCGGGCGCAGTGAGCAACGTTTCCAGCCCGTGGTGGCACGGGTCAACGGCTCGGCCATGACCCTGGCCGTTCTGGCGATTCTGATCCCGAGCCTGCGGGGGATGGTGGGGGGAGAGGCCGGGGGGCTGGACGCGGCCGCCGCCGAGTCCTTTTCGCTGTTTGTGGCCTGGGTGCTGCTAGCTGTCTATGGCCTCACGCTGCTGTTCTCTCTGAAAACCCATCGCACGCTTTACGCGGTGGCTGAAGCGGACCTGACCGTCGATGCTGAGGATCCCGGCCAAGGCGCCGAACGTGCCCACCGGCCGCCCCTGCTTCCCTGGGTCGCCGTGCTGCTGGCGGCCACCGTGGGGCTGGCCTATGCCTCCGAGCTCTTCGTCGGCGTCGTGGAGACCGTCACCGAATCCCTCGGTTTCTCGGCCCTGTTCACTGGCGTGGTGCTGCTGCCCCTGCTGGGCGGTGTCGCCGAGTACCTCACAGCGGTGAGCATGGCGCGAAAGGACAAGATGGACCTGGCCGTGTCGGTGGCCCTCGGCTCCACCCTGCTGGTGGGTCTGCTGGTGGTGCCGGTGCTGCTGCTGGTGGCTCCCCTGCTCGGCCATCCCCTCGATCTCAGCTTCAACGTCTATGAGGTGGTCGCGGTGGCCACGGCCGTTCTGGTGAGCAATCTGGTCAGCCTCGATGGACGCTCCGACTGGCTCGAGGGCGTGCTCCTGCTGGCGGCCTACGCCATCCTCGCGGCTGGCTTTTTCTTCCAGACCAGCCCCCTGCCATGACCACGAAACCGGACGATCGCTCCTTCGCCGCGGCGGCTTCCCCGCCCCTGGCCCTGCGGGCTGGAGGTCCCTGGACGCGTCTGCGCCATGGGGCCGGTCTGCAGCTGCTGCTGACGCTCCTGATCCTGCAGGCGGCCCTGCTGCTGGGACTGGCCTGGCTGGCCCTGCCGGCGGCCCTGCTGACCGTGGCCCTGGCCCTGCGACAGTTGCTCCCACCCCTCTGGCAGGTTCTGGTTCGGCACCTTGAGGACCCCCCCACCGTTCGGCTGGTGGCGGCCCTGTCCCTGGTCCTGGCCCTGCTGTCGATCCCCCTGGCCCTTGGCTGGCTCGACCCGCTGCTGGCGATCTACCGCAATGGGGACTGGGAGGCGATCGGCGCCTTCGGGGAGGGGGTCATCGGTGCCGTCGGCCAGATCCTGGTGGCCCTGGTCGCTCTGATGATCGCCTGGCGCCAGGTGATGGTGGATCAGCGTCTCACCACCCAGCAGAACCGCATCACCCAGGCCCAGACCATCGACAGCTTCATCCATGGCATCTCCGAGCTGATCAGTGACGAGGAGGGCTTGCTGGAGGACTGGCCCCTGGAGCGGATGCTGGCGGAGGGCCGCCTGGCCGCCGTTCTGAGCAGCATCGATGCTGACGGCAAGGCCAGGATCCTGCGCTTTCTTTCCCACGCCAGGTTGCTCACCCCCCTGCGGCGTGACCAGCGCCTGGGGCGCGCCATCCTCGACGGCGAAGGCAGCTACGAGGAGGACCGCTTGCGGGGAGTTCCTGTGATCCGCCTGCAGAGCATGCTGCGGGGCGCCGACCTTGCCGGCACCGACCTGCGCGCCATCGACTTCAACGGCGCTGATCTCTCCGGCGCCGATCTCTCCGGCGCCGACCTGGCCGAGGCCAATCTGGCGGCGGTGAATCTGGCTGGTGCCAATCTCCAGGGCGCCTGTCTGCAGGCCGCTCGGTTCTTCTATGGCGACGCCCTGGAGGCCACCCCGCACCAGGCCCAGATGGAGTCGGACCACGCCGTAGGCGCCGGCACCGGGGCCCAGGTGGAGAACGTCAATCTCAGCGGTGTGCGCCAGCTGGATCCGGACAATCGCGCCTACCTGGCGGCCTGGTCAGGCGCCCGTTCCCGCCAGACCCTGCCTGGAGGTTGCAAGGGGCTGCCCAACCGGCTGTAGGGTCGGGCCGTCCAGCCTGGAGGGGTGGTCGAGTGGTTGATGGCTCCGGTCTTGAAAACCGGCGAATCGAAAGATTCCGCGGGTTCGAATCCCGCCCCCTCCGTTTTCATAGGATCCGAAGGGATCCGCGGAAATCCTTAAACCCTTGCTGTGCAGTCGATCCGCGCTTTTGGGTCGTCCGGGCTGATCCGCTTAGAGCCCGCTACAGCCGCTGCGGATGACGGTATTTTTGACGGTATAGCCAGCCGGGGCCGGGTCTATACCGTCACCTGGCTTGCCCAACCGCCGACATCCCCTCCCGCGCCAGCGTTCCGGCGCTGTCCGCCATGCTCAGTGACAAGTCAATCTAGGCCCTGCGGCCCGACCCGGAACGCCCGGGCACCAAGCACCACGACCGGGACGACCTCTACCTCTGGGTGGCACGCTCCGGCTCCAAGACCTGGCGCAAGAACTACCGCTGGCAGGGAGCACGCCGCACCTTCACCATTGGCGCTTACCCGGCCATGCGGCTCGCCGATGCCCGCAAGCAGGCCCTAGAGCTGAACACCTGGATCAAAGCCGGCGTCGATCCACGCACCCAGGCACCAACTCAGCAGCGCAAGCAGGTCGAAATCAGCAGTCGACCTTTCGTCCAGATCGCCCAGGCCTTGTTTGAGCATCACAGCGCCAGCTGGAGCCCCCGCTATTGCAGGGACATGCGGGAGAAACTTGATCACTTCGTGATCCCGGCACTGGGTCAACTGGAAATCGAGGCGATCACCCGCAGCGACATTGAAACCCGCCTACTTGCACCCATCCTCGCCAGGAGCGCCCATGAACAGGCCCGTCGCTGCAACGACGTCACCCGTTGCGTGATCGAGCACGCCGTCGATCTTGAACTTCGGCAGGACAACCCCGCCGTCAAAGCCCGCAAGGTCATCGCCGCCACCCGCGTCACCCACTACCACCGCATCAGCTGGGTGGAGCTGCCCGAGCTCTTGGAGGTGATCGATCGCTTTGAGCGTCAACGCCTGGCCGAGCGCAGCAGCTTCATCGCCCTGCGCCTGATGATGCTCACCCTGGTGCGGCCCAGTGAACTCCGGGAAGCCCGTTGGAGCGAAGTTGATATCGAAGGTCGTCAGTGGATCATTCCCGCTGAACGCATGAAGACCCGCGTTCGTTACATCGTGCCGCTCTCCTCGCAGGCGCGGTTGTTGTTTGACCTACAGCGGCCGATCAGTGGCCACACCGATCTGGTCTTTCACACCCCCAACCACCGCGGCAATGGAGGACTGCGGGTGATGAGCAATGGCTGCCTCTCGATGCTGCTGCGGCGCATGGGCTTCCAGGGGCGGCAGACACCCCATGGATTCAGGGGCTTCGGGCAGACCAACTGCATCGAGCAGCTCAAGATTCCCAGGGTGGTGACCGAAAAACAGCTGGCCCATGCCGATGACACTCCTATGGACTGTCAAGCCCTGGGTGCCCTTCGTCTGATGGGTCAGGAGAAGCCGGATCTGACCAGCTCGGGCACGATGGCCGTGAACCAGCGCTGGCCACGCCGTGGAACACGTCACCACCTCCACTGAGCTGCCGCTCTGGGAGGCCATCGACCAAGTCCGTGGGGCAGAAGACGGTGCTGATCTCTCTCTGGATGAGCTGGCTGAGTGTGTGATGGCCGCTCTCGGTTCATCGCTGTCGCTGCAGCAGATCTGCAGAGCGGCTGATGGCTTGCTGCACCTGGCCGACGATCCCAGCCAAGGGAGCGCCGCTCGGCAGATTCCTGTGGTCGATGTGCAGGCCGTTCAGGAGAGGGCGCTGAATCTCCTGGACTGGCAGGAGCTGGAAGATGACGACGATCGCAGCGACATCCAGAAGCTGATCGACAACGCCACCGATGCCGACACCGTTCTGGTGCGCGATCCCACCGGCACCCCTGAGCTGCAGGAGATCGGGATCCTGGAGCTTCTGCAGCGCTATCCCTGTCGCGGCAGCGAGGCCCGCTGGAGCCCCGACGAGGCAATCGCCTTCCTGGAAACAAAGACCCGCTGGCTGGATGCGGCGCTGGAGAGCTGGGAGGCCGATGGCGAGGCCACGGCTGACGACAGCGATCTGATCGAGGCCAAGGCCGTCGTTCTGGTCGTGCCAGAGCAGCCAGGCCAGTCGCGGCGGACCGAGCTACTCGACGTGCTGATCCCCGTTGACAGCTGAACCGCCGACCGGCTCTCGTTCCGCCAGATCCGTTGCCCGCCGTGGAGCGGCAGGCAACGGATCTGGCGGGAGCCTGGGCTGCTGCAGCCTCTACGCATCAGGCCGCTGCTGTACGCACTGCGGGCCCCCCACGCAGGATGCCGAACACCTCGCGGGCGACAAACCGCTTGAGGCAGCGAATGATCTCCTTCATTGAGCGGCCCTCTGCCGTCCGTCGCTCCACGTATTCCTTGGTCTGCTGGTGCCGCTGCAACCGGCAGACGACGATGCGGTGCAGAGCGCAGTTGGCCTGGCGGTTACCGCTGCGGTTCAGCCGGTGCCTCACCACCTTGCCGGAGCTGGCCGGCAGGGGATTGACGCCACAGAGAGCAGCGAATGAGGCCTCGGATTTCATCCGTTCCTGGTTGTCGCCGACGGCCACGACCAGGGTGGCGCTGATGTCCACACCGATGCCGTAGGTGTTGCGCAGCTCGGGGCACAGCTGCATCGTCAGCTGATCCAGCTGCGCGATGGTTTCCTTGAGCTCCTGATCCAGCTGCTGGATGCGACGGGCGAGGGTGCGCAGGGTCATTTTGGCGGCCGCCAGAGGGGTGGTGATCTCGCCAGAACGCAGGCCTGCGCAGCTTTCGACCAGCTCCTTTTTCTTGAGCCGCTGCAGCCGTTCCCGCAACGCTGCCGGCGCCGTCACCACGATGGCGTGCAGCTGATTGAGAGCCGCGGTGCGGTTCGCGGTGGCCGAATCCTTGGCCACTTTGAACATGCGGATCATCTCCACAAGGTAACCGTTCACGGGGTGTGCCGGCCTGAGCTTGACATGACGTAGGCAGTCACCACTTCATGATTGATGCACAGCTCATTTGCTCAGCCTCTCAGCGCGCACCTTTCACTGCTCTGGTCGCTCTGCCTGTGCCCTATTTTGCTGGAGGCAGCAGGCTTGGCGCCGGCAGTCCGTGGTAATGGGCATTCCATGCCTCAACCAGAAATTCCAACACGTCACGGCCCTGCTGTTTCAGGCTTGTGGTCACTGTCAATAGACGACTTTGGCAAAGGCCACCCCGCCGAGATTGGACGCCGTAACTGAGTTTTCGGTGGATCACTGCCGGTCTGAGCGCCCGTTCCGCAGCGTTGTTCGTCGGCTCCACATCGGGATGCTCCAGGAAGGTCCATAGGGCTGGCGCCAGGTTGAGGATCTGCCGGCAGGTGCGCACCGTGGTGGCCCAGGGAGTCTTCTCCCCTTTGTGAAAGCCCAGATCGCTCGCTTCCTGCAGCTTGCTCTCAAAGGCCTGGCGGATCGGCGCCGTGAGGGATTGCAGTTCTTGCCTGTCGATCTCGCCGTCTCGCCAGCGATGCCACTGATGGAACAACTGGTTCTCCAGCTCCAGCAGATCCCGCCCCACCGGGGCGCTGACGCCGGAGCGTTC
>NZ_JAGQCD010000001.1 GCF_024345975.1 Cyanobium sp. Cruz-8D1 | reverse complement strand
CGAAGGCGTCTGCATCGAAGCCCTCACCCCCCTGTGTTTCCGCAGCGATGCCGAGCCCACGGGCGGCCATGGCTTTGATCCGGTCAACGAGTGGACGCTGCAGTTGCTGCGCATCCGTCACCTCGGCCGCGCCGAGCTGCGGCTGCATGCCCTGCTCTCGCTGCTGGTGCGGCGGCTGGGGCGCCGTTGCGGGCCTTGGTGCGACCTGCCCTTCCGCCTCACCCACGAGCGCATCGGCGAACTGATCGGCACCACCCGGGTGACCACCACCCGGTTGATCTCCCGCATCCGGGCCGCCGAGCTGCTGCAGGTCCCCAGCGGTGCAACCAGCCTGCGGCTGGCGCCGGCCCTGGTGGATGGTGCTCCCCTGGCCTTCTGACCTGTGTTGACAACCACGACCCAGACCTCCGAAAGCCTCATCGGCAGCCTCTGCCGCGAAATGGCCGACCTGCACCAGAGCTGGCGCTTGCTGAACGAGCACTTGAGCGCCTGCTGCGACACCAAGCTCCTCCTGCGCCTCGGCCGGGAAGCGACGCGCCTGCAAGGCCGCCGGCTTGAAATTCAGCGCCTGGCCCGGGCCATGGCTGACCTGCCCCTGCGCGATCCCCTCGGGGCCGCCTTCCTGCTGGAGGTCGCCGGCAGGCCTTTGCCCATCTGAGGGCCTGGCGCTGGGCCGCTCAGGCCAGCGCGGCTGCAGGCTGCTGAGCCGCCAGTTCCCCATCAATGAGCAGCATGGAGGCCGCCTCCAGGCGACCGAATCGGACCCGGCCCAGCAGGTGGGCCGCCTCGTTCTCGGCTGCGATCTGGCCCTGAATCAGCGGGTCGAGGAAGACGGTGGTGCGCACGTCAGCGGCGCGCTCCGCCATGGAATAGAGGATCTGCAACGAGGCGGTGACATCGGCCTCCAGCCGGAAGGCGTCTGCCAGGAGCGCTTCGGCATCGCTCCACTGCTGCCCTGGGCCGGGCAGCTCACCCAGGTCCACCGTCTGGCCACGGGCAATCAGATAGTCGGCCACCAGGCCAGCGTGGTGCTGCTCCCCACGGGACTCCTGCATCAAACAGGCGGCAAATCCGCGCAGTTCCCGCTCGGCGAACCAGAGGGCCATGGCCCAGTAGGCGGCGCTGGCCTTGCGCTCGAGGCCCAGATGCTCTTGCAGCCCCTCCAGCAACCCGGCGTCCATGGGCTGGGCCATGGGCCTGCCAGCGGGCCCGGTGGCAACGGCGTTCTTGGGCAGGGAGGAGGTGGAGGAGGTCATGAAGATCGGGCAGGGGGGAAGGGCCCATTCACCGTCTGATCAATGTAAAGAGCTCGGCGACAAAGTGACCCTGTCCTGTTCTCCGGCGACTGATCCATCCAGCAGCGTGGCCACATGGGCCGCGCTGGCCGACGCCAGACCAGCCAGGTCATAGCCACCCTCGAGGACGGAGACCAACCGCCCATCCGCCCGATCTGCGGCGATGTCGAGCAGCAGCTGGGTCAGGGCGGCGAAATCACCGTCCTCCAGCCGGAAATCTCCCAGGGGATCACCGCCCCTGGAGTCGAAGCCCGCCGAGATCAGCACGAACTGCGGCGAGAAGGCCTCGGCCAGGGGCACCAGCTCCTCGCGCCAGGCGGCCAGCAGCTGGACCCCCGTTGTGCCGGCCGGCAGGGGGCAATTGTGGGTGAAGCCCGCTCCGGGCCCCTCACCCCGCTCCAGCCGGGTGCCGGAGCCCGGGTAGAAGGGAGCCTGGTGGCTGCTGAAAAAAAGCACCGTGGGATCGCGCCAGAAAATGTCCTGGGTGCCATTGCCATGGTGCACGTCCCAATCGACGATCAGGATCCGCTCCAGCCCATGCATGGCCTGCAGGTGGCGGGCGGCAATGGCCACGTTGTTGTAGATGCAGAAGCCCATGCCCCGGGTGGCGCTGGCGTGGTGCCCCGGGGGCCTGACGACCGCAAAAGCCTGGCGCACCCGCCCCTCCATGACGGCCTCCACCGCCGCCAGCACCCCACCCGCCGCCAGCCGGGCGGTGCGCTCGGAGTGGGGGCTGATGGCCGTGTCACCGGTGGAGAGCTGGTCCCGGCCCGCCAGGATATCCTCCTGAACCCGCTGCAGATACTGCGGGGTGTGGCAGCGCAGCAACTCCCGTTCTGTGGCCGGACGTGGAGGGATCAGCTGACACCGGCTCAGCAGACCGTTGCGCTCCAGGCCCTGGATCACAGCGTCCACCCGAGCCGGGCATTCCGGGTGCCAGGCTCCGGTGTCGTGCTCCCGGTAGGCAGCGCTGCAGAGAAAGCCGGTGCCAGAGCCTGGCGTCGCTGGGGCAGGCTTCAGCGGGGCAGCAGGCACACGGAGCTGGCGTTCCCCTTGACCCCCACCGCTCGGCTCGGGACCTGGGGCAACCATTCCGGACGGAGCGACACCCCATCCTGCTGCATCGCCATGGCATCTGCAGGCAGTTGTTCGATGAGGACGACGCCCTCTGAATCCCTTGCCCAGACCTCGACATCACTGGCTGGAGGACAGTGAAAGGTGAGCACCTCAAACGGGAAAACAACCCGTTCCAGGAAGAAATCACCCGGCCCACAGCAGCGGATGATCCGCATGCGTTCTGTACAGTTGCGGTAGCTACAAAGTACAGCGTTCATGGCACCCTCCATCCTGTCCATGACATCCACACACGGACCTTGCCGTTTGTCAGTTACCGATGCGACGAAGGCCGGGCAATGAGTGTTTGTACCGCGCCTGGAGCGACTCAGCTGCGCTTCAGCCAGCTCGGCGCTCCGGAGAACCAATCGCCCAGATCCTCACGGCCAGGATCGAAGCCCTTGGGGTCCCTGGGTTCCCCCAGATCCATCTGCACCATGAAGCGCTCAAGGTCCGTTTCGGGTTCACCCCGCCGCTGCTGCCGCTGAGCCCGCCGCAGCCAGCTCCAGACGCTGGCATCACGGTCGGCAAATTTCTGAACATAGATGCGCTCATTGAGACTGATTGACTGGGAATCGGCAATTCTGCCGATGATGTCCTGGAGCCGCAGACGGGTGCTGGGTGTAAGCATTTTTACCCTCATCCAATGGCAGAAGATCTAGCGGTTCTTGGCAATCCGATGGTGCCGAGGACCACAGAATCCCGTGGCGTGTCAGGACCTTCGGAAATGCAGCCGCGGGCACCCCACGCCATGGAACCTCCACCGCCAGCAGAATCGAAGCGTGGCTGAACGCACCCAACTCCCCGGCTTTCTCCTGTGCCCACCCCATCTGCCCTGAGCGGGCCCTCCGCCCAATCGGTCGATCCGGATCACCAACCGCTGCTGCTCGTCTACGACGGCGGCTGCCCGTTCTGCCGCCATTTCGCCTTGAGCAGTGAATTGCGCAGCGGGATTGCCAACCTGCGCATCATTGATGGACGGGCCGATACGGAACTGCGGCGGGATTTGCAGAAGCGGGGCCTGCCGCTGGCTGATGGGGCGGTTCTGCTGCAGGGAGAGCGGGCCTGGCACGGAGCCGAGGCGCTGCGGCACCTGTGCGCGCTGATGCGTCCCAGCGATCCCTTGCTGCGCTTGCTGGTTCCTCTGTTCGACGGGCCATCCCGCAGCGCACGGCTCTACCCCCTGCTGCTGGGGGCACGGCGCCTGGCCCTGGCCCTGAAGGGACTGCCGCTGGATCCGGACCGGCCCTGAACCATGGGGCGGGCCCCGCTGGAGCTTGGGCTTGCCCGGTGGCTCAGGGGAGCGGCGGCAAGGGCGACCGTCCCGCCACCGAGCGGCCGGTACCGAGCGGCTGCAGCAAGGGCGAAGGGTCCACCGCCACCAATCGCCCCTGGCGCCGCTGGCGCCACTCGAAATGCAGGTGGGCCGTGCTGGCCGATCCGCTGCTGCCGACTCGACCGAGGCTCTGACCCGCAGCCAGGCTCTCGCCCGGCAGCACCGCCACATCCAGCAGATGGGCGTAGAGGCTCTGCCACCCCAGGCCGTGGTCGACCACGACGAGCAGCCCATAGCCACCCAC
This sequence comes from Cyanobium sp. Cruz-8D1, assembly GCF_024345975.1. Lineage (GTDB taxonomy): Bacteria > Cyanobacteriota > Cyanobacteriia > PCC-6307 > Cyanobiaceae > Cyanobium. The sequence goes on along the minus strand of NZ_JAGQCD010000001.1, from coordinate 283,991 downwards.
CTCATCCACCAGGCGCACGGTGCCCGGCAGCACGGAGAACACGGGCGTGCCCTCCGGAACGATCAGACCAAGGCCCGTGTGCAGACGCCAGCCGTTGCGGGAGTCAGCCAGCCGCCACCCGAAGGAGGCCTGTTCCGTGGGCCGCTGCCCCAAGGGATAACCCAGGGCCCCGGCCGCGGCCAGCCGGTAGCGGCGGCGCAGCGACTCCGGCAGGCGGTCGTTCTGTCCAAGATCCCCCACCGGCACCTCCAGGGGAACCTCCGTCGGCCGAGGCGGGAGCTCCCCTGTGGCCAGCAGGGGCAGGGGCAGCAGCACCAGCCAAGGCAGCGCCATTGCGGTCAGAAAGCGTCGAAACCGGGAGGTCATCCGCCTGTTGCATGGGACCATGCAGGCCTTCGTAACGCCCCTGGGCGCTGCTGCCAAGGCGACGGCGCCGGTGGACGACAACTCAGCTCCCGGGGGGAGTCTCCTGGCTCTCCGGCACGATCACCATGGCGTTGGCGATGGCGGTGTCCATCACGATCCGCAGGGCCAGGCAGGGATCGAGCACCTCCCGGCCCATGGTGATGGCCTTCTGGGCCAGCAGGCCGTACAGGATCGGCCATTCCGCCGGGTCAGGGCAGAACCGCAGCACCAACGGCAAGAGCGCCGGCCACAGGCTTGGCAGCGATTGCAACGACTCCGGTGAAGGCTGGTGCCGGATGGGAACCTGCGGAACACCGAACAGCTCCTGGCCGAGGCTGTCCATCCCATGACGCCACAACTGCATCGGATCTGGCAGGGCCGTACAACCCGCCTGCTGGGCGGCGGCGGCGGCCAAGCCCCAGGTGGAGTAGCGGTCTTGGAGCAACCCCTGGGCCAGGTCTTCGCCAACGAGAAAGGAGTTGCCGTTCCGGGTGCCGACCACATGCAGTCCCGGCGGCGGCGTCTGGCCGTCCGCCTGGGCTCGCGCCCTCAGACTGGCCTGCCAGGCGTAGCCCGCCAGGGCACCGCACACCGCCAGGAGCGATTCGATGTGGACACCCCTGTCCGTCGCCATGACCTGCAGGAGCCGGCGGCTGATCTCTTCAGCTCCGATTTTTGCCCCGACCAGGGGATCCTGGGACCGGCGGGAGGCGATGGCCTCATCCAGGGGATCACGGGAGGGCTCTGTCATGGCCGTTGCAGGGTGCAGGGGATCCAACAGCAGCTTTCCCGATCGCCGTCCTGGAAACACTTGGCGAGGATCAGAACCAGTGCAAGGAAATCATCATTGGATTCTGTCTCCATGACCCGATGACGCAGCAGCAGCGCGATCGACCACAGCGGTGTTAGGACGGAGTGGATTTGCTTCCTGCGGCCGATGCGAGCCCTCTCCTTCCTTTTTGCCCTGATGGTGGGTCTGGTCCTGACCTGTATCGCCCCGGCAATGGCAGGTGGTCGTGGCCAGGCACCTGAAGCCATGGTGGCTCCTGAGCTTGCCCAGATCAGCGCTGAATCCAGCGATCCACTGGCCATGGATGGGCAGACCACCGATCTCCTGGCTGCCGATCTTCTTGCCGAACTGAGCATCGATCTGGCCCCCGCCCTCGACGCCACCCTCGACGCCTCGGTCTGAATCCGAACCATCAACGAACGAACTGGCCGAGCTGGCATCTGAACCCATGGCTCGCACGCTGCTCGACCGACCCGTTTCCCTGGTGTCGCTTCGCCCTTCCCAGGCCAGCAGCGCCGCAGGCGAAGGCGAGCAGGAGCCCCCGGCCAAGGGCTTTGCCAAGTCCCGCTCCGGTGCCAAAGGCAAACCTGCTGGAACCAAGGGGCGGCGCAAGAAGGGCACGGGCCTCTCCGCCGCCGACCACGGTCCTCTCGGCCGCAGCCCCAGTCTTGAGGCGATTGAAGCTCGCTCCAGACTGGGCTTGGCCTTGGCGGGTCGCCTGCGGGAATCGGATGTGACCCTGGCCTGGAAGCGGGCCGCCGGTGAGCATCACCCCGACCGTGGCGGACGCCACGACACGATGCAGGCCGTTAATGGGGCCCGTGATGTGCTGCTCGGCAGGGGTCTCGGCTGAGGCCCTTACAGCAGGCCCGGCAGCAGCCACCAGCTGCTCTGGCGATAGGCCTCGAAACCGGCATAGCGCTCGGCCATCGAAGCTTCCTTCTGGATCATGCGGGGCAGATAAAGCGCCAGCACCGAAGCGGGCAAGAACCAGGCCCACAGCGAACCGGCGATCACCGCGAAGCTGCTATAGCGCAAAAGGTCGCCCAGGTAGTTGACATGGCGGACCCGGCGCCAGGCCCCATCGGCGACCAGGGTGGCCCCTAGCTCCTTGGCGGTTCCCTTCTGGACGTCAGCCGCCGTATTCAGCAGCGATCCAAAGATGTAGAAGGTCAGACCCAGGGCGATCGTCAGCGGCTGCAGGGGCTGGTCATTGGCCATGGCGAGCCAACCCGGCAGGGCATAGAACACCCCGACGTACAGCACCACCAGGGCGGTCTGCAGCGGCTGGAGCACCGCGGTGAAGAGCTGACGGGAACGCCAGGGGAACAGAACCTCCTCAAGCAGCCACCAGAGGCAGTAGCTGAGATGCAGGGAGAGGTAGATCACCACCCGCGGTGAATCCAGCCCCAGGAGCAGGGCCGGGATCAGCAGCGCCGCCATGGTGGTCACCTTGGCGATGTTGATCGCTTGCAACTGGGTCATCCAGAGCCGAAAGGGCCTTCCATGCTGGCAGGGGGCTTCAGCGGTCGGGAGGGGCCGAGGCGGGGAAGCGTTCCAGGTAGGTGGTGACGGGCAGGGGTCGGGGCTGGTTGTATCCCACCGGCAACCAGAGGTCGCCGGCGGCGGAGGTGTAGTGGATCTCCCAGTGGTAGAACCCGTTGAACGCCTGGGGATCCAGGCGAAGCAGCTCCGCGTAGTGCAGAACAGCCCGCCCATAGCGGTTGCTGTTGTTGTATCCCCAGAGCCCCTTGCGGATGTCCTTCAGGCCACCCCGACGCACCAGATAACGGGCAGCGGCATGGATTGCATCCTCTGGATCACGAATGTCCCCCTTGCCGATGCCCCGCTCGGCCCAGGTGCTGGGCAGAAACTGCATCGGTCCCCTGGCATCGGCGACGGAGACGCCATCGATGCGGCCCATGCCCGTTTCCACCAGATTCACCGCGGCCAGGACCTCCCAGGGGATGCCGGTGGCCGCCGACGCCTCGCGGTAGTAGCGCAGCAGGTTGGCGGCAGGCTCCGGTGGGATGATCCGCCAGGCGGGAACGATGGCCGGACGCGGTCCCCCCCGATGCATGGCCAGGAACTCGCGGCGGGCCGCCAGGTGACGGTCAAGGACGCCCTGCCAACGGACGGGGAGGACCCCACGCACCCGGGCGGCCAGAGCCGGATCGGTGGCGAGCCGGCGATAGATCACCTGCTGGCGGTGGGCCAGTTCGGGCAGCTGATCCGGCGATGTGGCCGGCGAACGCAGGGCCGGCTCCAGGGCTGCCAGCTCGGCGGCAATGGCGGCAGGATCCTGCGGCAGGCGGGGGTAGGCACGGGGCACCGCTGGTGGTGTCCTCGCCGGGGCCGCAGGGGCACGGGCACCCGGGGCCTGCTCCTCCGTCACCGTCGTCACGGCCACGGCGGCGGAGGCCAGCAGGAGGGCCAGCAGAACGGGGGTGACGACGCGCATGGGCAGTGGAGCCAGCAAGAGGGCGAAGAGCTGCCGAGGCTCAGGTTTTGGTCAGCCAATAGAACTGGTAAGCCTGCAGCACGATGCGGCTGGAGGACTGGGACGGGCGGCGTCCCGAATGGAGATCACTCAGACGGTCGTGGCTGCTGAACACCGAGGGCACCAGGCTGTCGAGGTCGAAGAACTGCGGCAGGTTGTTGAAGTTGGCCACCACCAGGACCAGCTCCGAGGGCCGCAGGTGATTGAAGCGCACGAAAGCCAGAAGGTGCTGATTGTCGAGATGCAGAATCTCACGATTGTTGAAATCAGCAAAGGCAGAGATTTCCTTGCGGATGGCGATCATCTTCTTCATGGCCGAGAAGATGGAAAACTCCACCGTTCCCTGCTTCCTTCTGAGCTCTGCCTTGGCCCAGTTGATCTTCGGACGGTGCACCCAGCGGCTGTCGTTACATTTACTGGGATCGTCATAAAAACTGTAGTCGTTCAAGACGCCCAGGGCGTCACCGTTGTAAATGAGTGGGATACCACCGAAGGAAAGGATGATGCCATGCATCAGCAGGATGCGGCTGATGGCCGTGTCGATCAGCTTTTGATCCTTCGACTCCAGCGCCGACTCCAGGCCGACCAGGGAAGCGAGCGACCCACAGATCCGCGCGTCCCCGGTGGTGTCGTTGGGCATGAAAGCAAGGCCCCGGGGAATCGCATCGAAATCACCCTTGAAGTAATCGATCAGGAAGCGACGGTGGGCCCGGGGTTCGTAGCCCGCCTGGTCGATGTCCTGGTCATCGAAGCCGAAGCCGATATCATCGTGACAACGAACGTAATTGAGCCAGGTGGCACGCTCAAGCTTGTTCGGCAGACTCTTGAGACCCTGCGACAACAGCTTAGTGTTTCGGGTGGCCATGCTGTCCCACAGCAAGGCCATCAAGGTGGCATTATAGGCGATCTCACACTCCTTGGCCACGATCGCATCTTCGCCGAAGTATTTGGTGATCTCGGTGGGCGCCACGATGGCCTCAGCAATGAACAGCACACCGGGCGCCGTCACCTGGCAGCAGTCCTTCATCAGTTGCAGGATCAGATGGGCCTTACGTTCGTTCTGACAGGTGGTACCAAGCTTTTTCCAGAGAAAGGCAACGGCGTCGAGACGCAGAACATCCACTCCCTGGTTGGCCCAGAACAACAGCACATCCAACATTTCAATGAAAACAGCCGGATTGGAGTAGTTCAGATCCCACTGGTAGTCATGAAACACCGTCATGACCCACTGCCCCATCGCCTCATTCCAAGTGAAGTTGCCCGGGTCGGACTCCGGGAAGACTTCGGGCATGCTCTGCTCAAAGACGTCAGGGATGTCCCTGCTGTCAAAGACATAGTAATAATCACGAAAGTGCTGCTCTCCAGCGATTGCCCGCTTGGCCCACTCGTGCTCATCCGAGGTATGGTTCAGAACAATATCAAGGACCAGCAGGATATCTCGCTTCCTGAACTCCTTGGCGATGTGGCGTAGATCGGCGATGGTACCGACCCTCTCATCAATCTGGCGAAAATCACTGATCGCATAGCCGCCATCACTTTTACCTGCTGGACACCTCAAAATGGGTAGGATATGCACCATATTGATACCAAGCTCCTGAAAATAGCCAATCTTGCTTTCCAGATCTTGCAGATTCTCCGCAAAGCCATTGGAATACAGAGCCATCCCTACCCACTTCTGGGAGAGAAACCAGTTGTAGTCGTCCTCCCTCTGGATATCAAGAGACTCGAGTTCCCGTGATCGATCAATATAGCCACGTGCCATGGTCTCGACCAGGCGCAGAAGCTGGAACTTGAAGTCATCACGGTGGCCGTACAGAGTGACGAACAGGGAATGTATGGCGTAGAAGTTGGCACCCAGCCTGGTGTAGAAATGGCGCAGATCCTGACGCCGAATCTCAGGACGTAGATCGTCGAGAATCGAATTCAGCAGAGAGTGGGAGATTTGTTCGTACATCGCGTCAGCTTGAGCTCCAAGCCATCAGAAACTGCTCGTAAACGCTCACATCGTCGATCGTGGCGCCCCTGCGCGACACCAGCTCAGCAGCGAAATCACGGGCATGCTCAAGGCTCTCCTCCAGAGGCCACTGCTGGCCAAGACCGAGCAGAAATGCGGCGGCGAACCCGTCCCCCGCCCCCACCGTGTCGACCACATGGGTACAGGCGGCGGGTCGAACGGAGACGATCCTGCCGTCGCTCCAGACCAGAGCTCCCAGGACACCACGGGTGAGGATCAGGGTCTCGAGATGGTGGCGGTGGGCGAAGCGATCCACCGACGCCGACAGGCTCTCGCCATCCACTGCAGCCAAGTCCTCCGACGTCAGCAGGGCCAGTTCCGCTGTGTTGAGCTTGACGTGATCAGCGTCCTCCACCAGAGGCAGAACCGACTCCGGCGACCACCAGGGGCTGCGCAGGTTGACGTCCAGAAAGATCTGGCCCCGATGCCGGCCCTTGAGGGCCGCCAGTGCCGCAGCCGAAGCGGAATGGCGCAGGGCCAGAGTGCCGTGATAGAGAAGACCGGAGGCTGGCAGGTGCTGGAAGCCCTCGGACTGGATGACGTCGTAGGCACTCCCCGGCACGATCTCGTAGTTGGGTTCGTCGGCCTGGAAGGTCACGGCCACCCGCCCGGTGGGGTGGGAGGCATCGACCTGCAGGAATGACGGTTCCAGCCCCCAGGACGTCATGGCGGATCGAATCGCATCACCACGACGGTCCGTACCCACTCGGCTGATGAAGATGGGAGCCAGGCCGAAGCCCCTGAGGTGCCAGGCCACATTGAACGGTGCACCGCCGAGGACCTCCGTACCGTCCGGGAAGCAATCAAAAAGGACTTCTCCGAAAATGGTGATCGGACAAGGCGTCAGCATCAGATCAACCCAGCACCCGGAGGGCGTCGGCGTGAAAGTGGCCCATCCCTTCCAGGATTCCGGCACTGTAATTGCCATTCATGCCCAGAAACCCGCCTCTGGCAAGATACAAATGATTCACCATGCCGTTCCGCCTGACCTCTGCGGTAGCCAGCTCGACCACAGATGGATGGGCATTGGCCACCAGCACCGCAGGCAGCGAACTGGTGAGCACCGAAAGATCATTGCCGCTGTCGCCGGCAAACAGCGTTTGATCAGGGGTGAATCCCTGCTTCCGCATGAGGAATTCAATCGCGTGCAGCTTGCTGGCCCGCCGCGGCAGGATATCCAGCAGACCGACGGCCGCCTGCTCATCCACGCTGTGGACCAGGTTGGCCGCAAGAGCCCGTTCATCCAGCCGTATCTCGATGGCCTGCATCAAGGCGGGCAGATCAACACCCAGAGATACGAAGTAACTCAATTTGTGGGTGTTCTGCCTGTCGTCCGGCTGCAATCTCAAACCCGGGAGTCCAGAGAGAAGAACGGCCAGATCCTTTGCCGCGAGCCCCTGCCAATCGGCGGCGATGTGCCGTGACCATGGGGCCAGCAGGGACCAGCCATGGCTGGCCCGCTGATAGACGGAGCTGCCGACATCGGCAAGAATCCAGTCAGGCTGAGGCAGCCCATACACCTGAATCGACTCTTCCACCAAGGCCAGGTGGCGGCCACTGACATAGGCCAGAGAAAGGCCCGGTTGCCCAACCACGCGGGCGAACATCTCTCGGGCCCCTGGGGATTCCGGAGCCTCGCCATTGGGGAGAAGGGTGCGGTCCAGATCCGTGCAGAGAAGCAGCCGTTGCTCCCATGCTGCCCGGGAGCCCAAGGGATCAGTGAAAGAAGTCATAGTGCTCAATCGCCTCCAGAATGCCTGAGGCATGGGATCCCGAGGAGAAGTACACCCGGTCGGAATCGCTCAGCTGGGCCAACTCCTCTCGGAATCGGCTCTCCACAACCACACCGAGAGTCTGCCCCCGCAACATGTCTTCATCACCGCCGGATCCGCCGTTCACCAGAACACGCTCCAGGGGGATCTTCCATTTATTGACGACATAACGTAGAGCCTGCCCTTTGGAGGCACGGGCGGGGACGAAGTCAAGAAAGTGCCCGAAGGAGAGGCTGGTATGGGCGGAAAGTTCATGCTGACGCAACAGCGTCAGGATCTCTTCCACTGAAGGAGCCTGCTGTCCATCGTAGAAGTAGGACAGCTTGAAACGGCTCTGATGCTCCTTGGGCTGCAGGATCAGTCCCGGCAATGGATCCATGAGCCGCTTGATCACCTGCGGGGTCCATAGATGGTCGATGTGATGAGTCCAGGAGATGTCTGTCGTCAGCTGGGGTGGGGTATAGATTTCTGTCCCCAGGCTGGTGATCAGCACATCGGGCATCGGGATGGAATGGACCTTCAAAATCTTGAGAACCGAGTTCAGTCGTCGACCGGTGGCAATGCCAAACAGGACCCTGCGATGCTGCTCCCGCATCAGCTTCAAGAACTGGGTAAGGGCCTGGGGATCACCAAGCAGGGTGTCATCAATGGCCGTGAACAGGGCGCAGGTTCGGGTCTGGACAGCCGGGGGCTTGGACAGGGGGGCGGGTCGGGAAAGATGCTGGCTCTGAAGCACCAGAGTCTGCAAGCTGTCAAGATATTTTTGTGCATGCGCTTCCCAGGAATAGAACCTGCGGACATTCATCAGTCCATTGGCTGATAACGTTGTCCAAAGATCCCGATCTTCCAGAATCTGGAGCAAGGCGCCGGCGATCGAAGCCTCATCGAGGGGATCAATCAGCAGACCATTTCTGCAGTTTCCGATGATGTCCACCGGTCCGCCGACCTCCGTCGCCACAAGCGGCAGTCCACTGGCCGCCGCTTCAAGCAGAGTCAGGCCAAAAGGCTCGGTGAGAGCAGGATTGACGAACACACCCTTCGAGAAGGCTGCCAGCCGGTAAATGTCCGCCACCTCACTGGAGGAATGGTGCTTTGGCAACGCCACGAGTCCATTCAACTCGTGGCAGTCGATGACAAGAAGCAGCTCCGTCAGGACTGCCTGAGCACCCTCATTGAGTTCACGAATGTCATTACGATTACCAGCCACAATCACAAGATTGGCCACCTTCTGGAGACGTTTTGACCGCCCATAGGCTTCCAGAAGTGAGACGATATTCTTGCGTTGATCCGGCCTTGAAAGCGCCAGGATCATCGGTTTATCAGGCTCCCTGAGATGCTTGCTCAGAGTGCTGGCGAATGCCACAGGTCCGTCCCTGGAGGTGGGAGGATGAAATTGGTTCAGATCGGTTCCCGGTGGGATAACAGACATCTTGTCTGGTGTGTAGCAGTCATACAGTTCGTATTGATCTTCGATCTCATTGTGCGTGCTCGTGATCACGAGATTGGCACTGTTCAACACCTCCTCTTCCGCACTGATCCGTTCAGACATCCTGTAGCGCTGCTGGATCTCCTCGACGGACAAGCCGAGGGCAAGCAGCCGGCGAACCTTGTCCCGACCGAGGGAGTGGCCGGTGTGGATGAGTGGCAAGCCCGTGAGGTGAGAAAGATGCACGCCCACATAGCCGGCATCGGCGTAGTGACTGTGCAGCACATCCGGCAGGCGCGGCTGACGATGGAGCCAGGTGAACAGCTCATCAGTGAACATATCGAGATGGCCCCAAAGCTCTTCCTTGGGAATGTAGGCATCCGGTCCGGCAGTGATGCGAATGAGGCGTGCCTTGGGATCCAGCAGCTCCGTCGGCATCCCATAGTCCACCGAGACGCCAGCATCACGTACGCAGCGGGTGACAAGATCCACCTGCCCAACTGAGGCTTGGCGGGCCAAGGCCCTTGTCAACTCCACAACGTATTTCGTCTGGCCACCGGTATCAGCATCACGTCCCAGTTCAAGATCCTTTCCACGGATCAGGCCATGAATGCTGATCATCAAAATGTAGAGAGAATGGCTCTTGGAACCCATCGTCATGTCTCACGTTGCCTTCCTTCTCCCTTCCAGTGTTACCACGTAACGACGCATTGAGACTTAGCAGGGAGACTTCCGCGCCACTTGTGGTGGCCGCTTGCAACGGGAGTGGATCGCCAGGCCATGGGCCGGTGGAGGGACGCCCAGCGATTCAGCCCTCAGCCCAGCAGCCAGCGCAGCATCAGGGCCAGCTGACCGAGGACTCCCTGGCCAGTGAGCTGCTCACCGAGCAAAGCCGCTGCGAACCCCAGCATCGCCGCCCGTCCGTTGAGCCGTTCCACCCCCGTCAGGGCGCTGAGGTTCCAGGGCCGGGAGGTGGTGAGCCCCTCCCCGAAGCGCTCCAGGGGCTCGTAGAGAAAAGACTGCTCGCCGCCTTCCCTGCTGCCTTCGTCCATCCCTTCAGCCTCGCAATGGATTGAGCCTATGCGGAGGCTGGGCGCTGCCGTGCTTTCTGGATAAAGCACAGCCATGCCGCCCGGTCAGATCGATCCCGCGGTGGCTCCACTGAGGCGGGCCAACCCCCAGCGCTTCCGTGAGGCCCGCCCGGGCCATCTGGCCCTGGTTCATCGGCCGGATCTGCGATCGCAGTGGCCCAGCCCCATGGATCGTTGAACTGATGGGCGACGGAGGACTCGGGATCAGCCGTTCTCTGCACCGATCGCCACCCCGCTCTCCAGCAGATTGATGCGGTAGAGCACCTCTTCGAGGGCATCAGCGGCACGGATGGCGCAGTAGCGCTGGGGGTGATCGGGCCCGCAACAGGACGGCACCGGCGCCAGGATTGTCCAGGGCCTGGCATGGCAGAACTGGACAACGCTATGGCGCTCACCGGTGGCCCCTGCCGGCGCCATCACCCGGTGCCAGCCGGTGGGGATGCGGCCGTTGGAAAGCCGCTCCAGCATCAGCCCCGTGTTGATGATCACCCGCCCCTCCGGCGGGGCAGCCTCCAGCCATTCCCCGGCCACCCGTACCTGCAGGCCGGGTCCCGTGGCCCGCGGCAGGGCGGTGATCAGGTTGATGTCGCCATGGGCCGCCGCCCAGAGATGGCCCTGCGCCGGGGCCTCGGCCATGGGCGGATAGCGCAGGGCCCGGGTGAGGGTGGGGGCCTCAGACACCATCTCCTCGAAGAAGTCTTCGGCGCAGCCCATGCCCAGGGCGATCACCCGCAGGAAACGCCGCTGCAGATCGGCGATCGCCCGGTGGAACTCGGCCAGCAGGGCCGTGATGCCGGGCACAGCCGCCTCCGGCAGGACCTGCTCGGGATAGAGCTCCGGGAACCGGCACCGCAGGGGATGGCCCAGCGGCAACGGGGCCGACCAGTTCAGCATCTCCTTCCAGTCGGGGTGCGCGCTGCCGGCGGCGGTTTCCACCAGCAGGTCCATGTAGCCGGTCTGGCCGTTGGCGCCCGGGGCGCGGAAGCGCCGCTTGGCCTCAGCCTCCAGGGCGAAGAACCGCTGCAGGAGGCCGTAGGCGGAATCCAGCAGATCGACGGGGAGATCGCTGTTGGTGTAGACGAAACCGGTGGCCAGACTGCGCCTCACCCCATCGACCACGGCGTCCCTGACCCGTTGGCTACCCCGCTCGAAGGCCAGCAGATCCACATCGAGAATCGATTCAGCCATGGGGCACGGGTTCAGCGGCGACCGTTGACGATCACGGGGTTGCCGCCCCCGGCCGCCCCAGGCAGGGCCGGCACCACCGAGGTCTGCCCATCCCACTTGTCGAGGAACAACTTGTAGAGCACCTGGTCGTCGAGGCTGGAGTTGAGGGTCTGATAACGCTTGGCCTCCTGCTCGGCGATCAGCACCTCCGTCTGGGCCCGCAGCAGTTGCTGCTCGGCGATCTGCTTCTGCTCGATCGCGGCACGGTACTCCTCGGCGATCTGCAGGCCGGTGAGATCCAGGCCCTGGACGGTCACGTAGTCGAACTTGCGCAACTCCTCGGCCACCTTCTCCTGCACCAGTTCCGAGATGGAGTTCCACTCGGTGGCGATGGTCACCAGTTCGTACTGGGAGAACACTGACTTGAGGGCCTTCAGCAGGGACGGCTGGATCACCCGCGGATAGATCTGCTGGTCGTCGGTGGCGATCGTTTCGTAGATGCGACCCGCCTCGGCGGGCTTCATGGCGTACTTCACCGTCGCGGTGGCCTGGATCACCTGCAGGTCCTTGGTGAGAGTGGAGAACTGCTCCGGCCGCACCTGGGTGCGCACATCAAAGAGGGAGGTGTTCTGGGCCAGGGGGACCTTGAAGTTGGCCCCCGGCTGCCGCGGCACCCCGGTGACTTTGCCCAGGGTGGTGACCACGGCGACGCTGCCCGCCGGCACGATGAACACTGTCTGGGTGAGCAACACCAGTCCTCCCAGCACGGCCGCGAAGATCAGCTGCCAGAGGCCGCCGAAGCCGTTGTCTGCGCCGGAGCGCATGGGGGATTGCATCGGGAGCCTTGGGAACCGTGGGGGCGTCACGACCCTAGGCAGCGTTGGGGGGGCGGGGCCGCCATCGTGGGACGACCGGCAGATGGGGGAGGGCTCCTGCTGCGCTTCCTGTTCGAACTGGTGCCGGCCCTGGGGATCGGAGTGTTGTTGGGGCTGCGGTTCCCTGGACTGCCGGGGAGGCTGGCCCCACCGCTGATCTCCTGGGGCATCCCGATCGGCCTGGTGGCCCTGCTGCTGCGCTCGGGTTTCCAGGCCAACCTGCTCACGGCGGCGCTGATGGCGGCCGCAGCCTCGGGCCTGGGCCTGCTGCTGCTGCGACTGCCGGCCCTGCGCCGCCGGATTCCCGACGGCAGCCTGCAGCTGGGCTGCATCGTGGGCAACACCGCCTATTGGGGACTTCCGGTGGGGCTGGCCCTGCTCCCTGCCGAGGCCATCGGCTTCACGATCGCCTTCGATCTGATGGCCACCCTGATCACCTGGAGCCTTGGCCCGCTGCTGGTCGACCGGCGCGGGGGCAGCATCCGCCAACAGCTGCGCGTCCTGGCCACCAGCCCGGCCATCCGGGGGCTGCTGCTCGCCCTGCTCGTGCACCAGACCCCCTGGAGCGCCACCCTGGCCCAGTGGCTGTGGTGGCCGGCACGCCTGGTGATCCTGGTGGCCCTGGCGATGGTGGGGATGCGACTGAGTCTGGTGCTCCGGCGTCGCCATCCGAGCCCTGACAGACCCCCCGGGCTGGGGGTGGCCCTGGCGGGCAAGCTGCTGGCGTTGCCCCTGGCCTTGCTGCTGCTGGCCAGCCTGCTGGGATTGCCATCGCTGCTGCGGGATGCGGTGGTGCTGCAGGCGGCGGCACCCACCGGCGTCTCGGTGCTGCTGCTCACTGAAGCGGCCGGCGTGGGGCGGCAGGAGGCGGCCGAAGCGGTGGCGGCTCTGGTGTTGTGGAGCACGGCCCTGGCCCTGGTCTCGGTTCCGCTGTGGTGGTGGCTGCTGAGCGGTCCACTGGGGAGCTAGGACAAGCCTGGAATGCTCTGCGCACCCCTTGGCGGCCATGGCCGGATCCCTCGCCCAGCGGCTCGACCGCAGCCTGTCCCAACTCAAGGGAGTGGCCGTGCTGCCCTTGCTGATTCTGGCGGTGCCCTGGGTTCAGGAAATCATCGACCAGCTGGTCTTCGGCGGACGTTGGAACCTGCCAATGGTGCCGGGGGGACCTTTCCTCGGCGTCCTCACCGCCCCCTTCAGCCACGGTGGCTTCGGTCACCTGATCAGCAACAGCCTCTGGTTCCTGCCACTCTCCTGGCTGGTGCTGGCCAAGAGTCGGGGCGACTACCTGGCCGTGTGGCTGTGGGTCTATGCCACGGCCATTCCTGTCTGGCTCTTCTGGCACCAAGCCAGCCACGGCCTCTCGGGGGTGATCTATGGATTGCTGGGCTACCTGCTGCTGATCGGCTGGCTGGAACGCCGCCCACTCTCGATTCTGCTGTCGCTCACGGCCCTGTTCGCCTACGGAGGGGCCCTACCCAGCCTGCTGCCCTTCCTGAGTCCCCCGGGGGTGAGCTGGATCGGCCACGCCTCCGGCTTCGCCGGCGGGATCCTGGCGGCACTGGCCATCCACCGCGAAGAGAGGAGATAGGGACTTGGTACTCCTGCCACGGCCAGGGCCGATGCGTCCAGCCCGCCCCCGCCGCCGCTGGCTTGCCCTGCTGCTGGCCCTCGGCATCTCGGCCCTGCTGGTCGTGCCCCAGGCCCTGGCTGCCCTGGCCCAGCCGGGCCCCCCACCCCCCACCAGCTACGACCTGGCCTGGCAAGCCCCCTTCAACCGGCCGGAGCACTACCCCCTGGAGCGTCGGCCGGATCCGGCCCTCTACCGCCCCCATGGCGACTGGTTCGGACGGCTGATTCTTCCCCCCTCAGCCGAGATGGCCGAAGGTGACGGCGACTGGGTCTGGCTGGAGGTGGAGCAGGCCCCGGCCGGCCGCCAAGACCTGATCGGCCGGCGCCTGCGCCTGGGCTGGCAGGACGACCCCAGGCTCCGCGTCCTGGTGGGGATGGTGCGAACGCCGGTGCGACTCGGGGCCGAGGCCCGCCTGGCGGCCCAGCAGGGCAATGTGGTGCCCACCCGCCTCGACGGTCGCGATGGCGTCGGGCCGTTGCAGTCCCTGGCCGGGGCCCACCCCCACGACGACATCACCGTGACGCTCGAAGCGGTGCAGCTCGAGCAGCGGGACGGGGAACCCATGCTCCGCATCGGCCGTCCGCCCCTGCAGAGCACCGGACGCTGGGTGGGACTGGTGCGGCTGCTTTCCCGCGACCCTGCGGATCCAGAACGCTTCCAGGTGCAGCACTACGACCGGCGGCGGGGGAGCTTCAGCGGCGTGATCGAGACCATGCGGCTGCCCCGCCAGCCCCCCGATCGCCACGGCCGGCGCTTCTTCGACCCGGAGGGACTGCTGGCGACGCCAGCGGGCGCCGACGGCTGGTACGTCTACGGCGCCCCGGATGGCGACGGGACCTTCACCGCCCAGGCCCTGGAGCCCCGCCTGCTGACCGCCCTGGCGAGCGACCGGCTCCTGCGGGGCACCACCGCCGGATTGAACCAGATCAGCCGGGTCAACTGGAGCGACAGCCAGACCCGTCGCGGGCGCTTCAGCCGGGTGGGTCTGATTCCCGACGGTGCCCACGCCCCTTGGCAACCCGGTGACCGCTCCCTGCTGATCCACAACTTCGGCGGCATCGGTGGCTCCGAAGGGGAAGCGATCAGCGCCTTCACGGTCACGGGCCACTTCGCCTTCGGCGCCGCCCGGGTGGTGATCGATCCGTTCACCGGGCAACCACGATTCGACCTCCGGTACCACCAGATCTACGCCAACAACCCCAACGGCATCGTGTCCGGAAGCCAGGACTGGAGCGCCTACACCGGCAACCTGCAGCGGGGCTGGCTGGGCACGCGGCCGATCTCCGACGTGCTGGTGCGCACCGACCCCCTGCTGCTGGACGAGCTGGCCATCCAGGCGGAGGTGCTGATGGCCCGCTACCGCAGCGGTGATGGCGGCGGGGTGTCCCTGGTCACGCCAGCCATCTCCTGCGTGCAGGATTCCAGCCAGGCCCTGTGGATCGCCATCGACCAGCTGCGTCGCCGCCGCCGGGAGCTGGACGGCCGTGAACTGCCCCGGCTGGCCTCCCTGGCCCAGGCCCTCGATGCCCTGCTGACCCCCTTCGGCATGGTGCGCGAGGACTGGCGCCACAACGCCTCGCTCCTGGACACCCCGGGCGAGGCCCCGGACCGCTTCAAGGCCAGCCGGAGTCTGTGGGACGGGGTGCTCAGCTGGCGCTCGATGCTGCCCCGCCGGGCCCACGACGAGATGGCCGGGGTGTTCCTGCGCCACGGTGACCGCCTGCATCTGGTGCGCACCAACCAACTTCCCGGGGCTGACCAGCGCCTGGCCCCCCTGGCGCCAACGCAGCTGCTGGGCCAGTTCCCTGTGGTGGGGGTGGTCCTGCCCCGCCTGATGGACTCTTACTTCGCCCCGCTCACCAGCCGCATGCTGGCCGTGGGCACCCTGCTGCTGGGGATCTACGCCGCCGTGGCCCTGGGCCTGGGGCGTGGCACGGGATTCCTGCCGGCGCAGCGGCCAAAGGTGCGGCCCATGATCCTGAGGCGCCAGGCGGTTGCCCTGCTGCTGACGCCGTCCCTGATCGAAGAAACCCTGTTCCGGGCGGCCCTGCTGCCCCACCCGCTCGAAGGGCTGAGCGCCTGGGACAACCTCGCCTGGGGCGCCCTGAGCGTGGGGCTGTTTGTGGCCTGGCATCCCCTGGCCGGCCGGCTCTGGTATCCCCAGGGGCGGCGCCTGTTCGACGATGGCCGCTTCCTGCTTCTGGCCGGCCTGCTGGGGGTGGTCTGCGTGATCGCCTACCAGGCCACCGGCTCCATCTGGCCGCCGGTGCTGATCCACTGGCTGGTGGTGCTGATCTGGCTGGAACTGCTGGGGGGCCGCTGGCGGCTTGGCCAGGAGGTTCAGGGGTAGGCGTTGGGGACGAAGAACTGCTCGTTCATGGGGGGGCGCTGGTAGTCGCCGCCGCTCTTGCGCGGGGGCAATTCGATGGCGGCCGGGGTCATGTCCTCGTAGGGGACCTTGCTGAGCAGGTGGCGGATGCAGTTGAGCCTGGCCCGGCGCTTGTCATTGGCCTCCACCGTGAACCAGGGAGCCTCAGGGATGTTGGTGTGGGCGAACATTTCGTCCTTGGCCCGGGAGAACTCGACCCAGCGATCGCGGGATTCCAGATCCATCGGGCTGAGCTTCCAGCGCCGGGCCGGATCCTCGAGGCGGGAGCGGAAGCGGACCTCCTGCTCATCGTCGCTGACGGAGAACCAGTACTTGATCAGGGTGATGCCGCTGCGCACGAGCATGCGCTCAAATTCCGGGCAGGACAACATGAATTCATCCACCTGCTCGGGGGCGCAGAAGCCCATCACCTTCTCGACGCCGGCCCGGTTGTACCAGCTGCGGTCGAACAGCACGATCTCCCCGGACGAGGGGAAATTCTCCACATAGCGCTGAAAATACCACTGCGTCTTCTGCTGGTCGGAGGGGGTGCCCAAGGCCACCACGTTGCAGCCGCGGGGGTTCAGGGGCTCGGTGATGCGTTTGATGGTGCCGCCCTTACCGGCGGCATCCCGGCCCTCAAACAGCAGAATCATGCGGTAGCCCACATGCTTCACCCAGTACTGCATCTTGACCAGCTCCACCTGCAGCCGGACCAGCTCCTGTTCGTAAAACTTCCGATCCAACTTGGGCGGGCGCCCCTCGGAATGGCTGGAGAGGTCGTCGAAGATGGGGGAGAGTCGGTAGAGATCTGACTCGCTGGCACCGGCGGATCGGTGGCCGTCGGCAGACTTTTTGGCTGACTTTTGCTTGCCGCTCAGGGCCTTGGCCTTGTCAAGCTTGATTTTGGAACCACTTTTGTCTTTCTTAGCCATGCCACTGAGGGAGGTGAGCTGCTGACGGCCTAGCCGATTTACGGCCCATCATTGGCAACAATCGTCACCCGGAGACAAACAGGGTGGTTTTCTTCGGGAAGCGCCGCCTGAATCCTTGGACCCAGCGGCTCTTCCACCGTCCTCTTCAGCTGGGCAGGTCAGAAACCTGGACCCACTGGGCAATCAGCTGCTCCTGCCGTACAAGCCGATACCTGTTCCCCTCACAGGGGTGGTGCTGGTACTGGTCCCTCAGGCTCTCAAGCCTGGAGACCAGGGAGTGGTAGACGGGGTGGTTTTTATTCATGCCCTCGACCAGAAGGTGTCGATTTTTTAATCAAAGTTTACAAATCCAGGGATCTGGGGGGCCGCAGACTCTCAGAGGGCAAAACTGAAGCCGGGGGCCCACTGGGCGATGAGTTGCTCGTGCCGAACGACCCGATAGCGGTTGAGCTCGTTGGGAAGATCGCTGTACTGCTCCTTGAGGGAGCGGAGCTGCTCCAGCAGCGCATTCAGCACGGGGTGGTCTGGGTTCATGCCGAGTGTTGACCTGTTGCCAAAATCTTAACTGAATCGGAAGGGGCGCAGCATCATCGCGGCGTTCGGGTCAGCGAACCCCCACGACCGGCTCATTCAGCGAAGTCGATAGCGTCTGGCCATGGACTTCACCCCTTTCCTCGACAGCCTGGACGGTGCAGGCCTCGATGACGTCCTGCTGTCAATGGAGATCCCCGGCCGCCTGGCGATCGCCATGAACGGACGCTTCCTGCTGCGGGCCGTCTGCGAAAGCCTCCAGAACAGCCACATGATCGGCTGCGCCGTGACGGACGCCGCCACCTGCCTGGCCTATCTGGCCAGGGCCCCCCATGCCCTGCTGCTCTGCACCGACCGGCTCGAATCCGGCAACGGTTTCGAGCTGGCACGCCAGGCGCGGGAGCGACAGCCGGATCTGATGGTGGTGCTGCTGGCCCTGGGGGACGTCATTCCGGCCGAGTACGCCGATGCCCCCTGGCTCCAGGCGGTGGTGGCAGAAGCAGATGTCGTCGACGACCAGCGGCCCCTGCAGGCGGCCGTGATGGCCGTGATGGGACGGCACCACTACCGCAGCGCCTCCCTGCGCAGCGGTTCGCTCCCGTACCTCAGCTGTCCCCGACTGACGCCGAAGGAATACGAGGTGCTGGATCTGCTGGCCAGTGGCCTGAGCGATAAGGACATCGCCGAACGGCTCCAGGTCAGCTCCTCCACGGCACGGACCTACACCAAACGCCTGCTCCAGGCGCTGGGCGTCAACAGCCGACTCCAGGCGGTGCTCAAGGGTATGCGCTGCGGCATGGTGCGGCTCTGAGCCGGAATGTCCCCGTTTGGGGGGCGCCCCATAGCCGGCCATGAACGACAGTGAACAGATCTCAGCGGGGCCTGCCCCGAAGGATGGCCGATGAGCGCCCGATCGCTTCCAGCGTCCCTGCCGAAGGCCACGATTCCGAAAGTCACCATCGGTGAGCTGGAGGCCAACTACCCGATGTACTGCAAGGCCCTGCGGCTGCTCGTCCGCGAAGGGCGAACCCTGAAGAAGATCCAGCGAACGGTGTGCTGGCACCGCCTCGAGCAGCTGCACCAATGCCTGCCGAGCCAGTACAAGGACCCCGACTATCTCTTTCTGCTGCTGCGCCGCGAAACCAACCGCAAGGCGGCCGGTCTCCCCTGCCCCACCTGAGCCGACAGAAGAGATCCGGTAGCAACCGCCACAACGGTCAGCCGCAAGGGCCTGCACGATGCCAGAGCGGAAGTTGCTTCTAGGGTTCCGGTCCTCCATTGCAGGCTTTGCCAGCGATGGATTGGATGCCTGGTCCGAGAGAAGCGCATTCATTGGTTCGGGGGCCTCACCTCCCCACCGGTGAGTGGCACGGAGGGACAAAAGCCCGGGAGACCGCCCCATTCCCACCGTGCCCAGAGGTCTGCATGAACGAACCGTCCAGCGGCCCTGCCACCGATGCGGCTGACGCCTTTGATCGAGGCGGCCATCCGACCGGCAGCGAAGGGGCCCGGGCCCTGGAGAAGGAAGCGTCCCTGCCCCTGACGGGCTGGCAGCAAGAGGTCGATCAGGGCCTGCGCTACGGCCTGGAGGCGGCCAGCAGCATCGTCGATCGGCGCATCTCCACCTTCTCCCGCGGCGAGCTGCCCCACTACGCCGGCATCAACACCTTCATGAAGGCCCCGTACCTGGAGGATGTGAACCGGGTCGGGGAGTTTGACGTGGCAGTGGTGGGCGTGCCCCACGACAGCGGCACCACCTACCGCCCCGGCACGCGCTTCGGCCCCCAGGGCATCCGGCGCATTTCCGCCCTGTACACCCCCTACAACTACGAAATGGGGGTCGACCTGCGCGAGCAGATCACCCTCTGCGACGTGGGTGACATCTTCACCATCCCCGCCAACAACGAAAAGAGCTTCGATCAGATCTCCAAGGGCATCGCCCACGTGTTCGCCAGCGGCGCCTTCCCGATCATCCTGGGTGGCGACCACTCGATCGGCTTCCCCACCGTCCGGGGCGTCTGCCGCCACCTCGGCGACAAGAAGGTGGGCATCATCCACTTCGATCGCCACGTCGACACCCAGGAGACCGACCTCGACGAACGCATGCACACCACCCCGTGGTTCCATGCGACCAACATGGCCAACGCCCCGGCCCAGAACCTGGTGCAGCTGGGCATCGGCGGCTGGCAAGTGCCGCGCGAAGGGGTGAAGGTCTGCCGCGAGCAGGGCACCAACGTGCTCACCGTCACCGACATCTGCGACATGGGCCTGGAGGCGGCGGCCAAGTTCGCCATCGAACGGGCCACCGACGGCACCGACTGCGTCTACATCTCCTTTGACATCGACTGCATCGATGCCGGTTTCGTGCCGGGCACCGGCTGGCCCGAGCCGGGCGGGCTGCTGCCGCGCGAAGCCCTCAAGCTGCTGGAGCTGATCGTGCGCAACGTTCCGGTCTGCGGCCTCGAGGTGGTGGAGGTCTCCCCCCCCTACGACGTCAGCGACATGACCTCCCTGATGGCCACCCGGGTCATCTGCGACACCATGGCCCACCTGGTGGTGAGCGGCCAGCTGCCCCGTAAGTCAGTCCCCGCCTGGCTGCACAGCGACTGCAACATGCAGGTCGACCGCGCCTGGAGATAGGGGCGTGCACGAAGTCGACATGACCCGCTGCCTGCTCCTCTCCATGCACGAATGGAAGCAGCAGCACGCCCCCCGGGTGCCCAAGGTGGACCGGGTCCACCTTGAGGTGGGCAGCTTCACCTGCGTCGAACCCGACCAATTGGTGGTCACCTGGTCCGATGCCGTCAAAGGCACCTGGCTCGACGGGTCCGAACTGGTGATCGAGTCGGTGCCCCTTGTGGGTCGCTGCATTCGCTGCCAGGCCACCTACAGCCCCGATGCCGCCGACGGCTTCCGCTCCCCCTGCTGTCAGCACCCGATGGAGGAGATCGTCAGCGGCCGCGAGCTGCGGATCCGTTCCGTCGCCTATGGCTTCGAAACCGCCAGCCCACCGCCCACCGCGTCCTGTCCCACCGTCGCCTGCTGAGCCGCCATGCACATGCCCCTCGAAGACAGCCTCGGCCTCAACCTGCTGGCGGCCAACCAGCACCGTGCCGACCACAACCGTGCCCATTTCGACGCCTGGAACGTGCTCTGCCTCAACGTGATGAGCAGCCCCGGGGCCGGCAAGACGTCCCTGCTGGAGCGCAGCCTCGCCGCCCTCTCCAGCCGCTGGGCCATGGCCGTGCTGGAAGGCGACATGACCACCCTGCTCGATGCCGAGCGGCTGGAGGCCGTGGGCATTCCGGTGGTGCCGATCACCACCGGCCGCGCCTGCCATCTCGATGCGGCCATGGTGGGCGGCGGGTTGAAACTCCTGCAGCAGCGGCTGGATCCGGCCGAACTGGATCTGCTCTGGGTGGAGAACGTCGGCAACCTGGTCTGCCCCGCCGAATTCGCCATCGGTGAGCACCGCAAGGTGGCGCTCCTGAGTGTGACCGAAGGCGACGACAAGCCGCTCAAGTACCCGGTCATGTTCCGGGAAGCCGATTGCGTGCTGATCACCAAGGTGGATCTGCTGCCCCACCTGCCGGTGGATGTGGAGCGGATCGAAACCCACATCCGCCAGGTGAATCCCCACACCGCCGTGTTCCGCCTCTCCGCCACCAGCGGCGTGGGCTTCGACGCCTGGCACGACTGGCTCGCCGCCCAGCTGACCAGCGTTCAGACCACCCCCGCCCTGATCCACGCCTGATGAGTCACCAGCATCCAGCCTCCGACCCGACCGCAGCCCTTCAGGCCGACCTGCGGGCGAAGGGTGTCCGTTACGCCCTGGCGAGCTTCGTTGATCTGCACGGCGTCAGCAAGGCCAAGGCCGTGCCCCTCGCGCACCTGGGCCAGATGATGGCCGGCTCCGAACTGTTCACCGGGGCGGCCCTCGACGGGGTGCCCCAGGAGGTCAGCGACGACGAAGTGGCCGCCGTGCCCGATCCAGCCAGTGTCACGGTGCTGCCGTGGCAGCGGGAGGTGGCCTGGTTCGCCAGCGACCTGCATCTGCACGGCCAGCCCTTTGACGCCTGCAGCCGCCACATCCTCGGCCGTGTCCGCCAGGAGGCCGCCGCCATGGGCTTTCGCTTCAACCTCGGCATTGAGACCGAGTTCTTCGTGCTCAAGAAAGGGGCGGCGGGGGGCTGGGTTCCCTACAGCGATCGCGACACCCTCGACAAGCCCGCCTACGACGTACGCGGCCTGCTCGACAACCTGCCCTGGCTGGACGAACTGGTGCAGGCGATGAACGACCTGGGCTGGGGGGTCTACTCCTTCGACCACGAAGATGGCCCTGGCCAGTTCGAGACCGACTTCGATTACGCCGAGGTCCTCACCATGGCCGATCGGCTGACCTTCTTCAAGCTGATGGCCAAGGAGATCGCCCATCGCCACGGCCTGCTGGCCACGTTCATGCCCAAGCCCTTCGGCGATCGCGCCGGCAGCGGCGCCCACTTCAATATGTCCCTGGCGGATGGGCAGACGGGTGCCAACCTGTTCGCCACCCCCGAAGCCACTCCGGGGAAGGTCACCCGGCTGGCCGAACACTTCATCGCCGGCGTGCTCCGCCATGCACCCGCCATCTGCGCGGTGATCGCTCCGACGGTCAACAGCTACAAGCGGCTGGTAGCCAAGGGGAGCATGTCGGGATTCACCTGGGCACCGGTCTTCGTGTGCTACGGCAATAACAACCGCACCAACATGCTGCGGATTCCCTCACCAGGGGGAAGGGTGGAATGCCGTGCCGCCGACATCTCCTGCAACCCCTATCTTGGCGCCGCCCTGATGCTCGCGGCTGGGCTGGAAGGGATCCGAGAAGAACTCGATCCCGGCGCGCCGAATCTGGTGAATGCCTACACACTCAGCGCAGCGGAACGGGCCGAACGTGGCCTGACCATGCTGCCCCGAACCCTCGGTGAGGCCGTTGATGCCTTCGCCCAGGATCCACTTGCCAAAAGCGTATTCGGTGATGCCATGTTCAAGGCATTTATCACCTACAAAAGAGATGAGTGGGAGTCTTACCACTCAGCGGTTTCCGAATGGGAGCAGCAGCGTTATCTGGAGTTCTTCTGACGCCCTCAGCAAAGGCGCTTCAACCATCAGACACCGCGAACACCATCGCTCGAGGTGATCGCCCAAAACGCCGAAATCAGCTCTGAGCCCCATCTACAGACCCCACCCTTTCCCAGAATCTCCTGATGTTGAAACCCTCCTTCATTCGTCGTCAACGCCGGGCGATTTCCCTCGTCCTGATGGCAACCCTCGGGGGAGGGTTGCTGGCCGGTTGCCAGCAACCGGTGAGCCAGGAAGCGCCCGTGAAAATCGGCTACAGCGCCTGGCCGGGATGGTTCCCATGGAAGGTCACTGAGGTCAAGGACCTGTTCAAGGCGCAGGGTGTGGCGGCCTCGATGCAGTGGTTTGACGGCTACCTCGACTCGATCAACGCTCTCAACGCCGGCCAGCTTGACTGCAACAGCCAGACCCTCAACGACACCATCAGTTCCGTGGCTGGCGGGGCGGATCTGCAGGTCGTGCTCCAGAACGATTTCTCCACCGGCAATGACCAGATCATCGCCGCGGCGGAAATCACCTCGATTCCAGGCCTGAAAGGCAAGAAGGTCGCCGCCGAAGAAGGCACTGTCGACCACTTCCTGCTGTTGAAGGTGCTCAAGGAAGCGGGTCTTTCCGCCAAGGACATCACCTTTGTCCCCCTGGAAACCGGTGCCGCCGCCGCGGCCTTCGCTGCAGGCAGGGTGGATGCGGCGGGCGTCTATGCCCCCTTCACCACCCAGGCCCTGAAGCGTCCCGGCAGCCGGGCCCTGGCCACCTCCAAGGACCATCCGGGGGCAATCAGCGATCTGCTCGTCTGCCGCACGGAGTTCGTCGCCAAGAATCCTGAGAAGGTCCAGAAGATCGTCAACGCCTGGTTCGCCACGCTCAAGACCATTGAGGAGGATCCAGCCGGCACCCTGCCGATCCTGGTGGAGCGCTCCGGAGTCAGCGAGGCGGAGTTCAAGGCGTACAACGCCGGCACCACCATCCAGACCCTCGCGGAAAACCGCAGCAACTTCAAGCAGGGCACCACGATGCTGTCGCTGCCCTATGCCGCCGAGCAGATCAACGTCTTCCTGGTGGAAACAGGCCTGGCCAAGAGCAAGCCTGACCTGACCAACCTGCTGAATTCCCAGTTCGTCGACAACGCCCCTTGACCACCATGGTCTGGTCTCCCCCCTTGCGGCGCTCCTTCTCCCACCCCTGGGTGCTGGGGGTGCTCGGCATCCTCACGGTCTTTGTGGCGTGGTGGCTGGTCACCTCCAGCGGCATGGTCGACAAGCTCTTCCTGCCCGGGCCAGGGGCCGTGTGGTTGGCGGGAAGCGACCAATTTCAGCAAGGGATCCTGGTGGCTGATGCGGTAGCCAGTGTCCGGAGAGTCTTCCTGGGATTCATGATCTCTGCAGGGCTGGCCCTGCCGATCGGCATCGCCATGGGCACCAACCGCCCGATCTGCCACTTCCTGGAGCCGCTCATGGCTCTGATCCGCTATATGCCGGCGCCGGCCTTCATTCCCCTGCTGATCATTTATTTCGGTCTTGAAGAACTGCCGAAGGTGATGCTCATCTTCATCGGAACCTTTTTCTTCAACACCCTGATGATCATGGACGCGGTGAAATTCGTTCCTTCTGAACTGGTGGAAACGGCCCTCACCCTGGGGGGCCGGGGCTTGCCGATCCTCACCAGGGTGGTGGCGCCCTTCATCGCGCCCCAGGTGCTCGACACCTACCGGATCAACATGGCGTCGGCCTGGAATCTCGTGATCGTCGCCGAACTGGTGGCGGCCAACGAAGGCCTGGGCAAACGCATCAGCCTGGCCCAGAGATTCCTGCGCACCGACGAGATCTTTGTCGGCCTCATCGTGATCGGCTTGATCGGCCTGTTGATCGATCTCGGCTTCCGGTTCCTGATGCGACGGGCCTGTTCCTGGGCCAACTGAACGCCATGCACCTTCAGGTTTCCCAGGTTTCCAAGAGCTTCGGTGAGGGGCGTGATCGCAAGCTCGTGCTCCAGGACATCAGTTTCGAGCTGGTTTCGGGTCAGTTCATGGCCCTGGTGGGGAGTTCGGGGTCCGGCAAATCCACCGTGATGCGCCTGATCGCCGGTCTGGAGCGGCCCAGCGAGGGCACCATCCATCTCGACGGTGAACAAGTCCGGCGCCCCGGTTCCGACCGGGGCATGGTGTTCCAGAAGTACAGCCTCTACCCCTGGCTCACGGCGGCCCAGAACGTCGCCTTCGGCCTGTCACTCCAGGGCAGGGACAAGACGGAGATCCGGGAGCGGACCGCCTACTTCCTCGACGTGGTCGGGCTGGCCGATGCGGCCCGGCTGCTGCCGCAGGAACTCTCCGGGGGCATGCAGCAGCGGGTGGCGATCGCCCGGGCCCTGGCCACCGAGCCGAAGGTTCTGCTCCTGGACGAACCCTTCGGGGCCCTCGATCTGCAGATCAGAGAATCGATGCAGGAATTCCTGCACGACCTCTGGAAGACCACGGGACTCACGGCCCTGCTGATCACCCACGACATCGAGGAAGCCCTGCTCCTCGCCGGCACGGTGCACATCATGGCGCCGCGACCCGGCAGGATCGTGCACAGCGTCGACGTGCGGCTGGACCGTTCCGATCTGCGCCACCTGCGGGTGTCCCAACCCTTTCTTGAGCTGCGCGAGGAGCTCGCAGGCCGCCTACGCAGCCTGGATGGCTCCCTGCTCTGAGCGCTCTTCGATGGATTCCGCCCCCGCAGCCGCCTTTCTGCCGCCAGAGCTCTACCGCTCCGAAGCCGTGGCCGCCCTCGAGCGCCAGCACGTCGCCACGCGCTTCTGGCATCCCGTCGCCGCCGCCGCCGATCTGCCCCCTGGTCATGTCCTGGCGGTGGAGCTGCTGGGCCTGCCGGTGCTGCTCTGCCGTGGCCGCGATGGCGTCGTGCGGGCCTTCCGCAACCGCTGCCCCCACCGGGCCGTGGCCTTCCGCGAGCCGGCCGAAGGCACCGTGGCCTGCCGCAGGCTGGTGTGCCCGTACCACGGCTGGACCTATGACCTGGGCGGAACGCTGTTGGCGGCCGCCCGGGAAGCGGAGTTCGTTGAACCGTTCGATCGCGGCGCCTGGCCGCTTGAGGGTCTGGGCTGCGAGCTGCGGGCCTCCCTGATCTGGGTGGCTCCCGGGGCCGATCCGATCCCCCTCGACGACCAGCTGGATCTACCGCTGCAGGAAGCCGCCACCCCCCTCAGCCAGCCCCTGGTGCCCTTGGCCTTCCACAGGCAAACCCTGGCCTGCAACTGGAAGATCGCCCACGACAACACCCTCGACGATTACCACGTCGCCATCGCCCATCCCACCACTCTGCACAGGATGCAGGGCCCTGTGCGCCACTACAGCCACCGCTTCGGCACCTGGGCCAATCTGCTGGCCACCCCGTGGCAGGACGGGGACACCGAATTCCTCACTTTCGGTCTACCGCCCTGGAACCACCTGCTGCTGTGGCCCGACGGACGCCTGGCCCTGATCCAGTTTCTGCCTGAGAACCTCACCAGCTGCACGATGCAGGTGTGGCTGCTGGGCCCGGAAGCCCGCAAGGGCGAAGGGGAGGTTCTGATGGCGGAGATGGTCAGCTTTCTCGCCGAAGACCGCGTCTTGGTGGAATCCGCCCAGCGGGGATACGGCGAAGGATTCCTCAGCGGACCTCCCCACCGACTGGAGGCCCGGATCCTGCACCAGCAGGCGATCTACGCGGCGCTGCTGGAGCCCTGGTACGCGTCGGGGCGGATGCCCAGATAGACAGCCTCCTTGAACAGGGCCTGCTTGGCGTTCGCATCCTGGCGCTGGTCGGCGATGGCGTATCGGGCGCGCAGGGAGGCCACCAGCACAGACTGGCGGGGATCGGTTGCTGCGGAGGTAGGGGTGGATGTCGGGGTGGATGTCGGGGTTGCGATCGGAGCTTCGGTCATGTCCATCACGGCTTAAGTCTGTTCATGGTGAACACATCTTATCGCCGGCTGCAGCTGGAAAAAGGCGACGCAACCAACCGGCCATGGCGCAATTGATCGTCAGCAGGTCGGCCACCGGCTGGTCGGTGAAGGGCAGGGTGGGCAAATAGCCATCAGGGCCGAATTCGGGCGTGAAACTCAGCGGTGGCGCCCCCCGCTTCAGGGCCCGTTCGCTGAACAGTTGCCAGCAGGCCAGGTGGGCCGCCAACGCCTCGCCATGCTCGGGGGCGAAGGGGTGGGACACCTGCGGACCCTGGGCATGGCCTACCCGTGCGTGGATGTGGTCCACCCGATCCGCCATCGCCTGGACCGGCTCCAGTTCCGGGGTCATCAGTCGCTCGGCGACGACACACCAGTGGCTGAGATCCGCCGTGAGCCGCAGCCCGGGCAGGGCGTCCAGCAGGGGGGCGATGGTCCAGGGCATCCCCAGGCAGCGGGATCGGTGGGTTTCGAAGCTCACCGCCAGGCCGGTCGCTTCCGCCAGCGCCAGCGCCTCAGCCAGAAAAGAGCGTTGCCGCTCAAGCGGCCAGGCATCGCTGCCGGCGAGCACGGTCACCCGGTGGGGCCGCAACCCGACGCAGCGTTGCAGCAGCTCGTCCAATTCCGCCAGGTGTTGCGCCGCTGTGCAGCCCAGCCCCGGCACGTAGCCGCCGCCGGTCACCACCTCCAGCACCAGGGGCCTGCCGGAATCCCGCAGGCGGGCTGGGCCATCCGCGTCGGCCAGCAGGCAGGGATGGCGGACGTTCAGCTCCAGCCCATCGAAGCCCCCCCGCTTGGCCGTCTGCAGGGCCAGGGCCAGGGAGCCTTGAAATCCCCACAGGGAAAAAAACAGAAGGGACGTCACCAGACCCGCCTCAGGCGCGTCCCACTCTTCCCTGCCGCCCAGCCAGGACGGGTAACCGTGCCCACCAGGCGCCAGGCCCGGGGCAAATGTTCACAACGGACGGTGGCGGGCGGACCGCGAGCGGGACAGTGGACCCTGGTCTTCCACCTCCACAGGCCAGCTGCCCCCTCCGTGACCGCCTCACCCTCCTCCGCGCCACCAGCGACCGGCCCCGGAGCCGCCGCGCCGTTGCTGTCAGGCCCCCTGTTGCAGCGTCTCAACGAGCGCCGCAATGGGCCCGGTTGGCGGCAGCTCGGCTGCCATCTCACGCTGCTGGCGGTTGGAGCCTTGCTCTGGGGCTTCCCTGCCTTGCCCGAGCTGCCCAGCCCGGCCCTCTGGGCCCTGCGGCTGGTGGGTCTGCTGCTGCTGGGATGGGGCCTGGCCTTCGGATTCTGCGCCATGCATGAGTGCGGTCACCGCACCGCCTTCGCCAGCAAGGACGCCAACGACGCCTTGGCCTGGTGGGCCGGTGTGCTGAGCTTCTACAACGCTGATTACTACCGCCGCTACCACCAGTGGCACCATCGCTTCACCCACCAGCCGGGTCTCGATCCCGAGCTGGAGCAGGCGCCCGCCAGCACCCTGGGCGGTTACCTGCTGGAGCTCAGCGGCCTGCCCTGGTGGATCGGCAAGATCCGGGGCCACGCCGCCGGCCTGCGCGGTGACTTCGGCGGCAGGCCCTACATCCCCGCCGAGGCCGCGACGGCGGTCACCGGCTCGATCCGGCTGCAGTTCGCCGTTTACGCCCTGCTGCTGGCGGCCTCCCTCTGGCAGGCCAATGGCGCCCTGTTCTGGTTCTGGCTGCTGCCCCTCGCCGTCGGCCAACCCCTGCTGCGTTTCGTGCTGCTGGCCGAGCATGGCGGCTGCAGCACCGGCAGCGACGGCCTCAGCAACACCCGCACCACCCTCACCTGGGCGCCGCTGCGCTGGCTGATGTGGGAAATGCCGTTCCATGTCGAGCACCACCTCTACCCCTCCCTTCCTTTTCACGCCCTCGCCGAAGCCCACGGCCATCTGGCCCCCCATGAAGTGCACCTCGATCCGGGTTATCTGGCCGTGCATCGCACCTTCGTACGCGACCCCGCCCGGCTGGCCCTCCCCTGAGTCCCGATCCCTTGCCACCCACCCTTGCTCCCCCGCGCCGCTTCGCGCTAGGGGATGTCCCCCTCGCCGGTGGGGGATGGCTGCCCGCCGCTTGGCTCGATTACCGGGTTTATGGAACCCTGGCCACGGACTGCTCCAACCTGGTGCTCTACCCCAGCTCCTATGGCGCCTGGCCCGAGGACATCGACTGGGTGGTGGGTCCGATCCTCGATCCGGAGCGCTGGTGCGTGGTGCTGGTGAGCCAGTTCGGCAACGGCCGCTCCAGCAGCCCCAGCACCGGTGCTCCAGGTCTGACGGGCGGCCGCTGGTCCGTTGATCACCGCGACAACGTGGCCGCCCAGCGCCGGCTGCTGGAGGAGGTGTTTGCGGTGACCTCCCCCGCCCTGATCTATGGCTGGTCGATGGGCGCCCAGCAGGCCTACCACTGGGCGGTGCTCGAGCCGGAGCGAACCCAGCGGATCTGCTGTGTCTGCGGCACGGCGCGCACCACCCCCCACAACCGGGTGTTCCTGCTCAGCCTCCGCCAGGCCCTCACCGCCGATCCCCACTGGGATGGACGTCGCTTCCGGGGTGCGCCGGAGCAGGGGTTGCGCACCTTTGCCCTGATCTACGCCAGCTGGGCCGCCAGCCAGCCCTTCTACCGCCGTGGCGCCCATCACCAGCTGGGTTACGCCAGCGTCGAGGCCTACGTGGAGGAGGCCTGGCTGCCCGCCTACCGCCGCCATGACCCCCACGACCTGCTGGCGATGCTGGACGTCTGGCTGGCGAACGACGTGGCCGCCGCCGCGGGGCTCGCGTCGGGGGACGCCGAAGCCGACCTGGCCGCAGCCCTCGGCCGGATCCAGGCCCGCACCGCCGTGATCGCTGGCCGCCACGACCTCTATTTCACCCCCGAGGACTGTGGGGCCGAGGCCGCCCTGATCAGCGGCGCCCATTTCGAGGTCCTGGAGTCCGACCTCGGGCACCGGGCCGGCAATCCCCGCGACGCCCCGGCTGAGCAGTGCCAGATACGGGCCGCCGTGGAGCGGCTCTGCGCCGGCTGACCGCCTCCAGGCCCCTGACTCCTCTTCCTTCTCACTCCCCCCGATGACCGATCTGGCCCGCTTCGCCGCCACCCATGGCATCCGGCACTTCCTGTTCTCGTTCTGCGATCTGTTTGGGGTGCAGCGGGCCAAGCTGGTGCCGGCCGCCGCGGCCGCCGAACTGGCCCGTTCCGGAGCCGGTTTCGCCGGTTTCGCCGCCTGGCTGGACATGACGCCGGCCGACCCGGACGTGCTGGCGATCCCCGATCCCACCAGCTTGATGGTGCTCCCCTGGCAGCACGAGGTGGCCTGGGTGGCAACGGATCTGCAGGTGGAAGGGCAGGTGCTGGAGCAGTCCCCCCGGCGGGTACTGCAGCGGCAGATCGCCAGGGCGGCCGCCCTGGGCCTGCAGTTCCGCAGTGGCGTCGAGGCGGAGTTCTTCCTGATGGACCCGGAGCGGGACGCCATCGCCGATGGCCTCGACCGGCAGTCGAAGCCCTGCTACGACCAGCTGGCCCTGATGCGGCACTACCCCCTGATCAGTGCGCTGCTGGAGGGCATGGAGAGCCTCGGCTGGGGGCCTTACCAGGCCGATCACGAAGACGCCAACGGCCAGTTCGAACTCAACTGGACCTATGCCGAATCGCTGCTGACGGCGGATCGCCATGCCTTTTTCCGGGTCATGGCCGCCGCCCAGGCCGAACGCCATGGGGTGCGGGTGAGCTTCCAGCCCAAGCCGATCGCGGCCCTCACCGGCAACGGCGCCCACCTGCATGCCTCGCTTTGGGACGAAGCGGGGCACAACGTGTTTCACGACCCGGCGGGGGAGAAGGGCCTGTCGGAACTGGCCTATCAGTTTGTCGCCGGCCTGCTGGCCCATGCCCCGGCCCTGTGCGCCCTCACCAATCCGGTGGCCGGCAGCTATCGGCGCCTGGCCCGCTCCGTCACCAGCTCCGGCGCCACCTGGTCACCCTCCTGGATCAGTTACGGCGGCAACAACCGCACCCACATGGTGCGCATCCCCGACGACCAGCGGATTGAGCTGCGCCTCGGCGACGGTGCCGCCAACCCCTACCTGCTCCAGGCCGCCGTGCTGGCGTCAGGGCTCGACGGCATTGAGCGGCGCCTCGACCCCGGCCCCCGCAGCGACCTGAACACCTATGTGCAGGCGCCGGTGGGTGCTCCCTCCCTGCCCACCTGTCAGGCCGATGCCCTGGAGGCGTTCCGCCACGACGGGCCGTTGCGGGACTCCCTGGGCGAGGCCTTCTGCACCGCCTACGAAGCCCTGGTGGCCCAGCGCCCCGATGCCTGAGATCGCCAGGGGCACGTCATCTCCGGACCAGTGGAAGATCAGCAGAACTGCCTATAGCCAGAACGCTCCAGAAGGGAGAGAGTGACTGTATCAACCAGGAGGCTCCAGTGATGGAAGAGACACCACCCGGTCAGGTTTCAGGAGTGCGTTGACGGCAGGCCCCTGCTCCAACAGTCTTGTTCCCAACAACGGTTTCCCGTTCTCTTGCAGATCACCCGATGCATCGTTCAGGTGCCCACGGGTTTATGGAAACCGGCACCTGGATGCCTCGGCCCCAGGTGCCACCGCCAGCAACTCCGACTCCGAAAACCACCTCCCGGGGACTCCCACGGATCCCCAGCCCAGCTGACCTCTTTTCGATGGCGCGTTCATGACGGAGCGGGCATCCTCGGCCTTCTTTCGTCATCACCCATCAACGGTCCCCAAGGACCTGATCGTCAGCCCCTCTGATCGTCCAAATCCACACCGACATCAGACCGATCAACACAACACAGGAACAATCCTTGTTCCACCCATGCCCGGCTCTTCTGGAAGCCGGGCTTTTTCATGGGCTCCACCGGCAGACAAGGACGGAGGCTGCGGACTCGGGCCCGTCGCAACCACCTAGATTTGCTTAACAATTGGTCAGGGTCGATGACGCGTTTGCCCTGGGCCGTGGTGCTGCTGACGTTGCTGGGGGCCAGGTACCTGCACTGGCGCGTCAGCGGAAGCCTCAACCTGGCCACCCCCCTGTCCACCACATTGAGCCTGCTGACGCTGGCGGCCGAACTGGTGCTGCTGGCCGGCTTCTTCCTGCAGCTGTGGTTCACCCTGCTGCCCGAGCGGCCCGTGCCCCCGGCGAGCCCCATCCCTGTGCCAGCGCCGGCGATCGATGTGCTGGTGCCCAGCTGCGGTGAACCGGCCGAGCTGGTGGAGCGCTGCCTGCGGGGCTGTCTGGCGATGGACTACCCGGACCTGACGGTCTGGCTGCTGGACGATGCCGGCAGGCAAGAGCTGGCGGAGCTCTGCGAGCGCCTCGGCTGCCGCTATCTCGCCCGGAAGGACCACCCCCATGCCAAGGCGGGCAACCTCAACCACGGACTGCGCCACTGCCAAGGCGATCTGGTGGCGGTGTTCGATGCCGATGTCGTGCCGCTGCGGCCCTTCCTGAGCCGCACGGCCGGCCTGTTCCGTGATCCGTCCGTGGGGTTCGTGCAGACCCCCCAGAGCTACATGAATGCCGATCCGGTGATGCGCAACCTGCGCCTGGAGCGCTGGCTGCTGCCGGATGAGGAGAGCTTCTACCGCTGGATCCAGCCCACCCGCCAGAACCTCAATGCGGTGGTCTGCGCCGGCACTTCCTTCGTGATGCGGCGCGACGCCCTGGAGCAGGTGGGGGGCTTCGAAACGGCCACCCCCTCGGAGGATCTCGCCACCGGCATCCGGATCACGGCCGCGGGCTACCGCAACCACTACCTCTCCGAAAAGCTCAGCGCCGGCCTGGCGCCGTTCACGGCCGCGGCCATGGCCCGGCAACGCTGTCGTTGGGGCAGCGGTTCGCTGCAGACCCTCCGCACCGGCGCCGACCCGCTGCGGATCCCCGGGCTCAGTCCCCTGCAACGGCTGGCCTACAGCGAGGGCATCCTGCATTGGTTCAGCTTTCCGGCCCAGCTGGTGCTGCTCTGCACGCCGCTCAGCCTGGGCCTGCTGGGGATCGCCCCAATCCTCATCGGCGGCGAGGCGCTGGTCAGCATCGCCCTGCCGTTCTTCCTCAGCCAGCTGCTGCTCACCCGCTGGCTGAGCGGCCATGCCCGCGCCGCGATCCTGCCGGAGCTCTACCGCTGGATCTTCCTGCTGCCGATCTGCGCCGCCGTGGTGTCCACGGCCCTGGGCCGGCCACGCCGGTTCAAGGTCACCCCGAAGGCGGTGACGGGCCAGGGGACCACCGGCCCCGCTGCGGGCCTGCTCCTGCCACTGGTGGTGCTGCTCGCCCTGCAGCTGCTGGCCCTGGGAAACCTGGCGCCGGGTCGGCTGCCGCTGCTGGCCGGCCAGGGGGCGGCGCTGCCGGTCACCGCCGCCACGCTCGGGGTGGTAGCGGGCTGGAGTCTGCTCAATGGTCTGCTGCTGCTGCTGGCCATCCGCAGTTGCTGGGATCGGCCCCGGAGTGATGGGACGCCCTGGTTCGCCCTGTCCCTACCGGTTCAGCTGCTCCACCAGAGGGGAGTCGAGCCAGGACGCCTGCAGGCGATCAGCGCCAGCGGCGCTGAACTCTGCCTGGCAAGCGCCGAGGCTGCCCGCGCTCTGGAGGCGACCGGGCCCCTCACCCTGGAGGGTCTGTGGCCGGATCTGACGCTGCCCTTCGTACCGATGGCCCAGCACGCCCGTGCTGTCGGCGGGACCTGGGGACCGCTCACGGCGCTGCAGCGGGATCGGCTCGAGACCCTGCTTTACCGACGCGAAGGGCTCTGGCCCACCCTGCGGGCGCCCTTCGAGCTCCGCACCCTGCCGCTGGTGTTGCTGCGAACCCTGCAGCGGATCGGGCCGGAGAGCTGGTTTCGCCGCAGCCTCATTCCCCAGCGCCCCCAGGCATTCAGACCTTCCAGCACGGGCAGCAGTGCCTGACCACGCTCGGTGAGGCCGTACTCCACCCGGGGCGGCACCTCGCTGTAGACGCGACGCCAGACCACGCCGTCGGCCTCCAGTTCCCGCAGCTGGGCCGTCAGCACCTTGTGGCTCACCCCATTCAGGGACCGCTGCAAGGCGGAGAAGCGGCGCCCATCACCACTGAGCTCACGCACGATCATCAGCTTCCAGCGTCCGCGCATCACCCGCAGGGTGAGTTCCGCCGGGCAGACCTGGTGATCACCGCTGCTGTTGAGATCCCCGAGAGTTTGTCACGGCTGGAGGGTTACCGGCGGGTGACCCAGGCACCCATCGGTGCGTTCTTGTCAGGCACGCTGCATGTCCGCCAGAGTCACTCCATGACCTTAACGATCCCTTCCAATCCAGGACCGTCCCGCTCCCCCCTGCCGGTCTGCGCACGATGAGCGACCTGTTCACCCCCCTGAAGGTGGGTTGCCTGGAGCTGCCCAACCGGGTGTTGATGGCTCCCCTCACCCGCGCTCGCGCCGAGCCTGGCCACGTCCCGGGCCCGCTGATGGCCACCTACTACCAGCAGCGGGCCAGCGCCGGCCTGCTGATCGCCGAGGCCACCATGGTGATGGAGGGACATTCGGCCTTCTGGCACGAACCCGGCATCCATTCGCCGGCCCAGGTGGAGGGCTGGCGGCTCACCACGGAGGCGGTGCACGGCGCCGGTGGGCGGATCGTGCTGCAGATCTGGCACGGCGGTCGGGCTTGCCACCCCCTGCTCAATGACGGCCGTCAGCCGGTGGCGCCGAGCCCGATCGCCATCACCGGCGACGGGGTGCACACCGCCGAGGGGAAACAGCCTTACGTCGTCCCCAGGGAGCTGGCCGATGACGAGCTGCCGGCGATTGTGGCCGGGTTCCGCTCGGCCGCTCGCAACGCCACCGCCGCCGGCTTCGACGGGGTGGAAGTGCATGGCGCCAATGGCTACCTGCTCGATCAGTTCCTGCGGGACGGCAGCAACCGGCGCAGCGGTCCCTACGGGGGAGCGATCGGCAACCGAGCCCGGCTGCTGCTGGAGGTGCTGGAGGCCGTGCAAAGCGAAGCACCTTTGGTGGGCCTGCGGATTTCCCCCCTGAACGGCTTCAACGCCATGGTGGACAGCGACCCCATCGGCCTGTCCAGCTGGTTGGCCGAACGGCTGAATGAAACCGGGCTGGACTACCTGCACGTGATGCGAAGTGACTTCCTCGGCCAGCAGACGGGTGACGTGCTCACCCCGATCCGGGCAGGGTTTGGTGGGGTGCTGGTGGGCAACATGGGCTACAGCCCCGAAGAAGCCAACGCCGCCATTGCGGCCGGCCAGCTCGATGCGGTGGCCTTCGGCCATGCCTTCCTGGCCAACCCCGACCTGCCGGAGCGGATCCACCGCGGCGCGCCGCTGCAGGACCCCGATCCGGCCACCTTCTACACCGCCGGTCCGACCGGCTACACCGACTACCCCGTCCTGGAGCCCTCCTGACATGGCCCCCGATCTTCTGGTACTCAGTGCCAGCAACGGTGACAACCTGGCACTCTCGCAACGCTTTGCCGCCGCGGCTCGCGCCCGCGGCATGGGGGCCGAGGTGCTCGACCTCACGGCCCTTCCCCTGCCGCTCTACAACCCCCGCACCCACGCCGAAGCCGGCCTTCCCGCTGCGGTCGGCACGCTCAGCCAGACCCTCGGGGCCACCCCCCGCTGGGTGATCTGCGCCCCCGAGTACAACGGCTCGTTGCCCCCGGTGCTGACCAGCGCCATCGCCTGGCTGTCGGTCCAGGGGGAGGAGTTCCGCACCCTGTTCAACGGCCGGCCGATCGCGATCGCCACCCATTCCGGCGGGCCCGGCGTGGAAGTGCTGGCCGTGCTGCGCATCCAGCTGGCCCACCTCGGGGCCCATGTGGTCGGTCGCCAGCTCTCCTGCAGCCGCCAGAATCCCGCCAAGGACAGCAGCATCGACGACATCGTGCGCCGCCTCCAGCGGATGGACCTGATCCAACCCTGACGACCCTGCCCCCATGACCCTTGTCTTCCGACCTGCCGGAGAGCGGTTCCACAGCCAGCTCGACTGGCTGGACAGCTGGCACAGCTTCTCCTTCTCCCACCATCACGATCCGGCCTGGATGGGCTTCGGTCCGCTGCGCGTGATCAACGACGACACGATCGCCGCCGGCAGCGGCTTCGGCCTGCATCCGCACCGGGACATGGAGATCGTCACGGTGATGGTGGACGGCCAGCTCAACCATCGCGATTCCATGGGCCACAGCGAGGTGCTCCGGGCCGGGGAAGTGCAGGCGATGAGCGCCGGCACGGGCGTGGTGCACAGCGAGATGAACCAGGGCGATCGCGCCTGCCGCCTGCTGCAGATCTGGATCGAACCGAGCCGGGAGGGCCAGGCCCCCTCCTACCGCCAGAAGCCTTTCCAGCTTCGCCAAGGCTGGGTGCCGCTGCTGGACCCGGACGAACGCCAGGGAGCCCTGGCGATCAACCGGCCGGTGCGCCTCTGGCGGGCACGGCCCGCTGCCGGGGACCGCCTGGATCTGGCCATCGCCCCTGGGGCCAGCGGCTGGCTGCAGCTGATTGCTGGCCAGGGGACGGCCTTCGGCCGGACGCTGCAGCGGGGCGACGGCTTGGGCTTCCCGGCGGCCCCACCCGCCAGCTTCGAGGCCGGCGCCGATGGGGCGGATCTGCTGCTGTTCGAGCTGTGCTGAGCACAGCTGGCCGGCAGCGGTGGTACCGAACCTTGCCCCGGCTCCAGGATGGGTGGAACAGCCGGATGTCATGGCCCGTTTTCTGCTCCTTTTCAGGCCCCGGCTGCCGCTGCCGCCACCCGAACTCATCGATCGGCTCGATCCCCTGATCCAGCGGTTCCACGCCGAGGTGGAGCATCGCTCACCCGCCCACCTCAGCGCCATGGTCCGGGGGGAGCACGAGAAGCTGCGGCTGCAGCTGATCGCCGATGTGCAGGCCAAGGCGGATGGTCCCGTGCTGGAACTGGTGCTGATGAGCCGGGAGGCCATGGGGGCCGGCGCGCCCCACACCAAGGAACTGTTCGAGACGCTGGTGGCGATCGCGGCCCAGGTCATGCAGGACCTTGACCTGGTGTTTCGATCCGACCGGGACGGCGCCCTGCCCGACCGCAACTGAGACAATGGCTGCGATGCAGACCCTTTTCACGACCCCTGACGCCCTCGCGGAACTGCAGCCACCACGCGGCTATCGCGTGCTGGCCTGGTTCGGACTCGTGACCAACCTGTTGGTGCTGCCGCTGGGCCTGGCGGCGATCCTTCTCTGGGGCTTCTGGAGAACGGCCAATGTCGCCATCTACACCAGCGCCGTGCTGCCCGCGGTGGCCCTGGGGGTGGTGGCCTGCATAGCGCTGCTGAAGTGGCGGCTGTGGGGCCAGGTGCTGGCGATCGTGGCCCTGTCGCTCGATCTGGCGATCGAGATGGCCTACGGCATTGTGCGGATGGCCCTGGTGGGCGAGGAGCGCCTGCTGCTGGCTGTGGTCGCCCCCCTGGCCTGGGCCCTGACCCTGGCGGCGCTGGTGTTCTGGTGCCGGCCGGCGATCCGCTCCTACCTGAGCTGAGGGGCCGCCCCGGGCCGCCGATCAACCTGGCGTTCTGTATCAACGGCACCACCGACGGCCCCCGACACAAGGATTGGATACCCCTCAGCCGAATCCAAGCCTCTCCGATGCCCAGTCCCCAACGCTTCGCCGCCCTGCAGGAGATCCACAATCGTCTGCCGGTGGTGACGCCTCCCATCGAGTCCCTCGATGATCTCTGGGCTAGCGACGTGTTCAGCCTGTCCAAGATGAAGGCAGCGCTGCCCAAGGACATCTTCAAGTCGGTGCAGCGCACCATCAGGGAAAGCGGCAAGCTCGACGTCTCGGTGGCCAACGTGGTGGCCCAGGCGATGAAGGAATGGGCCACCGGTCGCGGCGCGCTCTATTACGCCCACGTCTTCTACCCACTCACCAACGCCACCGCCGAGAAGCACGACGGCTTCATTTCGGTGCAGGGCGACGGCTCGGTGATCACCGAATTCACCGGCAAGGTGCTGGTGCAGGGCGAACCTGACGGCTCCTCCTTCCCGAGCGGCGGCATCCGCACCACCTTCGAGGCCCGCGGCTACACCGCCTGGGACATCACCAGCCCGGCCTTCCTGATGGAGACCCCCAACGGTCTCACCCTCTGCATTCCCACCGTCTTCATCTCCTGGACCGGCGAGGCCCTCGACAAAAAGACCCCCCTGCTGCGCTCCAACGCCGCCATGAACAAGCAGGCCCAGCGCCTGCTGCGGCTGCTCGGTGAAACCGACGTGGCACCCGTCAACTCCAGCTGCGGCGCCGAACAGGAATATTTCCTCATCGACAGCGCCTATGTGCCCCTGCGTCCCGACCTGCTGCTGGCCGGCCGCACCCTCTTCGGCAAGCCCTCCGCCAAGGGGCAGCAGTTTGATGACCACTACTTCGGCGCCATCCCCCAGCGGGTGCAGGTGTTCATGCAGGACGTGGAACGCCAGATGTACAAGCTGGGGATCCCTGCCAAGACGCGCCACAACGAGGTGGCGCCGGGCCAGTTCGAGATCGCCCCGTTCTTCGAGGCGGCCAACGTGGCGACCGACCACCAGCAGCTCACGATGACCATCCTTAAGAGCACGGCGCGGCGCCACGGGATGAACTGCCTGCTGCATGAGAAACCCTTCGAGGGCATCAACGGTTCCGGCAAGCACGTCAACTGGTCGGTTGGCAACGCCACCCAGGGCAACCTGCTGGATCCGGGCAGCACCCCCCACGAGAACATGCAGTTCCTGCTGTTCTGCGGTGCCGTCATCCGCGGGGTGCATAAGTTCGGCCCCCTGATGCGGGCCGTGGTGGCCACCGCCGGCAACGATCACCGCCTCGGTGCCAACGAAGCCCCGCCGGCCATCATCTCCGTCTACCTGGGCAGCCAGCTCGAGGACGTCTTCCGCCAGATCAAGGAAGGGGACGTGACGGGCTCCACCCATGCCGGCGTCATGCAGCTGGGCGTCGACACGCTGCCGGAGTTCCCCAAGGATCCCGGCGACCGCAACCGCACCTCCCCCTTCGCCTTCACCGGCAACCGCTTCGAGTTCCGTGCCGTTGGCTCCAACCAGTCGGTGGCTGGGCCCCTGGTGACCATGAACACGATCCTGGCCGACTCGCTCGCCTACGTGAGCGACCAGCTGGAGCAGAAGATGGCCGCGGGCGAAAGCCTTCCCGGTGCCGCCTTCTCCGTGCTCAAGCAGATCATGACCGACCACGGCAATGTGGTCTTCGGCGGCGACGGCTATTCCAGCGAATGGCACCGGGTGGCCGTGGAGGAGCGGGGCCTGGAGAACCTGCCCACCACCGCCGATTCCCTGCCGGTGCTGCAGCGGCCTGAAATCCGCGACCTGTTTGCCAGCCAGGGCGTCCTCAGCCCCCTGGAGCTGGAGAGCCGCTTTGAGGTCTATGCCGAGCAGTACGTGCTGGCCATCGACGTGGAGGCCAAGCTGGCCGTGCAGATCGCCCAGACCCAGATCTACCCGGCTGCCATGCGCTATCTGGGTGAACTGGCCAGTTCCCTGCAACTGCAGACGGCGATGGGCCTCCAGGTGTCCCCGGAAACCCAGCAGAGGGTCGCGTCGCTCAGCGCCAAGTCGATGGAACTGAGCAGTGCGCTCGAAAGTGCCATCAGCCAGGCCCCCCATGGCACCGTGGCGCACATGCGCTACTCCGCCGACACCCTGATGCCCCTGATGCATCAGCTGCGGGAAGCGGTCGATGGCCTCGAGGCGGTGGTCGACGACAACCTCTGGCCCCTGCCCTCCTACCAGGAGATGCTGTTCATCCGCTGAGCTCCCTACCGGTGCAGCGCGGAGGGCCCTTCGGGGCCCTTTTTTTTTGGGCCTCCCGGCGGGCGGCACCTCA
Source organism: Cyanobium sp. Cruz-8D1 (assembly GCF_024345975.1). Taxonomy (GTDB): domain Bacteria; phylum Cyanobacteriota; class Cyanobacteriia; order PCC-6307; family Cyanobiaceae; genus Cyanobium. The sequence continues at coordinate 244,545 of NZ_JAGQCD010000001.1, read as the reverse complement.
CGTTCTGCACGCTTGGTTCCCTTCGGCACAGTCGAGCCGTCAGGGGAGGTGCTGGAGTCGACCGATGAGCCCTCCAGCCGACCAGCTCCCCGCCGCCGACGGATCCCCCGAACTACGGGACCTCGAAGATCACTACGGCTCCTATTGCCGGGCCATGCGAATGCTGGTGCGGGAAGGCAAGAGCCTCAAAAACGTGCAGCGCACCGTGTGCTGGCAGCAGCTGGCCCGCCTGCACGACTGTCGTCCGGCCCGCTACCAGGAACCCGATGCCCTCTATCTGAAGCTGTGGCGGGAGAGCCGCAGCGGCGGGACTGCGGCCTCCAAGCGTTGAGAATCGGAGGGCGGAGCCGGGGACTCTTTCGTGGATTCGGTCACATCGGCCACTGACAGGGCCCCCTGGGGCGAACGATGACGGGTGTTCTCCTGCTGTCGACGTTGTTCATGGACGCACCTACGGCCTTCGCCGCGGTCGCTCTCGCCGCCGTCTCCTGGGATGGCGCTCTCACCATGGCGGGCACACGGGCCCTGCGCCACGCCCTGGATTACCGCGCCCCCTTCAAAGGTCGCAGTGACAAGGAGATGATCACCCTGATGGACACCCTGCTGCAGGGCCTGCGGGCCAAGGGATCGATCGGGCTGATGGAGGAAGCGGCCGCGGTGCTTGATGACCGCCAGCGGCACACGGCCTACGCCGTGGCGGCGGAGATCATGCGCTCCGACGGGCCTCTGCAGGACCAGGAACAGAAGATCCTCGCCGACCTGGCCGCCACCCTGCGCCTCGATCCGGAGGAAACCAGCAAGGTCCTCGCGGTGATGGACGTCCTCCATGCCAGCATCCTGGAGCCTGCGGTGAGCGCATGAGTTCTGCCCCCACCGGCCTTCGTATCGCCGTGGTGGGGGCCGGCAGCTCCGGCCTGCTGCTCGCCTTGATCCTGCAGCGCCAGGGCCACAGGGTCACCCTGTTTGAGCGTTCACCGCGGCTGCGCGCCGAAGGTTGCGGGATCCTGCTGGTGAAGAGCGGCGTCGAGGCGGTGGCCGCGGCCGCCATCCCTGGCCTGCTGGACGACCTGCTGGCCGGCGGCCATCCCGTGCAGCGGTTCGTCTTCCGCAACCTCAGGGGTGATCTGATCGAAGCCAGCCCGGCCGAACGGGACGCCGGCGACCTGCCGTCGCTGCTGATTCACCGCCGCGCCATCCTCGACGCTCTCTGGCGCCATCTCGATCCCGCCTGTTTCCAGGGCTGTCACTCGCTCGTCAGCTGGAGCCAGAGCGACACGGGCGTTGAGGCGCGGTTCGCCGAGGGCCCGCCATGGACGGGCGATCTGCTGATCGGGGCCGACGGGATCTTCTCCAAGGTGGCCACCCTGCTCCGCTCCGATCGCCGCTTGCAGTACCTCGGGGATCGGGTCTGGCGTGGGGTGGTGACGGACGAGAGCTTCTGCAGCAACGGGGATTTCTTCGTCTATGCCCGCGGCCGGGGCATCTACGCCAACTTCTTCGATCTGGGCCCCGATGGGGAGGGCAAGGGGCGCACCCACTGGGGCTTCTTCCAGGAGGAGGAACTCCCCGATGACCGCGACACGCGGCAAAGGCTGCTGGCGGAGGGCGTGCCCGCCACCGCCCTGGCCAAGCTGCCCGCTGACGCGGCCGCGATCATCAGCGCCACGCCTGCGGAAGAGGTGATCGCGAACTGGTCCTACGACATTGATCCCCTGCCGGCATTCGTTGCGGGGCGGGTGGCCCTGATCGGCGACGCCGCCCATGCCATGAGCTCCTCCCAGGCCCGGGGGATGACGGCGGGACTGGAGGATGCGGTGGCCCTGGCCGCCTGGCTCGCCCCTCGCGTCGCCGCCAGCCCCGAGCTGGCCCTGCAGCGCTACCAGGAGGAGAGGCTGCCGGTGGTGCACCGCTACCAGGAGCGCAGCCGCCAGGTGAGCCATCGCACGGGGCGGAAGCGCCCGCCGACCCGGGATCCCGCCGGGCCCCCTGTAGCGGAGCAACACTGAAAGATGTTGTGAAGGTGACAGTTCCGATCTGGCACAGGGGGCAGAATGCCATTCCTGTATACGAGGCAAGACGTGGCGATCTCCTTTCCTCAGACCCGTCAGCGCAGCAGTTCCCAGTCCTGCCGGACCTACCGGCTGGTGGATCAGCAGGGTGAGCCCCATCCCATCCTCGACGACCTCTACGAATCCCTGGATGCGGCCTGGAGCGAGGCACTGCACTGGTGGCAGGAAGAATTCGGCCCCGTGCAGGGACCGGTGGGCATCGGCGTGGAAGTGAGCACCCTGAGCGGCGAATGGCGCACCCTGCGCTATCCCGGCACCTGAGAACCTGAGGGTCTCAGCGCACCGTCACCCCTTTCCAGAAGGCCACCCGGCCACGGATGTTGCTGGCGGCCTGCTTCGGCTCCGGGTAGTACCAGACGGCATTGGCGTTCTCCTTGCCGTCCACCACCAGGTCGTAGTAATGGGCTTCCCCTTTCCAGCCGCAGACGGAGCGATGGCTCGAAGGCCGGATGCAGGCGGCATCCAGCGAGTCCGCCGGGAAATAGGCGTTGCCTTCCACCGTCACGATGTCCTCGCTGCTGGCGATCACCGTTCCGTTCCAGCTGGCCTGCATCGTTGACGTCGTCGAAGACGCTCCATTCTGGCGCCTTCCGACCTCTTACCAGTCGTTGGGCTGGTAGATCCGCAGGGTGCCCACCCCCACGGGACTGGGTAAGGGGTTGGGGCCGAAGGGAATCGCCGTCACCTGAAACAGGTAGGTGTCGGCCTGGATGGGGTTGAACCAGGGCCGCAAGGACACGGTGACGGTGGCGCCGGGGGGAACGGGCTCAGGGAAGCTGAGGGTGAAGAGGCGGGAGGCAGGCTCGAAGCTGGCTCGGACCGGAATGGGACGCCCCTCGCGGCGCGGAACGCCCAGGAAGGCCCGGGTCCGCTCGACGGCGAAGGGGAATTGCCAGTCGGCACCGCGGGTCTGCTGAATGGTCAGGCCGCCGAGGGAAGCACCCGCCTGCCCATCGAGGCTGAGGGTGAAGAAGTACTCCGCCGGGGATTGGCCCACATTGGTGGTGTAGCTGGTGAGGGCCACTTTCCAGGGGGCCCGCACGAACTGGGTGCGCCCCCCCAGCTCAAGGGCGTGGGTGCCTGGTGGCACGCAGGCCAGCAGCAGCGAGAGGGTTGCCACCGGCAGGATGGCGTCGTTCTTCACCGAGAGCCTGCGCTGTGGAGGACGTGCCATGGCCACCTCAAGCTTCAGAGCTCACGCTAGAGGGACGCTGCTAGGGAGGGGTTCGCACCGGCCAGGAAGGGCGATGGATCCTGGTCGCGGCGATGCTGAACCGGAATCGGCTCCCCCGGAGCCCAAGGGTCGGCCGGATCCAGGCAGGCGGTGGCCTCCAGGGATCGGCGCAGCAGACGGGCGGCGTGCAGCGGCATGTCCCTCGGCACGCTGATGCGATCCCGCAGATAGCGCAGCCCCCTGGCCGACCCAGCCGGTGGTGGGCAAGGCCTGTCTGTGATCAGGCGGGTGAGCGCACAGCGCAACGCCCGATCCAGACCTTCCGGGCCCAGGGGGTTGCGTGCCAGCAGGGTGTTCCGGTGCCGCAGCACCCTGGCCAGGGCCACGCCGGCCGCCTCGGCCGGCTCACGCTGGCTGGTTTCGGGGTCGGCTCCAGGGGGGGCCAGCACGGGCCAGGGGCCGGCGTCGATCCGCTGGGCCAGATCCCGCTGCTCCGGCGTGCCACTGGCGTGACAGCCCCCCATCTGGGGAGGGAGGTCGTGGGCATGGGTGTGGAAGTCGCTCTGGGTGCCCAGATAGGTGGGGCGCTGCTCGAGGGCGTCGAACCAGCGGTCGATGGCGGGGTAACGCTCCCGCAGCAGGAAGCCCTTGTAGTAGGCCAGGCTGGCGTTCATCCGCTCGAGGTAGGGCACGAAGATCAGGTCCACCGTGCCCAGGTCCCCCAGCAGAAACGGTCCGGGGTCGGCGGCGAGGGCGATCGCGAAGCGTTCGGCGAAGCGCTCGAAGCCCTGCTGGCCCCGGGCCTCCTCAGCGGCGCCACGGCTCGGGACGCAGAGCCATTGGCACCAGGCCCGGAACAACTGACGCTCCAGCTGGCGCAGGGGAAGCGCCTCGCGCGCGTTCATCCCCAGCCCCAGGGGACCGAAGGCCGTCTCAAGGGCCTCCAGGATGCGATCGCTCTCGGTGACCAGGCGGCCATCCAGCGCGAGGGCCGGCAGCATGCCGCCCCGCACCAGGTCGGTGTACCAGGGCTCCTTCTGCCCATAGCAGAACATCGTCACCTTGCGGATCCGATAAGGAATCCGCCGCTCCTCCAGCCACAGCCAGACCTTCTGGCAGTAGGGGCACCAGGCGTGGTGATCCCGGTACAGCGTGACGCGGATCTCCCCTGCCGGGCGGCCGAAAAGGCGCTGCAGGGCCTGGGCGCTGGTGGGACCTGCGGCGGGATCCGTGAAGGCTGGTGTCGCCAGAACTGGCGTCGCCTCGGAGGCCAGCGCCGCCCAGTCCAGGGGCTCGAAAAGCTCAGACACGGAGCCGGCCATGGAAGGGGGATGGGGCCGTGCAGCCTAGACAGACCCCCTTGGCAACACCCCCCCCCGGCCCTCGCACCGGCACGGACAACGAACCTAAAGTCGGATCATCCACGCCTTCCTGCAACCCCATGTTCGACGCCTTCACCAAGCTCGTCGCCCAAGCCGATGCCCGCGGCGAATTCCTCAGCCCCGGTCAGATCGATGCCCTGGGAGCCATGGTGGCCGAGAGCAACAAGCGGATGGACACCGTCAACCGCATCACCTCCAACGCCTCCAAGATCGTCACCAACGCGGCCCGCGATCTGTTCGACCAGCAGCCGGCCCTGATCGCCCCCGGCGGCAACGCTTACACCCATCGCCGCATGGCCGCCTGCCTGCGCGATATGGAGATCGTTCTGCGCTACATCACCTACGCGATCTTCACCGGTGATGCCTCCGTCCTCGAGGATCGTTGCCTCAACGGTCTGCGTGAGACCTACCTGGCTCTCGGCGTTCCTGGCGCTTCCGTGGCCGAAGGCATCCGCAAGATGAAGGCGGCTTCTATTGCCATCGCCGGCGATCGCAATGGCATCACCCAGGGCGACTGCGCTGCCCTGATGTCCGAAGTGGGCACCTACTTCGATCGCGCCGCCGCGGCCGTCGCCTGAGTGGGGTCGGTCTACCGGCCAGCCATCAACCCACCTCGCCGGGAATTCTTCCCGGCTTTTTTGTGACCGTTCGCTGGCCGGACGGCTGGTTTGTCATTTTCGCTACACGGCCCCGCTTCGCCTGCAACGAAGGTTGCCTTTGGCATTGCTTCTAATCACCAAGCAGTCGATGCTTCGATCACCGACGGGTGATCAACCACCGATGCGTAGCTTCATCACCAGCGCATGGGCGATCGCATAGGCACCATCAAGAAGCCCATCTCTTGCCTCATTGCTGGATAGCGAGTTTCCCACTCAGTTCGCGGGTTGTTCAATGCTTCAATATTACCTATCCACAGATATAGTGAGGGCGATCATGGTCATATCCGCTGACATTGAGCTGACATTGAGCTGACTTTCAACAGGCCGATAGCCATTCTTGTCAGCGACGGGATACTGGCCTTGGGAACTGCTATCATTTTCAAGATTCTCGTTGCACTGATGCCCCTTCGCGTCAGTGTCGAAGAGGAGGAAGATCGCGGACTCAACTTCGTCTTCAACGGAGAAGAGGCGTACGACCCAATGACCAACTGAGGCCTTCAAATCCATGAAAATGATCACGGCAATGGTTCGCCCTTCCAAGGTCGATGCCATCAAGACAGCCCTCGTGGCCCTCGACATCATCGGTATGACGGTCACCGACTCCCGCGGATTCGGTCGCCAGAAAGGCCAGGTCGAGCGCTATCGGGGTACGGAGTTCACCGTCGAGTTTCTCCCCAAGGCCAGGATTGAGATCGTTGTCCCTTCCGCCAAGTTGGAGGCGGCGATCGCCGCCATCACCGAGGCTGCCCACACCGGTGAAATCGGCGACGGCAAGCTTTTTGTCACCCCCGTGGAGTCGGTGGTTCGGATCCGCACCGGAGAATCCGGCGAAGCCACCCTCTGACCAAGCGACAGCATCAGCGAGCCGATCAACAGGAGCTGGCCGGGATGGCCGGCTCCTTTTTCATGAACTCCCCCGTACTCGCCGGCCGTGGCCCAGCCCCGCATCCTGCTGATCAGCGGCGCCAGCCGGGGCATCGGCCGCGCCATCGCTGAAAGGGCCTTGGCCGACGGCCATCGGCTCAGCCTCGGCGTGCGGGATCCCGCCGGGCTGCCGCAAGGCCCGCTGCTGGAGGCCGCCCGCCTGCGGCCCGACCGGATGCTGCTGCAGGCCTACGACGCCGGCGACCCCAGCCAGGCGAGCACCTGGGTAGCGGCGACCCTGGCCCAGTTTGGCGCCATCGACGGGCTGATCCACTGTGCGGGGCTGTTCTCCCGGGTGGGTCTGCTGTTTGAGGCTGGCCAGGAGCAGGAGATCGAAGCGCTGTGGCGCGTGAATCTGATGGGACCGTGGTGGCTGACCAGGGCCGCCTGGCCGGCGCTGGTGGCCAGTGGCGACGGCCGGGTGATCACCCTGGTGTCGATGAGCGGCCAGCGGGTGAAGGGCCCGCTGGCGGCCTACCCCTGCAGCAAGTTCGCCCTGATGGCCCTGTGCCAGGCGATGCGCAACGAGGGTTGGGATGCCGGCATCCGGGTGACGGCGATCTGCCCGGGCTGGGTCAACACCGCCATGGCCTCCCAGGTGACGACACTTTCCGCCGAGGCCATGACCCAGCCCGAGGATCTGGCCACCCTCACGGCCCAGTTGCTGCGGCTGCCCGCCAGCGCCGTGCCCTTCGAGCTGAAGATCAACTGCGTGCTGGAGCTCTGAGGCCGGCTCAGATCAGCCGCGATCCAGAGGCCGCCCGGCGCTGGGTGGGGTCAAACACGGCCGCCACGGTGCGAATCAACCAGCGGCCCGAGGTCGTGACCTCCACCAGGCCCAGGCCATCGGCCTGGCTCAGCCGCACCAGGCCGTCGTCGGCCAGGAGCCCCAGATCGGCCCATTCGCGGCTGAAGCGATCCGGATCAATCGCCACCTTGAAATGGCACATCACCTCCCGGATCAGTGCCCGCCGCTCCAGCACCTCCGGATCACTCACCACCAGCCCCCGCTCCACCGGCAGCTGGCCGGCGGCGATGCTGGCGGCGTAGGCCTGCAGATCCCGCTGGTTCTGGCTGAACAGCCCGGGGAACTGGCTGATGGCCGTGGGCCCCACCCCCAGCAGCTCCAGCTCCCCGCCGGTGGTGTAGCCCTGGAAGTTGCGGTGCAGGCGCCCCTGCCGCGCCGCGACGGCCAGGCTGTCGCCGGAGAGGGCGTAGTGATCCATGCCGATGGCGTCGTAGCCGCACCCGCCCAGTCGGTTGGCGGCACTTTCCAGCATCTGCAGCCGCTGCCGCTGGGAGGGCAAGTCGTCCGGTGCGATCTTGCGCTGCAGGGGCAGCTGGTCGGGGAGGTAGGCGAAGGAGAACAGGGACACCCGATCGGGACGCAGGTCCTGCACCAGCGCCAGGGTGGCGTCGAAACGCTCCGGGGTCTGGAGCGGCAGACCGCAGATCAGATCCACGTTGACGCTGTCGAAGTCCGCCTGCCGCATCCAGGCCATGGCCCGGCGCAGCTGGTCGACCGGCACCACCCGGTTCACGGCCTGCTGCACCAGGGGGTCGGCATCCTGAATGCCGAAGCTGATCCGGGTGAAGCCCAGGCGGCGCAGCGCAACGACGTCCTCCCGGCTGAGGGCCTCCGGATTGACCTCGATGGAGGCCTCCAGGTTGTCCTCGAGATCGAAGTGACGTTCGATCAACCGCCAGAGGCTCTCGCGCTCGGGGATCGTCAGGTAATTGGGGGTGCCCCCGCCCCAGTGCAGCTGGGCGAGGCGTCGCCGCTGGGCGGAATGGCGCGTGATCAGCTCCAGTTCAGCGGCCAGGGCGTCCAGGTAGGGACCCACCACCTTCGAACCGGCGCCGGTGGTGATGCGGTTGCAGCCGCAGAACCAGCAGGCGTTGCGGCAGAAGGGCACATGCACGTAAAGCGACAGCGCCTCGTCCGTGGGGCGGGCCAGCTGGGTCTCGAGGTCGGCCGCCGTGACGCCCCCGTGGAAGGCCGCGGCCGTGGGGTAGCTGGTGTAGCGGGGTACGGGCCGGTCGTGCTTGAGCAGCAGATCGATCGTCGTGGCGCCGGGCGCTGAAGCGGTGGCCGCTGGGGTCATGGGAGGAAGGGAGGGTGGAGCGGAACGGTCGGGGTGATCAGGCCTCGGAGCTGGCAGGCGCGGGCGTCTCCAGAGCGGCCAGTTCCGCCAACAGCCGCTGGGTGGCGCGGAAGGCGACCACCGCTTCCTCCAGCAGCTCCTCCTCTTCCACCTCGCTGAGATCAAGCTGTTCGAAGGCGTCGTGCAGCGCCTGCTTCAGCTCAGGGATGGGGCGCTGGAACTTCCAGAACCGCAGGCTGGGCAGCCCCTGGCTCGAGAGAATGGCCTGGGCCTTCTCGCCCAGTTGCTGGCCGCCGGAGAGATCGCCGCCGTAGCGCACATAGACGTGGGCCATCAAGCGGTGTGGCGCCTGGCGGGCCAGGTCGCGCAGCTGATCCAGCCAGTCGTGGGCGGCAGCAGAGGCCGGTGTGGCCGGGATGGCGCCCAACATGGCGACGTCCTGCCGCAGGGCCTGGCGGCGAGCCAGGACCGTCCAGGGAAAGGCCTTCGCCCCCAGGGCGGCGGCCAGCTCGGGGCCCTGCTCCTCAATCAGTTCGTAGGCGGGGGCGAGGGCACGGATCAGGGCCGCCAGCTGCCTGGGGCTGGCGTGGCCCTCCAGCAGGGATCGGGAGAAGGTCATGCCCTCGGCCTGGTGGTGGGCGGCACCGATGCGGGCGTGAAGCCGACGCACTCGGGGGCCAAAAGCTCTGCGCGCCAGCACATCAGCGGGCCTGGCGTGATCGGAGATGGCTTCGGAGATGGCTTCGGGGATGGCTGTGGGGATGGCTGTGGTCATGGGGATCGATGCCAGAGAGAAAACGTGGGTCCGCGCAGGGCGCTGATGCCTACGTTATAACGGTACTATTGTTCCATGCTTCTGTGGCAACAATTTCGTTGCAACCGCCGCATCCGCCACCCCCCACCACACACGCCGCCATGTCCGCCACCCCCCAGGCCTCGGCCACCGAGCCCACGCGCTGCCTGTCCTTCCTCGTGGCTCCGCTGGGCCAGCTCAGCGAGGACGGCCAGCTGCGTGAACTGATTGAGGAACGCCGGCAGTGCAAGGGAGCGGCCGTGGAGCTCTGGTACCTGGGGCCGGATCTGGTGGAGGAGCTCTGTCTGAGGCCGGCCTTCAGCCACCCTCCGGGGAAAGGCGACGAGCGCCGCCCAAGCGAGAAGCTCATCGAGGCGATGGTGGCCGGCGAAGCGACGGTGATCACCTGGCTGCAGCTGCGCTTCGGCGGCTGCACCGGAACCCTCGCGGTGCCGACAACCTGGCTTCAGGAACGAGCAGGCCGACTGCCGCCCCTGGCCCCTGCCAGCAACACGGCCAGCAGCAGTGGTTCCAGGAGGCCCTGGTGACGGCCAGCCCCTGGGTAAGGCCTGCAAAAGGTTGGCTTCCGTCGATCCAGCGCCTGATCGGCCAGGCGCCTCAGCTGCAGCAGGGCCAGATCAAGGGGAAAAGCGTGTCCTTATCAACGAAGGATCTCATGCCAATCAGAATCGCTGGCGTCCCCTTGCCTGCGTTGGTGTCGGTCCGCCTGCAGTTCGTGACGAGGAGCTGGAGAGCAAGACAGAGACAGCCGATTTTCCGCCTTTGGTTAAAACCACACTAACGGCTATCGAAAGCTTGTTGTGATTGCAACCAGGAGTAAAAGAATGCCAAAGGCAGAATATAGGCCAAGCTGAGACGACCAGCCTCCTGTCCGCCATTTCCCACAAGCGTAAAGAGGAGAGGCGCGAAGCAGGCCAACGCCGAGAATAGCAAGGCTCTTTGACTTACGCTTTTCCAGATATTGGCAAGAATCATGCGCACCAGAGGGTAGTAGAGAAAAATGCAAAGAGCTCCCCACATGAGCCATTGCAGGGCCTCCTCAAGCCCTGCTGCTGGGTTGGGTAGCTGGATGTACTTCCATGGCGAAAAGGGTGCCGGAAAAACAATCCTTGCCAGACGCTGGGGCTCCAGAATGTCTCCCATGGCGCTCAATGGGCTAGACAGGATATAGCTCTTGATAATATGCTGATTTTCTTTGCAATACTCAGCTACCTCGATTCCACTGTGCACCGACATATCAATACCGCCTTTGATGTTGGGCGCATGCACGAAGACCTCGGCAAGATTGCAACCCGTGTAGTTTGTTAGCATAAATGTATTAATCAAGCGATGCTGATTGATGTGGTAAGGGGAGGCCAGAAGGAGCCCAAGCAGCAGTCCCAAAGTCACCAGTAATTTTCTATTCAGCAGCGATGACAAAAGAATCAATGCCAGGGCGTAGGGAGCATAGGGCCTTGACATATACGCATTGAATGCTAAGAAAATTGCAAGCAGGCCAACGGAAATACCAACCGGAAGGGTGACAGGTTTGCCGCCACCCAAGTGAATCAATGCAAGCAGGCCTATGATCGAAGCTGGGTATAAGGCGTCGACAAATGACCCGCCCGAGAACAGAATGATGTAGATGGGTAAAATGAACAGGATCCATCGCGCCCAGCGCTGCTGATGCGGGAGTTGCGATGGCGCTTCAAGGATACGGAAAAGGGTTCTCGATAACAACAGAACACCAAAAAGCAATGCCGAGAAGTAAGCCAAGTCATAATAGAGATGCAAGCATGCTTCTCCACAGGCATGTCCAAGCTCCTTCTCGATGTGTAGAGATGGACGCATGACTGAGGTAACAGTCTGAAAGGCGAGTTCAGCATGGGTTTTCAACAGCAGAGACCGGAGGTCTGGGATGCTCCTGCACCACCCATAGTTGGGGGTGTGATTCTTTAAAAATGCGCCGGCGGAGGCCACCACCAGCGAATAGGCCATGGATTTAGTGACCACCAGTGCTCTCGGCATGGGCAGTGGCATCAGCAGCAATGTCACCCCTGAAGCTAAGGCCAGGCTCGCCATGGAGGCGATCAGCCGCCGCAAGACGCTCCAATGGATCGCCGCCTGGGCAAGGGAGCGGATGGGCCGCTTTGCTATCTGGGGATCATGGCTGGGGTCTTCCACCACACAGTTCCAGCCGGCCTTGTCGTCGGCAGCATCGCGATTCTGCTCGCCGTTGGCATCGTTGTGCTTGCCTTTATGGCCACCAGATCGCGGCATGCCTCGCGGGGCCCAAGCGGATCGGACCGGGAGCTGTAGCCGGGGTGGGGGGCAAACTTGGAAGACACACAGAGATTGCCCCCTTCCAGCATCCCCGCAGCATCCAGATGGGCACGGCTACCTTTAGAATTCCACACCCCTACCAACGCCATGGTCTCGCATCGTGCATCACCAAGGGGTGTAGCCAGGCCGCTTGACGGAAGGGCTTCCTTGAATGGCAGATGGGGAAAATCTTGCCGGAAGTCGGGAGAACCCAACAACGAGTTTGCCAAGGTTTGTGTCGCGCTGGCTTCCTGATTCACACAGAACAGCTGCAATGAATGCAAAGGATCGAGGACAGCCATGACCCCCGCCGAGGCCTTCGCCGCCATTCCCCTGGCCGCCGTTTGCTGCGACAGCAACTTCGGCCGTGAGGAGGCCCACAGTCTCAAAGAACAGTTGGTCCGCCGCTCTCCTTACCGGAGCATGACGCCGCTGGCCTTCGGCGAGCGCATCGAAGGTCTGCTGCATCTCTTCCGCCGGGACCACTGGCAGGAACTGATCCGCCAGGCCATCCCAGTGTTCACCAGCACCCAGCAGGAGCTGGCCTACGGCCTGGCCGTTCAGCTGGTGTTGTGCGATCGGGAGGTGAAACCGGCAGAGGCCACCTTCCTCACCCCCCTGGGCAACGAGCTTTCCCTGCCACCGGGCCGGACCGCCCAGATCCAGGAGGTGCTGGCGCTGCTGCAGCGCGATGTTCTGATCGGCGAAACCGTTGCCTGATCTCACCCCGGCCGTCGGCAACGCCTCCGCCGCCCCCTTCTGCAACCTGCTGCTGCCCACGGGCGCCCAGGCGCGGGGGCGCACCCTCCCCGGCCGCAAGGTGGTGATTGTGGGCTGCGGCGCCGTGGGCATGGCCTGCGCCGTGGCGATCCTGCATCGGGGCTGCCAGGAGGAGCTGGTGCTGGTGGATGTCGCCCAGGACCGGCTGGAGGGGGAGGTGATGGACCTCTGCCACGGCCTGCCCTTCCTGCCCCGCACCGACCTGCGGGCCGGGAGCGTGGAAGAGGAGGGCCGGGACGCCGACCTAGTGGTGATCACCGCCGGCGTGGCCCAGCAGCCGGGCCAGTCGCGGCGGGAGCTGATCGAACGCAATGCGGCCCTGTTCCGCAAGCTCGTGCCACCGATCGCGCTCCACTGTCCCCGGGCGGTGCTGCTGGTGGTGAGCAATCCGGTGGATGTGCTCACCCACATCGCCGGCCAGCTGAGCGGCTTCCCCCCTCACCGGGTGATCGGCTCGGGCACCGTGCTGGATTCGGCCCGCTTCCGCATGGCCATCAGTCGCCGGCTGGGGATCGATCCCCATGACGTCCAGGCCTGGGTGATCGGCGAACACGGCGATTCGGAGGTGCCGGTCTGGAGCCGGGTGGTGGTGGCTGGCTCGGGGCTGGTCGATGGCGGCTGGGAAGGCAGCTGCACCCTGGCGGACCCTGAGTTGCAGGCGTTGTTCCACAGCGAGGTGCGCCAGGCGGCCTATGAGATCATCCGGCTCAAGGGCAGCACCTCCTGGGCGATCGGGCTGGCCACCGCCGAGATCGTCGAGGCGGTGCTGCGCAGCAAGGACCAGATGCTCACCGTGAGCAGCCGCAGCCACGGCCACTACGGCCTGCCCGATGTCTGCCTCAGCCTGCCCACGATCGTGAGTGACAGCGGCGCCGCCGCCCTGGTGCAGATGGCCCTCACCGAGAAGGAGATGGGGCAGCTGCGCAGCAGCGCCGAGGTGCTGCGGGGGATGCTTGATGAGGCGGGGTTCTGAGCAGCGGCGCCCCCTAGAAAGCCACCTCCAACGCCTGCCCCGCCAGTCGCGCCACCAGCCCCCGGGCCTGGCGCGGCTCGAAGCCGACCGCCTCGATCGCTTCCTGGAAGCGGCCCACGAATTCGCCCACCAGCTCGCTGGGGTCGATGCCGATGGCGGTGAGATCGGCACGGACGGCGTTGAGCACCGCCAGCACGATCGGAACGGCGCGCTCACAGCAGGCCGCGATCGGGGCTGCCACCTCGGGGAACCCGGCCGCCAGCCAGCGCTGGCCGTAATCAAGGTGTTCGGCCTCGTCGTCCAGCACCGTCTGGATGATCGGGGCGGCATAGACATCGGCCACCGGTTGATAGCAGCGGTAGGCCGCCACGGCAAAGCTCTCCACGATCAGGCACTGGATCACCAGGGCGCTGACCCGATCGCCCGTTGCCACCGCCTCGCGGAACAGCCGGTGCAGGGGCGCGAACAACCGCTGCGCCAGCGGCAGGTCTGGGCGGATCCCCAGCTCCTTGCCGCAGCCAGCAAAGTCGCGGGCATGGCGGCCCTCCATGGCCGCGAGCCGCTGCAACTCCTGCCTGTCCTCCGGCAGCAAAGCGGCCAGCAGGCGGAAGTGGCTGTCCGCCAATCCCTCACCGACGATCACCAGGGCGTTGATGCGGCTGTAGGCCTGGCAGTAAGCAGGACTCAGATGGGGCTGGGGCATGGCAGAGGAAGCAAGGAAAAAGAACGGGAATGGCCAGCGGCGGGTCGGGATCAGGCCGTTTCCACCCGCAGCATCGGCTGGAAGAACTGGCGCCACAGCAGCCCACCGAAGCGCAGCTTCAGGACGAGCTGGCGCAGGGGAGAGGCCCCCTGGCGGCGGGCGGCACCCATCTCCTGGAAACAGGTCACGAGGCGATCGCGCAGGGCGATGAACTGGCCGTTGTCCAGATCGAAGACCCAGGGAAAGGCACGGCGGGCCGTGCGGTTGGTCTGGCGCATCACCTCCGCATCGAACCGTTCCGGATCCATGCCCAGGATTTGGTAAAACTCACCGCGCTCACACACCGTGAGGCTGTGGGTGAGAAACACCGACCAGAGGAAGAAGCGACTCAGCAACTTGCCGCGAAAACCCTGCCGCAGGGCTGGCCAGCAGCGGATCAGCATGTTGAAGATGTCGCCATGGCGATTCTCGTCCTGGCACCAGGGCTCGAAGAAATCGAACAGGGGGGCGAAGTTGCTGTCGGGGTTGGCCTTGAGGTGGCGGTCGATCAGGATGTAGCGCCAGTAGCCGATCTTTTCCGACAGGAAGACGCTGTAGAGCACCCAGCTGAGGGGGAACCAGGTGATCGGCCGCTTGGTGCTCAGGCTGGGCAGGTCGATCTCGATGCCTTCGGCCACCAGCGCCCGGTTGAGGAAGCCGGCATGGCGGGCCTCATCCCGGGCCATCAGCTGGAACAACCGGCCGAGCTCCGGTCGCTTGGCCTGCATCAGCCGGCGGGAGAGCTCCTTGAACAGCAGAAATCCGGAGAACTCCGACACGCAGGAGCGCACCAGGTAGCTCTCGTAGGCCTGCTTCTCCTCGGGGCTGAGATCCCGGAGCCGATCCAGTGGTGCCTTGCGGTCGAAGTGTTCCCGGTTGTAGTCGGCCTCCATTTCGGCGAGCATCGCCTCGAAGGCCGGCCGCTGCAGCTCCAGATCCGTGCGGGCCGCCTTGGCGATCTGGGTGGTGTAGAAGCGCGGCGTCAGCAGGTCCTCGCGCAGATGCGGGGCAGCCGGAGCGGCAGCTGAGGGGGCCGCAGCAGCAGAGGAGAGGGTGGCTGTCATCAGGGAGGCGACGTTGCTTCACGTCATAACGACAACGTGATACTACGTGATCCAGGTGATGCAGAAGGTCTTTTTCATGATTCTGCATGACTGGGCTGAGATGGCAGCGTGGTAACCTCACGCCATCCCAGGCTTTGGAGCCGTCGATGGAATCCCTGGCCGACTATTTCAAGGTGTTCTCCGAGCCCAACCGTCTGACCGTGCTCGAGACCCTGCGCCCGGGCCCGCTGAACGTCACCGCCGTCGTCGAGAAGACCGGCCTCAGCCAGGCGCTGGTGTCCAAGCATCTCAAGCTGCTCACGATCGCGGGCGTGGTGCGCCGCCGTCCCGAAGGCAGCCTGGTGTTCTATGAAGTGATCGACAAGGGCGTCTTCCAGCTCCTGGCTCAGGCCAGAAAGCTGATGCTCGCCTCCCGCCGCCAGCAACTCGATGCCCTTGCGGCCATCCTCTGACCTCCCCGCCGACCTGGACGCCCTCAAACGTGCCCTGGCCGAGGGCCGTCGCCAGTTTGCCGGCCTGCGGCTGGGGGATCTCGATGGCGTGGCCCTCGATCTGGGCGACTGCGACCTGAGCGGTGGCTGCTTCAAGGAAGGGCGATTCGGCCATGCCCGCCTGGCGGGCGCCAACGTGGAGGGGGCCTGCTTCCAGCAGGCGCTGCTGTGGGGGGCCGACCTCTCGGCTGTGGCGGCCAGCGGCTCCTTCTGGCACGACGCCGACCTGTCGGCGGCGCGGCTGCAGGGCGCCGATTTCGGCGGTGCCCTGATGCACCGCTGTTGCCTGCGGGGCGTGCTCGGGGCCCACAGCCACTGGCGGGCCGCCCGGCTGGTGGAAGCCGACTTCCGGGGCGGGCTCGACCAGCGCACCGACCTGGGCGGGGCCGATTTCCAGGGGGCCGATCTCAGCTTCGCCCTGCTGCAGGGGGCCCTGTTGCAGGGCAGTGATCTTCGCGGCGCCTGTCTCTACGGCGCCAACATGGAGGGGGCCGATCTGCGCGACGCCGACCTGAGCGGCTGCGACCTGCGGGACACCGATCTGCGGGACGCCATGCTGGATGGAACCAAGCTCCACAACGCCCTGCTGCCATGAGCGACTGCTTCGATCTGATCGTCCTGGGGGCAGGCTCCGGTGGCCTGGCCGCCGCCAAACGGGCGGCCTCCTACGGGGCCTCCGTGGCGATCGTGGAGGGCGACCGGGTGGGGGGCACCTGCGTGATCCGCGGTTGTGTGCCCAAGAAGCTGCTGGTCTACGGCTCGGCCTACCGGCACCTGCTGGCCGATGCCTCCAGCTACGGCTGGCAGCTGGATGGCTTCCGGCCTGACGCCTCCGTGCTGCTGGCCAACGTGCGCCGCGAGGTGGACCGGCTCAACCTGCTGCACATCAGCCTGCTGGAGAAGGCGGGCGTCGAGCTGGTGCGGGGCTGGGGCCGGTTCGCCGATCCCCACCACATCGAGGTGGTCCATGGATCCGCAACCAGCCGACAGATCAAGGGGGATCGGATCCTGATCGCCGCCGGCGGTCGCCCGCACCGGCCCGTCTTCCCTGGGGCCGAACTGGGCTGGGTGAGCGACGACATGTTCCTGCAGGAGCGCTTCCCCGACCAGGTGGTGGTGGTGGGAGCGGGCTTCATCGCCTGCGAATTCGCCTGCATCCTGCACGGCCTGGGTGTGGCGGTGACCCTGCTGGTGCGGGGCGATCATCTGTTGCGGGGCTTCGATCGGGAAGCCTCCCATGCGGTGCAGGAGGCCATGGAGGCCGAAGGCATCGAGATCCGCTTCGCCCACAGTCCCGCCGCCATCACCGGTGTGCCCGGCCATCTGGAGCTGGTCACCCAGAGTGGTGAGGTGCTCCCCTGCGGCGGCGTGCTGCTGGCCACCGGCCGTCAGCCCTTCCTGGAAGGGCTGCAGCTGGAGAGCGCCGGCGTGGCGGTGGAAGGTCACCGCATCCCGGTGGATGCCGACCAGACCACCAACGTGCCCCACATCCATGCGGTCGGCGACGTGACCGACCGGATCAACCTGACGCCTGTGGCCGTGGATGAAGGCCGCGCCTTCGCCGACACGGTGTACGGGAACAAGTCGCGCCAGGTGAACCACGACCTGGTGGCCAGTGCCGTGTTCAGCCAGCCGGAGCTGGCCGGGGTGGGGCTGAGCGAGGAAGCGGCGATCGAGCGCTTCGGCGCTGAAGGGATCCGGGTGCACCGGGCCCGGTTCCGGCCCATGGCCCAGGCCCTGCCGGCCCGTGGCCCCCGGGTGCTGCTGAAACTGATCGTGGACAACGCCACCGACCGGGTGGTGGGCTGCCACATGGTGGGCGAGCACAGCGCCGAGATCATTCAGATGGCGGCGCTCGCCATCGGCATGGGCGCCACCAAGGCCGACTTCGACCGCACCATGGCCCTGCACCCCTCGGTGGCCGAGGAGTTCGTCACCATGCCGGGATGATCAGAGATCCTCTTCGACGCCCGGCTTGATGGTGCAGTCGGAGAGGGGGTAGCTGACGCAGAGCAGGGCGAAGCCTTCGCCGATCTGTTCATCGTCGAGGAAGCTCTGGTCCGACTGATCGACGCTGCCGGAGAGGATCTTGCCGGCACAGGTGCTGCAGGCCCCGGCCCGGCAGGAATAGGGCAGATCGATGCCCTGCTCCTCAGCCGCATCGAGGATGTAGGTGTCGTCAGGGCAGGTGAAGGACTTGCCTCCTTCGAGGCTGATCGTGAAGCTCGCCATGGCGCCGCAGCAGGAATTGCAGGGAATCCTTGGGGAGCCTGGAGCTGGGGGGTGTATCGAGGCTTACAGGGCCCGCTCAGGCCGATGGTGGCTCGGTGGGGAAGCCCCAGGCGCGCCGCAGGGCGGGGTCAGAGAGTTCCCAGGCATGTTCGCTGGCCACGACGGCGGCCCGCACACCACCGTCCTCCAACCCCCGCTCCCGACGGCAGCTGTCGAGTCGCTGCCGGAAGCACAGGCTCTCCTGCAGCAGCGCTTCGACCCGTTCGGCACCACCGGCACTGGCCAGCATGGTGGGCTGCCGTCCACAGAGTTCGAGGCTCTCAATGTGCTGCTCCAACCAGGCGGCCTCGTACTGGAGCATGGCGTTGCTGCATCCATCGAGCCGTGAGGCATAGAGCGCCAGATGCTCGTCGAGCCGTCCTGGGGCCTCACCCCTTTCGCCCGTGGGCATCGGGGTTGAGCGGTCGTGGAGCCGCTGCATGATCTGGCGCAGATAACTCATTGGCGGTGGCTTCGAAGCTCGCGGGCGGGCGGTGGGATCAGACGGCAGCCAGGCCCCGTTCATTGAACACCCCTTCGAACAGCACCGAACTGAGATAACGCTCGCCGGAGTCGGGCAGCACCACCACGATCGTGCGGCCCTCGAAGGCCTTTTCCCTGGCCAGCCGCAGGGCGGCCACCGTGGCGGCGCCGCAGGAGATGCCAGCCAGAATGCCCTCCTCCTTCATCAGGCGGCGGGCCATGGAGACCGCCTCCTCGTCGCTGACGGCCTCGACGCGATCGACCAGGCTCAGGTCGAGGTTGGCGGGCACGAATCCGGCGCCGATGCCCTGGATCTTATGGGGGCCGGGCCGGAGATCCTCGCCGGCGATGGTCTGGCGGATGACGGAGCTATTGGCGGGCTCCACCGCCACTGACACCAGGGGCTTGCCCAGGGTGGTTTTGATGTAACGGCTGACGCCGGTGATGGTGCCGCCGGTGCCCACACCCGCCACCAGCACATCCACCACACCGTCGGTGTCCGTCCAGATCTCCGGGCCGGTGGTGTCGTGGTGGATGCGGGGATTGGCCGGGTTCATGAACTGCTGCAGCATCACCCAGCGGTCCGGTTCGGATTCCGCCAGCTCCCGGGCGGCACCGATCGCCCCGCCCATGCCGAGCCGGCCTTCGGTGAGGACCAGGTGGGCGCCGTAGGCGGTGAGCAGCTTGCGCCGCTCCAGGCTCATCGTCTCCGGCATCGTCAGCGTGAGGGGAATGCCCCGGGAGGCGGCCACAAACGCCAGGGCGATGCCGGTGTTGCCGCTGGTGGGTTCGATCAGTTCCTTGCCGGGCCCCAGCAGACCGTCCCTTTCCGCCTGCCAGATCATCGCCGCGCCGATGCGGCACTTCACCGAATAGGCCGGGTTGCGTCCCTCGATCTTGGCGAGCACCCGCGCCCCGCATCCCTCCGTGACGCGGTGCAGCTGCACCAGCGGGGTCTGCCCGATGCTGAGGCTGTTATCGGCATGGATGGGGCTCATGGTGCTCCCGCAAGATCCGGTCCACGGGCACCTTAGTCAGCGTTCGATCGCGGGGGACTGTCAAGCAGCTGCAGCACGTCGCGGGGGCGACACCGGCCCATACCATCAACTGCAGCCATGCAGCATCGCCAGGGGTGAAGACAACGATCCCCGGGACCCACGGACCCGTCGCCCTGCTGCTGCTGCTCCTCTCCATTGCGGTGGTGACCGTGGCGCTCGACCGGGGCCGCTACTGGTGGAACTGGTGGCGCACCCGGACTTCCCGCCGGCAGCAGTGGGAGCGGCTGCTGGCTGAGGAGGGAGGGGGCGCCGCTGGGCGGAAGCTGGAGGACTGGGATCTGGAGATGCGCTTCGGTGAGCCGCTGCTGCAGGCCGCCGTCGTGCTGGCCCCCCTGCTGGGGCTGGTGGGCACCGTCCTCGGTCTGATGCAGGTGCTCTCCAGCCTCGGCCCCCAGCTGCTGCTGCCGGCGGGCGCCAACCTGGCCGGATTCAGCCAGGTGTTGCTGAGCACCGCCCTGGGGTTGATCATCAGCCTGATCGCCAGCACCAGCCTGGTGGCGAACCAATGGCTGCGGCGCAGCCAGTGCCTGCGGCTGCAGCGACTCGGCCGTGCCTGCCCCCCCCAGGCATGACCTACACCCTCGCTTCGCTTGTGGGGCTGACCCTGCTGCTGTGCGGATCGGTGGCGGCCCTGGCGGATCTGGTCCGGGAGCGCCAGCCGCGGCTGCGCCCCCAGGGCGGGACGGCCCTGACGGGGGCCCTTTGGATCGTGCAGGCGCCGGAGGATCGCTGGTTCGTCAACGGGGAACCGGTGTCCCGCTCCCGGCTGCCGGGCCTGCTGGCCTCCCAGCCGGCCAGCACCGAGATCCGCTTCCTGCCGGCCGCCACGCTGCCGCTGGAACGGGTGAGCCGCTCCCTGGCCCACCTGCGTTCGATCAGCCCCCGGCCCGTGGGGCTGGCCCTGTCGGGCCAGGGGCCATGAGGGCAGACGCTGATCCCGTCCAGGCCTGGGGGCCAGCGTTGGAGGCCCTGGCCCTGGGGACGGTGGCGACAGGACTGGCGCTGCTGACCCTGGCGTTGATCCTGGTTCCCCAGCGGCTGGCCCAGCGACCGGCGAGGGAGGGGATCGTCAGCCTGCACCTGGCTGCCGATGGACAGCTGCGGCTGTGGAACCAGCCGATCCCCAGCGGGGAGCTGATGGGCGTGCTGCAGAAGCTCGAAGCCGGCCAGGCCCGCCCCACCGTGCGGCTGGTCCCCGATCGCGATGTGCCCTGGGGGGCGGTGCAGCAGCTGATGGGGCGGCTGGGCCGCACGGACCTGCCCCTGGAGCTGCAGCTGCCATGAAAGCCAGCCTGCCCTTCCCCGGTTGGCGCCGTCTCCAGCTGCCCCTGCTGGTGGCCCTGGCCTTGAACGGGCTGCCGTTGCTGACGGCCCTGCGGCCCTCCCAGCGTCCCGTGCCCAGCAGAGCCACGGCCCCAGCGGATGACACTCCCGAGCTGCTGCGCTTCAGCCGCCAGCAGGCCCGGGAACCAGCCCTGCCACTGCTGACCCCCCTCTCCCTGGGTTCCCTGAGCTCCCTGCCGCCGCCACCGCCGACGGATCTGCCGGCCGGCCGGCGTGGCAACGCTGCCAGCACGGCCAGACCCCAGGCCCGGGCGGCCACCACCCCCGGCCGGGGCGAGAGGACAGCCCAGGAGCGCCCCCCTTCCAGCTCCGGCGCGGAACCCACGGCGGTCAGCAGACTGCTCGCCCTGGCCCTGCAGGCCAAGGCCATCGAGGCGAGCGAGGCCACATCCGTGGCGGGTCTGTGGGAGCAGGCCTCACCCACGAAGGAGTCTCCTGCCGGGATGAGCCTCACGGCGGACGGCCTGGAATGGCGGCGCCTGCCCCTGGCCAAGGCACGCGCCGCCGGGCTGCCGTTGGGCGATCCCCTGGCCGTGCTTTTTGGCGGCAGGGTGCTGCTGCTGTGGCCGGAGGGCACAGCGCTCTGGATGCTGGGCGCCGCGGGCGAGAGCCAAGCGGCCAGCTCCAGCCCCTGAACGGCCGCAACGTTCAGCGGCCGGACGCCTCCAGGGCCGCCACAGCCTGGAACAGTCGCCCCAGGGCCTCCTCCAGATCAGGGGCACCGAGCATGCCGTAGCTGAGTCGCAGCAGGCCCCGGCCGCCAACTGGCGGCAGGCCGAAGCTGTCGCCCGGCAGGGCCGCCACCCCGTGCCCCAGCACCAGGTGCCGCAGCAACGCGGCGCCATCCAGGGAACAGGGAAAGCGCAGCAGGCCATAGAAGGCCCCATCCGGGGGACCCAGCAGCTCCACGGCCAGGCCGCCGCTACGGGCCGCCGCCACCGCGTCGAGCAACTGCCGCCGCCGCTGCCCGAGGGCCTCGACATGGGGACGGCACCAGGCCGGCCCGGCCTCCAGGGCCGCCAGGGCCGCCCTCTGGCTGACCTGGGGCGGGCAGATCAGCACCGTGTCCTGGACCTTGGCCAGGGCCCCCATCAGCTGGCGGGGAACCGCCGCGTAGCCCACCCGCCAGCCCGCCATGCCGTAGGCCTTGGAAAGGGAATACAAGGACACCGTGTGGCCGCCGCTGCCCGGCAGCCGGCCAGGACTTGCATGGGGCACCGAGCCATGGACGAAGTCGGCATAGGCCTCATCGCTCACATGCACCAGCCCATGGCGGTGGCACAGGCCATTGATGGCCGCCAGCACCTGCGGCGGCGTCACCAGGCCGCTGGGATTGTTGGGGGAGATCGTCACGATGGCGCGGCTGCGGGGGGTGATCGCCGCCGCCAGCCGGTCGGGATCGGCCACCAGCCCCGCCTCTACCGGCACGGGCACGCCGCCGGCCAGGCGGATCGCCATGGCGTGGTTGAAATAGAACGGCAGCGGCAGCAGCACCTCATCGCCGGGGTCGCAGAGCACCTGGGCGATGGCGTTGAAGGCCATGTTGCTGCCGGCGGTCACCAGCAGGTCACTGCCCTCCAGATCCAGGCCACGCCCCTCGATGAGCTCCCGCCGCACGGCCTCCAGCAGGGGCTCCTCGCCCCACACCGGCCCATAGCGATCCAGCCGCCGATCGGTCTGGGCCAGGGCCACGGCCACGGCCTGGCCCACCCCCGGCGGGGGCGCCCAGGCCACCATGCCCTGGGCCAGGGACAGGGCCTGCGGGCACTGGTGCAGCAGGGCGCCGACCTGGGCGATGACCGGATCGGCCACCGCCGCCATCCGCTCCGCCGCCCGTGGGTACGCGTCGCCCATCTCAGGCCGCTGCCGGCAGCAACAGTTCCAGCACGGCGCCACCGCCGGGGTGGTTGGTGGCCTGGATGCGGCCGCCGTGGGTGACGGCGATCTGCTGGACGATCGCCAGGCCCAGGCCGCTGCCGCCCCGGTCGCTGCGCACCCGGGAGGGATCACCGCGATAGAAGCGCTCGAACATGTGCTCCAGGTCGTCCTCACTCAGGCCGGGGCCCTCGTCGCGGATGGTCAGCAGGCACCAGCCCGCCGTCGCCTCAATCTCTACCAGCACCGTGCCACCGTCCGGGCTGTAGCGCAGGGCATTGTCCAGCAGGTTGAGCACCGCCCGGTGCAGCCGCGAGCCATCGCCCAGCACGCCCAGGGGGGACTCCGCCGCCAGCTCCAGGCGAATGCAGCGGCGCTCGGCCAGGGGGCGCAGACCCAGCCACACCTGCTGCACCAGCTGGGGCAGATCGACACGGCTGCGCAGGCGCACCCCCTCCGGCAGGGTGTTCTCCAGTCGGGAGAGTTCCAACAGATCACCGACGAGCCGCTGCAGCCGCAGCAACTCGCGCTGCAGCCGTTCCACCAGCACCGCATTGGCGTCGTTGACATGGGCCGCCAGGCTGTCCCCCACCAGCAGCAGGGCCGTGAGGGGCGTCTTGAGTTCGTGGGCCACATCACTCACCCAGCGCTCCTGCTGCTCCAGCTGGGCTTCGAGCGAACGACGGCTCTGGAGCAGCAGCGCCACCCAGCCGTCATCGCCGGGCAGAATCACCACCGCCAGTTGCTGATCGCCCGGCTCCCAGTCCAGCCGCTGGGGCCGCTCCCGCCGGCGGGCGTTGCGGATCCCTTCGAGCAGCTCGGCAGAACGGCAGACCATCTCGAGCGGTTCCTGGCGGCCCAGACCGGCCCCGGGGACATCCAGCAGCTTTTCAGCCCGCAGGTTGATCAACTGGATGCGATCGGCGCCATCGAGGATCAACCAGCCATCGGGGGCCTCGCCGATCCAACGCAGCAGCTGGCGCAACGAAAGCCCGGAGAGGCCCTGACCGGGGCGGCGGCGGCGGCGCCCCAGCAGCCAGCCGAGGGCAAGCCCGAGCAGCCCGGCCAGCAGCAGGCCCATTCAGCCGAAGCGGTAGCCGAAGCCCCGGACGGTGATCAGATGCTCGGGGGCCGAAGGATTGGCCTCCAGCTTTTCGCGCAGCCAGCGGATGTGAACGTCGACGGTCTTGCTGTCGCCGAAGTAGTCGTAACCCCAGACCCGCTCCAGCAACTTGTCGCGGCTCCAGACGCGGCGCGGGTTCTGCATGAACAGCTCCAACAGCCGGTATTCCTTGGGGGAGAGATTGACCTCCAGGCCATCGCGGGTGACCCGGCATTCCTCAGGGAAGAGGCTCAGGTTGGCGTGCTGCAGAACCTTGGCCGCGACCTCCTGCGAGCGACTGCGGCGCAGCAGGGCCCGGCAGCGGGCCACCAGCTCCCGCAGGCCGAAGGGCTTGATCAGGTAGTCGTCGGCGCCCACCTCCAGCCCCAGCACCCGGTCGGTTTCGCTGTCGCGGGCGCTGACCACGAGGATGGGGGTCTGGTTGCCAGCCAACCGCAGCTGGCGGCAGAGATCCAGGCCCCCCAGACCGGGCAGCATCAGATCAAGAACCACCAGGGAAAACTCCTCCCCCGGCGGGCATTCCTGCAGGGTGCGCAGGGCCTCCCGGCCATTGCCGCAGGCCGTGACGGCAAAACCCTCCAGCACGAGGACGTCGCGGATCGTTTCACGGATCGTGTCGTCGTCCTCGACGACTAGGAGGGGGGGGTGCATGCCGGCATTATCGGCGTCTGCGGGAGGCAGATCCCAGAACTGACTCAACGACGTGGGAGATAGCTGACCACGAGGCGGCGCTGGCCGTCCAGCTGCAACCAGCCTTCATCACGCAGCGCACCGATGACGCGGGTGACGGTGACGCGGGTGGTCGCCAGGGCACTGGCCACCTCCTGGTGGGTGAGGCGCAGGTTGAGGCGCAGGCCCGATTCGCAGGGCTGGCCATACTCACTGGCCAGCAGTTCGAGAAAACCGCGAACCCGTTCATCGACGCGCTTGAGCCCCATCAGGGCCAGCAGGGCCTGGCTCTGGTGGAGGCGCAGGCCGAGGGCCTCGAGCATGGCCACAGCCAGGGCACCGTCCTGACGGATCTCGCTGCAACTCAGGCAGAGCAGGTCAGTGTCGGCCAGGGTGGTGGCGGCGTAGGCCTCGACGCCGTTGAGGGGATCACCAAAGGGTTCGTTGGGGCCGGCCAGCCCGAGCAGCATGTCATCGCCGTGAATCGTGATGGCACTGAGTTTGACCATGCCGCGAACCACAAGCCAGACATTATTTTTCAGCAGCGGCACATGGCTGCCGGCACTGACATGAACCAGACTGCGTTTCTGATAATTGGCTTCGAGAAGCTCGCGGAATCCATCTTTGCTGCCGGATTCACGGGAAGGCGTGAATACCATCGGGAAAAGCGCGTTGGATGCACCGAACTGTATGCAGCAACACCCCGGAATCGAGCAAAGGGCTGGTAGTGCTTTGGTTAAGGGCTTGGTAAGGCCAGGGCCGGCAGGGCCGAATCCAGGTGACTGTCGCAGTGGCTGTCGGAGCCCCGCTCCAGCCAGAGGGCCATCGACAGGCTCAGGCGCCGTTCGGGGAGCATCAGACCCTCGGCCCGCTGCCGCCACTGCTCCCAACAGCCCTGGGCCCTGTGGTCCAGCAGGGCCTCCAGAGCCGGCAGGCTCCTGGCCAGTCCGGACGGCAACTGGTCATCGATCGCCCGCTCCAGGACATTGAGATCGTTGAGCTCCCCCAACAGCTCCTGCAGATCCCTCAGTTCAACCACCCACTGCCGGCAGCGCGAGCCGGTGACGGCGCCGAGATTTTCGAGGCCGTAACGGGCTGCCTTGAGTCGCTTGCGAAGGTCGTGGACCCGTTCCATGTCCCCCTCCTGCTCGACGATGAACCAACCGGGATGCTGGAAGAGCCCGGCGATCATCGGGGCCTGCCACTCCAGGGTCCACCCCGGCAGCGGCAGTTCCCCCAGCGGCGTGAACTCGGGATGCCGCAGCCAGCCCTGCAGCTGGGAGAGCAACTTCAGATAGCCGCCGCTCTGCAGGGTGGAGACCACCTGCTCGTAGGCCAGGGCCCGCTCGCGCCGCAGCTGTTTCAACACCGGCTTGAGGGCCTTCCGCTCCGCCTCGGGCAGCTCGGGCATCAGATCCTTCTCCAGCCGTTCCCGCAGCACGTCGAGGTCCCGCGCCATGCCGAGCCGCCGCACTGTCTTGGCCAGTCGGGGGTCGGCGACAGCCCTGGGAAGCTGCAGGGCGGGGGCGAACTGGTGCAGGCAGGTGCGCAGCCGCCGCAACGCCACCCGCATCTGATGCAGGGGTTCGGGGTCGCTGTCGGCCAGCACCGGCCCCTGTAGGGACACCAGTTTGTCGGTGAAGCGAGCGATCAGATCGACGGCGAACGCTCCGTTGCTGAACGGGTGGTCATCGTGCGGGCTGGCCATGGGAGGGGCCCGGAGGCCTCAGCGGGGTGATTTCGAGCGGATCTGCTCGAAGCTGCGCCGGATCGCTTCGTTGATCGAGAGCCCGATGGGCAGATCGCCCCCGAAGGAGGTGCCGATCAGATGGCGATAAAGCTTGGATTCAACAACACGATAGGTGTCCGGAGGCAGGGGGATCACACCGGCCCGCTCACTGAAACGCAACCCCCCTTGGACCGTGAAGGTGATGAAGCGACGCACCTCGGGCCGATCCCTCAGATCCTTGTCGTTGATGTAGACGAACAAGGGACGCGACAGGGGCACGTAGCGCTCCTGCTGCACGTTGTTGATGGTCGGTGGCCAGGTGCCCTTCGGACCTGTGATGGCGAGCGCCTTGAGCTTGCCGGCCTGGGCGCGGTAGTAGGAAAAACCGAAATAGCCCAGCGCCAGAGGGTTTTTCTCAACACAACGTACAAGAACGTTATCGTCTTCACTGGCGGTGTAATCGGTGCGGGAATTTCGTGAATCCCCATTGATCGCCTTGTTGAAGTAATCGAACGTTCCTGAGTCTGCCCCTGGACCGCACAGATTGATCGGCCGATCCGGCCAGGCGGCATTCACCTGCTTCCA
Source organism: Cyanobium sp. Cruz-8D1 (assembly GCF_024345975.1). GTDB lineage: Bacteria > Cyanobacteriota > Cyanobacteriia > PCC-6307 > Cyanobiaceae > Cyanobium. Next base: position 217,930 of record NZ_JAGQCD010000001.1, on the reverse strand, counting down.
GCGCTTGATGTGCCCTTGCGCCTTGCGGTTCCACAGGGTGGAGAGCTCGGCCGTGCTGATGCGGCTGGCCCAGCTGTTGCTGGGATGGACCACCACCGAAATGGCATCGAAGGCCAGCGGCAGTTCAATGAACGTGACCCCCTTGGCGGCGCAGGCCTTGAGCTCCTTGGAGCTGATCGGACGGGAGGAGTTGCTGATCGGAATCTCCCCGCGGCAGAAGCTGCGCATCCCGGCCGAGCTGCCCGTCTCCTTCAGGGCGATGCTGACCGGCCGATCTCCCTGGCGCTTCTGGAAGGCCTTGGCGGCCTCTTCCATGATCGGGAACACCGTGCTGGAGCCTTCAATGCGCACCACAGGAGCCGTCCCCGTCTGGGCCTGGGCGGGCACCGGTGCCAGCGACGACGTCAGCCAGCCGCCGAGGAGGACACCCACTCCACTGCAGGCCATCACGCCCCTCGACCGGACTGTCGCAGGCAGCTTCAGGACCATGGTTCCAGACCAGCGGAGGAGGGACACTGCGCCGATCCTGCACCAGCAGGCCGAGGGGTTGGGTTAAGGGCAGATTGTGGAAGCCAGCTCAGCTCAGCCCTGCCCTGTCCAGTCCTGGAACCAGCCCCGCCGCCAGAGCCACCAGGCCTGCAGCGTGGCGATCAGGAGCATCAGCACCATGACGAAAGCGTAACCGTGGCGCCATTTCAACTCGGGCATGAACTCGAAGTTCATGCCATAGATCCCAACGATGAACGTGAGCGGCGCGAAGATGCTGGTGAGGATGGTGAGGGTCTTCATCACCTGGTTCATCCGGTTGCCGACGCTGGCCGCATAGGACTGGGTGATGGCATCGCACTGGCCCCGCAGCGACCCGCAGGCCTCGAACAACTGGTCGACGAGTTCGGCCATGTCCCGGAAGCCCTCCAGGGCCTCGGTGCCCAGCAGCCGTTGCCGTTGGCGCAGGAGCATACGGATCTGGTGGCGCAGCGGCCAGATCAAGGTGCGAATGATGCGCAGATTGCTCCTGAATTCGTAGGAGCGGCGCAGGATCAGGGGGCGGGGGTTGCGCAGGGAGGACTCCTCCAGCGCATCGAGCCGCTGGGACATCGCCTCCAGCATCGGGAACAGGTCATCGAGCAGGTCATCGATGAGAAAGTGCAGGATGTCGTCCAGGTCCCTGTCGGCCAGGGACCCCGACTTGGACAGCAGCCACTCGGTGAGATCGGGGAAGGGATCGCCGCCGCAGCCTTCCTCCATGGTGATCAGCAACCCAGGCAGCAGCACCAGCCCCACCTGTTCGCTGACCAGATGGGCCGGGTCCTTGGCGAAACTGAGCCGGTGCAGGACCACCAGCAGCACATCTTCCAGGCCGTTCACCTGGGGCCGTTGGGGCACCTCCAGCAGGGGGGCGAGCAGCACCGCCGGCACCTCCAGGTGCTCCAGGAGCTGCTGGATGTAGCGGCGATCGCCGAGCCCCTGCAGGCGCAGCCACAGGGGGGTGCCCGCTCTGCGCAGGCTGGCCAGCTGCTCGATGGCAGGGGCTGTGGTCCGCACCGGTCCGGACTCCAGGAACAGCACCGCGTCGGCCCGGGTGGGCCCGAGTCCGCCATGGACGTAGAGATGGGTGGGAAGGCCCGCCGGACGCTGCTCCAGGCGCTGGGAGCTCAGCGCCCCTGGGGTGAGTCGCACCACGGGATTCCGGTTGTTGCCACGATTCAACCGCAGCTGACCGGCGGTGGGTATGGCCTCCGCCAGGAGCCGCCGGGCTTTACGGGGCCTTAAGGCAGGTTGGCTACAGTCATCGACTGATTAAGACAACGCGTTGACGAACCAGCCCTCCATGGGACCCTCCAATCCCGAACTCGACCGGCAGGAGAGGGAGGTCCAATCTCCCATGGAGGCCCATAGCAGCTATCGCGGCAGCGACTGGAGCCCGGAGCGGCTGATGTTTCACCAGAACCTGGAGACCTTCGCCGACCAGGTGGGATTGATCGTGGGCCTTCAGGCCAACGGCAAGATGAGCCAGGACCAGGCCTACGCGAAGATCAAGAAGATCTGGAAAAATCTCAAATTCACCCGCGATTCCCTGTTTGACGCCTCCAAGGGCTGATCGGCTCCGCCGATCAGTTTGGGTTTCGATCACGGCAGCGGCTCGTCGGTTACACAGTTGCTGCGGAACGCCAGGCAAGTGAGCAAGGGGTGGCTGCGGTCGCTCCTGTCACTGGCGCTGCGGGCCACGATCGCCTCCAGCACCTTCACGGTGGCCGTGATGTTGGGTCCCTTGTTGAGCATCACCGCATCGGCCCGGGCCCCCATGGCCGCATCGGTGATCTCGGCGCGGGTGGGATGGCCGTGCTGGGCCAGGGTGTCGAGCACCTCGGTGGCCCAGATGCAGGGGACGTGGGCCGCGGCGCAGATCCGCAGGATCTCCTCCTGAATCGGCGCCAGGGCCTCCCAGCCGCACTCGATCGCCAGGTCGCCCCGGGCGATCATCACCCCCACCGGGGCCCCGTGGCCCATGGCCGCGAGCAGCAGCCGGGGCAGGTTGAGAAAGGCCTGACGGGTTTCGATCTTGAGCACCACCGCCAGATCCCCCCGGCCCCTCTCCTCCAGGCACTGGCGCAGGGTCTGGATGTCGGAATCCCTGTGCACGAAGGAATAGCTGATCATGTCGGCGTGCTGGGTCACGAACGCCAGGTCCTCGATGTCCTTGGCGGTCAGCGCCGGGGTGCGCAGGTCACTGTCGGGGAAATTGATCCCCTTGTCGGAGCGAAGCCGGCTGCCCTTGGCCTGCGCCGTGGTGACCTCAAGCACCACCTCCTGGGCGGACACCCCCCGGATCACACCGCCGATGCGGCCATCGTCGAAGAGCACCCGTTCCCCGAGGCGCAGATCGCCGAACACCTCCGGCAGGGTGCAGGGGAGTGTGCCGCCGCCCTGGTCCGGCTCCGGTGTCAGACGGATGGCGTCGCCCGGGCGCAGCAGCCGTTCGCCGCTCACCGGCGCCAGCGGACCGACGCGCAGCCGGGCCTTGCGATGCCGCTGGCGGAACACCAGGCCGGAGCGGAAGCGGCAGGTCTGGTCGGCCTGCAGCAGCACCCCATCGGGGCCAGACCGCACCACGGTGAGGATCCGCCGGCGGCCGGAGGCGTCACGCCCCCGCAACCGATCGCCCGCCTTCAAGCGCTTCGCCTTCGACAGCCGCACCGGCACCAGCACGGCTTCGGTGTCCGGCGGCGGGGGCATGGCTCCCGGCGGCACCGCCAGAATCCGCACCGGTTGGCTGGGTCGTCCCATGCGGTCGCGGGGGGGGCGCACCCGGATCACCGCGGGCTGGAGGGCCAGCTGGCCGGTGCGCAGCTTCGGGCCCGCCAGATCCATGGCGATCGCACAGGGGCGGCCGGTGGCCAGCCTGGCCTGGGTGAGCCCGTCCACCATCCGGCCCCAGACCACGGGGTCGTCATGGGCGCAATTGATGCGGGCGATGGTCATCCCCGCCTCCAGCAGATCGGCGATCAGGGCGGGTCGCTCGGCCGCTTCCGCCGGCAGGGTGACCATGATTCCGGCAACTCCGGCGGCGGCCAGGGCTCCGAACAACCGGTCGCAATGGTGCTGCAGTTGACCTGGACCAGGCTGGCCCTGGAAGACGCTCGGCGGTGCCGCCTGCGCCGACGGTCCCAGACCTTCGAGCGCTTCGAGAGCGGTGATCACCGCCTCCAGGCTGGAGAGCAGGTGGGGGTCACAATCGGTGAGAGCGCAGAGCCCCCGTTGTCGCAACGCCTTCGGCAAGCCCGGATGGGCATGGCGATGGAAGGCGATGAAATGCAGCAGGTTGCGGGCACTGTCCCCGTACTCGGGGTGAATGGCCTCCAGGCAAGCCTCCTCCTCCACCTCGATGCGCCCCAGGGTGGTCCTCAGGGCCTGCAACGTCTCGAGTAGCCAGCGGTCCGGGGGAGGACTCACATCCGTCATGCACCGTTGCCCATGGACTGGGTGGATTCACGCACGGATACGGATTCCAAGTGGCTGCGGATGCCCTGACGTCGCAACTCCTCCGCCAGCTGTTCGGCCAGCTCGCGGTCGAGAGCTGGGGTGAGATGGTCGGCGCCATCAAGCAGCGGGGCCATCGCCCCCGGCGCGCCACCCAGGTGCCGGGCCAGGGACTGGAGCGCCTCGAAGCGACCTTCCTGCCGGGGGGAGCCCTGCAGGCGCAGGCGCCATCCAGGCGGATCCGGACGGCCCAGCTCGACCCGCCGCAGCTGCGCCAGGGTGGCCAGCACCACCAGCTGGTCGCCCGCCGCCAGCACCAGATCCAGGGAGGGCAACACCAGGGGGGAACGGCGCCCGGGACGCAGCAGATGGATGGTGGTGACTCCGTAGCCATGCTCGATCCTGGAGAGGTTCAGACCCGACAAAGCATCGCCCTGCTGAATCCGGTAGCGCACCAGCAGATGGTTGGCCCCATCGATCCGGCAGATCTCCTCCACCCGTTCGCCGAACGCCGTGGCCACCACGGCATCCGCAACCAGATCCATGCTGGAGATCACCGCCACACCACCGAGCAGGTCGCCGAGTCGTTCGGCCGCCTCGACCGCATGGGACAGGATGGCGTAGCGGGCGTCAGGCCAGGACTTCTGCAGCTGGAAGGTCTCCTGAAGATTGGCGAGCAGATCCACGGAGAGCAGACCGATCCCCTCCAGCCTGCAGTGCTGCAGCGCGGCGAGCGCCGCTTCCCAGCGGTGGAAGACCACCAACCCCGGCCGGTGCAGGGGCTGGGCAGGTCGCGAATCGATCAGCAGCACCTGCAGTCCGTCCCTGACCAGGTTGTCGGCCACCCGCACCGCAAGCTCCTCCCCCTCGGCCAGCAGGATCCAGCGGCTGCCACGCCGGAAACGGCCGGGATGGCCCAATCCGAAACGCTCCCGCAGCAACCGTTCCAGGATCACCGCCACCAGCGCGGAGGTGAGCAGCGTTCCGAGCAGGGAATACAGCAGGGTGAGGCCGATCATCCAGGGGGCCGCCGCGGCGATGCCGTCATCCGCAGGCAGCATCACGTTCACCGGATCGACGTACTCCCCCTTCAGCAGGGACAGGGTGACGAACAACCCCTGGCGCCAGCCGCCGCCGGCGGAGAACAGGGCCAGTCCGAGGCCCATGAGCAGCACGAGCCCCAGCAGCACGCCTTGCTGGAGCCGGCTGCGATGCCGCCACAGCCGCAGCGGTGCCCCCAGGCCGCGGCGCAGGGCCATCCACCGGCCCCTGGCCGTCGTGGCGGGGACGGCGTCCGACGAACGGTGGTGGTGGGACCCCATCGGAATCACCTGCAGGGGTCGGGCCGGGTCCGCAGAGGCCTGACGCAGGCAGCGCTGCTGCCGTCGATCCAGGTCTTTTCCCTCCACCACCAGGTACGACTGACCATCGACGCGGAAGCAGGCCTCCTGGTGGCCAGGCCGCAGGGCCTCGGTGACGGCCCCGGCCGTGAGCAGCAGGGGATCCACCACGGCCACCCCGGGCAGGCGCTCCTCGAGCAGGGCCCCCAGGCTGGCCAGCTGGCCGGAGGAGCGCACCACCAGGTCGGCCGAGGGATTGAGCAACCGCACCTGCAGCGCCGCCTCCACGTTCACCGTGCTCTCGGAACTCAGCAACAACACAGCGCGGGCCGTCTCCACCCCGGCCTGGGAGAGCACATGGGGCAGGCGCATGTCCCCGAGCACCAGCGAGGATCCAAAGCGTTCCTCCAGGCGGGGATCGCGCCAGTCCGGCCGCTTCCGGTCCAGACAGCGCAGCGGCACGTCGAAGGGCAGCAGGCGCAGCAGGCAGGCCTGGCCCAGGGATCCGAGGCCACAGATGAGCACCGCACCTTCCCGCGGGCAGGACGCCCCGGGAACGGAGGACGGAGTGCTGGCCACCCCGGGCTGGGCTTCAGGGTCGGGAATGGAACGCTGGCAGGCCCTCCCATCTTCCCAAGCCCACGTTGATGCCGCTGCCCCCGGGTCTTAACCATCCCTGGTGAGGGTGAGGGTGAGGGTGTGCCCATGACCGTCCAGCCATGACCAGCACCCTCCCCCCCGTAATGGGTCTGCCCGAGCCTGGCTCCTACGCCGATCCCCAGCGCAACGGCCTGGCGGCGAAGGATCTTCTCGACGGCCTCATCGAGCACCTCTTCTATTCCCTGGGCCGGCGTGTGCAGGACGCCGGCCGCCACGACCTCTACATGGCGCTCAGCTACGCCGTGCGCGACCGGCTCATGAGCCGCTACCTGGCGGGTCTCGACGCCATCCTTGCCAGCCCCGCCCGGGGGGTGGCCTACCTCTCGGCCGAATTCCTGATCGGCCCCCAGCTCGGCAACAACCTGCTGATGCTCGGCATCCAGCAGGAGGCCGCCGAGGCCCTCAGGCCGTTCGGCATCGACGATATCGAGGAGATCCTCGATGTGGAAGAGGAACCGGGCCTGGGAAACGGCGGCCTCGGCCGCCTCGCCGCCTGCTTCCTCGAATCCCTCGCCACCCTGGAGATCCCCGCCACCGGCTACGGCATCCGCTACGAGTTCGGCATCTTCGACCAGCTCATCCGCGACGGCTGGCAGGTGGAGATCACCGACAAGTGGCTCAAGGGCGGCTGGCCCTGGGAAATCGTCCATCCCGAGAAGGCCTGCTTCGTGGGCTTCGGCGGCCACACCGAGAGCTACCGCGACGACCACGGCACCTACCACGTGCGCTGGATCCCGGCCGAGCACGCCATCGGCATTCCCCACGATGTGCCGGTGCTGGGGTATCGGGTGAACACCTGCAACCGACTGCGCCTCTGGCGGGCTGATGCCACCGAATCCTTCGACTTCCAGACCTTCAACAGCGGCGATTTCTATGGCGCCGTCGAACAGAAGGTGGGCTCGGAAACCATTTCCAAGGTGCTCTATCCCAACGACGGCACCGATGCCGGACGGCGCCTGCGCCTGATGCAGCAGCACTTCTTCGTCAGCTGCTCCCTCCAGGACATGGTCCGCAGCCTCGAGGCCCGTGGCCTTCCCATCCAGGAGTTCCCCGACCACTGGGCCGTCCAGCTCAACGACACCCACCCCTCCATCGCCGTCGCCGAGCTGATGCGGCTGCTCCTCGACGACAAACAGCTGGAATGGGAGGCCGCCTGGGCCATCACCACCGCCTGTCTCTCCTACACCAACCACACCCTCCTACCCGAGGCCCTCGAGACGTGGGGCCTCGGTCTCTTCGGCTCCCTGCTGCCCCGCCACCTGGAGCTGATCTTCGAGATCAACCACCGCTTCCTGCAGCAGGTGCGCCTCAGGTACCCCGGCAACGACGCCGTGCTGCGGCGCCTCTCGATCATCGATGAAGCCGGGGAGCAGGTCGTGCGCATGGCCCACCTCGCCACCATCGGCTCCCACCACATCAATGGCGTCGCCGCCCTGCACAGCGCCCTGGTCAAACAAGATTTGTTCCCCGACTTCGCCGCCCTCTGGCCCGGGAAGTTCACCAACGTCACCAATGGCGTAACACCGAGGCGCTGGCTGGCCCTGGCCAATCCAGCGCTGCATGCCTTGCTCTGCAACAGCATCGGCCCCGACTGGCCAGTTCGGCCCCAGGCCCTGCGCCGCCTCGAAGACTTCGAGCAGGACGGGGCGTTCCTGGAGCACTGGGGTGCCTGCAAGCGGACCGCCAAGCAACGCCTGGCCGGCTACATCCACCGGCAGCTGGCCTTGAGCGTCGACCCCGAAAGCCTCTTCGACGTGCAGGTGAAGCGCATCCACCAGTACAAGCGCCAGCACCTCAATGCCCTGCAGGTGATCGCCCAGTACCTGCGCATCAAGAACGGCCTCGCCGATGGCCTCGCCCCCCGCACCGTGATCTTCGGCGGCAAGGCCGCCCCGGGCTATGCCATGGCCAAGCTGATCATCCGCTTCATCAACGGCATCGCCGATGTGGTGAACGCCGACCCCGACATGGACGGCCGCCTGCGCGTCATCTTCCTGGCCGACTACAACGTCAAGCTCGGCGAGCGCGTCTACCCCGCCGCTGACCTCTCCGAGCAGATCTCCACCGCCGGCCTCGAGGCCTCCGGCACCGGCAACATGAAATTCATGATGAACGGCGCCCTCACCATCGGCACCCTCGACGGTGCCAACGTCGAGATCCGCGAGCAGGTGGGCGAAGACAACTTCTTCCTCTTCGGCCGCACCGCCGAGGAGATCGCCCAGTTGCGCAGCCACTACAGACCCTGGGAGTGGCTCGGGAGCGATCCGGTGCTGGCGGAGGTGTTCGACCTGATCGGGCAGGGGCACTTCAGCCAGGGGGACACGGAGCGGTTCCGCCCCCTGACGGACCAGCTGCAGGGGGCCGATCCCTTCTGCGTCCTGGCCGACTTCAGCGACTACCTCCGGGCCCAGGCCAGCGTCAGCGCCACCTGGGCCGACCGTAGCCGCTGGAATCGGATGGCCCTGCTGAACACCGCCCGCAGCAGCTTCTTCTCCTCCGACCGCGCCATCGGTGAGTACGCGGAGAGGATCTGGGACGTGAAGCCCACTCCGGTGACCATGACAGACGGCCCCGTTCCCACCTGATCCTTAACCCACCATCTGCAAGGTGGTGGGATCCAGGACTCTTCCATGACCTCCCCCTCCCCAGGCGCCCTGACCACCATGCGGCTCCTGGCCCAGGACCGGGACCTGCGAACGATCGCGGCTGGGGAAGTGATCTTCCGAGCTGGCGAGGCGGGCGCGTCGGTCTTCGGCATCGTCGATGGTGAAGTCCGGATCGACTGGGGCCATGACCACGATGGCGAAATCCTCGGCCCCGGCAGCAGCTTCGGGGTGGGGGCGCTGGTGGACAACCAGCATCGACGCGTCGGCACCGCCACGGCCGTGCGCGACACGCAATTGCTGGAGATGAACCGGGAGGAGTTTCTGTTCGCGCTCCAGGAACTGCCGATGTTCGCCCTGGAAATGCTGCACGGGCTGGAAGAACGCCTCGGCCACCTGAAGCAGTCCGGCAGCGACCTCAGCCAGCCACCCCCGGCATGAAGCGCCGTTCGTGGGGGGCTCCCTTGAGCATGCGGTTCCAGTAGATCCAGGGCAGCACGTCTTTCTTCATCACCCACATGCTCCAGCGCTCCTGGGTGGGGTCGAGGGGGAAGGAGGGAACGGGCTGGCCGTCGTAGTTGAACTCGGCCATGATCACGCGCCCGTAGCCGGTGATCAGCGGACAGCAGGCATAGCCGTCGTAGCGGGCGGCCAGGGGCTGGCCGTCGAGGTGGGCCAGCAGGTTGGCCACCAGCACCGGGGCCTGGCCCCGCACCGCCGCGGCGGTTTTGGAATTCGGCAGTGAGGAGACGTCGCCGAGGGAAAAAACGTTGGCATGGCGCACGTGCTGGGTGGTGAATTTGTCCACCTCCACCCAGCCGCCCGGCCCGGCCACCGCCAGGGGGCTGGTGGCCACCACATCCGGGGCCGCCATCGGCGGGGTGACATGCAGCATGCCGAAGGGCAGCACTTCTTCGCGCACCGTGTCGCCCTCCTTGACGGCGAAGACCGCCTCCTTGCTGGCGGCGCGGACCTCCTTGAGGGTGTGCTGGTAGTGGGGCTCGATGCCGCGGCGGGCCACCACCTGGCGCAGGGGTTCGGCGAAGGTGGGAATGGCGAAGATCCCCGGTGTGGCGGTGGCGTAGATCACCTTGGTCGCCGCGGCCACCGCCGGCGAACGCTTGAAGACGTCGTCGGCCAGGTACATGATCTTCTGGGGCGCCCCGGCACACTTGATCGGCGTGTCGGGGAAGGTGAAGATCGCGTTGCCGCCGCTGAAGGCCTGGATCGTCGTCCAGGTGTAATCAACCAGATCCTTGGAATAGTTGCTGGTGATCCCATGGCTGCCGAGGGCTTCCGGCAGACCCTTGATCCGGTCCCAGCAGAGCTTGATGCCGGTGGCCACCACCAGCACGTCGTAGTGGAGTGTTTCGCCGTCGGTGCTGGTCACGGTGCCGGCCACCGGATCGAAACCGGCGGCGGCGGCGCGGATCCAGCGCACCCCTTCGGGAATCAGATCAGCCTCGGCGCGGCGGGTCTGCTCCAGGGTGAAGACGCCACCGCCCACCAGGGTCCAGCCGGGTTGGTAGTAGTGGTCGGGCGAGGGCTCAAGGATGGCGATCTCCAGGCCCGGCCGCGCCCGCTTGAGCTGGCTGGCCACGGTGAGGCCCGCTGCCCCTCCGCCGACGATCAGGATCTGGTGATGGGCCATGGAACGGAATTCAGACGGGAAGGACCCGGCAGCGGCGAGGGAGAAATGTCACGGAGGCTACCTTCGCCGGCACCATGGCACCAGAGTGAAGGTATCGAGAACCGGAGCAGGGCGATGTTCCTGAAAGTACGCCACAACGATGACGCCAGCCTGGTGGAGGTGCTCAACGTCAAGCAGTTGTTCAATCCCTTCGACATCCGGGTCGAGGCCCGGCTCCATGGCGGCGAGGAGATGCAGGATCCCGAGGAGTACGCCAAGGTCGATCTGTTCTTTCCCTCCGGGGAGGCCCTGCCCCGGTGCTGGCTCGATTCCCACTACCAGAGCTGAGGGCCAGCCGACGCCAGCGCTGCTAAGACGCCTCCATGGCGCTCCGTTCCCACCAACACAAGCAAGCCCACGAGCACGGCCATCAGCACCCCCAGGGTTCGCCCCGGGCCTTCTTCTGGGGTGTGCTGCTGAACAGCGGCCTGTCCGGGCTGCAGCTGGCGATCGGCATCGGCTTCGGCTCCCTGGCCCTGATCGGTGATGCCATTCACAACCTCGGTGACGTGGCGGGGCTGCTGTTCGGCTGGGGGGCCGAACGGCTCAGCGCCCGTCCGGCCACGGCCCGCTTCACCTATGGCTTCGGCCGCAGCACCCAGCTGGCCTCGCTGATGAACGCGGCCCTGATCCTGATGGCGGCGGGGGTGGTGATCGTCGAGGGGGTGCAACGGCTACTGGATCCGGTGCCGGTGGTGAGCGGCCCGGTGGCCTGGGCGGCGGCGGCCGGCATCGTGGTCAACCTGCTGTCGGCCCGCCTGTTCGGCACTGGTCACCACCACGATCTGAACCGGCGGGCGGCGGTGGTGCACCTGCTCACCGATGCCGCCGTCTCGGCCGCGGTGCTGGTCAGCGCGGTGCTGGTGGGGCTGGTGGGCTGGCTGTGGCTGGATGCCGCCACCGCCATCGGCGTGGGGTTGGCGGTGGCCTGGAGCGGCTGGCAGCTGTTGGTGGAAGCCCTCAGCGCCTCCCTCGATGCCGTGCCACGGGACATCAACCTGACCGCGGTGGAGACGGCCCTGCGCAGCCTGCCCGGTGTGGAAAACGTGCACCATCTGCATGTCTGGGGCATGAGCACCTCCCGGATCGCCCTGACAGCCCACCTGGGCCGGCCCATCGATGGCGAGGACGACGCAGAGCTGCTGCAGCTGGCCCAGCAGCGGCTGGCCGAGCTCGGCATCACCCACAGCACGCTCCAGATTGAACCGCCCGGGGGTTGCTCGCAGGCCCCGATCAGCCGTCCAGAGGATTCCGGCTCGCTTTCTTGTCCTGCTCCAGAACCTGCTCCACCAGGATCTTGAGCAGCAGCGACACGATCGCCACGCCCCCCAGCACCATGGCCGCGCCGAAGGCCAGCTCGGTCTGGTAGTTCTTGTAGGCGTCCTCCACAAACAGGGGCAGGGTCTGGGTCTGGCCCTCGATGTTGCCGCTGACCACCGCCACAGCCCCGAATTCCCCCAGGGCCCGGGCCGTGGTGAGGATCAGCCCGTAAAGGGCCGCCCAGCGCACCGAAGGGAGTGTCACTTTCCAGAACACCTGCCAGTTCGTGGCGCCCAGGGTGCGGGCGGCCTCCTCCTGCTCCCAGCCCTCCTCCTCCAGCAAAGGAATCACCTCCCGGGCCATGAAGGGGAAGGTGACGATGATCGTGGCCAGCACGATGCCGGGCCAGGAAAAGATGATCTTCCAGCCCAGGCTGTCCACCACGCCGCCCAGCAACCCCTGGGTGGGGCTGTAGAGAAGAACCAGCATCAGACCCACCACCACCGGTGAGATCGAGAAAGGCAGGTCGATGATGCTGAGCAGCAACGCCTTGCCGCGGAACTGACGGCGGGCGATGGCGGTGGCGGCAGCCAGCCCGAAGATCACATTGCAGGGCACCGCCACGGCGGTGGCGAACAGGGTGAGCCGCAGGGCGGAGAGCAGTTCGTGGGAGCGGAAGTTCTCCAGGAAGGGGCCCAGACCCTTGGCGAAGGCCGAGACCACCACACTCAGGGCCGGCAGCAGGATCACCACCCCCACATAGAGGCAGGCGATCAGCGGAATCAGGATCCCCGGCAGGTGGAAGCCTCGGCGGCGTGACCTTTTCCCTCGTTCGGGAGTGGGCCTGGGGGTCTCCAGGGTGGGGACGACGATGGTCATGGCGGGAGAAACAGCAGAAAAGAAGCTGAAGGGAAGTCAGGCCTGATTGCCCTGGTAGCGCTGGCCCCAGACCTGCAGCAGGTTGATCACCAGCAGGCTGAACAGGGAGAAGATCAACATCACCGAACCGATCACGGTGGCGGCCTCAAAGTCGTACTCCTCGAGTTTCTGGATGATCAGGGTGGGGGTGATCAGGTCACGGAAGGGCACGTTGCTGGAGATCATCACCACCGAGCCGTATTCCCCCACGGCCCGGCTGTAGCCCTGGGCCACCCCGCCGAGGATCGCCGGCAACAGTTGGGGCAGCACCACCCGCACGGTGGTCTGCAATGGCGAGGCCCCCAGGCACCAGGAGGCTTCCTCCTGCTCCCTCTCCAGGGAACGCAGCACCGGCTCCACCGTCCGCACCACGAAGGGCAGCGAGATGAACACCATCGCCACCGCCACCCCGGGGGCGGCAAAGGCCACCTTGAGGCCGAAGGCCTCGTTCAGCGGTTGCCCCAGCCAGCCGTTGGTGCTGTAGACGGCCGTGAGGGCCAGCCCAGCCACGGCGGTGGGCAGGGCGAAGGGGAGATCGATCAGGGCATCCAGCAGCCGCTGGCCCGGGAAGCGGCAGCGCACCAGCGCCCAGGCCACCACCAGCCCGAACACGCCGTTGATCAGGCTGGCCACGAGAGCGAGGCCGAAGCTGACCCGGTAGGTGGCGAGGGCCTCGGGGGTGGTGGCCATCTCCCAGAACCCGACGGGACCGACGCGGGCGGCCTTGAGCAGCATGGCCCCCAGGGGCAGAAAAAGGATCAGGCCCAGGTAGGTCCAGGTGATGCGCCAGGGCCAGCTGGGCAGCGCCAGGGCCGGTGGGCGCCAGCGACGCAGGAGGGCGGGGGCCATCGGGGCAGGGGGACGGATGGACGTCAGACTAAAGGACGGTTCGGCGGTGCGCTTACCGGTATAGTCGGATTCTCCCTGCCACCCAGGCCGCTCCGATGGGCATCCGCGTCGCCAACGTCAGCAAGAACTTCGGCGACTTCTGTGCCGTGGACGACGTCAGCGTCGACGTGGAGAGTGGCTCCCTGGTGGCCCTGCTGGGGCCGTCCGGATCAGGCAAGAGCACCCTGCTGCGCCTGATCGCCGGGCTGGAGGAGGCCGATGCCGGCCGCATCTGGATCACCGGCGAAGAGGCCACCCAACGCTCGGTGCAGGAGCGCCAGGTGGGCTTCGTGTTCCAGCATTTCGCCCTGTTCAAGCACCGCAACGTGCGTCGCAACGTGGCCTTCGGCCTCGAGCTGCGCCGCTGGAAGCCCGAGGCGATCCGCCGCCGCGTGGACGAACTGCTCGACCTTGTCCACCTGCGGGGCTATGGCAGCCGCTTCCCCTCCCAGCTCTCCGGCGGCCAGCGCCAGCGGGTGGCCCTGGCCCGGGCCCTGGCGGTGCAGCCCCGGGTGCTGCTGCTCGATGAGCCCTTCAGCGCCCTCGATGCCAAGGTGCGCAAGGAGCTGCGCGCCTGGTTGCGCAACCTCCACGACGAGATGCACGTCACCACCGTGATCGTCACCCACGACCAGGAAGAGGCCATGGAGGTGGCCGACCGGATCGTGGTGATGAACGAAGGCCGGGTGGAGCAGATCGGCTCCCCGGCGGAGATCTACGACCATCCCGCCTCCCCCTTCGTGATGAGCTTCGTGGGGGCCGTCAACGAACTGCCCAGCGGCGCCCTGCCCGTGCGCCGTGGCGCCGTGCCGCCGCTGCCGGCGGACGGGCGGATCTTCGTGCGCCCCCACCACGTGCAGGTGCATGCCACCCCCCAGCCGGGCACCGTGCCGGCACGCCTGCGTCGCCTCACCCACATGGGCCGCGACCTGCAGGCGGAACTGGTGCTCGACACGGAAGAGGTGGTGGTGGCCCAGTTCCCCCGGGAAGAGGTCGACGTCGCCAACCTGAAGCCCGGCGACCGACTGCATGTGATCAGCCGTCAGGCCCACGCCTTCCAGCCGGATTATTCGATCTGAGATGCGGCGGCGCGGCGCCGCGGAGGTTCGGAACGGACCTCCGCCAGGCGGGCATCGGCGAGGTACTGGGCCACGGCCAGGGGATCCTGGTGGCGCAGCAGCTCACCGTTGCGGAAAACGAGGGTGAAGCGTTGGGGCTGGGGCTCATTGAGCCTGGAGCGGAAATACTGGGCGACCATGGCGATCAGGGTTGTTGAAAGGGATGGGTGCTGTGAATGGGACGTTGAGAGTTTGGTGCTGAAACGCTTCGGCACGCTCAGGGGATGCTGACCATCAGGTCGGTGTCACTCACCTGATGCAGCAGGCCGAGGCGCTTGAAATGGTTGAGGGTCTTGGTGACCGTCACCCGGGTGAGGCCGCAGATCTCCGCCAGGGCCTGGTGGGTGAGGTTCATGTCGCGAAGCGAGAGCCTGTAGCCCCGGCTGCTGACCTGCCCGAAGCGGATGCCGATCCAGCGCAGCAGCCTCAGCAGCCGCGACTCGGCGCCGCGGACCCGGTTGATTTCGAACAGTTCCTCGGTGTTGCGGATCTGGTGATGCAGGAAGGCCAGGATCTCGGCCTCGCTGGGATGGCCCTGCTCCACCACGACGGTGGACAGGCACTGGATCTCCACCGGCCGCAGGGCTGAGTAGGCATTGGTCACCCAGTCGCCCGGGCCCCAGAGGCCGAGGGTGAAGGACTCGCCGTCCTCGTCGTGGGACGCGGTGCGGATGTAGCCGTCCTGGATTCTCCAGTGCAGCCCATCGGGCAGGACGTCATGGGGCAGGAGCGTGAGGCGGAGAGCCTGGGGTAAGCGTGAGGTGGCCATGGCCGCAGGAAAAAAGGGATGGGGTCGGGGTCATCTGGGCAGAGCAAACGGCCAGCGATCGGCTGGCAACAGGCATTCGCTGACAACAGCACATGGGGGGCCTGCGGGGACCCCCAAACCATACCTCGCATTCCCCATCGGTAATGTGGCCTATTTAACGATCCAGCGCGGGCTCCGCCTCAGATGAAGTACATCGCCTGGGCCTGGGCCAGATGGTCCCGCTGGTCGAGCAGGTCCTGCAGGGTGGTGCCCGAGAGAATCCCCAGGCGGGCCTCCTCCAGGCGCTGCTCCAGCCGGCCCAGCACCTCGAATTCGGGAGTGGCGCCCTCGCCAGCGGAACGGGGGGCCACATCCCCCTCCAGGCAAGTCACCACGTCATCGACGCGGATCTCCGCCGGCGGCCGGGCCAGCTGGTAGCCCCCCTTCGGCCCGCGGATGCTGCGCAGGATCTGGCCCCGGCGCAGGCTGGCGAGCATCTGCTCCAGGTAGCGGTCGGGGATGGCCTGGCGCTGGGCGATCTCCGCCACCTGCAGCACCCCGCCGCGGGAATGGATGGCGGCCAGCTCCATGAGCGAGACGAGGCCGTAGCCGGTTTTCGCGCTGAAGGCCAAGGGATTCCACGGTTGTCTTACGGGGATTGTGGCAGCCCCACAGCATTGGGGAACCGCCCCCCAGGCTCCCCATCGGTGTAGTCCGCCCTACATCAGCGGAGCCAGGCGAGGGATAGCTTTCAACAGTTCACCCATCGGATAACTGTGCTTCATTCGTTCTCCTTGTCGGCCGCTCCAGCCGGCCGCCGCCCGTGGCATCCCGGCCTGGTGGCCGCCCCCCTGGCCGCCGCCCTTGCCCTGGGGGGTTCCGGCACCCTGCTGCCCCTGCAGGCCCAGGCCCAGCAACCGGCGAAAAATCAGGAACTGCTGCTGGTCTCCTACGCCGTCACCAAGGCGGCCTACGACAGGATCATTCCCCGATTCACGGCCGACTGGAAGAAGCGGACCGGCCAGAGCGTTGTCATCCGCACCAGCTACGGCGGCTCCGGTTCCCAGACCCGGGCGGTGATCGACGGGCTGGCGGCGGATGTGGTGGGCCTGGCCCTGACGGCCGACACCCTCAAGCTCGAGGAGGCGGGGCTGATCCGTCCGGGCTGGGAGAAGGAGAACCCCAACAACAGCATCATCACCAACTCGGTGGTCGCCTTCTTCGTGAGACCCGGCAACCCCAAGAAGGTCCGCACCTGGAACGATCTCGACAACAAGAATGTGGAGGTGATCACCGCCAATCCCAAAACCTCCGGCGGCGCCCGCTGGAACTTCCTGGGCCTCTGGGGCTCGGTGACCGAGACCGGCGGCAATGAAGCCAAGGCCCGCGCCTTCGTGACGAACGTCTATCGCAATGTGGAAACCCTGCCCAAGGATGCCCGTGAGGCCACCGACGTCTTCGTGAAACGCAACCAGGGTGATGTGCTGCTCAACTACGAGAACGAGGCGATCCTGGCCAGGAAGAGCGGCACCTGGAAAACCCCCTACATCGTGCCCACCACGAACATCCTGATCGAAGGGCCGATTGCCGTGGTCGACAAAAACGTGGACCGCAAGGGAACCCGCAAGGTGGCCGAAGCCTTCGCCCGCTGCCTCTACACCGATGCGGCCCAGCGGGCCTTCGCCGAGGAGGGCTTCCGGCCCGTCACCGCCAAGGTCAAGGCCGAGACGCGATCCCGATTTGCTCCGGTCACGAAGCTGTTCACCGCGAAGGACTTCGGCGGCTGGGACACCATCAACAAGCGTTTCTTCGGCAAGGGAGGGCTCTGGGATTCGATCTTCTCCAAATCCCGCTGAGGCCGGCCGGCTCACCCCGAGCCCGCACCGGACGGGGCGGGTGATGAAGCCGATCGGGTTACCGGTGTAAGCTCTGGCTGATTGTCGATCAGAGAACCGTGGTTTATAGCTCCGAACCTGCCACCGCCCCCCGCGCGGCCGCCCCGCTCGCCTTGACCGCTGTCCTGGTGGGCGGGCTGGCCCTGACGGGCTGCAGCCCCCGGCCCGAGGGTGTTGCCGGTGCCGGCGGCGCTCCACAGGAGCTGCTGCTGGTGAGCTACGCCGTCACCAAGGGGGCCTACGACCGGATCCTGCCCACGTTCGAAGCCGACTGGAAGGCCCGAACCGGCCAGGCCATTGCCGTGAAGACCAGCTACGGCGGTTCCGGCTCCCAGACCCGGGCGATCATCGACGGCCTCGATGCCGACGTGGCCACCCTGGCCCTGGCCGGTGACGTGCTGAAGCTCCAGGAGGAGGGCCTGGTCCTGCCAGGCTGGGAGAAGGATGTGCCCGGCGGCTCGATCATCACCCACTCGGTGGTGGCCTTCGTCACACGCGACGGCAACCCCAAAGGGGTCCGGACCTGGGCGGATCTGGCCAAGCCCGGCATCACCGTGGTGACGGCCAATCCCAAGACCTCCGGTGGAGCCCGCTGGAACTTCCTTGGCCTCTGGGGCTCGATCAGCCAGACCGGGGGCAGCGAGGACCAGGCCAAGGCCTACGTGGGCTCCGTCTACCGCAACGTGGAAAACCTGCCCAAGGACGCCCGCGAGGCCAGTGACGTGTTCCTCAAGCGCGGCCAGGGCGACGTGCTGCTCAACTATGAGAACGAGGCGATCCTGGCCAAGCGCAGCGGTGATCTCAAGGCGCCCTTCATCGTGCCTGAGGTCAACATCCGCATCGAGGGCCCGGTGACCGTCATCGACCGCAACGTGGACCGCAAGGGCACCCGCAAGGCCGCCGAAGCCCTGGCCGCCTATCTGCAGAGCGAGCCGGCCCAGGAGATCTTCGCCGAGGAGGGCTTCCGTCCGGTCAGTCCAGGTGTGTGGAGCCGGGTGAAGGACCGCTTCGCCCCCGTGAAGCAGTTGTTCTCGGCCAGCGACTTCGGCGGCTGGAACCAGATCAACGCCACCTTCTTCGGCAAGGACGGGGTCTGGGACCAACTGTTCAGCCGCTCGCGCTGATCCCTGCGGAGACAATGGGGGCGACGGTGGCTGCCAGACGATGTGCGAACTGCTGGCCCTCAGTGCCAACACCCCCACCGACATGCGCTTCTCGTTCCATGGCCTCACCCGCCGGGGCGGCGCCACCGGAGTCCACGCCGATGGTTGGGGGGTGGCCAGCTTCGACCCGGACGGCCGCGGCGTGCAGTTGTACCGGGAAGACGCCCCGGCGGCCTTCTCGCCCATCGCCGCCCGGGTGGCCCGCCTGGATCTGCGCTCCCGTTGCTCGATCGCCCACATCCGCAAGGCCACCCAGGGGGTGGTGGCCCTGGAGAACTGCCACCCCTTCCATCGCCGCTGGCGCGGGCGGGAGTGGGTGTTCGCCCATAACGGCAACTTGCTGGGTCCGCTTCCGGAGACGCACCTGTTCCTACCGGAAGGATCCACCGACAGCGAAATCGCCTTCTGCTGGATCCTCGAGCAGTTGAACGCCGCCGACGGGGATCCTGAGGATGTTGACGGCATCTTCGCCACCCTGGTGGACAGCTCACGGCGGCTGGAGCAACAGGGCACCTTCAACTGTCTGATCAGCAACGGCGACTGGCTGTTCGCCCACGCCAGCAGCCGACTGCACCGGATCACACGCCGGTCTCCATTCGGCCGGGCCACCCTGGCCGATGACGATCTCAGCGTGGATTTTTCCGAACTGGCCGGCGACGACGACGTTGTGACGGTCGTCAGCACCGAGCCGCTCACCACGGACGAGGAATGGTTGCCGCTGCAGGCGGGAGAGGCCGTTCTGCTGGTGGGGGGAGAAGTGGTACGGCACCAGCCACCTGCTCCCGTTCCACCCGGATCCCCTAGGCCAGACAGAACACATGCCGATAGCCAAGGTTGAGCAGATCCTCCGCCAGCTGCACGGCTGGGGCCTGGATCGCCCCCCCACGGCCCCGTCCGACACAGAGCAAGGGGTAGGCAAGGTCGGGCAGCAGGGCGCGGATCCGATCCGCCTCCATTTCCGCCTCCAGCTGGACGGCCCCCTGGAGGGAGTCGCCGAGCGGATGCTGCCGCTGCACCAGAGTGGCCCCCTCCCAGAGCAGGCGGCGGACCTCCAGCGGCTGGAGTTCCTGGCGCTCAGCCCGCGTGATGAATTCCAGATCGCAGTGGGAGTCCTGTCGATTGCGGAGACCATCGTGATCGTGGTGGTAGCCCATGCGGAACGGAAGAAGGGTCCTTGTTCCGTTCAGCTTGGCTGGAGACCAGGGCATCAGCCTGTGCGTTCAGGCCTTCTGGCGTGTGTTCACAACCACGACCGGAGCGACAGGAGCAGAGCACCCTAATGGGAGTGCTCCGAAAGAGTGCGCGTAAGGGAATTCAAGGATCCTGCTGTTCGGCAGGATTCTTTTTCATGGGCGGCACTCAAACTCGGTAATCCTGGATCGCCTCGGGAGATCGCAAGGACGGAATAGCTACTTAAAACGGTTTGTTGCCCCGATTACCGTAGTTAAGACCATCAGGCCTGAAGATTGAGATCCTTCAGCTAAGGGTCCCCATGACTCCGTCCTTCCAACATCCAGAATCCACTGGCCTGTCCAGTGATCTCCTCTCCCCCCGGCAACTCCTGCGCTTGCTGGCGGGGTCAGGGCGGAATCGCCCCGGTTCAGCTGAACTGATCATCGATCTTCGCTCCAGGGGCCGCTATCACCGCAGCCATGTTCCGGGGAGTCACAACATTCCCAGCGGCTGGCTCATCAGCGGCGAGCTTCCCGATGGTGACCTGATCCTGGTTGGCGAAAGCACCCGGCATTCGGCCACGACAATCGAACAACTCCAGACGCAGGGCCATGTCCGCCGCATCCGCCATCTCGCCGGCGGCTTCGGGGCCTGGCAACAACAGGACCTGCCCTTGGCCGGGCGGCAACGCCATGGATGGCTCCAGCTTTTCCGGGGGATCCCGGGACTCCGCTCGGGCCGCCGCCTCCGCTCGGCGTCGCCGCAGGAGGCCTGACCTTGGTGACCACCCGGACGAACCCTCGCGCCGGCCACCGGCACGTCATCGAGCTGTTCGGCGAGCAGCCGTTGCGGCTGGAATCCGGAGACACGCTGGGGCCGATCACCATCGTCCATGAGTGCTGGGGGCAGCCCAATGCCTCCCGCAGCAACGGGGTGCTGCTCCTGCATGGATTCAGCGACGACAGCCAAGCCGCCGGTCCGGCCGGTCCCGGCCACACCACCGGGGGATGGTGGGATGGGCTGATCGGCCCGGGTCGGGCGATCGACACCGACCGGTACTGCGTGGTCTGCCCGAATGTGCCGGGGGGCTGCCAGGGCAGCAGCGGCCCCGGCAGCCAGGCCCCCGACGGCAGGCCCTGGGGGAGCCGATTCCCCGCGCTCACGATCCGCGACCAGGTGGAGGCGGAGGTGGCCTTCAGCGACAGCCTCCAGATCCGACGGTGGCAAGCGGTGATCGGGGGCTCCATGGGCGGCATACGCGCCATGGAATGGGCGATCGGCCATCCCGGCGGCGGCCCCCGGGCGGGGCTGGATCTGGCCCGCCGCATGGCCCGACGCACCTACGGGGGCCTCGACGACGGGGACGTCTTCCTCGATCGCTTCGATGCCAACAGCTACAGCGTCCTCACCCAGGCCATGGCCGGCCATGACGTCGGCCGTGGGCGTGGTGTCGGTGAGCTCCGACCGGCTCTTCCCGCCCCACAGCCAGCGGGAGCCACGGGGGATCGGTGGGCCCATCCGCTTCACCTGCATCGACAGCCACCACGGCCACGACGGGTTCCTGGCGGAAGAGGGTCAGCTGGCATCGATCCTGCGGCAGTCGCTGGCCTGACGCCAGCGGGCCAGGGAACGGGAGAGGAACGGCAGCGCCGGGGCTCCATCGGCCGAGCGCAGCGGGGCAAGGCCCAGGACAAGCAGCGGCACCCCGATCAGCAAGGGGACCATCAGGAACCCGACGACCAGCAGCAGGGCCGGGCCATGGACCACGGACGACGGAGCCGAATCAACGGACATTCGCATGGTTGGCCACAGATCTGAAAAGACTTTGAATGCGGATCAACGCCCGAACAACCAACCGCAAGCCAGACACACCATCGCCAGCAGGATGAATAACTGGGGGGAAAACCCGATCCCATAACCGATGACGACGCCACCAAGAATCACCAGCCAGGCGCGCCAATTCTTCCAGGGACTGAAAAAGGCTCGGTCTGTGGTTGTCCCCGATGGCTCAGACAGGTCATCGGCCTGGGGTTGGCGTCGCATCGTCTGTAGGCCAGGAGAACGGACATCTGAACCAAACAAATCCTGCTGCCACTTTGGCCGGAACGGTGTAGGTGAAAGCACATCAGTTTCCCGGTCGCGATGATGGCCTTTTTGGGCCGGGTTTGACAACCGACAGGCTGATTAAGGTGTGCACCTGGCAGGGCTGAACGATGACCAAGGATTCCTATAGCCTCGCCACCGCCGCCCGCTTCTGGCTGCGGCTGGGGCTGGTCAGCTTCGGTGGGCCGGCCGGGCAGATCGGGCTGCTGCACGCCGAGCTGGTGGAGCGCCGGCGCTGGCTGTCGGAGCGGCGTTTCCTGCACGCGCTCAACTACTGCATGCTGCTGCCGGGGCCGGAGGCCACCCAGCTGGCCACCTACCTGGGCTGGCTGATGCACGGCCTGGGCGGCGCCCTGATCGCCGGCGGCCTGTTCCTGCTGCCCTCGGTGCTGGTGCTGCTGAGCCTCTCGGCGCTCTATGCCCTCTGGGGCCAGCTGCCGGTGCTGGTGGCGGTGTTCTGGGCGCTCAAACCGGCCGTGCTGGGGATCGTGCTGCAGGCGACCTGGCGGCTGGGGCGGCGCACGCTCCACAACCCCGCCCTGGTGCTGATCGCGGCGGCGGCCTGCCTGGCCCTGGCCGCGGGCCGGGTGCCCTACCCGGCCCTGATCCTCGCCACGGCCCTGGTGGGCTGGATCGGTGGCCGGCTGCGGCCAGCCCTGTTCCAGGCCCCGTCGCGAGCCGTGGCCAGCGCCAGGCACGGGGCCACTCCCCCCGACGCCGCCCTGCACGGCGATGACACGCCCACGCCAGCCCATGCCCGCTTCCACTGGCGCCGCCTTGCCCTCACCCTGCTGGGGGGCGGGGTGGCCCTCGGCCTGCCCCTGACCCTGCTGACGCTGGCGGGGGGCTGGAACGGCCAGCTGGCCACGATGGCCCGCTTCTTCACCAAGGTGGCCCTGGTCAGCTTCGGGGGGGCCTATGCCGTGCTCCCCTACGTGGCCCAGGGGGCGGTGGACACCTACGGCTGGCTGAATGCCGGCCAGATGGTGGACGGCCTGGCCCTGGGGGAGACCACGCCCGGGCCATTGATCATGGTGGTGGCCTTCGTGGGCTTCATGGGGGGCTGGAACGGCAGCGGCACGCTCTCGGCCGGCGTGGTGGCCGCCCTGGTGGTGGTGTGGTTCACCTTCCTGCCCTCCTTCCTGTTCATCCTGGCCGGCGGTCCCCTGGTGGAGGCGAGCCGCGAGGACCTGCGCGTCGGCGCCCCCCTCACCGCCATCACCGCCGCCGTCGTGGGGGTGATCGGGAGCCTGGCGCTCTACCTGGCCGGGCCGGCCCTGGCCCCCTCCGGAGCTCTCGATGGCGGCGCGGTGGCGGTGCTGCTGGCGGCTGTGGTGCTGCTGGGCCGGGGCCTCGGGGCCATGCCCATGATCGGCGTCGCCACCCTGGTGGGCCTGGGGCGCTGGTGGCTCACGGCTGCTGGCTGAGGGCTGCTCGCCGAGGGGCCGCTCAGGGGATCATCCCGCAGACGATCAACTTGTTCATCACCGGGCCGGCGACCTGGTCGATGAAGGTCTGGCGCATCTGGGGATCGTCATTGAGCATGTCGAGCACCCGCTGCTCCTGCGACCCACGCCGCTCACTGCGGGCGGCCCAGAGTTGGTCACAGGTGGACTTCTGGTAGCGCTCGATCACCTTCTTGGCCACCAGGTTGACGACCGGGGACTGGGCCTGGGCGGGGGTCGTGGCAACCAGTACAGCAGCCAACCCCAGGCTGGCCAGCAGGCGGATCTTCATGGAGTGCCGGCAGAAGAGGGCCCCTTCAACGTAGGTCGACGCACCAGCGCGGATCAGAAGACGTCCAGGGTCTCCAGGCTCGGCTGCTGGACTCCGCCGATGGCGGGCACATCGAGACGCAGGGTGAGTGAGGACGCCTGGCGCCGCGCCGATTCGCCACAGCTGCGCGGGGTGGGGAAGATCTTGCCGGGGTTGGCCAGGCCCGCCGGGTCGAAGGCCTCACGCACCAGGCGCATGGTGGCCAGGTCGTCGGGGGCGAACATCCAGTCGAGGTAGCAGCGTTTGTCGCTGCCCACCCCGTGCTCGCCGGTGATGCTGCCGCCGGCCTCGATGCAGAGGCGCAGGATGTCGGCCCCCAGCTCCTGCACCCGGTCGATCACGCCGGGTTCATCGGCCCGATACAGGATCAGGGGGTGGAGATTGCCGTCACCGGCATGGAACACGTTGGCCACCGGCAGGTCGTAGCGGCGGCTGAGCTGCTCGATCGCCGCCAGCACGGCGGGCAGGGCGCTGCGGGGCACCACGCCGTCCTGCACGTAATAGGTGGGGGTGATCCGGCCGACGGCGGCAAAGGCGGACTTGCGGCCCTTCCACAGCAGGGCCCGGTCGGCCTCACTGGAGGCCCGCCGGATCGTGCGGGCGCCGGCCCGGCGACAGAGCTCACCGGCGATCTCGACGGCCGCCGTCACCTCCCGCTCCTGCCCGTCCAGTTCGATCAGCAGCACCGCCGCCGCATCGCGGGGGTACTCATCGCGGCCGAACAGATCGTCGACGGCGTTGATGGTGACGTTGTCCATGATCTCCATCCCCGCCGGCAGCACGCCGGCGGCGGTGACCAGGCGCACCGCCTCACCGGCAGCCTCCATGGCGGTGAAATCGGCCAGCAGCACCGCCACGCTCTGGGGCGCCCGCAGCAGCCGCAGGGTGATGGCGGTGGCGATGCCGAGGGTGCCCTCGCTGCCAATGAACACACCGCGCAGATCCAGCTCGGGGGTTTCCGCCAGGCCGCTGCCCAGGGTGGTGACCGTGCCATCGGGCAGCACCACCTCCATCTCCAGCACGTGGTTGCTGGTGACGCCGTACTTGAGGCAGTGCACCCCACCGGAGTTCTCGGCCACGTTGCCGCCGATGCTGCACACCACCTGGCTGGAGGGGTCCGGGGCGTAGTAGAAACCCTCACCGGCCACCGCCCGGGTGACCCAGCCATTGATCACGCCGGGCTGCACGGTGAGGCGCCGGTTGGCCAGATCCACCTCCAGGATCGAGCGCATCCGGGTGGTGGCGATCACCAGCGCCCCGTTCTCCGCCAGGGCGCCACCGGAGAGACCGGTGCCGCTGCCCCTCGCCACGAAGGGCACCCCCAAGCGGTGGCAGAGCCGCAGCACCGCGGCCACCTGTTCGGTGGTCTCCGGCAGCACCACCAGCGACGGCTGGGCCCGGTGCAGGGTGAGGCCGTCGCAGTCGTAGGCCAGCAGTTCCTGGGGCGCCGCCACCACCGCCCGTGCCGGCAGCAGGGCGCGGCAGTGGCGCTCCATCGCGGCCCAGTCGATCGTCACGCAGGGGCTCCGGTGGGCCGGGGAAGGGGGGGCATTGCTTCCGAACTTACTGAGGCCAGACACCCCGGCACCCTTCTGGGTCAGGATGGGAAACGAATGCGTCCACCTTCCGCGGATCCTGCCTTGAGTTCGGCCACCCCTTCAGCGCCCGTCTCGGCCCCTTCCCTCGTCACCACCCGATCCGAGGAGATCTTCGCCGCCGCCCAGACACTCATGCCCGGTGGGGTCAATTCCCCGGTGCGGGCCTTCAAGTCGGTGGGCGGCCAGCCGATCGTCTTCGACCGGGTCAAGGGCGCCTACGCCTGGGATGTGGACGGCAACCGCTACATCGATTACGTCGGCAGCTGGGGGCCCGCCATCTGCGGCCACAGCCACCCGGAAGTGATCGCCGCCCTGCACGAGGCCCTGGAGAAGGGCACCAGCTTCGGTGCCCCCTGCGTGCTCGAGAACGAGCTGGCCGAGCTGGTGATCGCCGCCGTGCCCTCGGTGGAGATGGTGCGCTTCGTCAATTCCGGCACCGAGGCCTGCATGGCGGTGTTGCGGCTGATGCGCGCCTTCACCGGCCGCGAGAAGGTGATCAAGTTCGAAGGCTGCTACCACGGCCACGCGGACATGTTCCTGGTGAAAGCGGGCTCCGGGGTGGCCACCCTCGGCCTGCCCGATTCCCCCGGGGTGCCGCGGGCGGTCACGGCCGGCACCCTCACCGCTCCCTACAACTGCCTGGAGTCGGTCAAGGAGCTGTTCGCCAACAACCCCGGTGAGATCGCCGGGGTGATCCTCGAGCCGGTGGTGGGCAATGCGGGCTTCATCACCCCCGAGCCCGGCTTCCTGGAGGGCCTGCGGGAACTCACCAAGGAGAACGGTGCCCTGCTGGTGTTCGACGAAGTCATGACCGGCTTCCGCATCAGCTACGGCGGCGCCCAGGCCCGCTTCGGGGTCACCCCCGATCTCACCACCATGGGCAAGGTGATCGGCGGCGGCCTGCCGGTGGGGGCCTACGGCGGTCGGGCCGACATCATGGCGATGGTGGCGCCGGCCGGGCCGATGTATCAGGCCGGCACCCTGAGCGGCAACCCCCTGGCCATGACCGCCGGCATCAAGACCCTGCAGCTGTTGAAGCAACCCGGCACCTACGAGCGGCTGGAGACGATCACCCGCCGGCTCAGCGACGGCATCCGCGCCGCCGCCGCCGAGGCGGGGGTTCCCTGCTGCGGCGGCAACATCAGCGCCATGTTCGGCTTCTTCCTCTGCGAGGGGCCGGTGCACAACTTTGAGCAGGCCAAGGCCGCCGACACAGCCCGCTTCGGTCGGCTGCACCGCGGCATGCTCGAGCGCGGCGTCTATCTGGCACCGAGTGCCTTCGAGGCCGGCTTCACCTCCCTGGCCCACAGCGACGCCGACATCGACGCGACCATCGCCGCCTTCCGCGACGTCTTCCGCACGCTGGCGTGAGCGTCGGTCGTCTCCTGCGGGTCGGCACGGGGCTGCTGACCCTCACCCTGCTGCTGGCGGCTTGCGGCAGCGATGACGCCAGCCAACCCGTGGATGTGGCCGCGGGTGTGCCGGTGGGGGCGGTGCTGGCCCTCACCGGGAACGCCAACGTCTACGGCCAGGACCAGAAGATCGGCCTGGAGCTGGCCCTCAAGCAGCGCAACGGCAGCGGCGGCATCAACGGCCGTCCCCTGACGCTGGCCCTGGAGGACAGCGGCAGCGACGAACCGGGGGCCAATGCGGCCTTCACCCTGCAGATCAACCGGGGCGTGCTGGCCCTGGTCGGCCCCACCCTCTCCCAGCAGGCCTTCTCCGCCGACCCCATCGCCCAGCGCCGCGGCGTGCCGGTGGTGGCCCCCTCCAACACGGCCACCGGCATCCCGGAGATCGGCTTCTTCATCAGCCGGGTCTCGGCCCAGAGCTCGGTGATCGCTCCCCTGGCCATTGATCGGGCCCTGAAGATCCAGCCGGGGCTGAAGCGGGCGGCGGTGTTCTATGCCCAGGACGACGCCTACAGCACCGCCGAGACCACCATCTTCCAGGAGGCCCTCAAGGAGAAGGGCCTCGAGCCGGTGACGGTGCAGCGCACCCAGCTCAACGACCAGGACTTCCAGAACCAGATCAGCGCGGCCCTGCGGGAGAAGCCCGATCTGATCGTGCTGTCGCTGCAGGCGGTGGACGGCGGCAACCTGATCCGCCAGCTGCGGGAGCTGGGCTACCGGGGCCTGATCGTGGCCGGCAACGGCATGAACACCCCCAACATCTACCCGATCTGCCAGAAGTACTGCGACGGGCTGCTGATCGCCCAGGCCTACAGCCCCGAACTCGACACCCCGGCCAACACCGCCTTCCTCAAGGCGTTCAAGGCCGCCAAGGGCGGCGCCATCCCGCCCCAGCTCACCGCCCAGGCGTACACAGCCCTGCAGGTGATCGGCGAGGCCCTGGTGCGCCTCGACCAACGCCAGCCCCTGGCCGGCGCCCCCCTGGCGGCGACCCGCAAGCAGCTGATGCAGGAGCTCCTGGCCGGCACCTATGCCACCCCCCTGGGGGAGATCCGTTTTACCCCCGAGGGTGAGGTGATCCAGAGCCAGTTCTTCGTGGCCCAGGTGCGCATGGATCCTGGCGGGCGCAACGGACGCTTCGCCCTGCTCAAGTAAGCCCCGGGTGGACCTGCTCCAGATCCTGGTCAACGGTCTGTCGGTGGGGACGGTGTACGGGCTGTTCGCCCTCGGCTACACCCTGGTGTTCTCGGTGCTCGGGGTGATCAACTTCGCCCACGGGGCGGTGTTCACCCTGGGGGCCTACTTCACCTACCTGCTGATCGGCGGTGCGGTCGGGGCCAACGGCCTGCTGGCCGGTTTCCAGCTGCCCGTCGCCCTGCCCTTCTGGGGCGCCCTGCCCCTGGCGGGGCTGGGGGCGGCCCTGGTGGCCCTGCTGGTGGAGCGGGTGGCCTTCCGGCCCTTGCGCCGCCGCCGGGCCGATCCGCTGCTGGCCCTGATCACCAGCCTGGGGGCCGGTGTGATCCTGGTGAACCTGATCCAGCTGCTGGTGGGGGCCGAAAGCTATGCCATCCCCACCAGCGTCCTCGGCGGCCTGCCGGCCTCCTTCCCCCTCCTCGGTGCCCGGGTGCGCACGGTGCAGGCCCTGCTGCTGGGGATCGCGTTGTTGCTGCTGGCCCTGCTCAGCCTCTGGCTGGAGGGCAGCCGCAACGGCAAAGGCCTGCAGGCGGTGGCCGAAGACCCCGAAACCGCCCAGTTGCTGGGCATCGACAGCACGGCGATGGTGCGGCTGGCCTTCGGGCTCAGCGGCTTCCTGGCCGGGGTCGCCGGCGGGCTGGTGGGGCTGAGCGTCAGCATCGCCGGGCCCTACTTCGGCATCGGCTACGGCCTCAAGGGTCTGGCGGTGCTGGTGCTGGGGGGACTGGGCAGCGTGCCAGGGGCGGTCCTGGGCGGGCTGATCGTCGGCCTGGCGGAGGCCTTCGTGCCGGCCGACTGGTCGGGCTACAAGGATGCGGTCAGCTACGGCTTCCTGTTTCTGGTGCTGCTGCTGCGCCCCCAGGGGCTGCTCGGCCGGCCGCTGCCCACCAAGGTGTGAGGGTCATGGACGCCGCCCTGCTCGAACAGATGCTGCTCGGCGCCCTGCTGGCGCTTTCGGTGTACCTGCCCCTGCGCTGCGGCCAGCTGTCGCTGGCCACCCCCGGCTTCTATGCGGTGGGGGGCTACGTGGCTGCCCTGCTCTCCACCGGCGTTGCCGCCTTCGCCGGCAGCGGTGCCACCTCACCACTGTGGGCCCTGCTGGCGGAGATGGTGCTGGGGGGGATCCTGGCGGGACTGATCGCCCTGGCGATCGGCGGCCCGGTGCTGCGGCTGCGGGGCATCTACCTGGCCATCGCCACCATCGCCCTGGTGGAGATCCTGCGGGTGCTCAACCTCAACCTGCCCTTCACCGGCGGCGCCATGGGCATCTTCGGCATCCCCCAGCCCTTCGCGCACCCCGGCGGCTACGTGCTGTTCACCCTGGCTCTGCTGGCCCTGGCCTGCTGGTTATGCCAGCGGCTGGAGGCCCTCCGCCTGGGCCGGGCCATGGCCGCCATCCGCGACGACGAACTGGCGGCGGCCAGCCTGGGCATTGACACGCCGCGCACCAAGCTGCTCGCCTTTGTGGCCAGCGCCGTGCTGGCCGGCGTCACCGGGGCACTGGCGGCCCATTTCCTCAACGCCTGGAACGCCAGGGTCGGCAGCTTCGACGCCAGCATCACCACCCTGGCCTTCGTGGTGTTCGGCGGTTCGCGCTTCTGGCTGGGGCCGGTGCTGGGGGGCCTGGCGCTCACCGCCCTGCCGGAGCTGCTGCGGCCGGTGGGGGACCTGCGCCTGATCCTGTTCGGCTCCGTGATCCTGCTCGGTCCGCTGTTCTTTCCCCAGGGACTGGTGACGGCGGAGCGGCTGCGGGGGCTGGGAGCCCTGCTGGGCCGGGGCCGTCACCGGGGCCGCCAGGCTCCCCAGGCCCCATGAGCCGGAGCTCCGACGGCACGGCCGCGGCTCCCCTGCTGCAGGTGGAGGCGGTGAGCTGCCGCTTCGGCGGCCTGCTGGCCCTCGATCGGGTCAGCCTGGAGCTGGCGGAGGGGGAGATCTTCGGCCTGATCGGTCCCAACGGCGCCGGCAAGACCACCCTGTTCAATGTGATCTCCGGCCTCACCACCGCCAGCGGCGGCCGCTGCCTGTGGCGGGGGGTGCCCACCACGGGCCTGGGGGCCAGCGGCCTCAACCGGCTCGGCATCGCCCGCACCTTCCAGAACCTGCGCCTGTTCGAGAGCCTGTCGGTGCGGGAGAACGTGCTGGTGGGCCTGCACCATGCCGCCCGCGCCCCCCTGCTGGGGGCCCTGCTGGCCAACGGCGCCTTCCGCCGCCACCAGGGGCGGCTGCAGGCCCGGGCCATGGACCTGCTGGCGCTGCTGGAGCTCGACGCCCTGGCCGAGCAGCGGGCCGGGGATCTGCCCTACGGCGACCGCCGGCGGCTGGAGATCGCCCGGGCCCTGGCCACGGCACCCCAGCTGCTGCTGCTGGATGAACCCGCCGCCGGCATGAACCCGGCCGAGAAGGACGACCTGCGGCAGCTGATCAGCCGGATCCGCGACCACTTCTCCCTGACGGTGCTGATCATCGAGCACCACGTGCCGCTGATGATGCGCCTCTGCGACCGGCTGGCGGTGCTCAACTTCGGCAAGCGCATCGCCCTGGGCAGCCCCGCCGAGGTGCGCCGTGACCCGCTCGTGATCGAGGCCTACCTGGGCGGCCAGGGAAGCGCCGCCGGAGCGGAGCAGCGATGACGCCGCTGCTGGAGCTGCGCCGGCTCACCGTGCGCTATGGCGCCCTCACCGCCCTGCGGGGCCTCGATCTGCAGGTGCAGCAGGGCGAACTCGTGACGCTGCTGGGGGCCAACGGCGCCGGCAAGAGCACCACCCTGCGGGCCATCTCCCGGCTGGTGGACGCCGCGGCCGGCCAGGTGCTGTGGCGCGGCGCCGACCTGGCGGGGGTGCGCACCCACCGCACGGTGCGGCTCGGCATCGGCCACTGCCCGGAGGGCCGGCGGGTGCTGGCCCGCCAGACCGTGGCCACCAACCTGGAGCTGGGGGCCTGGCTGCGCCGCGACCGGGCCGGCATCGCCGCCGACCTGCAGCGCTGCTACGGCCTGTTCCCCCGCCTGGCGGAACGGCGCCGCCAGCTGGCCGGCAACCTCTCGGGGGGCGAGCAGCAGATGCTGGCCATCGCCCGGGCCCTGATGGGCCGGCCCAGCCTGCTGCTGCTGGATGAGCCCAGCCTGGGGCTGGCGCCGAAGCTGGTGGCCGAGGTGATGACCGCCCTGGCGGCGCTGCACCGCGAAGGACTGTCGATGCTGCTGGTGGAGCAGAACGCCACCGCCGCCCTGGAGATCGCCGACCGCGGCGTGGTGCTGGAGGCTGGCAGCATCAGCCTGGAAGGCCGCGCTGAGTCCCTGCTGGCTGATGCGGGGCTGCGGGCCTCCTACCTGGGGGACACCAGCTGATGCCACCGGTCCAACTGATCGCCCTCATCCTGGGCGGCCTGCTGCTGCTGGCCTTGCTGATCCGCCGGACGGTCGGAAAGGGGTTTCTCTACCGCATGATCTTCGAAACCGACACTCCCGCCGGCAAGACGTTCGACGTGGTGCTGCTGATCGCGATCGTGTTGAGCGTGGGGGCCGTGGTGATCGAAAGTGATCCGGTGCTGCGGTTGGCCTGGGGCCACCCGTTCCAGCTGCTGGAGTGGGGGTTCACGCTGCTGTTCACGCTCGAATACCTGCTGCGACTGCTGTGTGTGCGATCGCCGCTGCTCTATGCCCGCAGCTTCTTTGGCGTGGTGGATCTGCTCTCGATCGTGCCCAGCTTCCTGGGCCTGCTGGTTGGCGGCGCCCAGGTGTTCCTGGTGGTGCGGATGCTGCGGGTGATGCGCGTCTTTCGTGTGTTGAAGCTTGGCGAATACCTGCAGGAATCCAATCTTCTCTGGGACGCGATCGTGGCGGGTCGGCGCAAGATCTCGGTGTTCCTGCTGGCGATGATCACCCTGGTCACGGTGATCGGTTCATTGATGTACGTCATCGAAGGCCCGGAACGGGGCTTCCGCAGCATCCCCGTGGGGATCTACTGGGCGATCGTCACCATCACCACCGTGGGTTATGGCGACGTGACGCCGCAGACCACCCTGGGCCGTTTCCTGGCCTCGGTGGTGATGTTGCTGGGTTACAGCATCATCGCCGTCCCCACGGGCATCATCAGTGCCGAGATCGGCCAAGCCAGCGCCCGCCAGCACGAGGAGAGCCAGAAGACGGCGGTGATGTGCGCGGCTTGCCTGAGGACTGGGCACGATCCAGAGGCTCGCCACTGCAAGTTCTGCGGTGCTGAACTGTGAACTGTTCCGTCCCTGGCCTCAGCTCACTGCCAAGCATTCAGCCTCATACCAGCAACGGAGCGTTGATTGATCTTGACAGAACCGGGCTTTGTGCCTCCAAGACGATGGCAGTACCCCAGCCTGTTCGGCTCCGCCGACATTGGCCACGACGAGCGGCGGTTTCTGCGACAAGCTGATGAAGCGCCGTCACCCCTCCCATCCATCAGAACTGCTTCGTAGCCCTGGATTTCGAGACGGCGGATCAAGGCCGGGACAGTGCCTGCTCGATCGCCCTGGTCCGGGTGGAGAAGGGAAGGATCGTGCAGCGCGAGCACCACTTGATTCGCCCGCCTCGGCGGACCTTCCAGTTCACCTCCATCCACGGCATCAGCTGGTCGCAGGTGTCCGATGCACCCACGTTCGGCGAACTCTGGCCGCAGCTGGCGGCCTGCCTGGAGGGGGCGCACTTCATCGCCGCCCACAACGCCAGTTTTGATGCCGGCGTGCTGCGGGCCTGCTGCGAGCAGGCCGGCCTGCGGCCTCCCAGCCAACCCTTTGTCTGCACGGTCCAGGTGGCCAGGCGGGCCTGGAATCTTCGGCCCACCAAATTGCCGGATGTGTGCCGCCATCTGGGTCTGCCGCTCCGGCATCACGATGCCCTCTCCGACGCCGAGGCCTGCGCCAATATCGTGCTGGCGGCGGCTCAGGACGCGACGGCCGGCTTTGCCCGCGGCCGCTGAACTCAGGCCTGGGACATCCTGCCCCGCTGCCGCCGCCACAGACTGAAGCCCAGGGCCAGCAGGAATCCAAAGAACTGCACGATCACCACGCAGGGGCCCGAGGGCAGGTTGGTGAGGCCCGAGCCGAGCAGTCCCAGCACGGCGCAACTGCCACCGATCAGCGAAGAGAGCACCAGATAGGAGCCGAAGTGGCGACTCACCAGCCGCGACGCACAGGCGGGAATCACCACGAAGGCGCTGATCAGCAGCACCCCCACCGCCTTGATCGACACGGCCACCACCACGGCGAGCAGCAGGATGAAGGCGATCCGGTGCCACTGGTTGCCCACCCCGCAGGCCCCGGCCAGATCGGCATGCAGGGTGACCAGCACCTGGGCCCGCAGGCTCACCAGCAGGTAGGCCACCGCCACCAGCAACAGCGCGGCGATCAGGACGAGATCCAGCCAGGAGATGCCGAGGATGTCGCCGAACAGCAGCTGCTGGATGCCGCCCCTGTAGGTGGTGACCAGGCTGAGGGCCACCACGGCAAAGGCCAGGGACGTGGAGTAGACGATGTTCAGCAGCGCGTCGGCCGGCAGCTGGCTGCGCTCCACCAGCAGATTCACCAGCAGGGCGAAGACCACCGCAAAGGGGATCAGCACCAGGATCGGGTGGAGGCCCAGCAGGATGCCCAGGCTGAGGCCCAGCAGGGCGGAATGGCCCAGGGCATCACTGAAGAACGACAGCTGCCTCAGCACCGCGAAACTGCCCAGCAGCCCACCCAGGGTCCCGGTCAGCAGCCCCCCCACCAGGGCGCGCTGCATGAAGGGTTGGCCGATCACCGTGCCCAGCTGGGAGAACTCCGTCATCCGATCCGCAGACCCATGAGCTCCAGAACGACCATCAGCGGAAGGCGCTCACCAGGTCGCTGACATTGCGACGCATCACCTCTGCGTAGCTGGCCGGGGTCTGGGAGGCCTCCTCAGTGCCGGTTTCCAGGGGGTCGAAGACGCTGATGCGGATCCCCAGATCGCCGGCCAGGGCGTTGAAGGAGCGGTTGCCCTCCTGGGGTTCGCTGAGCAGGGCCTGCAGCTGGCTGCGCTGCACTGTCTCGGCCACCCGCGCCAGATCCGCCGGGGAGGGGTTCTGCTCCGGCACATCCACCATGGACTCGGCCTTGAGGCCATAGCGCTCGGCGAAGTAGGGGGCGAAATCGTGGACCACCACGAAGGTCTTGCCCCGGAATGGCGCCAGCTGCGTCTCGAACTCGGTGTTGAGCTGGCGCAGCTCGCCGCTGAAGGCGGCGGCATTGCGGCGGTAGCCCTCGGCGCAGGCCGGATCGGCCGCGATCAGACCATCGCGGATGTTGTCCACCTGCTGGGCGGCGCGCACCGGATCGAGCCAGATGTGGGGATTGATCGGGCCGTGGTCGTGGCCGTGATCATGGCCGTGGTCCCCACCGGGCTCGTCCGGGATCTCCAGGGTGGCGACGCCGCGGCTGGAGTCGATCACCTGGAGAGCGGGGTTTTCGGCGCCCTTGACCAGCTTGTCGAGGAACGACTCCATACCCAGCCCGTTCTTCACCAGCACCTTGGCGTTCCTGATGGCGGCCACATCCCCCGGCCTGGCCTGGAAGTCGTGGGGGCCGCTGGCGGCGGGGATCAGCGCCGTCACCTCGGCGCAATCGCCGGCCACGGCGCGGGTGAACAGGGTGATCGGCAGGAAAGTGGTGACCACCTTGGGGCGATCGGCGCGGCCGGCCTGGGGCGCCGGGGACTCCACCGCCGGACGGCAGGCCAGCAGCAGGGCGGACAGACCCGCGGCCAGGACCAGCAGGGGACGACGGGATCGGGACTGGTTCATGGGGCAAAACCTCCGGAACGGGGTGGGCGGGAGCGAACGGATGGGGGCCGGGCGACGGGCCAGAGCCACCACTGGCCCTGCTCACCACCGGCCACCAGATGGCGGCCGTCGGGTCGCCAGCTGAGGCTGGTGATGGCCTGGCCGTCGCCCTCGAGCAGCTGTTGCAGCCTGCCCCGGCCATCCCAGAGCGCCACCGTGCCATCGCTGGAGGCGGTGGCCAGCAGGCGGCTGCCGGGGGCAAAGGCGACCGCATGGACGCGGCCTTGATGCAGAACCAGAGGTTCCGGCTTCCAGCCTTTGGCACCGGGATCCTGCTGGCTCCAGATCACGGCGATGTCGGCGGAGGCGACGGCCAGCAGCGGCGCCAGGCGCCCCGGCTGATCACACCAGCTCAGGGCCCGCGCCTTGCCGGGGAAGCCACGGAACTGCCAGCCGCGGCCGGCCCCGCCGTCGGGCCAGAGCATCAGCGAGCCGTCCAGCTGGCCACAGGCCAGCAGGTTCCCCTGGCCGGACCAGCCCAGGGCCAGGCCCGCCGAAGCGGTGGCGCAGCGCTGGGGCGGCTGGCCAGGGTCATCCGGAGACCAGAGCAGCACCGTGCCGTGGCAGGCCGCCGCCAGCCGCCGGCCATCACGGCTCCAGGCCAGGGCCAGGACCGTGCCCTCCAGCTCCTGGCTTTCCACCCGCAGCGTCCGGCTGGCGCCATCCCAGAGCCGCACCTGTTTGCCGGCCCCCACCGCCAGCAGGGAGCCCTGGGGCTGCCAGGCCGCCGCATCCAGCCAGTGGCCCCCCAGGGGCAAAGGATCGAAGGCGATCGGGCGCACGCCTGAGCCCCCCAGCTCCCACAACAGCAGCTCCCCGTCCTGGCCCGCCGCCATCAGAAAGCGGTCGTCAGCGCTGAAGCCCACCACATCGAGGCTGCTGTCCCGCTCACCGCGCAATAGCTCCTCGCAGCCGGCGCGGAAATCGATCAGCAGCAGCTCACCGCCAGCCGTCGCCATCGCCAGCAGCTCGCCATCGGCCGACCAGGCCTGGGCGGTGATGGCGTTGCTGCAGGCACCGCACAGGCGTTCCTGCACCAGGGTCTGGGGGGGAGCCATGGCGCGCTCAGGCCACACAGGCCTCAAAACCGGCCCGCAGGGCGGCCTCATCGAGATCGCGGCCGATGATCACGAACTGGGTGCTGGGGGTTTCGCCGTCGCGCCAGGGGCGATCCATGGCGCTGTCCACCAGCATGTGCACCGACTGCAGGACGTAACGGTTGGTCTCTCCCGCGAACTGGATGATGCCTTTCATCCGAAACAGA
The DNA here is from genome assembly GCF_024345975.1 of Cyanobium sp. Cruz-8D1. Lineage (GTDB taxonomy): Bacteria > Cyanobacteriota > Cyanobacteriia > PCC-6307 > Cyanobiaceae > Cyanobium. The sequence continues at coordinate 182,319 of NZ_JAGQCD010000001.1, read as the reverse complement.
TCCGGGCCCCGTTCCGTCACCAACCCATCGATCCATTGCCCCAATTTCTTGTAACTCATCGGACGGTCTTCGATGAAGGCCACCGCGCCGATGGCCCCGTCGTGTTCATGGTCGTGGTCGGAGGTCAGAAACTCCGGATCGATCGCCAGGGCCCGTTCCAGGCTGAAGGCCTCGACGCCAAGGATCTGATCCATCGCCGCATCGGCCTGGCAGGTGGGAATCACCCGGGCCAACGGGTTGATGGCCCGGGTCCGCTGCTGGATGGCCAGGCAGGCCTCGACATCGACCAGATCGATCTTGTTGAGCAGCAGCACATCGGCGAAGGCGAGCTGCTCCTGGACCTCCACACTGTCCCAGTGCTGCTCGACATGCTTGAGGTCGACCAGGGTGACCACGGCGTCGAGCTTCAGCTGGTCGCGCAGGTCCTCATCGACGAAGAAGGTCTGAATCACCGGGGCGGGATCGGCCAGGCCGGTGGTTTCGATCACCAGGTGGTCGAAACGGTCGCGGCGCTTCATCAGGTTGCCGATGATGCGGATGAGATCACCACGCACGGTGCAACAGATGCAGCCGTTGTTCATCTCGAAGATCTCCTCATCGGCCTCGATCACCAGCTGGTTGTCGATGCCCACATCACCGAACTCGTTGACGATCACGGCCACCTTCATGCCGTGCTCGTGGGTGAGGATCCGGTTCAGCAGCGTGGTCTTGCCGGAGCCGAGGTAGCCCGTCAGAACGGTGACAGGCAAGCGATCCCGCGGGGAGGCCATGGGGGCAGTGGCCGGGCAGCGCCGGGCCAGGTATGGGAATCATTATCAAACTAGCAGCTGCGGGACATGCGTCCGCGCTTCAACGCAAACCGCGTCCTTCACTACCGACCCGGAGGGGCGGGCTGCCTACGGTCGTGCTCTGAGGATGGCGGACGATGGCAACGGAACGCTTTTTCCTCCAGCTGGATCCGCCCCTGGAGGCCATGCGCGACTGGCCCCACGTGGTGATCGTGGGCGGCGGCTTCGCCGGGCTCAAGGCCTGCAACGCCCTGGCCGGCCAGCCGGTGCGCGTCACCCTGATCGACAAGCGCAACTTCAACCTCTTCCAGCCCCTGCTGTATCAGGTGGCTTCCGGGCTCGTCTCGGAGGCCGACGTGGCCTCACCCCTGCGCCAGATGGTGGGCGAGGCCGCCAACATCCAGATCCTGCTGGGCGAGGTGGTCGACATCGACACCGAGGCCAGGGAGGTGGTGTTCAACGACCACCGCTACGCCTACGACCACCTGATCCTGGCCAGCGGTTCGGGCAGCACTTACTTCGGCCATGAGGAATGGCGCCCCCTGGCGCCGCCGATGAAGATCCTTGAGCACGCCGATGAGATCCGCCGCCGGCTGCTGATGGCCCTCGAAGAAGCCGAGCAGACCCGGGACCCCCAGCGGCGCCGCTTCCTGCAATCGGTGGTGGTGGTCGGGGCCGGGCCGGCGGGATGCGAACTGGCCGGCTCCCTGATCGAGCTGATGCATCGCGCCGTCGACCGCGACTTCAAACAGCTCGAACGCGCCCAGTGCCGGGTGATCCTGCTGGATGCGGTCGACCGGGTGCTGCCGGCGATGGCCGCCAACCTGTCCAAGGAGGCGGCGGCCTACCTGGAGCGGGCCGGCGTCGAACTGCGCCTGAACACGATGGTGGCCTCGATCGAACCCGGCCGGGTGATCCTCCAGTGCCCCGCAGACGTCTCCGCTGGCGAGGCGGACGCCGCCGGCGGTGGCAGCGGCGACTTAGAGGCCGCCACGATCTGCTGGACCGCCGGGGTGCGCGCCTCCCGCCTCGGCCGGCTGCTGGCGGAACGCACCGGCGCCCCGGTCGATCGGGGCGGCCGGCTGCAGGTGGAGGCCGACTTCTCGCTGCCGGGTCATCCGGAGATCCGGGCGGTGGGCGACCTCTGCCACTACGCCCACACCGGTGACGGCAAGGTGCTGCCGGGCATGGCGGGCCCGGCCGTGCAGATGGGCGGCTGGGTAGCCCGGGACATCCTGGCGGGCCTCGAGGGGCGCCGCAGCGACCCCTTCCGCTGGTTTGATCTCGGCAGCATGGCCGTGATCGGCCCCTGGTACGCGGTGGCCGATCTGCGCGGGCTGCATGTCAGCGGGCTGGCGGGCTGGGTGCTCTGGGCCCTGGCCCACCTCGCCTTCATCCCCGACACGGAAAACCGCATCGCCCTGTTCAGCAAATGGATGTGGCAGATCGCCACCCGCCAGCGCACGGCCCTGCTGATCACCGGCCGCCCCGACCAGCACCTCGGCGTCGATGTGGGCCTGGAGCGGGCCGTGCCGCCGGGTGGCCTGGCTCAGTCGCCGGAAGTGCCCCCCTCCGAACCCTTGAACCGATTGATCAGCACCCCCAGGATCACGGCGATGTAGAGCGGCCCGGCGATGCCCAGCACCACACTGGCCATGCGCGCCGGAGGCAGGGCCGGGGTGATGTCGCCATAGCCGGTGGTGGTGAGGCTGACGAAGGCGAAGTAGTTGATACGGGCGAAATCCAGCTCCAAGACGCTGTGGGCGGCCACCCCCGCATGGGAGCGCACGATGGCGGCCTGGCCATCGGCGGTGTTGGCCAGGAAGCTGCCGGGCTGGATCGTTTCCAGCACGCTCAGCACCAGGCCGCCACTGAGCCCGAGCAGGAGATAGCCGGCCACCGCCCCGACCACCACCGGACGGGTGGCCCGGGGCTCCCGGCCCAGGGTCCGCACAAGCCGCACCAGGCTCCAGCCGATGAACAGCGTGGTGATCAGCAGCAGGGGCACCCCGGACAGGCGCCACGCTTCGGGGGTCAGCAGCCAGTACAGCTGGGCGACGAGGTTGGCGCCTCCCAGCGCCAGGTACAGACGGTCACCCCAGTCACGCGCCACCGAGCCGGCGAGGAAGCCGCCCAGCTCGACGGAGGTGAGCAACGTGATCAGGAAGTAGCCCACCGATCCGGCCAGGCGCAGCGTCTGGGGAAACGCCAGGCTCAGCATCACCAGCAGGCACAGAACCAGCAGTCGGCGGTAGAAGCGGTGCCGCCGGCGCGCCAGGCCTTCCGGCGTGGCCGGAGCTGCCGGAGGTCGGATCACGCGGGCCATGAACTCAGAACCGTCAAGGTAGGCCGCGCCTCAGCAACAGTCAGCGGCCCTGGACGCGAAAGCGGATCACCGCCTGATACTGGAGACATCCGCCAAGAACCCGATGGCCTTCCGCTTCCGGCCCGCCACCCGCCTGCTGCCCGCTGCCGCGGGACTGCTGCTGGCGCTGGCCCCCCTGGCCCCGGCCCTGGCCCAGGGCATCCCCTTCAATGAGATCCGGGCCCTCAACCTGGCCCGCAACGCGGCCGTGCTCAGCAATGGCGGGCTGACGGTGTACACCCCGGCCAACTGCATGTTCAGCACCTCAGCGGCCACCAACCCCTGCCTGGTGCGCAGCGACGCTGACGGCTTCGTCTACCGCTTCCTCGGAGGCCCCCCCGGCTGGGAGGCCAAGGGGCTCCCGGCCACCACGGAAACCGAGATCAAGATCGCCCCGGATGGTCGCCGGGTGGTGGCCATCCTGTTCAACGGCCCGCCGCGCTCCCGCTGAGGGCAGCGGTCAGCCAGGGGAAAGCGGCCTAGCCTCCCAGCAGTCTCCCCAAGCCCTTGTCCGTCCCCGCTTCCCCCACCCTGCGCTGGGTCACCGCCGGCCTGCTGCTTGTCGCGGCCGTCCTCTGTCTGGCGCTGCCTTTCGTCTCAGCCACCCTGCTCACCATCGCCCTGGGTGGGGTGGCGATCGCGGCGGGCGCCTCCCAGCTGCTGCGACTGACGTCGGCCGATGACACCCGCAGCAAGCTGTTCCGCGCCATCTCCGCGGTGCTCTACGTGGTGGGCGGCATCGGCCTGGTGGCCTTCCCGGTCGCCAGCACCGTGAGCCTGACCCTGTTCATCGGCGTCCTGCTGGCCGTCGAGGGGGTGATGGAGCTGGCGGGCGCCGCCGCCGGCACAGGGCCGGCCCGGGGCCTGGTGCTGCTCGATGGCATCGTCACCGTCGTGCTGGGCGGGATGCTGATCGCCGAATGGCCCTCCGACAGCATCTGGGCCATCGGCACCCTGTTCGGCTTCGGCCTGGCCTTCTCCGCCTTCAACCTGATCACCGCCACCCCGCCCGCCGCACCCCAGGGCTGAGGCTCATTCGGGCACGGCCGGGCCCTCCGCGCGGCGGGGATCCACCGCCCCGAGGCTGCCGCCAGCCTCGAGCACCTCGACGCTGTTGGCGGCCCCCATGGCCGGGGCCTGGCGGACGTTGTGGCCCATGGCCTCCAGCAGGCGGCGGCTGTCGGGGCTGACGCCCTGCTCGACATCGATCCGGTCGGGCCACAGCTGGCTGTGGATCCGGGGCGCGGCCACGGCGCTGGCCAGGTTGAGGCCATGCACCACCCGGTTGAGCAGCACCTGCAGCACGGTGGTGATGATGCGGCTGCCGCCGGGGCTGCCGGTGGCGATCCAGGGGCGGCCATCGGGGCGGAACAGCAGGGTGGGGGCCATCGAACTGAGCGGTCGCCGGCCGGGGGCGATGGCGTTGGCCGCCCCCTGGCGCAGGCCGAAGGCGTTGGCGCTGCCAGGCAGGGCGCTGAAATCGTCCATTTCGTTGTTGAGCAGGAACCCCAGCCCCGGCACGCTGATGCCGTTGCCGTAGGGGAAGTTCAAGGTGGTGGTCAGGGCCACCAGGCCGCCCTGCCGGTCGGCCACCGACAGATGGGTGGTGTTGGTGCCCTCGCGCGCCGAGGCCGCCTCCAGCGCCGGGGCCGGGGTGTGGCGGCGGGGGTCGAGGCGCCGGCGCAGGCCCTCGATGTGGGCCGGCGAGAGCAGCCGTTCCACCGGCACCGGCCCCTGCTCCGGATCCCCCAGCAGGGCGTTGCGGTCGCGGTAGGCCAGGTTCATCGCCTCGGCCATGGGATGCAGGCTGGCGGCGGCATTCAGGCCGCTGCCAGCCAGGTCGAAGGGCTCGAGGATCGCCAGGATCTGCAGCAGGGTGAGACCACCGCCGGGGGGCGGCATGGTGAGCAGCGGATGGCCGCGGAAGCGGCCCTGCAGGGGCGCCACCAGCCGGGCGCGGTAGGCGCGCAGATCGGCGCGGGTGATCAGGCCGCCGCCCCGCTCCATCACGGCCACCAGGGCGTCGGCCACCGGCCCGCGGTAGAAGCCGCGCTCCCCTTCGGCGGCGATGCGGCGCAGGGTGGCCGCCAGCTCGCTCTGGCGCAGCCGCGTGCCCGGCGGCGGGGCGGGGAGGAACTGGCGGCGGGAGGCAGGGTCGGCCTGCAGGCGCGGGGCGGCGGCGGCCAGCGAATCGCTCAGCTCGCGGCTGACCGGGAAGCCCTGCGCCGCCAGGCGGATCGCCGGCGCCATCACCACCTGCAGGGGCAGGCGGCCGTAGCAGCGCTGGGCCAGGGCCAGCCCGGCGACAGTGCCGGGAACGGCGGAGCTGAGCAGGCTGCGGGTAGCGCGGGCCCGGTCGACCTGGCCGTCGGGGCCCAGGAACATGGTGGCCGTGGCCGCCGCCGGGGCCGTTTCGCGGAAGTTCACCGCCACCGCCGTGCCGCCGCCGATGGCCAGCTCGGGGCCGGTCCTTGGCTGGCCGCCGGGGGGTACCTCAGCCAGGCAGCCGCGCGCGCGGGCCGGCGAGGGCCCCGGCAGCCAGAGCAGCAGGAAGCCGCCGCCGCCCAGGTTGCCGGCCTGGGGCAAGGTGACCGCCAGGGCGAAGGCGGTGGCCACCGCCCCATCCACCGCATTACCCCCCTGGCGCAGGATCGCGGCTCCCGCCGCCGAGGCCAGCGGCTCCTGGGCCGCCACCAGCCCCCGGGCCGACCACAGCGGCCGGAAGCGCTGCTCGCCCTCCAGCAGCACGTTGCTCTCCGGCGGGGCGAGTACGGCAGGTGCCTGGGCCTGGGCCACCGGCACGGCCAGCGTCCCCGCCAGCAGCAGCAGCGCCGCTGCGGCGGCCCCCCGGCGAGCGGCGCTCACAGCGGAACTCCAGCGCCACCGGCGGCCGGGGTGCCGTAGCCACCGCCGCCGGGGGTGGCGATCTCCAGCAGGTCGCCGGGCTGCACGCTCACCTGGTCGCAGCCGGCGAGATCTTCCAGCCGGCCATCGGCCCGCTCCAGCCGGTTGCGGCCCACGGCGCCATCGCCGCCACCCGCCAGACCGAAGGGGGGCACCCGCCGGGACCCCGAGAGGATGGCGACGGTCATCGGCGCCAGGAAGCGCAGCCGCCGCACCACCCCCTCACCGCCGCGCCAACGCCCCGTGCCGCCGCTGCCGCGGCGGATGGCGAAGCGCTCCAGGCGCACCGGGAAACGATCCTCGAGGATCTCCGGATCGGTGAGGCGGGAGTTGGTCATGTGGCTCTGCACCGCGCTGGCTCCGGCAAAGCCGCGACCATCGGGCCGCACGCCAGCCCCGGTGCCGCCGCAGATGGTCTCGTAATACTGGCAGCGGGCATCGCCGAAGCTGAGGTTGTTCATCGTGCCCTGGGCCGCCGCCATCACGCCCAGGGCCCCGAACAGGGCGTTGGTGACCGCCTGGGAGGTTTCGACGTTGCCGGCCACCACCGCCGCCGGCGGCAGCGGGTGCAGCAGGCAGCCATCGGGCACCACCAGATCGATCGGCGCGAAGCAGCCGGCGTTGAGCGGAATCGAACGGCCCACCAGGCAGCGGAACACGTAGAGCACCGCCGCCTTGGTGATCGCCAGCGGGGCGTTGAAGTTGCCCTGCTGCTGGGGGGAGGTGCCGCTGAAATCGATGCGGGCGCGGCGGGCAGCCCGGTCGAGGCGCACGGCCACGACGATGCGGCTGCCGTTGTCGAGTTCCACCGTGTGGTCGCCATCGCTGAGGCCGGCGATCGCCTCGGCCACCGCCGCCTCGGCGTTGGCCAGCACGTGGCCCAGGTAGGCGCGGACCTCGCCGATGCCGTCGCGGGCCAGCAGCCGCTGCAGTTCGTCCACCCCCAGCTGGTTGGCGGCCGCCTGGGCCTGCAGGTCGGCCAGGAGCTGGTCGGGGTTGCGCACCGGATGGGGGCCGGCCGCCAGGCGCTGTCGCCACGCCGGGGCATCGAACTGGCCCTGGCGCAGCAACGGCACGTGGCGCAGCAGCAGCCCCTCCTCCTCGATCCGGCGGCTGAAGGGGGGCATCGAGCCCGGGGTGAGGCCACCCACATCAGCATGGTGGCCGCGGCAGGCCACGAACAGCAGCGGCGTCGCCCCGCCCTCGGGGGGGAACACCGGGGTGATCACGGTGATGTCCGGCAGGTGGGTGCCGCCATCGAAGGGGTCGTTGCTGGCGTAGGCCTCGCCGGGCGCCAGCGGCGGCACCGAGCCGGCGGCGACGGCGGCCAGCAGGCTGGCGACGCTGTCCCCCATCGAGCCGAGGTGCACAGGGATGTGGGGGGCGTTGGCCACCAGCCGGCCCGCCCCATCGAACAGGGCACAGGAAAAGTCGAGTCGCTCGCGGATGTTCACAGAGCGGCTGCACTGGCGCAGCCGCTCGCCCATCTGCTCGGCGATGGCGGCAAAACGATGGTTGTAGAGCTCCAGCCGCACCGGATCCACCACCCCGGCGCTGCTGCTGGCCAGTGCCGGACCGGCTGCCGGCGTCTGCCGCTCCAGGAGCAGCTCGCCCCCCACCAGCACCCGGCCGCTCCAGCCGGGCTCCAGCACCGTGGTGCCGGTGGGCTCCACCACCAGGGCCGGCCCCGCGATCCGCTGGCCCGCCGCCAGCTGCTGCCGGCGCCACAGGGGCACCTGCCGCCAGTGCATGCCAGCGCCGTGCGCCTCGCCCAGGCACAGCGGCACCCATGCGGAGGGCTCGGCCGGCAGCGGCGTTTCGGGGGCCGCCGCCAACGCCGCTGACGCGGCCACCTCGGACGGCGGGGCGCCCACCTCCACCTGGAGCCGCTCCACAACAAGCGGCTCGTCCGGCACCGCAAAACCGAAGCGCTGGCGATGGCGGGCTTCGAAGCAGACGCGCAGCTCGGCCAGCAGGTCATCGCCAGCGATGGCGGGCCAGGGCAGCTCCAGCCCCTGGTCGCTGCCGCGGTAGCGCAGCTCCAGGCGGGCCTGCCAGCGCGGCTGCTGGTCGGGCGCCAGATCACCAGAGCCGCGCAGGGCGGCGGTGGCCTCGCCCACCAGCACCGCGATCTCCTGCTCCAGGCGAGGCCGCAGGACCTCATCGAGGGGCTGGCGCAGGGTGCGCTCCCGCAGCAGCGACGGGCGGGCCAGGCCGATGCCGTAGGCCGAGAGCACCCCGGCCAGGGGATGGAGCAGCACCCGGGTGAGGCCCAGAGCGTCGGCCAGGGGGCAGGTCAGCTGGCCGCCGGCGCTGCCGAAGGTGACAAGCACGGCGCCGCGCAGGTCGTGGCCCCGCTGGATCGAGATGCGCCGGATCGCTTCGGCCATGCGCTCGATGGCGATCGTCAGCGCCCCCTGGGCCGCCGCCTCGGGCGCGCCCGCCCCCAGCTCGCGGGCCAGGGCCTCGAAGCGCTGCAGCACCACCTCCCGATCGGCCGGCTGGTCGCCGCCCGGGCCGAACAGGCTTGGCAGCGCACTCACCGGCAGGCGGCCCAGGAGCAGGTTGGCGTCGGTGATCGCCAGGGGCCCCCCGCGCCCATAGCAGGCGGGACCGGGGTTGGCGCCGGCCGAACGGGGACCCACCTGCAGGCGCCCGTCCTGGACGTGCAGCACCGAGCCACCGCCGGCCGCCACGGTGTGGATCGGCAGCATCGGCGCCAGCAGCCGCAGGCCGTCGATCTCGGTTTCGTTGCTGCGTTCCCAGGCGGCCGCACCGCGGCTGCCATCGAAGTGGAAAACATCGGTGGAGGTGCCGCCCATGTCGAAGCCCAGGATCGGGGCGTCGCCGAATCCGGCCGCCGCCGCCGCCGCCACGGCCGCCACCATGCCGCCGGCGGGGCCGGAGAGGATCGTGTCCTTGGCCTGCAGCAGGGCGGGCGACTGCAGGGCTCCAGCCGACGTCATCACCCGCAGCGGGATGGCGGCCCCAATGGCGGCACGCACCTGATCGAGGTAGGCGCCCAGCACCGGGGCCAGGGCCGCCTCCAGCACGGTGGTGTCGAGGCGGGGCACCAGCCGGGGCTGGCGGCTGAGCTGGTGGGAGAGCAGCACCGGGGCGAACCCCTTCGACGCCAGCCAACTCCCCAGGGCCTGCTCATGGACCGGATGGCGGCCGGCATGGAGCAGGGCCACGGCCACGCTGCGGAAGCCGTCGGCCCAGGCCTGGGCCAGGGTCTGCTCCAACGCTTGGTCCAGCGGCAGAGGCTCAAGCTCCTGCCCATCCGCCGCCAGCCGACCGCCCACTTCGACCACTCGCACGCGCAGGGGATCGGGCCGCAGGATCTCCAGGGCAAAGAGATCGGGGCGGTGCTGATCGCCGATGCGCTGCAGATCAGCGAAACCGCGAGTCACCAGTAGCAGCACCGGCGCCCCCTGGCGCTCCAGCAGGGCGTTGGTGGCCACGGTGGTGCCCAGGCGCACCTCCGCAACGAGCCCGGGGGAAATGGGTTGGTCCGGCGCCAGGGCGAGCAGCTCGCGCAGGGCGGCCACGGCGGGATCCTCAGGAGCTGCTCCGCCCGGTGGGCGCGGCGGATCGGAGAGCCGCTTGCGCACCAGCAGCTCACCACTGGGAGTGCAGGCCACCACGTCGGTGAAAGTGCCACCCCGGTCGATCCAGAAGCGCCAGCCGGTGCTCGTCACGACGGCCGTCGCTGTCTGGGTCGGAAGGCAGACACCAAGATGGGCGATGGAGAGGCCCTCCCAGGATGAAGGTGTCGTCGGCATCTGGGAAGCCGGATATCGGAGAGTCCAGCCTGCTGCTTGCCGCCGTGCTCGGCCGCATCATCCAATTGTCGCTGCTGCGTTTCGAGAGCGAAGCCGGATGCCTTTCTGGACAGAGGTGAGCCTATCGATGGGGAATCTCGTTGTCGCCATCAGCCCCAGGATGGTGGACATTCCAATCCTCACCCAGCTCAAAACCCTAGTGCCAGCAGAGCCATACGCCGTGATGGCATTCGCGTCCACCTGGTGGTCAGCGCTGCCTGCAATGGATCCAGGCGGTGGTGCTGGGATGCATGCTGGCATCAGATCGTCATCAGCGATGAAGATCCTGCAACAGTGACTGCCGAGCCAGCCATAACCATCAATGATGGAATCAACGACGGCAAAGTCACAATGAAGCGGCGAAGTCATCGCTTCTATCCATCCTTTGCTGTCGGGATTGCCTCCGCCATTCTGCTGGCTCCGCATGCGGCCTTCGCCCTGGATATCACTTTCGTTCTCGAGGGTGTCATCCGTGGCCTGGAGACAGGACAGACCACGGATTTTCCACCCACTGAAGCCTGGCTGACCTTCACCCAGCCGAGCGACGCTCCGAAGGGTCTCTATAGCAGGGCGCCCATCTGCCTGCTTCCGGATTGTGACTTCATCTCCGTGGACGCCAGTAGCAAACAGCTCAACACTCCTGCCCTCATCCATGGCGTCAACGGCGGCTGGCAGCTGCTGATCACGCCCTCGGCTCGGCTTCAGGCCATACGACCCCAGGGATTCAGACGTGCCTGGCCCCATACCCATCCTGGGCGTCGCTGCCTCCTCCAGGTGCAACCAGCACGTGCGAAAAGGGTCCGCGGCCGCCTCACCGGTAGTTCTCGAACTGCAGCGGCACCTCTAGGTCCTCGGCGCGCAGCAGGGTGATCACCTGCTGCAGATCGTCCTTGTTCTTGCCGGTGACGCGCAGGCTCTCGCCCTGGATCGCCACGGTCACCTTCTTGATCTGATCACGCACCAGCTTGCTGAGCGTCTTGGCCAGCTCCTGGCTGAGGCCCTTGCGCAACTTCACCACCTGCTTGACCCGGTTGCCGCCCACCGGCTCGGGCGTCTGCAGGTCGAAGATCTTCAGCGACAGGTTGCGCTTGGTGGCCTTCTGGCGCAGCACGTCCATCACCGCATCGAGGGTCATGTCGCTGGCGGTGGTGATCGTCAGGCTGGCCTCCTCCACGTCGATCTCGGTGGCCGAGTCCTTGAGGTCGTAGCGCTGGCCCACCTCGCGGCGCACCTGGTCGACGGCATTCACCAGCTCCTGGCGGTCGAAGTCCGAGACGACGTCGAAGGAATAGCTGTCGGCCATGGGGCGGGCGAAGGCAAGGCAGCGCCAGCCTAGAAAAGAGACCTCCGGCGCCCCCCTCCCGATGACCATCTCCCTGCTCACGCCCCTCCTGGCGGCCAGCATCGCCCTGCCGGTGCTGCCGGCGGCGGCGGGTGGGCCCTTCGCCTGGTCCCTGGTGCTCTCGGGCGCCGTGGTGGTGCTCAGCCTGATCCCCCTGGGCGCCGCCCGCTCCCAGGCCGACTTCAAACCCTCCGACCTGGCCGCCCCCCGGGCGATGTTCGAGCGGCTGCCGGCCTGGGGCAAGCGGGCCAACTGGGCCCACCAGAACAGCTTCGAGGCCTTCACCCTGCACGCGCCGGCCTGCCTGCTGTGCCTGGTGGTGGCGCCCGCCGTAGTGGCGGCGGCCCCCTGGCTGGCGCTGGCGGCCTGGCTGCACCCCCTGCTGCGGCTGGGCTACCTGGCGGCCTACGTGGCCAACATCCCAACCGTGCGCAGCCTCTGCTGGGCCGGCGGCATTCTCTGCACCGCCCTGCTGTATTCCGAAGGGCTGCGGGCCGTGCTGCGCAGCTGAGTCAGCTGCCGCCCCGTTCCTGGAAGCCCTTGAGGGCCGCCAGCAGCGACGCCGGGCTCTGGGGATCCACCATCAGCACCGATCCCCCCTGGGCGGCGGCCATCTGCTGGCCCATGGCCATCCAGTCCCTGGCGAGCAGCAACCGCAGACCCTCGGCCGCCGCCGGATGGGCCTCGATCACGGCGGCCAGTTCGGTGGCCGCCTGGGCGCGGGCCTTGGCCAGCAGCAGCTGCTGCTTGGCCTGGGCATCGGCATCCAGCAGCACCGCCTCCTGCTTGGCCTTGGCATCGAGCACCAGGGCCTCGGCCCGGCCCCGGGCCGCATTCACCTGGGATTCCCGTTCGCCCTCGGAGCGCAGGATCGCCGCCCGCTTCTCCCGCTCAGCGGTCATCTGCTGCTCCATCGCCTGCTGCACCCCCTGGGAAGGCTGGATGTCGCGCAGTTCGACCCGGGTCACCTTGACGCCCCAGGGGTCGGTGGCCTGGTCGAGCTCCTTGAGCAGGGTTTCGTTGACCTCGCTGCGGGTGGTGAAGGTCTGGTCGAGGTCGAGCTTGCCCATCTCGGCCCGGATCTGGGTGAGCACCAGGTTGACCATCGCCGCCTGCAGGTTGTCGACGCCGTAGTAAGCGCGGGCGTGCTCCAGCAGCTGCCAGTACACCACCGCATCCACCTCGATCGAGACGTTGTCGCAGGTGATGCACTGCTGGGGCGGAATGTCGAGCACCCGTTCCTTCAGGGATTCGTGGCTCACCACCCGCTCCAGGCCGGGAATCACCAGGGACAGGCCGGGGCGCAGCTGCCGGTCGTACTTGCCGAGGCGCTCCACCAGCATCGAGCGGCTGCTGCTGGTGACCTTGACGCCGCTGAGGCCCAGGCCGGCCAGCACCACCAGCACCGGAATGATGAGCGCTTCCATGCAGGGTTCTTCACTGGGGCCACGCTAGGCAGGATGGGGGGGAAGGCCAACGGTCCGGTGGCTTTCGTCGCCAGCGTCTCCGCCCAGTCTCCGCCCAGCCTGCGCCCCTTCGCCCCCCTGTCGATGCCCGCACCCCCGATCCTCTGGCTGGCCCTGGCGGGGGTGTTGCTGCTGCTGGAGCTGGTGGGCGCCGACGCAGACGGCCTGCTGCTGATCGGCGGCGTGGCCGCCCTGCTGCTCACCCTCGTCGCCATCCTGCTGCCGGTGCTGCCGCCACTGCTGCAGCTGCTGCTGTTCGGCGCGCTGGTGGGGGCGGGCTACGGCTGGATGCGGCGCTGGTCGGCCCGGCGCCAGGCCCAGCCGATCCCCCCCGGTGAACGGGCCGAGCTGGCGGAGGTGACCAGCGGCTTCGATGCCCATGGGGATGGCCGTGTGCGCTGGCAGGGGCAGAGCTGGGCCGCCCAGAACCTGGCCCCGGACCAACGGCTGGCCCCCGGCGCCCAGGTGACCGTGATGGGACGGGAGGGGACGCGGCTGCAGGTGCTGCCGCGCCAGGAGTCCCTGCCCGGCTGACCCAGGCCGGATCAGTCGAAGAACATCAGGCTGACCACCTTGCCCATGTCCTCGGCGGTGCGGCAGCTGGAAAGCAGGGTTTCGCTGTCGTGGAAGGCGTAGCAGATCAGGTGATCGCAGCGGTTGATGATCTCCTGGTTGCAGAGGCTGCTGGCCATGGGCAGGGGCAGGTCGTCGTGCTCCGGCTTTTCCACCAGATGCAGCACCCGCTCCAGCTGGCTGCGGGATTCGCCGGGCTGGCGATCCAGGCTCTGGGGCAGCAGCACGGTGAGCCGGGCCGGATCCACCTCCAGCACGCTGCGGATCACGGCGGCGTTGACGCCCTGGGCACCGGAGGTGATCAGGTTGTGGCCCTCCTGGGCCAGGGAGCGGGCCACCAGCTCCACCAGATGGATCGACACCACCGGCACATGGCGGCTGCCGAGGAAAGCGATTCTGCGTTTGCCCCGGTCCTGGAGCATGGCCAGCTCCTGGGCGAGCGTATCAATCCGGTCCAGGGCCGGAATATCTAAGGACCGGGTCACCCGTTATCGACAACCAACAAAAAGAAACTAGCAGTGCCCTCAGGCGGGGACCGCCAGGCGCAGCCGGCCGAACAGCCGTTCGAAGTGGCAGTTCTCTTCCACCAGGCGGATGGCATAGGTGGCCTTGACGGCCTCATGCAGGCGCACATGGCCGATGGCGGCGTCGATCACCTCCACGGTGGTGAGGGTGTCGTGGTCGACCTTGAGCACCGGCACCTCCAGTTCCTCGGCCCGGCTGATCAGCTGGGGCAGGGGTTCGCCGGCCCCCGTGAGGATCAGGCACTGGGTGGAGGCCTCCAGGGCGGCCAGCTGGATGTCGGTGCGGTCGGCGCCGGTGACCACGGCCATGTTGCGGCGGCGCCGGAAGAACTCCATGGCCGAGTTGACGTTCATGGCGCCGATCGAGAGGGTCTCCACCAGCAGATCGAGGCCGTCGCGGCAGCAGAGCACGGTGGCCTCGAGGCGCCGGCCCAGCTCCTCCACCGTGACGCTGCGCAGCAGGGGGCTGCGGGGCATGACGCCCAGCACCGGAATCCCCAGCCGCTCCAGAGCCGGCTGCACCGCCTCCCGCACCTCCGGCACCATCTCGGGCAGCACGGCGTTGAGCACCACACCAGCCAGCAGATCGCCCAGCTGGCGACGGGCCTCCAGCAGGGCATCGACGCTGCGGCTGTCGCCCCAGGGATGCACCAGCAGCACCGGCGCCTGCAGGGCCTGGGCCAGCTGCACCAGGCCCAGGCCGTAGAGCTGGCCCTCACTGAGGCTGCCGGCCCCTTCCAGCAGCACCAGGCGATCGGCGTCGTCGTGGATGCGCCGCTGCAGCAGCGCCAGGCCCTCCCCGGGGGTCAGGTCCCCGGCCAGCAGGCGCTCCCGGGCGGCCTTCGGCTCCATCACATGCAGCGACGGGATCAGCTGCTCCTCGGACAGTCCGAGGGTGTCACCGATGAAGCGGACATCGGGATCGAGCAGGAGGTGGCCCGGCCCCGCCTCGGGGAAGGCAGCCAGCGGATCGTCCATGCAGGTGACCAGCGGCTTGCCGAAGGCGAGCGGCACGCCCCCACGGGCGAGTTGGCGGCCAAGACCGAGCACCACCGCCGACTTGCCGCTGAAGGGTTCACAGGAGCCGATCAGCAGGGGGATGGACATGGGTTGACCTCGCCGGGTCCTGCAGGTGCCGGGCAATCTAGGCAGCACGTCCACCGCAGGCCGATGCCGGACCCCTCGAGCGACTCCCTCACCGTGGCCATCACCGGGGCCAGCGGCGCCCTGGGCCAGGCCCTGCTGCGCCGCTGGCACGGCCGTGGGGCGCAGCTGATCGCCCTTTGCCACAGCCAGGCGCCCCTGCAGCTGGCCGGCCCGGACGGTCAGCCGATCCCCCTGCGCCAGGTGCACTGGCAGGTGGGCCAGGAGGCGGCCCTGGAGCCCCTGCTGGAGCAGGTGGACGTGCTGGTGATCAACCACGGCATCAACGTCCATGGCGACTGCAGCGCCGCGGCCACCGGCTGTTCGCTGGAGGTGAATGCCCTGAGCGCCTGGCGGCTGCTGGAGCTGTTCGCCATGGTGGCGTCGCGGCGGGAGGGGCGCCGGCGGGCGGAGGTGTGGGTGAACACCTCGGAGGCGGAGATCCAGCCGGCCGTGAGCCCCCTTTATGAGATCAGCAAGCGGCTGCTGGGCCAGCTGCTCAGCCTGCGGGCGCCGGAGCTGGCACAGGCGCTGCGCCTGCGGCGGCTGGTGCTGGGGCCGTTCCGCTCGGCCCTCAATCCGGTGGGAGTGATGGGGGCCGACTGGGTGGCCGGCGAGATCCTGCGGCAGGCCGACTGGAACTGCAGCCTGATCATCGTCACGCCCAACCCGCTCACCTACGTGCTGATGCCGTTGGCCACCCTGGGCCGCTGGGCCTATGTGGGCCTGCTGCGGCGCCCCTGAGGGCAGCGGTCTGGCCTAGAAGTCGCGGTCGGTGAGGATGTCGCAGCCGTCGGCGGTGACGACGATCGTGTGCTCCCACTGGGCGGAGAGGCTGCCGTCGGCTGTCACCACGGTCCAGCGGTCCTTGAGGGTGCGGCAGCCCTTGCCGCCGGCGTTGAGGATGGGCTCCACCGCCAGGGTCATGCCGGCCCGCAGCTGCATGTTGGGCAGATCCCTGGTGCGGTAGTTGAACACCGAGGGCTCCTCGTGCAGGTTGCGGCCGACGCCGTGGCCCGTGTAGTCCTCAACGATGGCGTAGCCATGGGCCTCGACATGGTCCTGGACGGCACCGGCCAGCTCCAGCAGGGTGCTGCCGGCCTTGACCGTGGCCAGGCCCTGCATCAGTGATTCCTGGGCGACGCGGCTGAGGCGGCGGGCCTCCTCGGGCACGCCCTCGCCGACGCAGAGGGTGACGCAGCTGTCGCCATGGAAGCCCTCGAAGTAGGCGCCGGTGTCGATCTTGACCAGGTCGCCGGCCTTGATCACCCGTTTGGCGCTGGGGATGCCGTGGACGACCTCGTTGTTGATGCTGGCGCAGATGCTGGCGGGGAAGCCGTGGTAGCCCTTGAAGCTCGGGATGGCCCCCATGGCGCGGATGCGGGTTTCGGCGTGGCGGTCGAGGTCGCCGGTGGTCATGCCCGGGGCGGCCAGGTCGATGATCTCCCGCAGCACCGTGGCGACGATGCGGCTGGCCTGGCGCATGATCGCGATCTCGCGTGCCGATTTCACCTCGACACCACGGCGGCCCTTCTGGATGCGGGGACCGGCCTGGGTGAGAGGGGTGCCACCGCCCTTGACGCCGTTGGTGCTGGCCAGCAGATCGGCGAACAGGTTCATGCGGTGGGAGTCGGAGCCGGACATTCAAGTTATCAATGGCGTCCCTCCAGCTGTTGGTTCGCCGTGTCCACCCCCTCCCCAGTCGCACCCTCACCGTCCTGGGGCTTGCGCCTGCGGCAGGCCCATGCCTGGCTGGCGCCGCTGGTGCTCGCCCCCCTGCTGCTCTCGGCCGTCACGGGGGTGGGCTACCGGCTGCTGCGCGACTGGGGCGGGCTGAGCCGGGACCAGGCCCATCCGCTGATGGTGCTGCACGAGGGCGAATGGCTGCAGGGCTGGGTGGGCGACGTGGGCGAGACGCTGTACGTGCTGCTCAACGGCCTGGGGCTGCTGTGGATGCTCGTCACCGGCGGCGTCATGGCCTGGGAGCGGCTGCGGCGGGACTGGCGACGGCGTGGGGGGAGGGGGGTCACCTGAAGCGGTAAGGTGTTGGTTTGGCCTGGCGCTCCGAGAACAGGGATGGCAACTGAGATCGATTCGTCCACGCAAGTGGACCCACAAACCCCAGACGCGGAGCCCCAGTCGGTGGAAGCGGAAACCAGCTCTGACAGCGTGACGGCGACTGCCGCCACTGTTGTGAAGATCACCACCGGCAAGCTCAGCGCCCGGGCCCTGATCGACGCGTTCGAGGCGGCCCAGCTGAAGAGCGACCTGCCCGAGATCTACGTGGGCGACACCGTCAAGGTGGGCGTGCGGATCCGGGAAGGCAACAAGGAGCGGGTGCAGCCCTACGAGGGCGTGGTGATCGCCAAGCGCCACGGCGGTCTCAACCAGACCATCACCGTGCGCCGGATTTTCCAGGGCATCGGCGTGGAGCGGGTGTTCATGCTGCACAGCCCCCAGGTCGCTTCCGTCAAGGTGGAGCGGCGCGGTAAGGTGCGTCGGGCAAAGCTCTTCTATCTGCGTGACCGGGTGGGTAAAGCCACGCGTGTCAAACAGCGCTTCGATCGCTGAAGCCTGGTCTCACGGGATTTCATCGCCCGCGTTTCCCTCTCACGCTTTCCAGGGACCATCGCCTTGCGCCGTTAGTTCAGTTGGTAGAACGCAGGTCTCCAAAACCTGATGTCGGGGGTTCAAGTCCTCCACGGCGCGTTCGATGGTCCCATTTGCAGTCTCGTGGTTCCGAATATGGAGTTGGATCTACAGCCCGGTGATGTGGTCAAGGTGCTGGAATCAGCTGCCCTTGGCTGGGTCCGGGCCCGGGTGATCCGGGTCAAGTCCGGAGGTCGGGTCGTGGTGCAGAGCGACCAGGGACGGGAATTCACCGCCCGGGGCAATCAGGTGCGCCTGATCGAACCCGCCGGCTTCCGCCCCTGAGAGCCAGGGTTGTCTGGCGCTGCCGCGCCGCCGTCCAAGCCGGCCTTCCCGGCTGCCAAGCACCAGCTGCCCCGTGTCCAGCACGGGGCTTTTTGTGTGGCCGATCGCCGCCCCCACCACGAGGCCGGCGTTGACGGACGGCGTTGAGGAGGGGCGTTGACGGTGGGACGGGTGACGATGGATACTTCCCTAGTCGGCGTCCGCGCCGTCGCGATCGCCCCTCGGCGCCGGATCCACCCCTCGGGGCGATTCGAGCCTCGAAAGACGGTCTGGGACTGTAGTTCAATCGGTTAGAGCACCGCCCTGTCACGGCGGAAGTTGCGGGTTCGAGCCCCGTCAGTCCCGTTCTCACCACCTGGAGCCGCTCCCGTGCCCGCAACGGTTCCCGTACGCGTTCGCCTGGCCCCCAGCCCCACCGGCACCCTGCACATCGGCACCGCCCGCACGGCGGTGTTCAACTGGCTGTTCGCCCGCCACCTGGGCGGCGCCTTCCTGCTGCGGATCGAGGACACCGACCGTGAACGGTCCAAGCCGGAATTCACCGCCAACATCCTCGATGGTCTGGGCTGGCTGGGCCTGACCTGGGACGAGGAGCCGGTGGTGCAGAGCGAGCGCATCGCGGCCCACCGGCAGGCCATCGAGCAGCTGCTCGAAAGCGGCCATGCCTACCGCTGCTTCGCCAGCGACGCCGAACTGGCGGCGATGCGGGAGCGCCAGCAGGCCGAAGGCCGGGCGCCCCGCTACGACAACCTGCACCGCGACCTCAGCGCCGAGCAGCAGCAGGCCTACATCACCGAGGGCCGCGAGGCGGTGGTCCGCTTCCGTATCGATGACGGCGCCACGATCACCTGGAACGATCTGGTGCGGGGCGAGATGCGCTGGGCCGGCAGCGACCTGGGCGGCGACATGGTGATCGCCCGCCGGGCGCCCGCCGACGCCATCGGCGACCCGCTCTACAACCTGGTGGTGGTGGTGGACGACGCCGCCATGGCCATCAGCCACGTGATCCGGGGCGAGGACCACATCGCCAACACCGGCAAGCAGCTGCTGCTCTACGCCGCCCTGGGGCTGACACCGCCGGTGTTCGCCCACACCCCGCTGATCCTCAACCAGGAGGGCCGCAAGCTCTCCAAGCGCGATGGCGTCACCTCCGTGGGCGACTTCCGCGCCATGGGCTACACCGCCGAGGCCCTGGTCAACTACATGACCCTGCTGGGCTGGTCGCCGCCAGAGGGCATCGGCGAGCGCTTCAGCCTGGAGCAGGCGGCGGCGGTGTTCTCCTTCGAGCGGGTGAACCGGGCCGGGGCGCGCTTCGACTGGGACAAGCTCAACTGGCTTAATGCCCAGGTGCTGCATGGGCTGGTGGCCGGCGAGCTGCGCCAACGGCTGCTGCCCCTGTGGCAGGCCCGGGGCTGGGGCGCGGTGGCCGGCGCCGACGCCGCCTGGCAGGAGGATCTCTGTGCCCTGCTGGGGCCCTCCCTCACCCTGCTGGCCGACGGGGTCGACCAGGCCGCCCCGTTCTTCGTTGCCCCGGAGCCGGATGGGGCGGCCCTGGCGCTGCGGGCCGATGCCGGCAGCCTGGGCGCCCTGGGCGCCCTGCTGGAGCGCCTGCCCCAGGGGCCGCTCGATGCCGAGACCGCCCAGGGGCTGCTGGCGGAGGCCGCCACGGCCGCCGGCGTTAAAAAGGGGGTGCTGATGAAGGGGCTGCGGGCCGCCCTGCTGGGCAGCCTCAAGGGCCCCGATCTGCTCACCACCTGGCTGCTGCTGCACCGGCTGGGCAGCGACCGGGAGCGGATCGCCGCCGCCCTCTGACCAGCGGCCTGGCGGGCGCCTCAGTCTTCGAGGGCGCCGTAGATCGGCTCCACCCGGATCGCCTGGACGCTGCCGGCCCGCAGCACGAGGAATTCGCTGGTCAGGTCGCTGATCGGCACGTTGACGAAGGCATCGAGGCCCGCCGCGTTCAGCACCCCGCCGTACCAGCTCTGGAAGTCTTCGAGGGTGTTGAAGTGCACCTCCTGGTGGTGGCCGCCGATCAGGAACAGATGAATGGCATAGCGGCGGGGGGTGCGGGCCATGGAGCAGCGGCTGCGGCTGAACGCCCACAGGATGGCCCATAGGGCCGCAACAGGCTCGCCGCCGGTTGGTAGAGGGGATGGAGCGGGGCCCCCGAAGCGGTGAGGCCCAGGCAGACCAGCCGCGACTGGTGGGGGGCCAGCAGCGTCAGCACCCGGGCGTCCTGGCCCAGCCGGCGGCCGCCGTTGCCCCAGCCCAACCAGATCGGCGCCGGGCTGGCGCGGCGATCAGCGGCCCGCAGGCGCCGCAGCAGCCAGGCCGTGTTGGCGGCGCCCACCGGATCGGCGGAGTGGGCGAGGGCCGCCGGGCTCGGGCTGATCCGGGCGAAGAGGTTGAGTACCTCCAGGCCGCCGTAGCCCCAGGCGGCGGCGAAGGCCATCAGCCGCCGCAGGGTGGGGTCGTCCTGGCGCTGGTCGGCGCGGGAGGGGTTGAGGCCGATGAACAGCAGGCGACCGCCTCCGGGATCCCAGACCCGCTCCAACCACCAGCGGTACTGGCGGCAGCGGCTGAAGGCGGCCCGGCCGGTGCTGGTCACGGCGCTGTCGGGCCGCCGGATGGCAGGCTGTGGCGATCGGCGGGCAGATCCCAGGGAAGGCCATGGAGCGGGACAAGCCCCTGTTGCTGCTGGTGGACGGCCACTCCCTGGCCTTCCGCAGCTTCTATGCCTTTGCCAAGGGCGGTGAGGGGGGACTGGCCACGAAGGACGGGGTGCCGACCAGCGTCACCTACGGCTTCCTCAAGGCCCTGCTCGACAACTGCAAGGGACTGGCGCCCCAGGGGGTGGTGATCGCCTTCGACACGGCCGAACCCACCTTCCGCCACGAGGCGGACGCCGCCTACAAGGCCCACCGGGAGGTGGCACCGGAGCACTTCTTCGCCGACCTGGCCAACCTGCAGGCCATCCTCAGGGACTGCCTCGACCTGCCCCTGTCGATGGCGCCGGGCTTCGAGGCCGACGACGTGCTCGGCACCCTGGCCAACCGGGCGGCGGGCGAGGGCTGGCGGGTGCGGATCCTCTCCGGCGACCGCGACCTGTTCCAGCTGGTGGACGACGAACGCGACATCAGCGTGCTGTACATGGGGGGCGGCCCCTATGCCAAGAACAGCGGCCCGACCCAGATCCGCCGGGCCCAGGTGATCGAGAAGCTGGGGGTGCCACCGGAGGGGGTGGTGGACCTCAAGGCCCTCACCGGCGACAGCTCCGACAACATCCCCGGGGTCAAGGGGGTGGGGCCCAAGACCGCCCTCACCCTGCTCAAGGCCCACGGCGACCTGGACGGCATCTATGCCGCCCTCGACCAGCAGAAGGGGGCGCTGAAAACCAAGCTGGAAACCGACCGGGACAACGCCTTCCGCTCCCGCATGCTGGCCGAGATCCTGGTGCAGATCCCCCTGCCGCAGGAACCGCGCCTGGGCCTGGGCCGGGTGGACAGCGAGGGGCTGGGGGCACGCCTGACCGAGCTGGAGCTGTTCAGCCTGGTGAAGCAGACCGAGGGCTTCGCCCGCCTGTTCTCGGCGGAGCCGCCCGAAGCCGCTACCGCCACCACCACCACCTCCGCCCCCGCCAGCGAGCCGGCGGCGACGGCACAGGAAGCGCCAGAGGCAACGGACGGCCTGCCCGCCCTGCGGCCGCAGCTGATCACCACCCCCGAGGCCCTGGCCGCCTTGATCAAGCGGCTGCTGGCCTGCACCGATCCAGCGGCGCCGGTGGCCCTCGACACCGAGACCACCTCGCTGAACCCCTTCCAGGCGGAGCTGGTGGGGATCGGCGTCTGCTGGGGGGAGGGGCTGGCGGATCTGGCCTACGTGCCCCTCGGCCACCACAGCCCCCCCGCCGCCGATCTGCTCAGTACGCCACCACCGGCGCCGGTGCAACTGCCCCTGGATGCGGTGCTGCTGGCCCTGGGGCCCTGGCTGGCCAGCGCCAGCCACCCCAAGGCGCTCCAGAACGCCAAGTACGACCGCCTGATCCTGCTGCGCCACGGGCTGCCCCTGGCCGGTGTGGTGATGGACACCCTGCTGGCGGACTACCTGCGGGATGCCAACGACAAGCATGGCCTGGAGGCGATGGCGGCCCGCGCCTTCGGCATTCAGCCCACCGCCTACGGCGATCTGGTGGCCAAGGGCCAGACCTTCGCCGACGTGCCGATCGAGGCGGCGGCCCCCTACTGCGCCATGGACGTGCACCTGACCCGGCGCCTGGGGATCCTGCTGGCGCAGCAGCTGGCGGCGATGGGGCCCCAGCTGCCCCTGCTGTTGCAGCAGGTGGAGCTGCCCCTGGAGCCGGTGCTGGCCCAGATGGAGGCCACCGGCATCCGCATCGATGTGCCCTATCTCAAAGAGCTGGCCGGGGAGCTCAGCGCCACCCTGGGGCGACTGGAGCGCGACGCCCAGGCGGCGGCGGGGGTGGACTTCAACCTGGCCTCCCCCAAACAGCTCGGTGAGCTGCTGTTCGACACCCTGGGGCTGGATCGCAAGAAATCGCGGCGCACCAAGACCGGCTGGAGCACCGACGCGGCGGTGCTGGAGAAGCTGGAGGACGACCATGCGGTGGTGAAGCTGGTGCTGGAGCACCGCACCCTCAGCAAGCTGCTGAGCACCTACGTGGAGGCCCTGCCGGCCCTGGTGGAACCCGAGACCGGGCGGGTGCACACCGATTTCAACCAGGCGGTGACCGCCACCGGGCGGCTGTCGAGCAGCAACCCCAACCTGCAGAACATCCCCATCCGCACCGAGTTCAGCCGCCGCATCCGCAAGGCCTTCCTGCCCCAGGAGGGCTGGCGGATGATCAGCGCCGACTACTCCCAGATCGAGCTGCGCATCCTCACCCACCTCTCGGGCGAACCGGTGCTGGTGCAGGCCTACAACGAGGGCGACGACGTCCACGCCCTCACCGCCCGGCTGCTGCTCGAAACCGACACGGTGACCCCGGAGGAGCGGCGGCTGGGCAAGACGATCAACTTCGGTGTGATCTACGGCATGGGGGCCCAGCGGCTGGCGCGCGAAACCGGCATGGGCCAGGCACGGGCCAAAGAGTTCCTGAGCCTGTACAAGCAGCGTTACCCCCGGGTGTTCCTGTACCTGGAGCTGCAGGAGCGGCTGGCCCTGAGCCGCGGCTATGTGGAAACGATCCTGGGGCGGCGGCGGCCGTTCCACTTCGACCCCGGCGGCCTGGGCCGGCTGCGGGGCAAGGATCCGCTGGAGATCGACCTGGAGGTGGCCCGCCGGGGCGGGATGGAGGCCCAGCAGCTGCGGGCGGCCGCCAATGCCCCGATCCAGGGCTCCAGCGCCGACATCATCAAGCTGGCCATGGTGAGCCTGCAACGGGCGCTCACGGCGGCGGCCCTGCCGGCGCGCCTACTGCTGCAGGTGCACGACGAGCTGGTGCTGGAGGCGGCACCGGAGGCGCTCGAGGAGGTGCGGGAGCTGACCCGGCGCACCATGGAGCAGGCGGTGCAGTTAACGGTGCCGCTGGCGGTGGACACCGGGGTCGGCCCCAACTGGATGGAGGCGAAATAGCCGCGCGAAGGTAGGCTGCGCCTGAGCTTTTCCCCCGCCATTGATGCCTGAACCGGTGCGGGTGCTGCTGACCGGCCGCCACGGCCAGCTGGGCCAGGCCCTTCTGGCCTCGGTGCCGTCCGGCGTGGAGCTGCTCGCCACGGGCCGGGGCGAGCTGGATCTGGCCGATCCGGCCGCCTGCCGCTCAGCGGTGGAGCAGCACCGGCCCGACTGGGTGCTCAATGCCGGTGCCTACACGGCGGTGGACCGGGCCGAATCGGAACCGGCCCTGGCCGAGGCCGTGAACGCCGGCGCCCCGGGGGCCTTCGCCGACGCCCTGGCCGAGGCCGGCGGCCGGCTGCTGCAGGTGAGCACCGATTTTGTGTTTGACGGTGAGCAGGGCCATCCCTACGCGCCGGAGCAGGCGTTGGCGCCCCTGGGGGTCTATGGCGCCACCAAGGCCGAAGGCGAACGGCGGGCGGCGGCCGCCCTGCCGGCCGAGCGCCTGTGCCTGCTGCGCACCAGCTGGGTGTATGGGCCGGTGGGGGCCAATTTCTGCCTCACCATGCTGCGGCTGCACCGGGCCAAGGCCGCCGCCGGCGAACCCCTGAAGGTGGTAGCCGACCAGGTGGGCTGCCCCACGGCCACCGCTGGGCTGGCGGCCGCCTGCTGGCGGGTGATCGCGCGGGGCGCGAGCGGGCGCCACCACTGGAGCGACTGTGGCGCCGCCAGCTGGTACGACTTCGCCGTGGCGATCGGCGCCCAGGCGGCGGCGCGGGGCCTGATTGAGGCCCCGGCCCAGGTGAAGCCGATCACCACCGCCGACTACCCCACCCCGGCCCGGCGCCCCGCCTATTCGCTGCTGGATGGCAGCACCACCCGGCAGGCGCTGAAGCTGGAGGGGCAACACTGGCAGGCCGCCCTGGCTGAGGTGCTAGCCCAGATCCCCCGGCCCCAGGCCTGAACACCCCCTTTGTCGTCTCGCTCCACGCCGATGCTCCCCAACCTCCCCCTCGATCTGCCGCTGCTGCTCGCCGGGCGTCGCCGCGTCCTGGTGACGGGGGGGGCGGGCTTCATCGGCGGGGCGCTGGTGCGGCGGCTGCTGCGGGACAGCACCGTGACGGTGTTCAACCTCGACAAGATGGGCTACGCCAGCGATCTGCTGGGCGTGACCAACACCCTGGCGGAACTGGGCGAGGCGGCCGAGCGTGCCGACGGCCCGCGCCACCGGTTGCTGCAGGTGGATCTGGCCGATGGGGAGGCCGTGGCGGCGGCGGTGCGGCAGGCCGATCCGGATCTGGTGCTGCACCTGGCGGCCGAAAGCCACGTCGACCGCTCGATCGACGATCCGGGTGCCTTCCTGGTCAGCAACGTGATGGGCACCTACCACCTGCTGCAGGCGGTGCGGAGCCACTGGGAAGGGCTGGCGCCGAAGCGCCGGGAGCAGTTCCGCTTCCACCACATCAGTACCGACGAGGTGTTCGGTTCGCTGGGGGCCAGCGGACGGTTCTCGGAAACCACCCCCTACGACCCGCGCAGCCCCTATTCGGCCAGCAAGGCGGGCAGCGACCACCTGGTGCAGGCCTGGCACCACACCTACGGGCTGCCGGTGGTGCTGACCAACTGCAGCAACAACTACGGCCCCTGGCAGTTCCCCGAGAAGCTGATCCCGGTGGTGATCCTCAAGGCCGCCGCCGGTGAGCGGATCCCGCTGTACGGCGACGGTGCCAACGTGCGCGACTGGCTGTACGTGGAGGACCATGTGGAAGCCCTGCTGCTGGCCGGCACCAGCGGTGAGCTGGGGCGCAGCTACTGCGTCGGTGGCCACGGCGAGCGCACCAACAAGCAGGTGGTGCAAGCCATCTGCGCCCTGCTCGACGAGCTGCAGCCCACCGGCTCCCCCCACGCCGGCCTGATCACACCGGTGGCCGACCGGCCGGGCCACGACCGGCGCTATGCCATCGACCCGGAACGGATCAGCACCGAACTGGGCTGGCAGCCCCGCCATGACTTCAACCAGGGCCTGAGGGAAACGGTGGCGTGGTACCTGGCCCACGGCGACTGGTGCAGCAACGTGCGCAGCCGGGCCGGCTACGGCGGCGGCCGCCTGGGCCAGGCCACAACGGGAGCAGGGCATTGACCCTGCGGCTCACCAACACCCTCAGCCGCCGCTGCGAGCCGTTCGAGCCGCTGCAGCCGGGCAAGGTGTCGATCTACTGCTGCGGGGTCACGGTCTACGACCTGTGCCACCTGGGCCACGCCCGCAGCTACATCGTCTGGGACGTGCTGCGGCGGTATCTGCTGTGGAGCGGCTATGCCGTCACCTTCGTGCAGAACTTCACCGACATCGACGACAAGATCCTCAAGCGGGCTGAGGAGGAGGGCAGCTCGATGGCGGTGGTGAGCGAGCGCAACATCGCCGCCTACCAGGCCGACATGGCCGCCCTGCACATCCTTCCCCCCGACCGGATGCCCCGGGCCACCCGCAGCCTGGAGGCGATCCGCACGTTGATCAGCGAGCTGGAGGCCAAGGGGGCGGCCTATTCGGCTGATGGGGATGTGTACTTCGCGGTGATGCGGCAGGCCGGCTACGGCAAGCTCAGCGGCCGCACGCTGGAGGAGCAGCAGGAGGGGGCCAGCGGCCGCACCAAGGAGGCGGAGGAGGCCCGCAAGCGCCATCCGTTTGATTTCGCCCTGTGGAAGGGGGCCAAACCCGGTGAACCCAGCTTCCCCTCGCCCTGGGGACCGGGGCGGCCGGGGTGGCACATCGAATGTTCGGCGATGGTGCGCGAGGAGCTCGGCACCACGATCGACATCCACCTGGGCGGCGCCGACCTGATCTTTCCGCACCACGAGAACGAGATCGCCCAGTCGGAGGCGGCCAGCGGCCAGCCCCTGGCGCGCTGGTGGCTGCACAACGGCATGGTGAATGTGGGCGGTGAGAAGATGTCCAAATCGCTGGGCAACTTCACCACGATCCGGGCGTTGCTGGAGAGCGGTGTCAGCCCGATGACGCTGCGGCTGTTCGTGCTGCAGGCCCACTACCGCAAGCCGCTGGATTTCACCGCCGAGGCCCTGGCGGCGGCCGCCACCGGCTGGAAGGGGCTGGATGCCGCCCTTGGGCTGGGGGAACGCCACGGGGCGGCCCTGGGCTGGGGGGCAGAGCCGGCGACGGCCAGCCTGGAGCGCAGCGAGGCGCTGGCCGAGGCCCGCGGGCGCTTCGCCGCCGCCATGGACGACGACCTCAACAGCTCGGCGGCCGTGGCGGTGCTGTTCGAGCTGGCCCGGCCGCTGCGGGCCCTGGCCAACCGGCTGGAGCGGGGCGAGGCCGAAGCCGAGGCCGCCGGGGAGGCGGCGAACCTGGAGAGCCGCTGGCGGCTGCTGACGGAGCTGGCCGGGGTGCTGGGGCTGGCGGCGGAGACGGCCAAAGAGCCCTCGAAGGAAGCGGCGGACGGGGCGGCGATCCAGGAACGGATCGAAGCGCGCCGGGCTGCCAAGGCCGCCCGCGATTTCGCCAGCGCCGACCGCATCCGCACCGAACTGGCCGCCGAGGGCATCGAGCTGATCGACCGGCCGGGCGGTGTGACCGACTGGGTGCACCGCTGAGCTCTGGTGTGACGCGATGGCCAGCAAGCGCAGCCTGAACGCCCGCAACCTGGAGGCCCTGGGGGCGGCGGCGCTGGCGGAGCTGCTGCTGGAGGTGTCCAGTGGCCAGGCGGTGATCCAGCGGCGGCTGCGCCTGGCGCTGGCGGCGGCGGAGGGGGCCAGTGGCGCCGCCCAGGAGGTGCGCAAGCGGCTGGCGGCGATCGATCGGGCCCGGACGTTCGTGGGTTCAGCCCGGCGCCCGGCGCTGCTGAGCGATCTGGAGGCCCAGGTGCAGGCGATCACCGGCCCGATCGCGGCCGAAGACCCCCGGGGGGCCTGCGAACTGCTGCTGCGCTTTCTGGAGATCTCCGGCGGGGTGCTGGCGCGCTGTTCCGACGGCACCGGCGTGGTGGTCGGCGTGTTTGAGCGAGCCGCTGGCCAGCTCGGGCCGCTGGCGCTGGCCGCGCAACTGGCCCCGGAGACCCTGGCCGAGCACGCCGCTGAGCTGCTGCTGGACAACGACCATGGCCAGTTCGACGCTCTGGTGCCGGCCCTGGCGGAGGCCCTCGGCGACGGGGGCCTGCAGCGGCTGGAGGGCTGCTGCCGTGGGCACGGCGCCCGCGACGGCAGCCGGCTGCTGCTCCAGATCGCCGTGGCCCGGCGGGACGTGGAGGGCTACCTGGGCCAGTTCAGCGCCGCGGATCTGCGCCGGCGCGCCATCGCCGCCGGCGTGGCCCAGGTCCTGCTGGACAACGGCCGGGCGGCGCAGGCCCTGGAGATCCTCGATGGCGCCAGCGCAGACAACCCAGGCCGGCTCGATGGCACCTGGCTGGACAGCCGCCTGGCCGTTCTCGAGGCGTTGGAGCGCCCCGCCGAAGCCCAGGAGATGCGCTGGCAGTGGTTCTGCCGCAGCCTCTCGATCCCGCACCTGCGCGACTACCTGCGGCGCCTTGAGGCCTTCGAAGATGGCGAAGCGGAGGAGCGCGCCCTGCAGCTGGCCGAGCAGCACCCGAGCCGCCTGCTGGGGCTGGAGTTCCTGGTGGCCTGGGGGGCGCTCGCCCGCGCCGCCCGCCTGGTGCTGGCCCAGGCCACGGCGTGGGACGGGGAGGCCTACCTCCTCCACAGCGCCGCCGCCGAGCGGCTCAGCGCCGACCATCCCCTGGCGGCCACGCTGCTGCTGCGGCCGATGGTCTGGGGGGCGCTGGAGCTGGGCCGCAGCCAGCGCTACCGCTACGCCGCCGAGCACCTGCGCAGCTGCGATCTGCTCGCCGACCGCCTTGACGACTGGCAGGGCCATCCCGACCATGCCGCCTTCGTGGGGCGGCTGCAGGGCCGCTTCGGGGGCCGCTGGGGCTTCTGGAGGCTGGTGGAGGGGTGAGGCGAGGGCTCACCGGCCCAACCATGCTGCCGGGGCTGCGATTGGTGGTGATGCGTTCGTTGGGGTGGGGCCGGCAGATGGATCCGGCGTTCTGTACAGGCTGTACAGGTCTGGGATTGACCAGAAGTTGCCCGGTTGGCTTCCGCCTGTACTTCTTGCCGTAGGTGGCGTCGTGATCAGGCGCGATGGTGAGCAGCCGCATGTAATCGCCATCTCGATGGGCTGTCGCACGGCGTGATCTGCTGACCCGCAAAGAGTAAATGGCGTTAATTCCGGCAGGAGGAATGATGCTGGTGCTTTTTTCCCATTGGAGCCCTGGGTCTCGGTAGAGCTGATTCCAGGTGAGATGGCGAATCTTGTTGGGCGTGTCGAGGGCCGCATGGCGCTCAGGCTTTTGCAGCGTCAGCAGATGCTCCTGAAAGACGGGATTGTTGAGGTCGAGCCTCACCATCGCGTCATCGCTCGGCATGACCAAGGCGGCTCAGCGTTATGTCCAAGTCGGTCTCAGCAGGAGCATGGCTGGCCGACCAGGCCATCGCGGCTTCCAGCGCGGCAGCGGCCTTCGGTTCGTGCAGCCAGCGCTCGTTGTCGGGGATCACGGTGGCGGTGCGCACGATCCACCACCCAGGCCCGCGCTCTTCCACCAACACCTGACGGCCGGCGTATTGCTTGCCGAGGGAGATCTGCCCATTGGCGCCAACCAGCTTGGTGCTGCACGCAACTCTGGCTTTCGTGCCGCACGAGCGCCAAGGCCTCAATCCGCACTGAGCAGCAACGCCTTGAACCTGGACTCGAGATCGGCGCGGCGCCTGGTCTCAGCCCCCCATCTCAGCCACCCCCGCCCGCTGCTGCAGCCACTCCAGGCCCATCACCAGCACGATGCCGAAGGCCGCGAGCAGCAGGGCTGCCACCAGGGCGCCGCCATCGGGGGGAGCCGCCAGGGCATCGCGCAGCACGATCAGCTTGCCCCTGGCGTTGGTGGTGCTCTCCAGGACGGTGCGGAACGGCCAGATCTTCCAGAGCGAACCCGCCATCACCCCCACCAGCAGGGCCACGGTCTGGCCATGCCAGCGGGCCAGCAGCCAGCGCAGCAGCCGCACAAACACCGCCAGGCCGATGGCGCAGCCGGCGGCAAAGGGCACCAAGGTGGCGAGATCAAGGCCCTTCACCGCCTCCATCACGTGCTGGTACTGGCCCAGCACCAGCAGCAGAAACGAGCCGGAGATGCCCGGCAGGATCATCGCCATGATCGCCACGGCGCCACTCCAGAACAGGGTGAAGGGGTCGTGGGGCATCGTCACCGGCACCAGGGTGACGAACACCAGGGCGCCCGCCGCGCCCAGCGCCATCGCCACCAGACCGCTGGCGCCCCAGTGGGCATGGCGGGCGATCAGCACGATCGAGCCCACGATCAGGCCGAAGAAGAAGGCGAACAGCCAGACCGGATGGGCGACGTACAGCCAGGTGATCGGCCGCACCAACAGCAGCACCGAACTGGCGATTCCGGCCAGCAGGGGCAGCAGGAAGCCCAGGTGCACCCGCGCCGCCGCGTCGGCCCAGCACCCCTGGACCAGCAGCCGCAACAGCTTGAGATCGAAGCCCGCCACCGCCTCCAGCAGCCGGCCGTAGATGCCGAGGATGAAGGCCATCGAACCGCCGCTCACCCCCGGCACAACATCAGCCGCACCCATGGCCAGGCCGCAGCCAAGGACGTAGGACCAGCCAGGCGAGGGGGTGGCGGCAGGGGCGTCAGCCATGGATGGGGCCGTTCAAGTGTGGGCATCCTGCCGGGGCAGGGGCGGCCGGTGCTCCAAAAAGGGCAACAGCGCAAACCCCACAAATGCAGCCGCCGCCGAGGGCCACCGTCGTGAAGCTCCACCGCTGCCCATCCCGCTGAAACAACGACAGCCCCTGGGCATCGAGGCTGGTCTGGGTTTCGTCTGCGGCTCAGGAATCGCTGGGTGGTGTGGGCGCCTTGCCCGCCATCAATTGTTCGATCTTGCGGATCCGCACCAGGGTGGTCTGCCACACCTCCAGCCGAAAGGCATCGTCTGCTGGGCAGCCGGCCACCATCGCCTCGATGTCCTCCCGGCGCTCGAAGGCCTCCCACAGCTCCCGTTCCACACGGGCCCGCTCGATGAAGTTCCAGCGCTTGAGCCAGAGCACGCCAAACGCCGCAAGTGGCTTCAGTGTGACGCGCGGCAGCAGGCAATGGGAGACTGGCGCCCTGCAGCTCCGGGCCGTTCCGATGAAAGCCCTCTCCGTGCTCGGCTCCACCGGCTCGATCGGCACCCAAACGCTCGAACTGGTCGAGGAGTTCCCCGACCGCTTCCGGGTGGTGGCCCTGACCGCCGGCAACAACCTCGACCTGTTGATCGAGCAGATCCAGCGCCACGCCCCCGAAGCAGTGGCCCTGGCCGATGCCGAGCGCCTCCCCGAGCTGCGCGACCGTCTCACCAGCCTCGACAGCGTCACCCGCCCGGCCCGTCTGCCGGAACTGCTGGGCGGTCCGCAGGGGCTGGAGGCCGCCGCCGCCTGGCCCAGCGCCGATCTGGTGGTCACCGGCATCGTGGGATGTGCCGGTCTGCTGCCTACCCTGGCGGCGATCCGGGCCGGCAAGGACCTGGCCCTGGCCAACAAGGAAACCCTGATCGCCGCCGGTCCGGTGGTGCTGCCCGAGCTGAAGCGCAGCGGCAGCCGGCTGCTGCCCGCCGATTCGGAGCATTCGGCCCTGTTCCAGTGCCTGCAGGGCACCCCCTGGGCCGACACCGCCCGCCTCTCCACCGGCGTGCCGACCCCGGGCCTGCGGCGCATCCAGCTCACCGCCTCCGGCGGCGCCTTCCGCGACTGGCCCGCCGCCGATCTGGCCAAGGCCACCGTGGCTGATGCCACCAGCCACCCCAACTGGAGCATGGGGCGCAAGATCACGGTGGATTCGGCCACCCTGATGAACAAGGGGCTGGAGGTGATCGAGGCCCACTACCTGTTCGGTCTCGACTACGACCACATCGAGATCGTCATCCACCCCCAGAGCATCATCCACTCGCTGGTGGAACTGGCCGATTCCTCCGTGCTGGCCCAGCTGGGCTGGCCCGACATGAAGCTGCCGCTGCTCTACTGCCTCAGCTGGCCGGAGCGGCTGGAGACCCCCTGGCGCCGCCTCGATCTCACCGCCGTGGGCCAGCTCACTTTCCGCGCCCCCGACAGCGCCAAGTACCCCTGCATGGCGCTGGCCTACGCCGCCGGCCGCGCCGGCGGCACCATGCCGGCGGTGCTCAATGCCGCCAACGAGCAGGCCGTGGCCCTGTTCCTGGAGGAGGCGATTCCCTTTCTCGCCATCCCCGAACTGATCGAGCGGGTCTGCGACCGGCACCGCGTCGACCACCACCGCGAACCCTGCCTTGAAGAGGTGCTGGCGGTGGACGGCTGGGCCCGCCAGGCCACCCGCGAGGCAGCCGTTGCGCTCCACGGCCAGCCCACTGCGGCTCTGCCGGCGTGAGCGGCGTTCAGCACCACCTGCTGCTCTGTGCCACGCCCACCAAGGCGCTCTGTGGCGACCCGGCCATCGGAACGGCCAGCTGGAACCGGCTCAAGCAGCTGGTCCGGGAGCTGGGGCTGGAGGAGCCGGGGCGGCCCCAGGGTGTGGTGCTACGCACCAAGGCCGATTGCCTGCGCGTCTGTTGCGATGGGCCGGTGCTGCTGATCTGGCCGGAGGGGCTCACCTACGGCGGCGTCACCCCCGAACGGATCGAGCGGATCGTGCAGGAGCATGTGGTCGGCGGCGTGCCGATCGAGGAGTGGATCGTGCGCCGCACCCCCTTCAGCCGCCCATTGCCGCCTGGCTGAGGCGCTTCAGCCAGGCCACCACCAGCCGATCGGCCCAGCAGACCGGTCCGTCGCCAGGGGCATGGAAGCCGTTGTGGCCGCCCTGGGGCGTGATCAGCACCTCGGGGGTCGATCCCGCGCCGGTGGCCGCCTGGCCGGAAACCCTGCCCGCCAGTTGCCGCAGCGGGCCCACCGGCACCCAGGGGTCGTCGCCGGCATGCAGCAGCAGGGTGGGGGGCAGGGGCCGGCCTTCGAGCAGGGAGACCAGGGGGCTGGCGGCGGCGTAGTAGGCCTCCACCGTGGCGAAACCCCAGCGCGGCGCGGTGATGGCCGCATCGAAGGCCCGGATCGTGCGGGCACGCTTTGGCCCCACCAGCGCCTGGCGCTCCGCCTCATCGATCCCCCCCGGATCGGCCAGGGTCTGCTCCCGCAGGCGCTGCATCAGCCAGCGCTGGTACACCCGGTTGCGGCGGCGCTCAAACTGCACGGCGCAGACCCCCAGATCAAGGGGACCGCTGACGCTGACCAGGCCATCGAAGCCCAGGCCGCCCAGGCCGGCGTTGAGCAGCACCGTGCCCCCCAGGGAAATGCCGGCGCCGAACAGCGGCCGCTCGGTGGCCAGCTGCCGGGCCCAGGCCACGGCCGGGCGGAGATCGTCGGTGCAGAGGGCGCAGTAGGTGCCCCGGGCGAGGGGCCGGCCGCGGCCGGCGCCCCGCAGGTTGAGGCGCAGGACGGCGAAGCCCTCGGCGATCAGGGCCAGGGCCAGGCGCCGCGGGCCCTGGCCATCGCTGGAGCCCCCCAGACCATGCAGCACCAACACCAGGCCTAGCGGCTCTTTGGCGTCGGGACGGTCCAGGAGAGCGAACAGCTGGCCGCCGTCGGCCAGGGGAATGGACAGCGCCTCGGCGCGCTCGGGGGGGAAGCGCAGGGGCCGCAGGGTGTCCCGCAGGGTCTGCAGGTCCCCGCCAATCCAGGGGGAGCGCTGCCGGAAGGGGGGCAGGCCGAGATGGTGGGGTAGTTGGCTCATGCCCCCTGCCCCTCCCTCAGGCCGTCACCTTCACCTTGCCCACGCCCATCGAGCGGAGCTCGCTCAGCAGGCCGTTGAGCACCGCCTTGGCATCACCGAAGACCATGGCGGTCTGGGGCATCTCGAACAGGGCGTTGTTGATGCCGGCATAACCGGCCCCCAGGCTGCGCTTGACGACGAACACCTGGCGGGCCTGATCCACCTCCAGCACGGGCATGCCGTACAGGGGGCTGGTGGGGTCGTTCTTGGCCTGGGGATTCACCACATCGTTGGCCCCCAGCACGATCACCACATCGGTGCGGGGGAACTCGGGATTGACCAGATCCATCTCCAGCATCTGCTCGTAGGGAACGTCGGCCTCGGCCAGCAGCACGTTCATGTGGCCAGGCATACGGCCCGCCACCGGATGGATGGCGTAGCTCACCTCCACCCCATGGCTTTCCAGCAACTTGGACAGCTCCCGCAGGGAATGCTGGGCCTGGGCCACCGCCAGGCCGTAGCCCGGCACGAACACGACGCGCTCGGCCTGCTCGAGGGCCATGGCGCATTCCTCGGCACTGCAGCTGGTGATGCGGGTGTAGCCGGCCTCGCTGCCGCCACCGCCCACGGCGCCGGCGCTGGCCCCGAGGGCCCCACCGAAGAGCACCGACACCAGGGAGCGGTTCATGGCCGTGCACATCACCTGGGTGAGGATCAGGCCCGCCGCTCCCACCATGGCGCCAGCCACGATCAGCAGCTGGCTGCCGACCACGAAGCCGGCTGCCGCCGCCGCCACGCCGGAATAGGAGTTGAGCAGGGAGATGACCACCGGCATGTCGGCCCCGCCGATGGGCAGGGTGACGCCGATGCCCAGCAGGGTGGAGCCGCCCATCAGCAGCCACAGGGGCAGGCCGGAGGGATCGCCTGGCAGCAGCACGGCCGACACCAGGCAAAGCACCGCCAGGGAGATGTTGACGCCGTGGCGCAGGTGGCTCTGGGTCCAGCCGGGGGTGTCCAGCCAGCCCTGGAGCTTGGCCATGGCCACGATCGAGCCACTGAAGGTGATCGCCCCGACGAACACCGACACGGCGATCGACACCAGGGCGACGATGTCGGACTCGCCCGCATCGAACAGGGCCACCCCCATGGCCACCAGCAGGGAGGCCATGCCGCCGCAGCCGTTGAACAGGGCCACCGTTTCCGGCATGGCGGTCATCGGCACCCGGCGGGCGGTGACCAGGCCGGCCAGGCCGCCGGCGGCGCTGCCGGCCGCGATCCAGAGCCAGGCGATCGGATCGGGCCGGATCTGGATCAACAGCCCCACCACGGCCAAGCCCATGGCCAGGGCCGCCAGGGCGTTGGCCCCGCGGGCGGAACTCACCTTGGAGAGACCCTTGATGCCGAGGGCCAGCAGGAGCACGGCCGCCAGATCGATGGCGGCGGCGAACGCATCCATGGAGAACGTCATCGGCTGTCACCCTTGCGGCGGAACATGGCGAGCATGCGATCGGTGACGAGGAAGCCGCCGATCACGTTGTAGAGGGCGAAGCCCAGGGAAAGGGCCCCGATCACCAGCAGGGCCGTGTTGTCGCCGGCCTGCTGGATGAGGGTGAGGGACGCCAGCACGGTGATGCCGCTGATGGCGTTGGCCCCCGACATCAGCGGGGTGTGCAGGGTGGGGGGCACCTTGCCGATCAATTCCAGCCCCAGCAGGCTGCCCAGCAGGAGCACCCAGAGGGACTGCGTCAGAACGCTCATGAACGGGCTCCGATAGGGGAAAGGCCGGCGGGCTCGACGATGTCGTCGCGGCGGCAGGCACCGGCATGGGTGAGCAGACAACCGTCCAGGATCGGATCCTCCGGATCCAGCCGGAAGCCGTCCTCGCCGAGCACGTGTTCCACCACGGTGGCGATGTTGCGGGCGTAGAGGGCGCTGGCGTGGTTGGGCACGGTGCTGGGCAGGGTGTCGGCCCCGATCAGCAGCACGCCGCGGCGCTCCACCGTGGCCCCGGGGATCGTGCCGAAGCAGTTGCCCCCCTGGGCCACGGCCAGATCCACCACCACCGCACCGGGCCGCATGCCGTCCAGCATCGCCTCACTGATCAGGCGGGGAGCCGGCCGGCCGGGCACCAGGGCGGTGCAGATCACCATGTCGGCCAGGGCCAGCTGGTCGGCCAGCTGCTGGCGTTGGGCCGCCAGGAAGGCCTCACTGGCCTGGCGGGCGTAGCCCCCCACCTCGGCCGGGGCCTCCTCCAGCTGGGGCGGGTCGATGAAACGGCCCCCAAGGGATTCCACCTGTTCCTTCACCGCCGGCCGCACATCCGAGACGTACACCACACCGCCCAGACGACGGGCGGTGGCCAGGGCCTGCAGACCAGCGACTCCCGCACCCAGGATCAGCACCCGGGAGGGCTGGATCGTGCCCGCCGCGGTCATCAGCATCGGCACGTAGCGATCGAGGGCCGCCGCCGCCAGCAGCACCGCCTTGTAGCCGGCGATGTTGGCCTGCGATGACAGCACATCCATCGACTGGGCCCGGGTGATCCGTGGCAGCAGCTCGAGGGCGATGGCGGAGGCCCGCCGCTCGTTGAGGGCCTGCACAAGGGCAGTGGCGCCGTAGGGGGCCAGCAGGCCCACCAGCAGGGCTCCATCGCGCAGGCGGCCCAGTTCCTCGCTCCGGGGGGGTTGCACACAGAGCACCCCGTCGACCGTCCCCCAGGCCCCGGCCTCCCCGTCCCATGGCTCGGCACCCACGGCGGCGTAGTCGTCATCGAGGAAGCCGGCCGACTGGCCCGCCCCCCGCTGCACCTGCAGGGTCGCCCCCTTGGCCACCAGCCGCCTGACCGTTTCGGGGGTCGCGGCGACCCTCCGCTCACCGGGAGCCGTCTCCCTGGGAATCAGCAATTTGACCAACGCGGGGCCACACACAGTTCTTCTGCGATAGACAGCCCCGCCGGTGACGGCAAGCACCCAGACGCCAATGTGCGGACACGCCCACCGGACGCGACCGCCGCTGGCGGCAGCCCCCTGGCCAGCCCAGCAGAATCAGCCGATGGCGCCACCGTCCTTCGATCTGGGTCTGCGCCGCGAGGCCGCTATGTCGGGGAACACCGGCGCTCCCTGCGGACCCGAGCCCCGGGCCTGGCAACGGCGCCTGATTCAGCTGCTGCGGGCCCGGCTGGTCGCGGCGAACCCCGGGGGCCAGGACGTGCTGCTGCACGCTGGTCCCGGCGC
Source organism: Cyanobium sp. Cruz-8D1 (assembly GCF_024345975.1). Lineage (GTDB taxonomy): Bacteria > Cyanobacteriota > Cyanobacteriia > PCC-6307 > Cyanobiaceae > Cyanobium. Next base: position 145,858 of record NZ_JAGQCD010000001.1, on the reverse strand, counting down.
CGGCAAGACCCTGGGGGCCCTGCTTGCCTTCCAGCAGCTGCAACGGGAAGGACGGCTGGATCGGTTCGTGGTTTTTTGCCACCGCAGCGCCATCGCGCGCCAGTGGATCAGCGCCGCCGCCCGCCTCGGCCTGGTTTTGCAGGAGTGGGAAACCCCAGGGGGAACAGCCTCGGCGGCGACCGGCCAGGGCCTGCTGCTCAGTTACCAGGCAGCCGCCCTGCACCGGCTGCGCCTGGAGCGGGAGCTGGGCCGCCATCTCCAGGGCAGGAGCTGGCTGGCGATCGCCGACGAAGTGCACCACCTGGGCCTTGATCCCCTCGAACCGGAGGCCACCGCGTGGGGGCATGCCTTCAGCAGCCTCAGCGGCGGCGCCCAGCTGCGCCTGGGGCTCACCGGCACCCCCTTCCGCGCCGACAACCTCGGCTTCTGTTCCGCCCGCCGGATCCGGATGCACGACCAGGACGGCCCGGCCGAGCGCATCATTCCGGACCTCTGCGTCGAGCCCCGTGCCCTGATCGCCGCCGGCGATGTGCGGCCGCTGGAATTTCGCTTCCAGGACGGTTGGGTGGAACACGGCCGCCCGGAGGACGGACGGGACACCGAGACCTCCCCCCTGTCGGCGGAGCAGCGGGAGAGCTGGCGGGCCCGCAACCTGCGGCGGGCCATCCGTCCGGGGGATCGGGGCGGGATCGCCCTGCGGCTGCTGCTCCAGGCCCGCCGCCGCCTGGAGCGCGTCCGGCTGGAGCATCCGGGGGCCGGCGGCCTGGTGGTCGCCCGCGACATCGGCCATGCGGGCGCCATCGCCGACCTGCTGGCCAAGGAAGGGGACCGGGTGCATCTGGTGCACTCCCAGGATCCGGAGGCGGCCCAGCGCCTGGCGGCGTTCCAGGCTGGGGAGGCCGACTGGCTGGTGAGCATCGACATGTGCGCCGAAGGCTTCGATGCCCCCCGGCTACGGGTGGTGGCCTACCTGACCACCGTGGTCACCCGCAGCCGCTTTGTTCAGGCCATCACCAGGGCCGTGCGCATGGATGGGGATCGCTCGTGTCAGGAAACCATTCCGCGACGGCCGTCCTACGTGTACGCCCCGGCCGATCCCCTGCTGATCGGCTATGCCCGCGGCTGGACCGTCAGTGAGCCCTATGTGATCCGGACGCGCCCGACGGACACGGCTCCAGCCGCGGCCGGCTCGCCCGGTAGCGACCAGCGCCTGCCCCTGCAGGCCCTGGCGGACGATGCCGGACGGATGCTCAGCGTCAGCGGCCCCGAACTGCCGTTGTTTCGACGCCAATGAGCTTAAAATTTGATGGGAACGGCCTGTTGCCGTCGCCATTCCTGCAACGATGTGACAACCAACACCGTCGACGCGACCACCAACCGCCAACGTTGGCACCACAGGACATCCACCGAGATCATTCCGATGGACAGGCCAAGAGAAGATTCCAGCGAACAGGACGAATGTTTTGATGCCCCCCTTAATGCTGCCGTTCATCGCCGCGTGACCGTGGCGGTCTGCTGGGCCCTGGCCCGCCGGGCTGCCCTGGACGGCCGTGAGCTGTTCGAAGACAGCTACGCCATCAACGAGGAATTCCGTGAGTGGCTCCTCACATTGGAAGACCACCCCGAACTGCTTCAGGCCAACGTTCTGATGGTGCCAAGAGATCTGCACCTCGGCCGCCGTCCGGAAACCGACGGCCTGCTGGAGATCTGAGCCGACCCGGTGGGACTCAGCGGCGCCTGGGTCCGCCGGGACGGTTGCCCCCCGGCCGCGGGCCGGTGGCTCCGGCATTGCGCTCCCGGTAGGTGATGCGGCCCCGGGTCAGGTCGTAGGGGCTGATCTCCACCAACACCTTGTCGCCGGCCAGCAGCTTGATCCGGAACTTGGTGAGCTTGCCCGCCGCCCGGCAGAGACACTGGTGACCGGCAGGCTGCTCGAGGGTGACCAGGTAGAACCCGTTGCCTTGCTCCTTTTCGATCACACCGGACGTTTCGATCATGCGGGAAGGGTGGCCTGAGGAAAACAACAGAGTTTCAGCTTAAGCGCCGGCCGTGCCGGCTCCAAAGCCCGTCACACGGTGAGAAGACCGGAGCGATAGGGTCAGCAACCGAATGCCCCTGGCCCCACCCCATGATCCTTCCTCCCATCGCGATGGATCTGGGCCTGCTGCTGATCTCGATCGGCGTGGTCAACCTCTGGCGCGCCCGGGAAAGCTCCTGATCCTGCGGGGGCAGTGACCACCACCCTGCTGCTCCACAAGCCCTACGGGATGCTCAGCCAGTTCCGTCCGGAACCGGGCAGCCCCTGGGGCACTCTGGCCGAGCTGATCGATCAGCCGGGCGTCTATGCCGCCGGCCGCCTGGACGCGGACAGCGAAGGACTGCTCGTGCTCACCGACGAGGGGCGCCTGCAGGCCAGGCTCACCGATCCGGCCAGGGGGCACTGGCGCCGGTATCTGGTGCAGGTGGAGGGGGTCATCACCGCAGCGGCCCTCGACAACCTCCGTCAGGGGGTGATCGTGCAAGGGCGATGCACCCTGCCGGCCCGTGCCCGGGCCGTGGCGGACCCCGCCCTTGCCGAGAGAGATCCGCCGATCCGCCACCGCCTGCAGGTGCCGACCGACTGGCTGGAACTGGAGTTGCGCGAGGGGCGCAACCGGCAGGTGCGGCGCATGACCGCCGCCGTGGGCCTACCCACGCTGCGCCTGTTGCGGACGGCGATCGACCTGATGGACGGAGGTCCGCCCCTGGATCTGGTCGGCCTGGCCCCCGGCGCCTGGCGCGCCGTGAGCCCCCTGGAGCAACAACGCCTGGCGGCACTGCTCAGACCAGGGCGTCCCTGAGTTCCCTGACTGTCTGAAGCTGACCGTAGTAGTAGTTCGCCCGGGCACGACGATCGGGGTCCTCAAGGGTGTCGAGGGCATCGAAGCCCAACGACGCCCAGAGCTCGTGGCCGCAGGCCCGTGTGAGCTCGCCGATGGCCTCCTCCTCCAGGTTGGCCAGACGCCGCTGGAGGTTCTTGATCTGGGAAATCGCCATGACAGCCGGCAAACCCCTGCAATAGTACACACGAACTGGCGAACGGCGCCGCTTCAGAAGGGAAGCTTCTTCTTGGCTTCCTTGTCGAGGTCGGACTCCATCTCCCGCAGGCGCCGCAGGATCGTGTCGTAGTACTCCTTGAGGTAGTCCTCCAGCCGGGTGGTTTCGGCCGGATCGAGGCCGAAGGCGGCGTAGCTGGCCTCCATCGGCGCCGTCAGGGGCTCGCCCCCGCCCACCACTTCAGCAAAGGCAAGGCGTTCGGCCACGTTGAGGCTGGCTTCGAAGAACCCTGTGACCGACTGCATCAGCCCCAGCAGAAACGGCGGCACCCGAAACACCCGGGCTTCGCGGCCGCTGTAGCGCTCACAGAGCTGGGTGATCTCCCCGGTGATCCAGGCCCTCGGACCGACAACAGGGAACGCCTGCCGGATCGTGTCGGGCCGCTCCAGGGCCGCCACGGCAAAACGGGCCACGTCCTGGGTGTTCATGTAGGCGATCGGCGTCGGCGCCCCGCTCACCCAGACGGTCTGGCTCTCCAGCACCGGAATCGCAAACTGGCTGATCAGGCCCTGCATGAAGGCCACACCGCGCAGGATCGTGTAATCGAGGTCGGAGGCCTCAAGCCACTCTTCGGTGCACGCCTTGATGTCCATGAGCGGCACGCCACGGTGCTTGGACGCACCCAGCAACGACAGGAAAACCAGCCGGCTCAGGCCGGCGCGGCGACAGGCCGCGAACAGGTTCTGTTTGCCATCCCAGTCGATCTCATAGGCACTGCCACCGTCGGTGGCCCGGGCCGTGGCGGCATCGATCACCGCCTCCTGGCCTTCCAGGGCGTAATCCAGGCTGGCGGGCTCCAGCAGGTCGCCGCGGGTGAGATCACAGCCCCATTCCTGAAGGAAGGCGGCCTTGCGCGGGGAACGCACCACACAGCGGACAACATGGCCGGCGTCGAGGGCACGACGGGCGATCTGGCGACCGAGGGTTCCTGTTCCACCGATGACCAGAACCTTCATGGACCCCTGCAAGGGAAGGAGGCCGAGCCTAGAGGTGCGTCCGTCCCCGGCGCGCTGCTCAGTCGTTGAGGAGCTTGAGCAGCAGGGCGCCGCCCGCCAGCCCGACGGGGATCAGCACCCAGAAGATGGCGGCGGTGCCGAAGATTTCAGAGGCCATGGCCCGGACAATGGGGAACGGGCTACCTATCTAGCAGCCGTCGTGGCCACCAGCCCCCGGGCCGTGGCCACGATCAGGGGCCAGGGGGCCTCGCTGCGCAGCTGCCCGGCCATCACCCCGCTGGCCGCCGTGGCGAAGCCCTCCGCCGTCAGCGCCGCCACCAGCGCCGCCAGCGGCGGCGGCCCCTGACCCAGGCGGCGGGCAATCGCGTCCACCGGCCAGCAGCGGGGTGTCGTGGCCGGATCGTCCCGGAGCCGCTCCAGCAGCCGCCGGCCCGGCCGGTCCAGGTGGGCAACGCCTCCCGCCTCGGCCTCCTGCAGCATCGCCGCGAGCGTGGCGGGATCCTGCAAGGGGCCGATCCAGAGCGGGCCACTCACCGCCAGGGCCGGCGCCGCGCCCGATGCAGCCCCAGGGCAATCGCAAGGCCGCCAGCGTCCGAGCCGCAGCAGGCTCTGCACCTGCTGATCGCCGCAGCCGTGGCAATGGGCCACCAGGCCCAGCTGGGCCTCCTCTGCGCCGGCGGGATGCCGCTCCAGGCGCACGGCGGTGCGGAACGCCCGCCCTTCGCTGAAGCTCAGTAAGGGGAGGATCCCCCGGCCCATCGCCCAGGCGGTCCGGGCCAGCAACCCCAGCTGGAGGCGCAGGGCGATCTCCCAGCTGGCGGGGTGAGCCCGGGCGGCGGCACCGAAACGGCGCACGGCAGCGCGGCGGTCATGGCCCGTGGCCGAACGTCCGTCGGTGCTGGCCAGGTAGAGCACGCCGCCGAAGGCCACCGCCTCCAGCGCCAGGGGAACCAGGGCGGCCGGACAGCCGAAGGCATCCAGATCCACCAGCTCAAAGCGGCGCCCCTCCACCAGGCACCCGGCCAGCAGCTGCTGGGCGGTGGCGGTGCTCAGCTGCCGTTCCACCCCCACCGGCAACCGGGCCAGATTGCGCTCCAGCAGGGGCAGGCGGTCCGGGTCGGCGTCGTTGGCCCACACCGCCCCGGCACCGCCCTCCAGGCCATAACGGAGAGCCCGGATGCCGCAGCCCGCCATGCCATCGAGGATCCGCACGGGCCCATCCAGCCCTCGGGCGACCAGAGTCCGTGCCAGCAGCACGCCGAAATCCCTGGCCGGCCGCGAGGCGGCTCGGAAAAAGCCGTCACCGGTCTCCACCAGGGCCGCACCTTCGCAATAGTGAGGGGGTTCGCTCAAGTCCGGGTCCTTGCCGCAACCATCGGTGTCGTCCGCCGACCCCCAGCCTGCCCCCGGGGAGGTCGCGCCGCAGGAGGGAGCTGAGTGGGGCGATCACGCCCAGTGGCTCTGGCGCGGCCAGAGCTGCCATTGGCGCCGCCTGGGGAGCCCTGACCGGCCGGCGCTGCTGTTGTTGCACGGCTTCGGAGCCACCAGCGGCCACTGGCGCCGCAACGTCGGCACCCTGGCGGCGGCGGGGTGGTGCGTCTACAGCCTGGACCTGATCGGGTTCGGTGCCTCCAGCCAGCCGGGGCTGGATCGCCATCAGGCCCTGGACAACCGCCTGTGGGCCCGCCAGGTGCAGGCGTTCCTGGCGGAGGTGGTCCAGGCGCCGGCGGTGCTGGTGGGCCATTCCCTCGGTGGCCTGGTGGCCCTGACCTGCAGCGTCTATGCCCCGCAATGGGTGCGGGCCGTGGTGGCGGCTCCCCTCCCCGATCCCAGCCTGCTGATGGCCGGGCGCCGCCCGCCCCGCCGCCGCCCCTGGCGACGGCGACTGAAACGGGGGGTGATCCATCTCCTGCTACGGCTCCTGCCCCTGGAGCTGCTCGTTCCGCTGCTGGCCCATTCCCCCCTGCTCGATCTGGGCATCCAGTCGGCGTACCACCACCCGGTGATCGGTGACCAGGAGCTGCGTCGGCTGATCGCCCGGCCCGCCCGACGCCCCGGAGCGGTACGGGCCCTGCGGGCCATGAGCATCGGCATGGCCCTGCGGCCGTTCCGGGCCACGGCCGTCTCGCTGCTGCAACGGCTGGGGCGGCCCACCCTGCTGGTCTGGGGCGGCCAGGATCGGCTGGTGCCGTTGGAGGTCTCCCAGCAGTGCCTGCGGTTGCGCAGCGACCTCGAGCTGCACGTGATCCCCTCCTGCGGCCACTGTCCCCACGATGAAACCCCTGACGCCTTCGGTGGCGCGGTGCTCCGCTGGCTGGAGCATCTGGAGACGGGCTGAGGGGAAGCTGTCCCCTGGCGCGTACCTTTGGTTGGACCGTGCCGGCTTTCGCTCCGGTCCTTCGCCGCACCCCGCTCACGAGCCCGACATGAAGCACACCCTCTCGGTGCTGGTGGAAGACGAATCGGGCGCCCTGAGCCGCATTTCCGGTCTGTTCGCCCGGCGGGGTTTCAACATTGAGAGCCTGGCCGTGGGGCCGGCGGAGCACCGGGGCATGTCCCGGCTCACCATGGTGGTGGAAGGGGACGACCGCACCCTCGAGCAGATGACGAAGCAGCTCAACAAGCTGATCAACGTGCTCGGCGTGATCGACCTCTCCACGATTCCGGCGGTGGAGCGGGAGCTGATGCTCCTTAAGGTGGCGGCGCCGGCGGAGAACCGCGGTGCCATCTTCGATCTGGTCCAGGTCTTCCGGGCCAAGGTGGTGGACGTGGCCGATGACGCCCTCACCCTGGAAGTGGTGGGGGATCCGGGCAAGCTGGTGGCCCTGGAGCGGCTGCTTGAGGCCTACGGGATCCTGGAGATCGCCCGCACAGGCAAGGTGGCCCTGGAGCGAGCCTCGGGGGTGAACACCGAGCTGCTCAAGGCCACCGTCTCCGACAAGCGCGTCCCGGCCTGAAAGGGCCTCAGGGCTTCTTCTTGACCAGCGTGCCCCCGTCGATCACCCGGGCCCTGATCAGCTTGTCCCCCTGCTGGATCCGGTCGATCACCTCCATCCCCTTGCTCACCCGGCCGAACACCGCGTAGCGGCCGTCCAGCTCAGGCAGCGCCTGCAGGGCCACATAAAACTGGGCGCTGGCGGAATTGGGATCGCTGGATCTGGCCATGGCGATGGCGCCACGCTCGTGGCTGAGGGCCAGCTGGCGCGTGGCTGTCGGGGTGGTGATCTCCTCTCCATAGCGGGGTTCCGGGGCGCCGCTGAGCTTGAGCTCCAGGGGAATGAGTCGGGACTCGCCACTGGCAGGGTCCACGAAGCTGCCCGAGCCGTAGTCACCGGGGGCCACCTTGGGGTCGGCGCTGCTGGGGTCGCCACCCTGCACCACGAAGGGCACCGGCTCCTTCACCACCCGGTGAAACACCGTGCCGTTGTAGGCACCTCGCCGCACCAGATCGACAAAGTTGCCCGCCGTGAGGGGGGCCGCCGCACCGTCGAGCCGGAGCTCCACCGGACCCTTGCTGGTCTCCATCGCCACCACCGCCGTGCCCTGCAGGCAGGGGGTGTTGGCCGCTTCGCATCCCAGCGGTCGGTCGCCGGTGTCGGCGGCGCAGGCCGCCAGTCCCAGGGGGGTCAGGCCAAGAACCACCACCAGCAGCAGCCGCCAGCCCAGGGACGCGGGGGTCGTGCTGTGTCGCCCATCGGGCTGTCGCATGTCAGAGGCCCTCCAGGGGAACACCCAGAAAACGCGCCAGGCGGGCACCGGCCAGCTCCAGGTCGGCCAGGGGCATCGGTTCCCCCACCCTGGTCAGGGGCATGTCCCGACGACCCTGCACGCGCAGGGCCAGGCGTCGCTGGGGACTGAGGCCGTCCCGCACCTCCACCTTCACCGCCTGGATCTCCCGCAGGGGAATCACCACTTCGATCAGCTGGCGGAAACCGCGGCGGCTGATGCGGGCCTCGCCGGCGCTCCGATCGAAGCGATTGCTGCCCGAGCCCACATCGATGCCGATCACCAACCAGAGGTAGATGGCCAGCAACAGCGCCGCCACCCCGTAGAGCCCCATCACGAGTCCCTGGGGCACCCAGACCAGGGCGGCGGGGTGGCCGATGGGCAGCAGATCGCGGCCGAAGCGGCTGGAGGCGCTCGTGAGCACGAAACCAAGCCCGCCGACGCTGACGGCGGCCGCCACCAGGAGGTTGGAAAGACGCCGGGAGCCGAGCACCGGTTGCTCCAGCACCTGCTCGTCGGCGGAAGGGGAAGCGACGCCAGGCGAAGCCATGCGGGACGAAGGGGCAGTGGGTGGCCATCCTGCCGTGAAGCGTGCCGCAAGCGTCAGTTTCAGCCCGTGTCGCCAGGCGCGGGGGGCGGATCAACGTTGTTACCATCCCCTGGTAACCCACAGCCCTGCGGGTCATCCGCACCGCTTTCAACCATGACGATCGCCTTAGGGCGTGCACCGGCCACCCGTGGATGGTTCGACGTCCTCGACGACTGGCTCAAGCGCGACCGCTTCGTTTTCGTGGGCTGGTCCGGTCTGCTGCTGTTCCCCACGGCCTATCTGGCCCTGGGCGGCTGGCTCACCGGCACCACCTTCGCCACCTCCTGGTACACCCACGGCATTGCCAGCAGCTACCTTGAGGGATGCAACTTCCTCACCGCTGCCGTCAGCACCCCCGCGGATGCCATGGGGCACAGCCTGCTGCTGCTCTGGGGCCCGGAAGCCCAGGGTGACTTCGTGCGCTGGATCCAGCTCGGCGGCCTCTGGCCCTTCGTGGCCCTGCACGGTGCCTTCGCCCTGATCGGCTTCATGCTGCGCCAGTTCGAGATCGCCCGTCTGGTCGGCATCCGCCCTTACAACGCCATCGCCTTCTCCGGCCCGATCGCGGTGTTCGTCAGCGTCTTTCTGATGTATCCGCTGGGTCAGAGCAGCTGGTTCTTCGCTCCCTCCTTCGGGGTGGCGGCGATCTTCCGCTTCCTGCTGTTCCTGCAGGGTTTCCACAACTGGACCCTGAACCCCTTCCACATGATGGGCGTGGCCGGCATCCTCGGCGGTGCCCTCCTCTGCGCCATCCATGGCGCGACGGTGGAGAACACCCTGTTTGAGGACAGCGACCAAGCCAACACCTTCAAGGCGTTCGAGCCCACCCAGGAAGAGGAGACCTACTCGATGGTCACCGCCAACCGCTTCTGGAGCCAGATCTTCGGGATCGCCTTCTCCAACAAGCGCTGGCTGCACTTCTTCATGCTGTTCGTGCCAGTGATGGGTCTGTGGACCAGCAGCATCGGCATCATCGGCCTGGCCCTCAACCTGCGGGCCTACGACTTCGTCAGCCAGGAAATCCGCGCCGCGGAGGATCCTGAATTCGAAACGTTCTACACCAAGAACATCCTGCTCAACGAAGGTCTGCGCGCCTGGATGGCTCCCGCCGACCAGCCGCACGAAAACTTCATCTTCCCTGAAGAGGTTCTGCCCCGTGGAAACGCCCTTTAATTCCGGTCTTATTTCGGTCGGTGGCAAGGACCTCGACTCCACCGGCTATGCCTGGTGGGCTGGCAATGCCCGACTGATCAACCTTTCCGGCCGTCTGCTGGGAGCCCACGTGGCCCATGCGGGCCTGATGGTCTTCTGGGCCGGCGCCATGATGCTGTTCGAGGTGAGTCACTTCACCTTCGACAAGCCCATGTACGAGCAGGGTCTGATCCTGTTCCCCCACGTCGCCACCCTCGGCTATGGCGTCGGACCCGGCGGTGAGGTCACCGATCTCTATCCCTTCTTCGTGGTCGGGGTTCTGCACCTGATCAGCTCCGCCGTGCTCGGTCTCGGCGGCCTCTATCACGCCCTGCGCGGTCCTGAGATCCTGGAGAACTACTCCTCGTTCTTCTCCCAGGACTGGCGTGACAAGAACCAGATGACCAACATCATTGGCTATCACCTCATCCTTCTTGGAGTGGGTGCCCTGTTGCTGGTGTTCAAGGCCATGTTCTTCGGTGGCGTCTACGACACCTGGGCACCGGGCGGTGGCGACGTGCGCCTGATCAGCAACCCCACCCTCAGCCCGGGTGTGATCTTCGGCTATCTCACCCGAGCCCCCTTCGGTGGCGAGGGCTGGATCATCGGTGTCGACTCGATGGAGGACATCATCGGTGGCCACATCTGGATCGGCCTGATCTGCATCTTCGGTGGCATCTGGCACGTCATCACCAAGCCCTTCGGCTGGGTGCGCCGCGCCTTCATCTGGAACGGTGAGGCCTATCTGAGCTACAGCCTCGGCGCGCTGAGCTTCATGAGCTTCATCGCCTCGGCCTACATCTGGTTCAACAACACCGCCTATCCCTCGGAGTTCTACGGCCCCACCAACGCCGAATCCTCCCAGGCCCAGAGCTTCACCTTCCTGGTCCGCGACCAGCGCATGGGCGCCAACATCGGCTCCGCCATGGGCCCCACCGGCCTGGGCAAATACCTGATGCGCTCCCCCACCGGTGAGATCATCTTCGGCGGTGAAACGATGCGCTTCTGGGACTTCCGCGGTCCCTGGCTGGAGCCCCTTCGTGGCCCCAACGGTCTGAGCCTCGACAAGCTCCAGAACGACATCCAGCCCTGGCAGGTGCGTCGGGCCGCTGAGTACATGACCCACGCCCCCAACGCCTCGCTCAACTCCGTCGGTGGCATCATCACCGAGCCCAACTCGGTGAACTTCGTCAACGTCCGCCAGTGGTTGGCCTCCACCCAGTTCGTGCTGGCCTTCTTCTTCCTGGTCGGTCACCTCTGGCATGCGGGTCGTGCCCGTGCCGCCGCCGCCGGTTTCGAGAAGGGCATCGACCGTCAGGCCGAGCCCACCCTGGCCATGCCGGACCTCGATTGATCCAAGGCCTTTCAACATCTCACGCTCAGCCTCCCCGCAGGGGAGGCTTTTTTATTGACAATGGACAAGCGGATGTGTGTGAATGATTGGACAATCACTTCAACAGCAATGCCACGCTCGTTTGCCATCCTGTGCCTGGCCTGCCTGTCCGCCAGTGCCCTTGTTGCCCTGCCGGCTCACGCCCAGAAGACCGTTGAACAGTGTGCCAGCCAACTCAAGGCGCGGGGCTACAACATCTACTCAATGGATATCGATGATGGTCGCATCTACGATTACGACGGCATCAAAAACAATCAGAAATACGAAATCAAGACCGACATGAACTGCAAGGTACTGCTTGAAAGAGTGGATAACTGAGTAAAATCACAGCACCCTCTGCAGGGGTGCTGGCCATGGGGGAAGCCCGATCATCTTCCTTGCCCCACCATGACCACGCACCTGAGAGCCTCCGCTGGCAGCGGGGCCCGAACCCACTCTTTTCCTCAGCAAGGATGGTCTGCGCTCAGCAGGGGAGGCTCTGCCACGACAGCCAAGTCCTGTCGCTGGGGCGGCAGCAACCTCTGACGCTGCGGCCGGCTCTGGCGCGCTGAGGGGGGGCAAACAACACCAAGTGGGTCACTATGGCCGGGCGAACAGTTGGGTTTACCGGTTGTGCGGCGAGTTCGGTCCGGCCAACAAGCCATGGCCAGTGTGCCGCTCGCCCCAGCCGCCGAAGCGCTGCCACCATGCCCGCGCTTCGGCGGCATCGGTAGGTTTGCCAAACCTGGCCGCCCAGCACCCTCTCAGGCGTGCGCGCCATGGTGATCGGACGGGAGATCCTGCACGATCCCAGCCCAGAGCATGTGGAGGAGGATTTCTGGCAAGATCCATCGCTCTCCTTACATCATCAGGGTGCTGTTGGAGCCGAAGATCCAGCTCCCATCAACCTGGCCCCTGAGGCAGCACACCGGGGTCGAGCCAACGCCGCAGCAGGGGCAGGCTGAGCCCGATCACGTTGCTGAAGCAGCCCTCGAGCCGCTCCACCACCAGGCCACCGCGGCCCTCGAGGGCAAAGCCCCCGGCACAGGCCAAGGGCTCACCACTGGCCACGTAGGACGCGATAGCGGCGTCGCTGAGCGCGGCGAAATGCACCCGGGTGGTCACCACCGCCAGCTGGGGTTCCGGGCTCGCGCCTGGGGTGGGTCGCCGCACCAGGGCATGGCCGGTGTGCAGATCGCCCCAACCACCGGCCATGCGCCGCCAGCGGGCCACGGCCTCGGCGGCATCCCGGGGCTTGCCCCACACCTCCTGCTCCACCACCAGCAGGGAGTCGCAGCCCAGCACCCCCATGGACGGCCACGCCGCCTCGGAACCCAGCGTGCTCGCCACGGCGAGGGCTTTGGCGAGGGCCAGCCGTTGCACAAGCTGCAAAGGATCCTGCTCCTGGAACCCCTCCTCATCCACGCCACTCAGCTGGACCCGGTGAGGCACTCCGGCCTGCTCCAACAGGCGACGCCGGGCGGGGGAAGCGGAAGCCAGCAGGAGCAAGGGAGGTGACGGCCAGGGTCTCCAGCCTGCCCGTCGATTGGGGAGAATGGGGCCATGGCACAAGCTGACAACGAGTCCCTTTCGCTGGCGCGGGCCGCCCTCTCGCTTCGCTGTCTTCCCTTCCGCCGTGGTTTCTACGAGGCGGTGGGAGCCAACCCCCTCAGCAGTGAGGAGCTCGCCCGACAAGCCGATCCGGCCTTCCCCCTCAGCTTCGTTCCCCTCAGCAGCGAACGCGCTGAGGACCATTTCCTCTGGCTGATCCGACTGGGGGTGCTGCGGCGGGAAGTTGACGGTCAGGGACTCACCGAGCGGGTGCGGCTCACGCCCATGGGCCGCCAGGTGCTGCGGCGCTGGCCCGGCGAGATTCCCCGGGCGGGCCGACGGGATCGGATCCTGGAGGCGCTGAGCCGCCACCGCCCCCGCCTTTGACCCGCCCCCATCCCGACTCCCCCCAACCACTGATGGTGCTGGGCACCAGCAGCGGTGCCGGCAAATCACTGATGACCGCTGCCCTCTGCCGCGTGCTGCGGCGCCGGGGAGAACAGCCCCTGCCCTTCAAGGGGCAGAACATGAGCCTCAACGCCTGGGTCGACCAGCAGGGCGGTGAAATGGCCTACTCCCAGGCCCTGCAAGCCTGGGCCGCGGGTCTGGAGCCGCGGGTGGCGATGAACCCGGTGCTGCTCAAGCCCAGGGGCGACAGCACCAGTGAGGTGATCCATCTGGGCCGCTCGGTGGGCACGGCCCGGGCGGAGCACTACTACCGCGACTGGTTCCGGCCGGGCTGGGCGGCCATCCGGACGGGCTTGGCGGAGCTCCAGGCGGCCCACCCGGGCGGGCGACTGGTGCTGGAGGGGGCTGGCAGCCCGGTGGAAGTGAACCTGCAGGCCAGGGACCTGACCAACCTGCGGCTGGCCCAGTACCTGCGCGCCCGCTGCCTGCTGGTGGCGGACATCGAGCGGGGTGGCGTCTTCGCCCAGATCGTCGGCACCCTGGCCCTGTTGCGGCCGGTGGAGCGCCCGCTGATCGGCGGCTTGCTGATCAACCGTTTCCGTGGCCGCCGTTCCCTGTTCGATGCAGGCCGCCACTGGCTGGAGCAGGAGACCGGGGTCCCTGTGCTCGGTGTGATGCCCTGGCTCGATGAGCTGTTCCCGCCGGAAGACTCCCTTGATCTGCTGGAGAGAGGCAGCCGCAAGCCCCGCAGTGAGCTGAACATCACGGTGCTGCGCCTGCCCTCCCTGAGCAACTTCTCCGATCTCGATCCGCTTGAGGCGGAGAGCAGCGTGCAGCTGCAGTGGCGGCGGCCAGGGGAGCCGCTGGACCAGCCCGATGCGGTGATCCTGCCCGGCAGCAAGCAGACCCTGCGGGACCTGGCGAGCCTGCGCAGCAGCGGCCTGGCGGACGAGCTGCAGGCCTACGTGGCCCGGGGGGGGCAGCTGTTCGCCCTCTGCGGCGGTCTGCAGATGCTGGGCCAGGAGCTGCACGACCCCGAGGGGCTGGAGGGGGATCAGGCCGGGGAAACGGTGGCCGGGCTGGGCCTGCTGCCCCTGCGCACCGTGTTCCACGGCCGCAAGGCCCTGCGGCAATGCCGCAGCCGGGCCCTCTGGCCCCCGGGCCCGGCCGAAGCGCCCCTGCTGGAAGGATTCGAGCTCCATCAAGGGCGCAGCGAGCCGACGGATCAGGCGGGCTGCGCCCCCCTGGCGGAGGACGGACAGCTGGGCTGGTGGGCGGCCTCAGGGACCCAGGGCGGTCTGGTGGCTGGCACCTATCTGCACGGCATCTTCGAGAACGGCCCCTGGCGCCGCCGCTGGCTGAACCAGCTGCGCCAACGGCGCCAGCTGCCGCCCCTGGAGGAGAACCAACCCCACCACGCCCGCCAGCGGGACGCCCTGCTCGACCGCCTCGCCGACGCCTTCGAGGACCACATCGATCTGGCCCCCCTGATCCCAAGCAAGCCCTAGATTTCCGCCAGAGCGAGCTTGCGGCCATCGGCATCCCCCGGCCTGCCATCACCATCGCGTGGCCAGATGGCCAGACCACCACGGCTATCCCCGGCCAGGACTGGCTGGAGGCCGCACGTCAGGCGGCGGTGCTGATCCCCACTGGCTGCCTGGGGGGCAGCTGCGGCGCCTGCGAGATCGAGGTCAATGGACGCCTGGTGCGGGCCTGCGTGGCCACCGTGCCATCGAGCCCGAGCGGCCGGCTGACGGTGAGCCTGGCCAGCGATCCCTTCTGGTAGCGCCTGTGAGCTCCACCCCCCGATGTCACATCCTGTCGATCGATTTCCAGGATCTCGATGTGATCTGGAATGTGCGGCTGTTCTATCGGGCGGCCGGGTTTGAACTGATCCGCGAGTGGGTTGCTCAGGAGCTGGAGCTGCTGGTGATCCTGCGGGGCGATCCCGGCCTGTCCCATCAGGATTACGACGGGATCGTCCACGTCTACGACTACGTCAAGGAGCTCCAAGTGGATTGGCGCTGCCGCTTTCCCCACGCCCGCGAGATCCGGCTGATTTCCCTGCTCCGGCCGCCGTCCCTTCCGGAAGGTGTCCGCTGGGTGCAGGGGTATCTGCCGGTGATTCCCGAGTTCTGGCAGCAGCTTCCGTTCCGCAAACGGGCCGGCCGGCCCCTGCACATCGCCAACTTCAAGCCGATGGGCGACGACCCCTACCAGCAGGATCTGGCCCGTCTCGCCCGCAGGGGCCTGGTGGAGGTCCACGGCGGCCACTGGGACAGGCTGGGCCTGAGCACCCATGGGCTCAGCTATCTGGAGGCAAACCGGCGGCTGGCGAGCGCCTGGTGCTGCTATGGCCTGATGTATCCCTACCAACGGGGCACCACCCTGTCCGGCCGGATGTGGCAGGCGCCGCTGCATGGCTGCCTGGTGATCAGTGAGAAGGGCACCAATCCGTTCGGGCTGCCAGGGATCCTTGAGGTGGAGCGCTTCGCTCCGGACACCCTGCTGAGCGTGGCGTCGATCCAGCAATGCTGGCAGGTTCGGACCGAAGCAACCCTCTACTGGCAGCAGGCCACCGTCCAACTGGCCCGTCAGCTGGACTTGCCGGCCTACCGGGGGCCTTCGGCCGCCCAGCTGGCGACCTGCCGGCGGGACAGACGCGCCCAGCACCGGCGGGTGGTCTGGAGCCGCCGCCTGAATCGGCTGGCGGGGTGGTTGACCCCTGCCCCGATCAGCTGCTGGTGGCGTCGCCGCCAACGGACGCTGCGGGGGCTTGGGCGAATCCTGGGTACGGCGGCGAGACAAGGGGGCCAGGCGACGCCCCGCTGACCCCCCCCCCCTCAGCCCCATCGTTCGCGCGTCATCGTGAAACGAAAGTCTTGCGAGATTCGATGTCAGCGAGCAGAGGCTAAGATGACTGGACGCACGACACTTCGTACAACATCAAATGGGCCGCAGGAACGGCCCTGAAACGTGCCGTTCCCAGCACGTTTATCCAGCTGTCAGGGCGTTTCCTCGGGCCCGACCATCCCTGTACGGCCCTTCCTGTCGGCATGCCGGCTATCACCAACAGGATCGGCCAGAACCTGACGCAGATGCCGATTGAGATGCTCGAATCAATCGGTCTCAAGGCGAAGGCGGACGCCAAGTTCAACTGTTGATTGCACCCATGCAACTGGATACTGCCAACCCGTCATTCCAAGTTTCTCGCGTTGATCGCCTGCGCCGAGAGCCAGGCAGTTCCATACAGAGTTTCATTGGACCTGACTGACGACGAAGACTGGGCCCTGCGGAAGGCGCTGCACCTCTGGAATGCCAGGCACCCAACACACCGATCAGATCAACCAGGAGGGTGGGCGGATTCACCGTGCTCGCCAACCTGATCCGCTGGAACTCTGGGTGACCGGGAGTGCTTTGACAACATTGATGGGCACTATCTCGTGCACAGTCAAAGCCGCATGAGGTGCATCAGATCAAGCCCTTTTGCGACGAACTGGGAACGAAGTCCTCTCTTGTCACGTCCATGACTGGCCATTGACATGATGGCTTTAGGCCTGGAGACGGTTCCCCCCGGAACTGGAATCCATCCATGAGCCCCCAGCTGGTGCCGCAGGCCATCGGCAGACTCCGTTCCCAGAATTGCTTCATGCACGCATCCCAGATAGGCCTGGATCTTCCAGCAAACTGCTCCCTATGCCATAGCATGCAAGAACCTCCGGAGATTCCGAAAACGATCGAAGAGATTCCGGCCTTCATCCTGAGGGATCTTAGTTAAAGTTGGTCACCATTCCTGCCATTGACCTGTGACGACACTCGATCCAGGCAACGCCATCCCCTACGACTATCTGATCGTCGGCTGCGGACTGTTCGGAGCTACGTTCGCCCGGCTGGCCACCGATGTCGGCAAGCGCTGCCTTGTCATCGACCGCCGCCCCCACATCGGGGGCAATTGCTTTACGGAGAAGCAGGAAGGCATCAACGTTCATCGCTACGGAGCCCATATCTTCCATACGAGCAACAAGGCCGTCTGGGCCTTCGTGAACAGGTTCGCGGAATTCAATAACTACATCAACTCTCCCAAGGCGATCTCGAACGGGAAGCTCTATTCGCTTCCGTTCAACATGAACACGTTTTATGAGCTCTGGCAAACCCGCACGCCTGCGGAAGCCAGGCAGAAGATTGAGGCCCAGCGCTTTCTGGGTGAGCCGACCAACCTGGAGGAACAAGCGCTTTCCCTGGTGGGGAAGGACATCTACCAGACTCTGATCCGCGACTACACCCGCAAGCAGTGGGACAAGGACCCCCGTGAGCTACCGGCCTTCATCATCAAGCGGTTGCCACTGCGCTTCACCTACGACAACAACTATTTCAGTGATCGCTATCAGGGCATCCCCATCGGCGGCTACACGGCCCTGTTTGAAGCCATGCTCGAGGGGATTGAGGTTCGGCTGAACGTCGACTTTCTCGAGGACCGGCCCCGGTGGACCTCCCTGGCCCAAAAGGTGGTGTACACCGGTTGCATCGATCAATACTTCAACTATGAACTCGGCCGACTGGAGTATCGCTCACTTGACTTTGAGAACAGCATCGAAGAGCTCGAGAACTTCCAGGGGAATGCCGTGATCAACTACTGCGATACCAGTCAGCCCTTTACCCGCATCATCGAGCACAAACACTTTGAGGCTTCAACCTCCCCGGTGACGGTGATCACAAGGGAGTATCCCAAAGCCTGCAGCGGCGAAGCGATTCCCTATTACCCGGTCAATGATCCAGCCAACCAATCGCTTTACCGGCGTTACCAGGAGTTGGCCCACAGCGCCGACAGCGTGATCTTCGGGGGGCGGCTCTCCGAATACAAATACATGGATATGCATGTCGTCATCGAATCGGCGATGAACCGGTTTCGCAGCGAAACCCGTCAGCCGTCAGCCTGAATCAGTCCGCCGCCGAGCAAGACGTCACCGCGATAGAACACCGCCGCCTGACCCGGTGCCACCGAGAACTGGGGCTCGGCGAAGTCGAGCCGGGCCCGGTGGGGCCGTTCGGCGGCATGGTCGTCGGCCGTCTCCGCCAGCGGTGTGAGCAGGGCCCGCTCTGGCAGGCTCCGGTATCTCACCTGCACCTCCACCGCGATCGGCTCGTCCGGCGGGGCGATCGACACCCAGTTGATGGCAGCCACCACGCAGGCCTGGCGGGTCGCCTCCCGGCGGGGAGCCACCACCACCCGGTTCATGGCCCCATCCAGCCGCACCACATGGAGCGGTTCGCTCCAGGCCACCCCCAGCCCCTTGCGTTGCCCGATGGTGAAGTGCTCGAGGCCATCGTGGGACCCCAGCACCGTGCCGTCCGCCAGCACGATCTCCCCCTGGCGCGGCGGCAGGTAGGCATCAAGGAACGCCCGCATCGAACCGTGGTGGTCGGCCAGGCAGAGGTCCTGGCTCTCGGGCTTCTCGGCGGTGCGCAGACCGAGGCGTGAGGCCTCGGCCCGCGTCGCCTCCTTGGTGAGCTCCCCCAAGGGGAACACCAGCCGGCCCAACACTGTCTGGGGCAGGTCGTAGAGGAAATAGCTCTGATCTTTGAGAGGATCCAGGCCCCGCAACAGCTGATGGCGATCAGCCCCATCGCCGGCAGGCCACTGCCGGGCGTAATGGCCCGTGGCCAGTCGGCCAATTCCACGCTCCGCCTCGGCCCAATCGAGCATCGGTCCGAACTTGACCGCCCGGTTGCAGCGGGAGCAGGGCAAGGGGGTGAGGCCCTCGCCATAGCCCTCCACGAGAAACTCAACGATCTGCTCCTGAAAACGGGCCCGGCTGTCGACGACATGGTGGGGCACCTCCAGCTGGTCGCAGATCCCGGCCGCATCCACCAGGCCCTCGGCGCAGCAGGAGCCCTTGCCACTCATCAGCCACAGGGTGAGGCCCTCGACATTCCAGCCAGCCGCCACCAACAGGGCCGCGGTCAGGGAACTGTCGACGCCGCCGGAGAGTCCCACGGCCACCCGCCGCTCGCCAGGCCACGCCCTCAGCCGCGCCAACACCGCGGCCACCTCAGGCGAGGCGCTGCTGATGGCGGTGGTGGTGTCAGACGACGTGGGGGCGGCGGCGGGGCTCAAGGATCCCGGTGGGTGGAAGGACCAGACAGCCCCATCATGGGAGAGCACTGCTCAGGCCGCCGTGAGCTTCCGGCCGATGCCCCCCTCCTGGCCGCCTGTGGATGCCGAGCACGTCCTGGTGAGCGGCACCACGATGGCGGCCATCGAGCAGGAGCTCTTCGCCAGCGGCCTGCCGGTGGAGGCCCTGATGGAGAAGGCCGCCCTGGCGGTGAGTCGCCGCCTGCTGGCGCGGCCGGGCCAGGATCGCCACGACGGCCTGCTGGTTCTGGTGGGACCGGGCCACAACGGCGGCGATGGCCTGGTGGTGGCCAGGGAATGGCATCTGGCCGGGGGCCGGGTGCGGATCTGGTGCCCCTTCGAGCGCCGACGCCCGCTCACCGACGCCCACCTGCGCCACGCCCGCTGGCTGGGGATTCCCCTGCTGGAGGATGCTCCGGCCCCCGCCGATCCCGCCCTCTGGGTGGATGCCCTGTTCGGCATCGGCCAGCACCGTCCGGCCGGAGTCGCGATCGAAGCCCTGCTGCACGATCGCCAGGGGCAACGGCCCGGCGCCCTTGTGGCCATTGACGTCCCGACCGGACTGGACGCCGACGATGGTGAGCTGCTTGGCACGGTGGCGGCCACGGCCTCCACCACTTACTGCATCGGGCTGATCAAGCGGGGGCTGGTGCAGGATGCGGCTCTGCGCTGGGTGGGCCGGCTGGAGCGGGTCTGCCTTGGATGGCCGCCGGCCCTTCTGGGCCAGCCTCCAGGCGATCACCTGCTGGGCCTGTCGGCCGCCGACCGGAGCTCGGCCCCCTGGCCCGTGTCGGATCCGGCCGCCGGGAAATACGAACGGGGGCGCCTGTTGGTCCTCGCCGGCAGCCGCCGGTTCAGGGGCGCCGCCCACTTGGCCCTGGCGGGCGCCACGGCGTCGGGATGCGGCAGCCTCAGGGCCGCTCCGCCACGGCAGATCGCCCCCCAGCTCTGGCAGATCCATCCCCACGTGGTGCTCGAGCCCGGCCTTGGGGCCACCCCGGCCGGCGGCCTGGCCCTGGGAGATCTGGGCGAGGGCTGGCTGAACCGGCTGGATGCGGTGCTGCTGGGGCCGGGCCTGGGCGGGCTGGGCAATGCCGGTGTGCCGGTGGCGGCGGCGATCGAAGCCCGGGAACGGCGGCGCTGGCAGGAGCTGGGCGCCTTCGAAGGACTGCTGGTGCTCGATGCCGATGGCCTGAACCGCCTGGCGGCCATGGGCACGGGCTGGCTCCAAGCGCGCCGGGGCCCCACCTGGATCACCCCCCACGAGGGGGAGTTCCGCAGACTCTTTCCCGATCTGGCCCCGCTGCCCCGGCCAGAGGCGGCGCTGGCGGCGGCCCGCCGTTCTGGCGCCTGCGTGCTGCTCAAGGGAGCGCGCAGCGTCGTGGCGACACCTGACGGACGCCGCTGGCAACTGCTCTCGGCCTGCCCGGATGCGGCCAGGGCCGGGCTCGGTGATGTGCTTGCCGGCTATGCCGCGGGGCGAGGGGCGATGGCACTGGCGGCCGCAGGACTGGCACCTGTACGTGGCTCCAGCGCCGATGGGGCCTGGCTGGCGGCCGCCGTCCTCGACCATGCCCTCGCCGGTCTCCACTGCCGGGAGCTCAACGGTGTCGGTGGCGTCACGCCGCTCGCTGTGGCCGAAGCCCTGTCCCAACGAGAACCCGGAACCGGGTGATGGGAGCCCGCGTTGAAGATTCAGCGCCTATGGATCAAGGACAGCGAGGCCACGTTCCGATGTGGCAAGCCTCAGAATTATCCGATCCATCAACTGGGAAATTAGCCATTTGCTCATCCAAGCGAAGACAATCGCCAAACAAGCAATTGTGTGTGGTTTCAAAAGCAATTCCTTAAAAGTTGTTCCAGACACTTTCCTGACTTGCTAAAGGTAATTCCATAACACACTCAATGGCGCCACTTCGCCCCCTCCTATGACCGCCTCTGCCGTCGCGACGAGAAGGGAGGGCTCCAGCCGCAGAGGGGGTGATTCCATCACCTGGTATCTCACCTCGATCGGCAGAGAGCCGCTGCTGACACCAGCCGAAGAGATCCAGCTCGGCAATCAGGTTCAGGCGATGATGCACCTTCTGGAGGAGTCGAAAAACGGCTACTCGGTGCAGGAGAACAAGACGATCAAGGTGGGCCGGCGCTCCAAGGAGCGGATGATGCGCGCCAATCTTCGGCTTGTGGTGAGCGTGGCGAAGAAGTACCAGGGCAAGGGTCTGGAGCTGCTCGATCTGATCCAGGAGGGCTCCCTCGGTCTGGAACGCGCCGTCGAAAAGTTCGACCCCACCCGCGGTTACAAGTTCTCCACCTACGCCTTCTGGTGGATCCGCCAGAGCATGACGCGAGCCATTGCCTGCCAGTCCCGGGCGATCCGGCTGCCGGTCCACCTGAGCGAGCGGCTCAGCACGATCCGTAAGGTGAGCCTTGAGCTGGCCCACAAGCTCGGCGCCATGCCCAGCCGTCGCGAGATCTCCGAAGCCATGGCCATTCCGGTTGAGGAACTCGACTCCCTGCTGCGCCAGGCCCTCACCATCTCCAGCCTGGATGCCCCCATTCATGCGGAGGGCGGTCGCAGCTTCCTGGGTGATCTGATCGCCGATGCTTCCGCCGAAGAACCCCTCGACCGCATCGAGCGAGGCATGCATCAGGAGCAGCTGGCCGAGCTGTTGGGCCACCTGTCCGCCCAGGAAAAGGAGGTCCTGGCCCTGCGCTTCGGCCTCAACGGATTGGAGCGCCACACCCTGGCCGAGATCGGCCGGCAGTTGGATGTTTCAAGGGAGAGGGTTCGGCAGATTGAGCTCAAGGCCCTGCGCAAACTGCGCAGCCTGTCGAGCAGGACGGCACCCCTGGATTGAGAAACGCCCAGTCCTGATCGGTCAGGCCTTTAGAGCGATCCTTCCAGCAACCGCTTGACCCTTCCCTTGGCCTGGAGGTAAGCGATCTTCAGTCTGCTCTCTCTTTTGATGCCGCGATCACGTCGGATTTGGATCGGAGCGTCACCGACCATCTCCCAGTCTGGCTGCCAGCAGTCATCGGCCCGCGGAAACCAGAACTCAAAGACGGTGCTCTTTGAGATGGGCAGCAACTTGGCAAGGATCGAAAAAATCGACTGATCATGGCGATGCTCAACGAAGCCATCGAGGTTGGGCGCCCGCGAGGGTGAATCATCAATCATGGAGAAATCCTCGCTGAACACCCTGATCCAGTGGCGCATGAAGTCCATGGTGGCTGGGCATTTGCGCAAGAAGAAGGTGGTGGCCCCCAGCTGCTGGGTGCCGGTGATCTCCGGTTTTTCACGAACGCCCAGCCGATCGAGCAGATCCCCCTTCGTCCACTTGTACTCCCCCTGATCGGGGAACTGGCGACCCTCGTACACCAAGGATCCATTGGGAGGCAGGCACTCGAAACCCTGAATTCCCGACGGCGCCTCCACGTTCATGGCGAACAACTCCTGCAGCCGCAGGCGCCCGGCTGGGTTGAGATGGCAGCCGGAATCGATCCAGTGCACCTGGTCGCCATCCTGCAGCCGCTCAAGGGTCTGAAGAACGATCTGGGGCTTCCAGGCGTAGTAGCCGAAGCCTCGGTGTTCCGGTCTT
This sequence comes from Cyanobium sp. Cruz-8D1, assembly GCF_024345975.1. Taxonomy (GTDB): domain Bacteria; phylum Cyanobacteriota; class Cyanobacteriia; order PCC-6307; family Cyanobiaceae; genus Cyanobium. Next base: position 123,237 of record NZ_JAGQCD010000001.1, on the reverse strand, counting down.
AGATAGTCCTTGAAGCGCCGCCTGAAATCAGGATTGAGATCCTGCTCCGAAGCCCCAAAGATATCCGTGTAGACCCCCATCTCTTCCGCCTGGCGACATATCCGAAGCCGGGCCGCCTTCATGCGGCTGTCAGTGAAAGTGACGAGGACACGTTTGGACATATGAGAGGTTCCCTGTAGGGCAATTGAATGATCTTAAGGAGGACAACTCAAAGGCCCCTGCACTGACTCAGTCTTCGGCCCAGATGTAGCGGGTGAGTTCGCTGGCATCGGGCTCGGGCGCCGCGAGGGCGAACTCGACGCAATCGGCCACTTCGGCGTCGATCTCCTTGTCGATCGCCTTGAGCTCCTCGGCCGTGGCCAGCCCCATGTCCGTCAGGCGCAACGCCAGTTGCTTGATCGGATCGCGCTTGGCCCAGAACTCCTTCTCGGCCGCTTCGCGCAGCTCATCAGGATCCGCCAGGGAATGGCCGCGGAACCGGTAGGTGAGGCACTCCAACAGGGTGGGACCTTCCCCGGCCCTGGCCCTCTCGATGGCCCGCTGGGCAGCGGCCCTCACGGCCAGCACATCCATACCATCCACTTCCTCGCCGACCATGCCGAAGCCCGCCGCCTTGCGCCAGATTTCCGGCTCGCTGGTGGCCCGGTTGTGGTCCATGCCGATGGCCCAGCGGTTGTTCTCCACCACGAACAGGATCGGCAGCTTCCACAGCGACGCCATGTTCAGGCATTCGTAGAACTGGCCGATGTTGCAGGTGCCATCCCCGAAGAACGCAGCCGTGACGGCATCACTGTCCGCCTGGCCGAGGGCGTCACGCTTGTAGCGGCTGGTGAAGGCCGCTCCCAGGGCCACCGGGATGCCCTCGCCGATGAAGGCATAGCCACCGAGCAGATGGTGCTCACGGGAAAACAGGTGCATGGAACCTCCACGGCCCTTACTGCAGCCCGTGGCTTTGCCGAACAGCTCACTCATGACCTCCCGGGCCGGTACACCGCAGCTCAGGGCGTGCACGTGGTCGCGGTAGGTGCTGCAGAACCAGTCGTGCTGCAGGCGCATCGCCCGGATCACCCCGGTGGAGACGGCTTCCTGACCGTTGTACAGATGCACAAAGCCAAACATCTTGCCGCGGTAGTACATCTCGGCGCACTTGTCCTCGAAGCGGCGCCCCAGGGTCATGTCCCGATAAAGCATCAGGCCCTCCTCCCGGCTGACACTGGCCCGCTCCGCCGGAACCAGACCTTCCAAGCGCACCGCGTGGCTGCCGGCCTGCTCGGAAGACGCGGCTGCCCCGGAGCCAGAGGGCTGGGCTGCCCGCGCCGCAATCAATTCCTGAGTCATGGCAGGAAGGCAAGGCGATTCGTGGCCCCGACTGTACGGGGTCCGTTCCCTGGTGACAGTCAAAACCACTGCCACTGACTACAGTCGCGCCCCAGCGTCACCATCGGATTGGACCTGCCGATCGATCATTTCCGCTTGCTGGGTGTGCCTTCGTCCGCCGATGCCCAGGGGGTCCTGCGCACCCTGCAGTCGCGCCTGGACCGTCTGCCCCACGGAGGGTTCAGCCCCGAAACCCTGCAGGCGCGTGCGGAGTTGCTTCGGGCCAGCGCCGACCTGCTCTCCGATGCCGATCGGCGCGCTGCCTACGAGGCGGAACTGACGAGCCTGGCCAACACCGACGGCACCCTGCAGCCGGCCCTGGAGATTGCCACGGCCCGGCAGGTGGGCGGGCTGGTGTTGCTGATGGAGGGGGGCCAGCCCCTGGAGGCCTTTGAGCTCGCCAGCCGTTCGCTGCAGCCACCCCAGTCACCCACCCTCGGCAGCGGCCGCGAAGGCGATCTCACGCTCCTGGCGGGGTTGGCCTGCCTCGCGGCCGCCAGCGAACTGGAGGAACAGCGACGCTTCGAAGCCGCCGCCCGCACCCTGCAGCAGGGTCTGCAGCTGCTGCAACGCCTGGGCCGGCAACCCGACCTCAGAGAAACCATGCATAGCCAGCTGGACCACCTCACGCCCTACCGGGTGCTCGACCTGCTGAGCCGGGATCTGGTGGCCGGCGTGGAGCGGCAGGAAGGTCTGGCGCTGCTCGAACAGCTGGTGCAGCGGCGCGGGGGCCTCGAGGGCGATGGCGATCCCCAGTTCCCCAGCCAGGACTTCCAGCCCTTCTTCCACCAGATCCGCGCCTTTCTCACGGTTCAGGAGCAGGTGGATCTGTTCAGCCGCTGGGCGGCCACCGGCTCCGACGCCGCCGACTTCCTGGCCACCATCGCCCTGACCGCCTCCGGTTTCGCCCAGCGCAAGCCCGAGCGCATCGCCGAGGCCAGACACCGCCTGCAGCGCAGTGGCCGGGAGGGCATCGAACCGCTGCTCGCCAACCTGCATCTGCTGCTGGGTGAGGCCGACACGGCGCGGGCCTGCTTCGACCAGGGGGCCAGCCAGGACCTGAAGGACTGGGCCGCCGGTAAAAGTGTTGATCCCCTGGGTCAACTCTGCGCCTATTGCAGCGACTGGCTGGTGCGGGATGTGCTGCCGGGCTACCGGGACCTGGAAGCCGAGCCCGATCTGGTGGCCTACTTCAGTGACCGGGACGTGGTGGCCTATGTCGAACGGGAGGATCAGCGCAGGGGCCGGGCCTATCTCACCTCCCCGGCAGCCGTGGAGGGTGCGGACAGCACGGTCTTCCCTCCCTTCGACGACCTCCGCTTCCCGGGGACGATGTCGCCCCCTGCAGCCCTGACCCTGGAGGGGGCCACCGCCGGCGGCTTCGCCCCGCTGCCTGCATCCGGCATGGCCCCGGGTCCCGAGGATGACGGGGAGCTCGATGACGAGGTTCCCTTGCGCTGGCCGGTGCCCACCAGGCCATGGCTGCTGGGGGGCGGCGCCGTTCTGGTGCTGGTGCTGGCCGCGGCCTGGGTGCTGCGGCAGCGCCAGAGTTCACCCCCACCGGCTCCACCGCCAGCACCACCGGTCACCTCCCCGGCCCCCACCGCACCGACGCCGGCCCCGAGGGCCGCGACGGGGCTGAGGATCACCCCGCTCACCGCCAGTCGGCCCGATGCGGCCCAGGTCCGCCGCCTGCTGGAGAACTGGCTGACGGTGAAAAGTGGCGTGCTGGCGGGCGAACCGATCCCGCAGGATCTGGATCGCATCGCCCGGGAGGGGCCGATCGCCCTGCTCGCCAAGGAGCGCCGCAGCGATGCCGCCCGAGGCCAGAGCCAGCAGCTGGACGTGCGGATCACCGATCTCAGCCTGTCCGAAAGCGGCCCCCAGCGCATCGTCGCCGTCGTCCGGCTCCGCTACAGCGACCGGCGCCTCGATGCAAGCGGAAAGGTGGTGGAGACCACGGCGCCGCTGCAACTGCGCAATGGTTATGTATTCGGACGCGACGGCGACAGCTGGCGCCTGGCGGCCACCCAATCCTTCAACTGATGTTCGACGAACTCTCCCAGCGCTTCGAAGACGCCGTCAAAGGACTGCGCGGCCAGGCGGCCATTTCGGAAACGAACGTCGATGGCGCCCTCAAGGAAGTGAGACGGGCGCTGCTGGAGGCCGACGTGAGCCTGTCGGTGGTGAAGGAGTTCGTCGAAGAGGTGCGGCGCAAGGCCGTGGGGTCCGAGGTGGTGCGCGGGGTGAGCCCGGATCAGAAGTTCATCCAGCTGGTCCACGAGCAGCTCGTCGACACCATGGGCGGTGCAAACGCCCCCCTGGCCCGAGCGACGGACGGCCCCACGGTGATCCTGATGGCCGGTCTGCAGGGGGCCGGCAAGACCACCGCCACCGCCAAGCTGGGCCTGCACCTCAAGGAGCAGGGTCGGCGTCCCCTGCTGGTGGCCGCCGACGTCTACCGGCCGGCTGCCATTGACCAGCTGCAGACCCTGGGCCGCCAGATCGGCGTGGAGGTGTTCAGCCTCGGCAGTGACGCCAAGCCCGAAGCGATCGCTGCCGCCGGCGTGGCCAAGGGACGGGACGAGGGCTTCGACACCGTGCTGGTGGATACCGCCGGTCGGCTCCAGATCGACACCGCGATGATGGAGGAGATGGTTCGGATCCGGGAGGCGGCGGCCCCGGATGAGGTGCTGCTGGTGGTGGATTCGATGATCGGCCAGGAGGCCGCCGAACTCACCCGCGCCTTCCATGAGCAGGTGGGCATCACCGGCGCCGTGCTCACCAAGCTGGATGGGGATTCCCGGGGCGGTGCGGCGCTCTCGATCCGCAAGGTGAGCGGCGCGCCGATCAAGTTCATCGGCACCGGCGAGAAGGTGGAGGCGCTGCAGCCGTTCCACCCGGAGCGGATGGCGAGCCGGATCCTGGGGATGGGCGATGTGCTCACCCTGGTGGAGAAGGCCACCAAGGAGGTGGAGCTGGCCGATGTGGAGAAGATGCAGCGCAAGCTGCAGGAAGCCAGCTTCGATTTCTCCGATTTCGTCCAGCAGATGCGCCTGATCAAGCGCATGGGCTCCCTGGGCGGGCTGATGAAGCTGATCCCGGGGATGAACAAGATCGATGACGGCATGCTGAGGCAGGGCGAGAGCCAGCTGAAGCGCATCGAGGCCATGATCGGATCGATGACCGAGGCCGAACGCCGTCAGCCCGAACTGCTCGCCTCCCAGCCCTCCCGTCGGCGCCGCATCGCCGCCGGCAGTGGCCATACATCGGCTGACGTGGACAAGGTTCTCGCCGACTTCCAGAAGATGCGCGGCTTCATGCAGCAGATGACCCGCGGTGGCATGCCAGGCCTGCCGGGCATGGGTGGCTTTCCTGGGATGGGTGGTATGCCGGGCATGGGCGGGATGCCCGGAATGGCTGGTGGCATGCCCGGAATGGGTGGTCCCGGCGGCCGCGGCGGTGGCAAGCCACCCAGGCCCCCCAAGCCGGCCAAAAAACGCAAGGGGTTTGGTCAGCTCTGACCACCCCTGTAAGATTGTGAGCTGCATTTCGAGCACCATTTCCAGATGATCAAGCTCCGGCTGAAGCGGTTCGGCAAGAAACGGGAAGCGAGTTTCCGTCTGGTGGCCACCAACAGCACCTCCCGCCGCGATGGCCGTCCGCTCGAGGAGCTGGGCTTCTACAACCCCCGCACCAAGGAAACCCGCCTGGACACGGAGGCCATCCGGCTCCGCCTCGGCCAGGGAGCCCAACCCACCGACACCGTGCGCACCCTGCTTGAGAAGGGCGGCCTGATCGAGAAGACCATCCGGCCCGCCGAAACCGTCGGCAAGCTCAAGCAGGCCGCGGCCCGCGAGGCCGCCGCTGCCGCCGCCGTCAAGGAAGCGGAAGCCGCCAAGCAAGCGGCTGCGGCCAAGCTGGCTGAGGAAGCCGCTGCCGCCGTTGAAGCCGCCGCTGCCGCTGAAGCCGACCCTGCCACCGCCGAGGCCTGAGCGAACTCTCCTCCACGTTTTCCCTGCCTGACAGCGGTGCTGCCGTTGCCCTGGCCGGGGCGGATGGGGCCTCCCTGCGGCGGCTTGAAGCCCTCACAGGCGCCCAGATTGTGTTGCGGGGTCTCGACCTTCAGATCAGGGGCCGAACGGCCCAAGTGGAGCGACTGCAGGCTTTGATCCAGTTGCTTGAGCCCCTCTGGCAACGGGGGGAGTCCATCGGCCCGGTGGACATCCAGGCCGCCATGGCGGCCCTGGACACCGGCCGCTCCGACCAGCACCGCCGCATGGGGCTCCAGGTGCTGGCCACCAGCATCACCGGCCGGCCGCTGCGGCCCCGCACTCTGCGGCAGAACAGCTACGTTGAGGCGATCGAACGCCACGACCTGACCCTGGCGATCGGCCCGGCCGGCACCGGCAAGACGTTCCTCGCCACGATCCTGGCCGTGCGGATGTTGCAAGAGCGCAAGGTGGAGCGGCTTGTGCTCACACGACCGGCGGTGGAAGCGGGCGAACGGCTCGGCTTCCTGCCCGGTGACCTGCAACAGAAGGTGGATCCCTATCTGCGTCCCCTCTATGACGCCCTGCATGGGCTGCTGGGCCAGGAACGGACCACCCAGCTCCTGGAGAAGGGGGTGATCGAGGTGGCGCCCCTGGCCTTCATGCGCGGCCGCACGTTGGCCGACGCCTTCGTGATCCTCGATGAGGCCCAGAACACCACCTGCGCCCAGATGCGGATGGTGCTCACCCGGCTGGGGGAAAATTCCCGCATGGTCGTGACGGGAGACACCACCCAGATCGATCTTCCCCCGGGCCAGCTGAGCGGCCTGGTGGAGGCGGAGCAGGTGCTGCAGGGGGTGGAGGGCGTGGCCATCTGCCAGTTCAGCGATGCGGATGTGGTGCGCCACCCCCTGGTCCAGCGTCTGGTGCAGGCCTACGCCCGACGCGATGCCCGCCCACCGGCCCCCCCGGCCAGGAAGCGGATGGATAGCACCCCCGTCCGATCGGAACCATGAACAGCGCCGAACGACTGCGCATCCCGGCCCAGATCGCGTTGGCCGCCCTGGTGGCCTACCTACTGGGCTTCTGGTTCACGAGCCTGTTCCCGGGCTATCTGCCCAAGATCGGCGGGCTCTGGTCGGCGATCTCCGCCGTCGTCGTGACCCAGGTCACCCGCAAGGATGCGGCCTCCTCCGCCTCGCTGCGGATTCTGGGATCGGCGATCGGCGCCATCACCAGTGCGGTGTACCTGACGTTGCTGCCCTTTCACCCCCTCGGCATGGCCGCGGCGATCTTCGCCACGGTGATGATCTGCGCGGCGATCAACGTGCCCAGCCACGGCCGTCTGGCGGCGATCACGGTGATCGTCGTGATGGTCACCGGCAGCCTGGATCCCGCCCTGAGTCCGGGTGTGAACGCCCTGCTGCGCTTTCTGGAATCCTGCATCGGCACGGGCGTCGCCCTGCTGGCGGTGTGGCTGTGGCCTGGTTCCCGCAGCCAGCCGGGGGGCGACGCCTGAAGCCTGTCTGCCTGACGGGCCCGCATGGGGAGATCCGAACCGCCCTCCTCGCCGTAACCATGGGGCCGCTGGCAAGATAGAACCAGTTTGAAATGCCAGCGCCATGCCGGCCAGAAGCAATTTCCAGGAAGCGATCCGCGAGGCCCAGTCCAGCGCCCTGATCGGCCCGAATGTCGTCAACAGGGCTCTGCCTTACGTGGGCGGCGGCATGGTGCTCACGGCGGCCGGGGTTCTTGGGGGCCTGTCCCTGATGACCACCTCCCCCACCTTGTTCATGCCCCTGTTCTGGGTGGCCCTGATCGGCAACTTCATCCTGTTCTTCGTGGCGCAGAACGCCGCCATGAAGGGCAACAGCGGCACAGCCCTGCCCATCCTGGCCACCTACAGCCTGATCACCGGCTTCACCCTCAGCGGGATCGTCAACTATGCGATTCAATCGACTGGAAGTGTCGGTGCCGTGGGCACAGCGGCTCTGGCCACAGGCATCACCTTCGTGATTGCCTCCTTCTTCGGTCGTCGCATGAGCGACAACGTTGGCCAAGCCCTCAGCGGTGTGGTCGGCCTCGGCATCATCGGTCTGTTGATCGCCATGGTGGTGCAGTTGGTGGGCGGCATTTTTGCGCCTGGCATGTTTACTGGTGGTACCTTTGAATTGTTGATTGCCGGGTTCGGCACCGTGCTGTTCGTGGGAGCCGCCTTCCTCGACTTCTACACGATGCCCCGCACCTACAACGACGACCAATATCTGGCCGGCGCTTTAGGCATGTACCTCACCTATATCAACCTCTTCATCTTCATCCTGAGGCTGATCATTGCTCTCCAGGGCGGTGGCCGTCGCGATTGAGTATCGGCCCTAATCAAATCGTGCTACCATCACATGAACCTATCCTATTCTGGATGGGTTCATTCTTTTTTTGATCTGGCGAAAACGTCAGTCGCGAGCCTGGCATGAGACCATCTCCCCCTAGGGCCTTGGCGCCGATCGGATCAGGGCTTTCTGACGTCATGCGTTCGTCCGGCTAAGCTCCCTGCGATCTCGACCCCACACGGCAGGCATGGCGCCACTGCTGGGAGCCACTGCTGGGCGCCAAGGACGTCTGAACAGCCAACGCCCGCCCTTCACCCCATGGAATGCACTGGAAATCCCATGCCAAAAACAGCTCTGATCACCGGGATCACCGGTCAAGACGGTTCCTACCTGACGGAGTTGCTCCTGGAGAAAGGGTATGTGGTGCACGGAATCAAGCGGCGGGCCAGCAGCTTCAACACCGACCGCATCGACCACCTTTACCAGGATCCCCATGAACGGGATCCTCGGCTTGTCCTGCACTATGGAGATCTGACGGACTCCACCAATCTGATCCGGATCGTTCAGCAGATCCAACCGGATGAGATTTACAACCTCGGGGCCCAGAGCCACGTGGCCGTGAGTTTTGAAAGTCCCGAATACACAGCCAACTCAGACGCTCTCGGGACCCTACGCATCCTGGAAGCCGTCCGAATTCTGGGGTTGACGGAAAAGACCCGCATCTATCAGGCCAGCACCAGCGAACTTTATGGCTTGGTGCAGGAGATCCCCCAGAAAGAAACAACACCGTTCTACCCCCGCAGTCCCTACGGCGTGGCCAAGCTCTATGCCTATTGGATCACGGTGAATTACCGCGAAGCCTATGGCATGTATGCCTGCAACGGCATCCTGTTCAACCACGAAAGCCCCCGACGGGGCGAAACCTTCGTAACCAGGAAAATAACTAGAGGCATGGCCCGCATCGATGCCGGCCTTGACCAGGGACTGTTCATGGGCAACCTGGATTCCCTGCGCGACTGGGGTCACGCCAGGGATTACGTGGAGATGCAGTGGCGGATGCTGCAGCAGGACCATCCCGAAGACTTCGTGATCGCCACGGGCCGGCAGGAGTCGGTGCGGCGGTTCATCGAACTCACCGCCGAAGAACTCGGCTGGGGGGGGATTGTCTGGCAGGGCAGCGGCATTGAGGAGACGGGCGCCCGTCGTGACACCGGTGCCACCGTGGTGCGCATCGACCGGCGTTACTTCCGCCCTGCGGAGGTGGAGACCCTGCTCGGGGACCCGACCCGCGCGCGGGAACGGTTGGGATGGACACCCACCACCACTTTGGAAGAGCTTGTGGCCGAAATGGTCGCCACCGATAAGGAGGAAGCCGCCAAGGAGGCCACCTTGCGCCGCGAGGGTTTCAGCGTCGTCGGTTCGATGGAGAATCCTCCCCAGGTCGGACTGAAGGCCGCGCCGTGAGAACACGCCAAAAACGCCGCTATTGTCGCAGCTGTGACCCTTTCTCATCGCAGCGGATCTCCGCTGGAGCGACCCCTGCTCCAGCGGTCCGCCACCCCTTGCAGCAGCGCAGGGGCCTGAGGCTTTTCCCATGCTGATCTCACCCAACGACCGGATCTTCATTGCCGGCCATCGCGGCATGGCCGGCTCGGCCATCACCCGACGCCTCAAGCAGGAGGGCCACCAGCACCTGCTCACCGTGGGGCGAGCCGACCTCGACCTGATGGACAGCCCTGCGGTGGCGGCGTGGTTCGCCGATCAGCGACCCGATGTGGTGGTGCTGGCGGCGGCGCGGGTGGGGGGGATTCTGGCCAATGCCAGCTATCCCGCCGACTTCCTGCTCGACAACCTCAAGATCCAGCAGAACGTGATCGAGAACGCCTGGCGGCAAGGGGCACGACGCCTGCTGTTCCTTGGCAGTAGCTGCATCTACCCCAAATTGGCCGACCAACCGATCCGGGAGGAGGCCCTGCTCGGGGGGCCGCTGGAGCCCACCAACGCGTGGTATGCCATCGCCAAGATCACCGGCATCCAGCTGTGCCGCGCCCTGCGCCAGCAGCATGGCTTCGACGCGATCAGCCTGATGCCCACCAACCTCTATGGCCCAGGCGATAACTACCACCCCACCAACAGCCATGTGCTGCCCGGTCTGATCCGCCGTTTCCAGGAGGCCCGCGAAGCTGGCTCCGAGGAAGTGGTCTGCTGGGGCAGCGGCCGGCCACGGCGTGAATTCCTGCACGTCGATGATCTGGCGGCTGCGGCCCTGTTCTGCCTGCGCCATTGGCAACCGGGTGTTGAGGATCTTCAGCACATCAATGTGGGAACAGGAACGGACGTGAGCATTCAGGAGCTGGCCACGATGGTGGCCGAAGCGGTGGGATTCCGCGGCCGGATCGCCTGGGACACCTCCAAACCGGACGGCACACCCCGCAAACTGCTGGATGTCAGCCGCCTGGCCGGCCTCGGCTGGCGATCCGCGATCCCTCTGCAGGATGGATTGCGACGCACCGTGGCGGAATTCGTGAGTGAGCGGGCCAGCGGCGCCGAGGTGCGGCTGTGAGGATCCTGGTCACCGGCGGAGCCGGTTATATCGGCAGCCATGCCGTCAGGGCCCTGACCCGGGCAGGTCATCAACCCGTGGTGCTGGACAACCTTGTCTACGGCCATGCCGACATCGTCGAGAAGACCCTGAAGGTTCCCCTGGTTCTGGGTCAGGTGGGCGACCGTGAAGTGCTGGAGCCGCTGCTGCGCGGCCGCCACCCCGCCCTCGACGGGACCCCCCTGGAAGGCAAGCCCATTGAGGCGGTGCTCCATTTCGCCGCCTATGCCTACGTGGGCGAATCGGTCAGCGATCCTGCCAAGTACTACCGCAACAACCTGGGCGATACCCTCACCCTGCTGGAGGCCCTGGTGGCCACCGAGCGCCCGTTGCCGATCGTTTTCTCCTCCACTTGTGCCACCTACGGGATCCCCCAGCAGGTGCCGATCACCGAAGACCATCCCCAGGCTCCGATCAACCCCTACGGACGCAGCAAGTGGATGGTGGAGCAGTTGCTCACCGACTTCGCGGCGGCCTACGGCCTGCCCAGTGTGATCTTCCGCTACTTCAATGCTGCCGGTGCCGATCCTGAGGGCGACCTGGGTGAAGACCACGACCCTGAAACCCATCTGATCCCAAGGGTGCTGGACACCATGAGCGGTCGGGAACCCTATCTGCAGATCTTCGGCGACGATTACCCCACCCCTGACGGCACCTGCATCCGTGATTACATCCACGTGGCCGATCTGGCCGATGCCCACGTCTTGGGCCTGGAAAGGCTGCTGCGGCTGCGGGAACGGGAGGAGTCCGAGCGCAAGCCCCTCATCTACAACCTTGGCAACGGCACCGGCTACTCGGTTCAGCAGGTGATCGAAACTGCCAAAGCCGTGACCGGCCGGGGCTTGCTCGCCCACATGGCCAAGCGGCGGGATGGCGATCCTCCCCAACTGGTGGCCGGGGCTAGCCGGGCCCACCAGGAACTGGGTTGGAGGCCCCGTTTCCCCGAACTGGAAACGATCATCGAGCATGCCTGGGCCTGGCACCAGAGGCGTTACCAGGGCTGAGGGCCCCGCTGACCGGCCAGGGCCTGGCCAAGGGCTCCCCGATGAACACACCTTGGCCGGGCATGGCCACACTGCGCCAGTAGCTCTCGATCAAGGTGTCGCCGCGCCGGTAAAAGCTGAGCAGCAGTCCGGGATCGGGAAACTTGGCTGGAAAGTTGCACGGCTCCACCACCGTTCCATAACTGCCGGTGGCACCGGCCTCGAGCCAGCGAAGCGCACTCATCTGCGGACTGTCGGTCAGCTGTCCCCCCAGGGAGGTGAGGTGATCGGCAACGGCTCCCGGCCGGTAGCGGTTGGTGCGAATCCCGGCAGGGAAGGCCAGCCCGGTGAAATAGGCCATGACATCCTGAGCTCCCACAAGGGCATCGGAAGCGATGACCCTCACCTGGAACCGTGATCCCATGGCGGCCACGACCCGGCCATAGCCTGGGGAACGGCTGTTGCGTTTGGCGTCCCTGGTGCTCAAGAGGTAGGCCGTTCCCGGCGGTGCCGTTCCGTCCGCGGCCACACCCTGCTGAATCAGGCGCCTGGCCATCGCCGGGCTTGTGGCGGCCAGCATCATGCTGGGCCGAACCCCCAGCTGATCCCAGGGACGGCGCACATCGCCGCGGGCAAACAGGGGACTCAAGGCGGTGGTCCGGCAACCGGTGGCGCAGAAGCGTGCGTCCAGGCCGAAGCTGAAGGCACTGGTGATCGACTGGCAGCCGACCCGATAAGGAGCCGCCCAGGCCAGGGCATAGACCTGGACATGGCCTGGAGTCCGGCTGTCCACCGTGCGCTTGAGGCGGCGGAACACAGCCGGGCTCAGCGCCACTTCCCCGGGGGGGAAGCGCACGCGGATCACCTGGTCCGGGGGGATCAGGCGGGCGGCCTGGTAGGTCCGGCCGATGCTCTCGCTGAGGGGATCGGCGGCATTGATGATGATCGCGAGGTGGCGATGGTCAAGGGGACCTTGCGACAATGTCCCGACCCTGGAGACCCGTGACCCGCGCGGGAGGCTCTGGCTGGACGTCAGGGCCAACAGCACCAGTGGTGCAAGCAGTGTGGGCAGCCAGCGGCATCGGGGAGACAGCCGAAGCCCTCTGGAAGACTCAGAGGCCATGGGAGAGCTGACAGCTGTTCTCCCCGGCCTCCGAGGAACCGTCGCCTTGGCCGTATCGATGTAACTTCAGGGGCAGTCGACAGAAGAAACAGCTGACCTGGAGCTCGTCTGGAGCTGAGTCAGAGCCCATTGGACGATGGCCCAAGCCCAAATCCCAGCCTCCCACACTGGCGATGGATCGCCAAAACCACCTTCGCGCAGACACCCGGAGACAACTTAGAATTTGGTGAAGACCGCCTTGCTGTTCCTTGGTCATCAACTACCTCTGTTTCGATTCCCCGGCCAAAGTCTTTGATCAGATTTACTTATCAGATGCGCCGATGCCAGGCAGGTGCCAATCAGGGGTCTCCATCAGTCAAACCCTTGATTCCTGACTTGACATTTTCAGCCCCCATCATGCAGCGCCGTTGATGCCAATTCTCCATCGTATCGCCAGACGACTCCCAGCCTCCCTTGTTGCTCCCCTCACCGATCAGAGACCCGCAGCTCGCCTGATTCGGCATTCGGCGAAGAAATACTGGAAGTTACTGGTACTCAACTTTTCCACCAGCCTGGCCGCCAGCCTCAGCGAAGGCGCCACGCTCGGGATCATTTTCCTTTCAGTCAGCCTCATCAGTGCTCCCGAAAACAGTGATTGGAGCCAAATTTCGGCCCTGGGATCCCTTAATCATTTTCCTTGGCTGCAAGGCTGGCTCAATAGCGCCCTCAGCACCCGCACAGGGCGCGACGGGATCTTTGTGCTGCTCTTGGCCACGGCCGTGGCCCTGCAAGCCCTCATGGCACTGACCAGCTATGTGAACAGCATCAGCACAGCCGTGATGGGGGCACGGATGGGCACGGAAATTACCGCAAAGCTGAACGATCGTGTGCTGTCACTGAGTTTCGCCTGTGCCAGCCGGTACCGCATCGGCGACCTGCTGAACTACGTCGGCTCCGGCGGCGGCACCGTTCAGCAAGAGATCTCCCTGGCCAGCGGGCTCTTGATGAACAGCCTGCAGCTGTTGATCTATCTGGTCATCCTGGTGGCCATCTCCCCATGGCTGCTTCTCGTGGCCATCGCGATGGCCGGCGTCATGCAGACGGTCCAGAAGCTACTGCTACCCCGCATACGCAGGAACTCACGGGAGCAACAGAGCGTGAATGTGGAGCTCTCCAGCCACCAGAACGAACAGATTCAAGGCCTCCGGTTGCTGCACAGCATGGGCCAGCTGGAAAGCTCCAGAACCAAACTGAAAAGGTTGCTCACCGAAAGCAAGAGGCTGTCGATCCGGCAGAGCAAACTGTCCAACATGGTGCAGCCCATTTCCAACATGCTGCCGATCATCTCCATCGCCGTGATCGCAGCGCTCAGCCTCTTGGTGTTCAAAGATCGCACCAGCGGGGTACTTCCGAGTCTGGTGACCTTCATCATCGCCTTGCAGAGACTCAACCAGCGGGTCGGGAGCTTAACAGGACTCGCCACAAGCTACGCCGCCAACAGCGCCAATGTGGAACGGCTCAACGACATTCTGCGCGATGACGACAAGCAATTCATCCGCACAGGAGGTATTCCCTTCACGGCGCTTCATGCGGGGATCGAACTGGATCACGTCTCTATGCGCTATAGCCGCGACCTCCCAGAGGCTCTTTCGTCCATCCAGCTCAGCATTGGGCGCGGCCAGACTGTCGCCCTGGTCGGCTCCAGTGGCGCCGGCAAGAGCTCCATCGCCGATCTGCTGGTCGGTCTCTATGACCCAACCGGCGGGAGAATTCTCATCGACGGTGTCGACTTTCGCGGCATCAACCTTGCCAGCTGGCAGCAACGGCTTGGGGTCGTCAGCCAGGACACCTTCCTTTTCAATGCCAGCATCGCCAGCAATATCGGTTTCGGCGTCGAGAGCGCGACTCTTGAGGACATCATGGAGGCGGCTGCCAAAGCCCAGGCCGCTGGCTTCATCGCCAACATGCCTGAGGGCTACGACACCAAGATCGGCGAACGCGGCTACCGACTCAGCGGCGGCCAACGTCAGAGGATTTCCTTGGCCAGAGCGATTCTGAGAAGGCCTGAACTGCTGATCCTCGATGAGGCCACCAGTGCCCTCGACAGCCAGAGTGAACGGCTGGTACAGCAGGCCATCGAGCAGTTCGAACGTCAGCACACCGTCCTGGTGATCGCCCACCGCCTCAGTACGATCGTCAACGCCGATATCATTTGCGTGATGTCGGAGGGAAGGATCTTGGAGCGGGGCCGTCACCACGAGTTACTGGCCCAGTCCGGTCTATACGCCAAGCTCTGGAGCGATCAATCGAAGCATCCCCAGCAGATATCCATGGCGGCGAAATCTGTCTGATACACCCCAAGCTCATAAGCATGCACAGCCACGATCGCCACAATCCGATGGAACATTAAAGATGATCATTGCCTGCACGATCGACAACAACTACATCCGGCACTGCGCCGTGATGCTGAAGTCGCTGCAGCTGTCCAATCCGACTGAATCCATCAGCGTCTACATCCTTCACGGTGTCATTGATGCCGATGAGCGTGCCCGTCTGGCGGCCTATCTAGGCGAGTTTCTGCCTTCGGTCTCCTTCATCCAACTGGACGAGGAGATGCTTTCCGGTTTTCCAGTTTTCGGCCACATCACCCTGGCCACCTACTTCCGGCTGTTGCTGCCGGCGGCGCTTCCCCATGCGGTGGAGAAGGTTCTTTATCTGGATTCCGATCTGATCGTGGTGGACTCGATCCGTGAACTCTGGGAGTCGGCTCTCGAGGAGAACAGCATTGGTGCCGTGGAGGATCACAACCAGGAGTTCGACCGCAACCGCCTTGGCCTGGCTGAGGGGTCCATGGTGTTCAATGCGGGCGCGATGCTGATCGACCTGGGCCGCTGGCGCAGGGACAACATCCTGGCCACGGGACTGGAGTTCGCCCGCACCCATCCCGAGCGCATCAAACACTGGGACCAGGACGTGCTCAACTCCCTGCTCGAAGCCCGCTGGCGGTCCCTCGACTGGCGCTTCAATGCCCTTCCCCACCTCTGGATGCACCCGGAGTACACCGATGCCAGCACCCCCAACGGCCGGCAAGCTGAGGCGACCCGGGCCAACCCCGCCGTGATCCACTTCGCTGGTTCAGGAGTGGCCAAGCCCTGGCACCATCGGTGCACCCATCCCTGGCGCCAGCGCTACCTGGAGATCCGCCAGCAGACCCCCTGGGCAGGCCTGCCCCTGGAGGGGGTCCCGATCCCGTCCCCGGGCGACCGCCTCAGGACATTTCGCTCCCAGATCAAGCGTGCGGGCAAGCGGATGCTCGGCAAGCTGAGGCCCTAAAAATCCATGACCGTCCAGCTCGGCGACCACCGACTCACCTGCATCGGCTACTGCGACAGCACGGAGGCGGACCTACTGGGACGCTTCCTGCGCCAGGGAAGCCGCGCTCTGGCGAACAGGGAAGGGGAATACACGCTGGTGATCGAGACCGACGCTGGGGATGTGACGGTGGTCACCTCACCCGTCGGGGCCACGCACTATTACTACGCCGAACACAGTGGCCGTCTCATCCATGGCGATCAGGTGGCGGAGATCCTGCGTCGCAGCGGCCTGGAGTGGCGCTGGAACTGGCAGGCCCTCGGCGATCTCTGCCAGCTGGAGAACCTGACGGACAACCAGACGCTCCATCCGGACATCCATCGGGTTCCGCCGGGCAGCATCCTGCATTTCACCGACGGCCGCGTGGCGCTGCGCTCCGAGTCGGTCCTGGACAGGATCCCGGCGGCCCCCGCTGACCCGGACGCCGCCGTCGAGGCGCTCAATGCCTCCGTCCTCAGGCTGGCAGGGGACAACCCCTACCTGTCCCTGTCGGGCGGATTCGATTCCAGGGTGATCCTGGCGTCGATGCTGCGCCAGGGACTGCGCCCCCATCTGATCACCATGGGACGGGAGGAGGCCACCGACGTCCAGGTGGCCCGCCACATCGCCCGGCGCTTCGATCTACCCCATCAGCTGATCAACCTGGACCTGGAGGAATTCTTCGCCCACGGTCCCAGCATCTCCAGCCTCACCAACGGCACCAAGACCGCCTGCCACTGGCACACCTTCCTCTACCCCCTGAAGGCCGCGATTCCCGCCGATGCCACGTTCTTCGTTGGCACCCTGGGGGAATTCGCCCGTACCTATTACTTCGACCGGGGCTGGCTCGGCCGCTTGGCGTCGGTGGCCCCTGAAGCCGCCCTGGGCCAGTTCTGGCGGATGAAGGTGGATCGTCACCTCAGCTTCTCAGCCGAGGAACTACGTCATGTGGCCCCACCGCTGGCCGCCCAGTTGATGCCGGAGGGTCGCGGCCAGCGCGCCGCCAAGCTTGCCGGCTTCTGTCGGGGAGGGTTCCTCGAAGGCCTCACCCGCTACTACTTCGAGCAACGGGTGCCCAACTTCTACGCCAATGGCATCCGCATGTACCGGGCCTCCAGCGCCTGGCGATCCCCCTTCCACGATCGTCGCTGGATCGAGGCGATCTGGAATCTCCCCGATGGCTGGAAGCTGGGCTCCAACTGGCACCGCCACGCCATTGCCCGCAACTGCCCTGAGCTGCTCGCGTTTCCAGAGGAGAACGGCTTCGACAAGAGCCGCATGCTGGCCAAGGCCCCGCCCCTCTACTGGACACCTCCCCTGAGGCGAGCCCGTTACGTGAGCTACGACCTCAGCGCCGACTGGTACCGCGACCCCCGCATGCATGCCTTCCTGCTGGAGCACGGCGGGCTGATCGAGGATCTGGTGGATCCGGACCTGCTCAGCCGGATTCTGGACGCCCATCGCAACGGCATCGACAGGACCCGAACCCTGGCCTTCCTGCTGACCCTGATCTACTGGAAGCAGGTGATCACCCCATGAGGGTGCTGTTCGTCTCCCACATGGCCAGCCGCAGTGGGGCCCCCCTGCTGCTGCTCTGGCTGGTGCGCTGGCTGATGCAACACGAGTGCGGCATCGACCCAGCCGTGGTCCTGCTCAGCGATGGGCCCCTGCGGCCCGAGTTCGAAGCGCTGGCCCCCACCACGGCCTGGAGCCAGCCCCTGTTTCAGCCCCTGATCAAGCGCCTCGCCGCCAGGCTGGGCCGGGGACAGCCCAGCAGTCCCGCCGGCCTGCTGGAGGCGGCGGTGCAGCACCACCAGCCCGACCTGATTTACCTCAACACCCTGGTGCTGGGCCAGCACCTGAAGGGCCTCAGCGCCGACTCCGCGCGGCCGGCCTGTCTCAGCCACGTCCATGAACTCGAAACCACCCTCGCCACCATGAGCACCCCGGAGGCTGTGGCCCGCCAGCTGGCCCTCTCCAGCGAAGTGGTGGCCTGCGCCGCAGGGGTCAGGCAATCCCTGCACCTCCAGCACGGTCTCCCCCTGGAACGCTGCTCGGTGATTCCGGAGTTCGTTCCTTTCTCTGCTCAGGGCCATGGTCCAACTGCGGAGCCACCTGTCCCTTTGGAGGGGGAGGCCAGGGATCCATGCCTGGAGCGCCTTGAGATGGCCCTCGAGAACGGCACCTTCGTGTTCGGGTTCGCCGGCCAGGCGATCGCCCGCAAGGGGTTCGACCTCTTACCCCAGCTGGTCAGGGAATGCGAGCGGGTTTTCGCCGGAACGTCCTTCCTTGCGGTCTGGCTCGGGGCCGCTCCGGCTCAGGAAGAGGTGATGATGGCCCAACGCGATCTGCGTCTGTTGCAGCTGGAACACCGCGCTTTGCTGCTGCCGCCGATGCCCACGGGCATCGACGTGATCCGTCGGTATGCGGTTCATGGGCTGCTCTCAAGGGAGGATCCTTACCCCGTGGTCGCCCTTGAGGCGGCCGTCTCGGCGGTACCCACCGTGTGCTTCCGCGACGGGGGTGGCATCGCTGATTTCGTGGCCGATGGCTGCGGAGTGGCGGTTGACTATCTCGACCTGGAGGCCTTCGCAACCGCCCTGCACCGGCTCAGCATCGACCCGGAAACGCGCCGACACCTGGGGGAACGCAGCCGGGCCAGGGTGCTGCAGGAGTCCAGCATCGATGCGGTAGCGCCCCAGCTGCTCGCGTGCATGCAACGGGCCGTGGCGGCAGGAGCCCGCCGTGGTTGAGCTGCCCCTTCCCAGCTCCCACCGTCTCTACGGCTGGCCCGGGAGTGAGGCGATCGCCGTGCCCGAATGGTCCAATGCCGATCCAGCTCGACCGCTCTTCTCCATCGTCATCCCCACCCTCAACCAGGGGCCCTACATCGAGGACACCCTGCTCTCGATCCTCTGGCAGGGCTATGACAACGTCGAAATCATTGTGGTGGACGGGGGCAGTACCGACGAAACCCCGGCGGTGCTGGAGCGCTACCGCCCCTGGATCTCGGTGTTGATCAGCGAGCCCGACCGGGGCCAGTCGGACGCCATCAACAAGGGGTTCCGCCGGGCCAGCGGTTCGATTCTGGCCTGGCTCAACTCCGACGACTTCTACCTTCCTGGTGCCTTCCACACCGTGCTGGCCTGCTTCGCCGCCCAGCCCGGCCGCCGCTGGGTGATCGGCAGCGGCGACATCATCAGCGCCGACCAGCACTTCCTGCGCCACGTGCCCGCCCGCGAGGGTTCGGCCGAGACCCTCCTGGCCATTGAGAACGGCTGCTTCCTGCTGCAGCAGAGCTGCTTCTGGAGCGCCTCGCTCTGGCAGGAGGCCGGGGGCCAGGTGGACGAGGGCCTGAGCCTGTTGATGGATTACGACCTCTGGTGGCGCTTCTCGCAGCGCTGCTCCGGCATCGTCACCCAGGAGAAACTGGGGGCGATGCGCTACTACTCCACCGTGAAGACCCGACGCCAGGGGGAACGCTTTCCGTCCGAACTGGCCACCATCTATGCCCGCTATGGGGCCAGCGAGCCGCTGGAGCGGCTGGTGCAACGCCTGCTGAAGGAGAAATCCGCCCTCGGCGAGCGCCTCCAGGCCCTGGAACAACAACTGCCGGTGCGGCTGTTGCGGCGGCTGCGGCTCCTCCCCAGAGCATGAGTACACCCGAACTGTTCGTGGGCATCACCAGCTGGAACAGCGCGCTGTTCCTTCCCCACTGTCTGGAGGCGCTCCAGGCCACCACCCGGGGCCTGGAAACCCACGTCTGCGTGCTGGATAACGGCTCCACCGACCACTCCGTGGCGATCGCCAGCGAGCGCGGGGCCGAGGTGGTGCAGCGCCGCTGCAGCCAGCCGGACGCGCTCAATGCCCTGCTGCGCCGATCCCGCTCCCCGTACACCCTGCTGCTGCATGCGGATGTGATCCTGCTGTCACCGCAGTGGTTCCACATCTGCCGTTCCCGGCTTACCGATGGGGTGGCGCTGGTGTCGCCACAGGACATCGGCTGCGGACCGCTCACCCGTCCCTTCGGTGCCGGCATGCCGGAGAGCTCCTTCCTGCTGATGCACACGCAGCGGTTCCGCCGCTGCCGGCGCCTCCACTGGCGACGCAAGGGACGCTGGCCGCGACCGCGGCTTGAGGTCGACTTCCACGGCCCCCACATCACCCACCACCTGCCGCAGGAGCTGAAGCGCCGCCGGCTTACCTGGGTGCCCATGGACGTCTACGTCTCCAACCGGGCCAGCGAACCGCTGTTCACACCGACCTCCCCACCGGCGGTCTGGAGCGACGAACTGGCCTATCTGCGCTACGGACTCGGCAACTTCTACGGCCTCGACGGCACGATCACCCACTACCACAACTGGTACGACCGGATCGTCGCCCGGGAGAAGAGCGAAACGGCGCCGACCACGGGCCGCAAGGATTTTCCAGTGGAGTTCATCCGCTCCTACACCCAGCGCCTGCTGGAGGACTACGGCGCCGGCAGGCTGGAGCTGCCCACCGACCTCAGCACCACCCGCACCCCCAAGGCGCTCTAGCCCCATCCCTTCCTCCATGACCGGTCCTTCGCCACCACGGCCGATCGCCGCCCACTTCCTGCTGGTGCCGGAGCTGCTGCATTCGCCCCCCAATGAGGCGATCATCTCGGCCCTGCTGGAGAACGGCTTTGATGTCCACGTCTACGCCCCCGGGCCCTGTGGCAGCACCGCCCCCTACGGAGAAAGGGTCACCACCCACCCGGTGTCCTATGCCATGCGCTGGCTACTCGGTCAGGCCTGGCGCCCCCGCTGGCACCGCTACAGCTGCTTTTCCGGCACTACTGAGGATCCGATCGCTGTGGTGGGCCTCCTGGCCCGTCTGCACCGCCGTCCCTCCTTCATCCTGGGGGACGAGATCCGCGCCGGCAGCTACCGGGGGCCCCGCTCAAAACGCTGGAAGCAGCTCTGCCTGGACGCCTACCGGCGGGCGCGCTTCACGATCGTCAACGACACCCACCGGGTACCGCTGGTGCGCGACTACGCCGGCCTGCCGCCGGCCCAGCCGGTGCTGGTCTATCCGGGCTGCTTTCGCCACCCGCCGGAGCGGGATCCGACCCTGCGGCAGCGGCTGCGCCAGAGCTGGGGGATCGGGCCCGACGCCCTCACCCTGGCCATCTCCGGGGGCTTCAACCTCACCGCCGGCGCCGACTGGCTGCTCGACGCCCTGCACGAGGACCCCTCCCTCTGCGCCGTGATCCAACCCCTGGGGGTGGACCCCCTGGCTCTCTACCTGCTGCGGCGCCTGAGTCTGGGTGGCCGGCTCCACATCGAGACGGGTCGGCTGTCCTGGCAGGAGGCCTGGCGATCAACCGTCGGCTACGACATCGGCCTGGCCATCTACACCAATCCGGCGCCCCAGTTCCAGGCCATGGGGGTCAGCTCGAATCGGCTGTGCATGTACCTGGCCATGGGGGTGCCGGTGATCTGCAGCCGCCAGCCCAGTTTTCAGTTCGTCGAGGACTTCGGCTGCGGCGTGATGGTGGACGATGGCGCTGGTTTTCTGGCGGCGGCCCACCACCTCGGGGCCGACCTGGACGCCCGGAGGGAGGACTGTGCCCGCTGCTTCCACGACCACATCCGCCCCCAGGAGCGCTACCGCGGCCTGGTCGAGGCCATCGGCACCCTCGGGCGCCCCTGAGGCGGGAGCCACCACCAACGCCATGAACCGCTCCAGCCTCAACCTGCGCCTTTACCTTGCCGCCAGGGCCGTGGTGCACGGCAGCCGTCGCCGCATCCCGCGGGCCCTAGTGCCGGCGCGGCGGCCCCTGGGGGATCGCTTCACGATCGCGATCACCACCTTTGAGGCCCGCTACGAGACCTACTTCCGCCCGCTGTACATCGCGTTGCGACGCAGCTTTCCCGAGGTGCCGATCCTGGTGGCCGTCAACGGCCATGGCGATCCCGCCAGCCAGAGCCGCTATCTGGAACGGATCTGCCGCGAGTTGGCCAGCGGCGAGCCACCCCATCGACGCTTCCTGCTGCACGATCGGGTGGTGGGGCTCTGCCAGCTCTGGAATGAACTGCTCCAGGCCAGCCCGACGGCCACCACCCTGGTGCTCAACGACGATCTGCGCATCGACCCCTTCCTGCGGCGCTGGGCCGAAGCCATGGACTGGGAGTCGGTGGACCTCAGCCTGCTGAACAACACCTGGTCCCACTTCGCCATCGGCCGCCACTGCTGGCAGCGGATCGGCGCCTTCGACCAGAGCTTCAGTGGCATCGGCTTCGAGGACATGGACTACACCGCCCGGGCCTCCCTCGCGCGGGTGCGGATCGGGGGTGTGGCCTGTCCCTACCTGCACCATGCGAACGACCAGCCCGACACCACCTCCTTCGACGGCCAGTCGGAACGGGTCTGGGGCAAGTACACCTCCGCCAACCAGGAGGCGTTCTTCCGCAAGTGGGAGCGCTGCCCGGAGCCGGAGGGCACCTACATCCGCCAGCTCGGCCAGCACGTGCGGCCCGTCGCCCCCCTGCCGCCCCTGCCCGTGCCGCCCCTGAACGCCGCCGGGCCAGGGATCATGCACCTGGATCGGACACCATGAGGGTCCTGGTGCTCGCCCCCTCCGCCTATCTGCTCGGCGGGGTCCAGGACTGGCTGGCCAGCCTGGTTCCGGGCCTGCGGGCCGGCGGGCACGAGGTGACGGTGGCGGTTCCCAATGGCGACCACCACCGCCATGGCCCCTACGACCAGGCCTATCCGGCGCTTTCAGCCCAACCGCTCGCCAACCCCAGTGGCAGCGCCGAAGGCAGGATTCGTGCCATCGCCGACCTGCTGGGAGGGCTCAATCCCCAGCTCGTGCTCGGCGTCAACCTGGTCGATCTCTATCCCGCGGCCCAACGGGCCCGTCGCCAGGGTCGCTTCCACGGACGGGTGGTGATGACGTTGCACGCGCTGCAGGCGGAGTACTTCGACGACCTGCGGCGCCACGGCGACGGCATCGACGCGGTGATCGCCACCAATCGGCTGGCCTGCCGGCTGGCGAGCGAGCTGGGCGGGATGGATCCCGGCAGGGTGCTCTATGCCCCCTATGGCGTGCCGGTGCCGCCCTGGCAGGCCCCCGAAGGCGATCCGGCCGCCACTTTGAAACTGGCCTGGGTGGGCCGGCTGGAGCAGGCCCAGAAACGGGTGCACGATCTGCCGCCGCTGCTGACAGCTCTCGAGGCCCTGGGCCTCAATCTGCAGCTCAACATTGCCGGCGACGGCGAGGAGCGTCCGTCCCTGGAGCGATCCCTGGCGCCCTGGATCGGGCGGGGCAGCGTGCGGATGCTCGGCCACGTCGACCAGCCCCGCCTGGCCAAAGAAATCTATGGAGATCACCATGCCCTGGTGATCACCTCGGCCTGGGAAACGGGCCCGATCGTGGCCTGGCAGGCCATGGCCAGTGGCATGGCGGTGGTCAGCAGCCGCTATGTGGGGTCGGGCCTGGAGGGGGCCCTGGAGCACGACGCCACGGCCCTGCTCTTCCCCTGCGGCGATGTCGCCGCCGCCGCCGCCCAACTGGCACGGCTGCGGCAGGGCGCCCTGCTGCAGCGGCTGTCCCGGGCCGGCCACGCCCTGGTGGCCAGGCGCTACAGCGGGAGTGCCTCCCTGGCGGCCTGGCGACGGGCCCTCACACAGGTGATGGAGCTTCCCTGGCTCCCAGAGATCCCCCCTGAACCGGATCCGGCCCCCGCCGGGCGGCTGGATCGCTGGCTGGGCCGCCGCCGCGGTGAGGATCTGCGCCGACTGCTGGGGCAGCGCTTCCGCCACCACAGCGCCGGCAGCGAGTGGCCCCATTCCAGCGGCGCGAGCGATGGGGCGGCGGAAGCGGCATTGCTGGCTGCGGCGGGCCGGCTCGACCATCCCAGTGCTCCCCATGGCTGAACCGACAAGACCCTCCCGGAAGGAGTGGTTGGGCGTCTGGCTGAAGGAGCGACTGCGCTACGAGTGGTTGCTGCGCCGGCCCGCGCCAGCTCACCTGGCGATCGCCAACCGCGACGAGCGGCTGGAGGCGGCCCCCGATGGCGGTGGCCAGGCCTGTCTGTGGCGCTTCACCTCCCGCCTGCATGCGCCCCGGCTGCAGCCGGAACTGGGCCGGCGCCTGCTGGAGCGCTGCCTGGTGGCCGCGCCGATCCGCCGCCGCGGCGCCCCCCTCTGGGGCGAGGGGCCGCCGCAGCTGAGCGTGCTGATCGGCCACCGGGGCCTTGAGCGGCTGCCCCTGCTGCTGGCCACCCTGGAGTCCCTGGCCGCCCAGGAGAACGTGCGGCTGGAATGCCTGGTGATCGAGCAGGACAGCGAACCCCGCATCGCCGACCGACTACCGCCCTGGGTGCGCCACGTCCATGGGCCCCTGCCCGACCCCACCGCCCCCTACAACCGCTCCCACACCTTCAACCTCGGCGCCCGCGAGGCCCGCGCGCCCGTGCTGCTCCTGCACGACAACGACATGCTCGTGCCGGCCGGCTACGCCCGCCGCCTGCTGGAGAAGATCGCCCGCGGCTACGCGGTGGTGAACCCCAAGCGGTTCGTTTTCTACCTCAACGAGGTCCACAGCGCCTCGGTGCTGGCCGGCTCCGACGACTACACGGCGCGGCCCGCCGAGGCGATTGTCCAGAACCTGGAGGCGGGGGGCTCGATGGCGATCACGGCCGAGGCCTATGCCGCCATCGGTGGCATGGACGAGGGCTTCGTCGGCTGGGGCGGCGAAGACAACGAGTTCTGGGACCGCTGCCTCACCCGGCCCACCTGGATCTGGGGCTATGAGCCGATCGTGCACCTCTGGCACCGCGGCCAGCCCCTCAAGCACCAGCGGGACAACCCCAACCTGGAGCGGGCCCGGGCCGTGATGCAACGCCCCGCCCTCGAGCGCATCGCCGCCCTGCGGCCCGCCCCGGTGCCCGGCCTGGTCAGCACGATCATCCCGGTGCACAACCGCGCCGCCCTGCTGCGCGAAGCGGTAGCCAGCGTGCTTGAGCAGGACCACCGGCCGATCGAGATCGTCATCGTCGACGACGGCTCCAGCGACGACACCGTCGAGGTGGCCGACGGCCTGGCCGCCGCCCATCCGGACCTCATCCGGGTGATCCACCAGCCCAACAGCGGACCCGGCGCCGCCCGCCAGCGGGGCCTGGACCACAGCCGCGGCGAGTTCGTTCAATACCTCGACAGTGACGACCTGCTGCTGCCCGGCAAGTTCAGCGCCCAAGTGGGGGCCCTGACGCGCTCCCCCGACGCCCGGATCGCCTACGGCCCCAGCCTGGAGGAGGACCATTCCCAGCACCCCATCCAGCGCCGCGGCCCGATGCGGGCCACCGGCCGACCCCTGGAGCGCCTGTTCCCCCTGCTGCTGCTGGAGCGCTGGTGGACCACCAGCTGTCCGCTCTATCGGCGCGACCTGCTCGACCGCATCGGCCCCTGGCAGCCATGGATCAATGAGGAGGACTGGGAGTACGACGGCCGGGCCGGCGCGACCGGGGCGCCCCTGGTGTGGGTGCCGGTGCCGGTGTCGGTGCGGCGGATCCACATGGGCGACGACCACCTCAGCGACCGCGGCCACCTGGACCCCCGCAAGCTGGCGGACCGGGCCAGGGCGCAGGAGTCCCTGCTGCGCAGCGCCCTGGCCGCCGGCGTCGACCGCCGCAGTCCCGAGATGGCGCGCTTCTCCCGCTCCGCCTTCCTGCTCAGCCGCCAGTGTGGCGCCGCCGGTGCGGAGCAGGCCTCAGAGCGGCTGTTCCAGCTCGCACGACACACCGGTTCCTGGCAACGGCGCCGAAGGGTGGAATTCCTGGCCTACCGGCTGCTGGCCGCCGTGCTGGGCTGGAGCCGGGCGGCCCGCCTGAGCATGGGGTTCCGGACACGGCTGCAGCAAGGCCCCCGCCCAGGGAGGAACATGACCTGAGCTGATGCAGAAGCCTGTGGAGCTTGAAACCGGCACGGCGCCGCTGGTCTCGGTGGTGATGGGCGTTCGCAATGGCGGCGCCAGCCTCGCCGCCAGCCTTGATTCCCTCACCAGCCAGGAGGGGGTGAATCTGGAGATCGTGGTGATCAACGACGGCTCCAGCGACGACACCGGCGCGCTGCTGGCAGCCCGCGGCGCCAGTGAGCCGCGCCTGCGGGTACTGGAACGGCAGGGACGGGGCCTCACCCGCTCGCTGATCGAAGGCTGCCAGGTGGCCCGCGGCTGCTTCATCGCCCGCCAGGACGCCGGCGACATCTCCCTTCCCGGCAGGCTGCAACGCCAGCTGCGCTGCCTGCAGGAGAACCCCGACGCCAGCCTCTGCTCCACCCATGTGCGCCTGGTGGTGCCCGAGGGAGCCACCGTGCGGGTGAACGCGCCGCAGCCAGAGGAGCTCGCCGATGGCCTCACCGGACCCGCCATCCACGGCTCGGTGATGCTGCGCCGCAGCGCCTATGAACGGGCCGGAGGCTACCGACCGATGTTCTACTTCGCCCAGGACATCGATCTGTGGAGCCGCATGGTGGAGGTCGGCAGCCACCTGGTGGTGCCGGAGGTGCTTTACGAGGCCACCCTCTCCCCCGGATCGATCAGCGGGTCACGGCGCCAGGAGCAGGAGGCCTTCCACGCCCTGATCGTGGCGGCCACCCAGGCGCGCCGCGGCGGGCAGCCGGAGACCCCCGTCCTGGCCGAGGCGGAGGCCCTGAGCGATCGCTGCCGCGGCTTGCGGGCCCAACCCCGCCGGCAAGCCGATGGGGCCTACTTCATCGGCGCCTGCCTCAGCGGCGAGCGGCCTGACCTGGCCCGCCACTATCTGCGCCAGGCCCTAAGCCTCAACCCCTGGCACCTCAAGGCCCGACTCAAGCTAGCCACCCTGCCATGACCCTCAGCGTCGCGATCCCCACCTACGGCCGCGATCAGGTGCTGATCGACAGCGTCGCCGCCCTGCTGGCCCTGGATCCCCCCCCCTTTGAGCTGCTGGTCGTCGACCAGACGCCCCGCCACGACCCGGAGTGCGAAGCCCAGCTGAGCGTCTGGCAGGCGCAGGGAAAGATTCAGTGGCTGCGGCTGCCGACTCCCTCGATCACCGGCGCCATGAACGTGGCCCTGCAGGAGGCCCGCGGCGACAGGGTGCTGTTCCTCGACGACGACATCCTGCCTGGCCTTGAGCTGCTCAACGCCCATGCACGGGCCGGAGCTGCCAGCAGCGAGGCCATGCTCGCCGGCCGGGTGCTGCAGCCCTGGCACCAGGGCTGCAGCGATCCGGAAGAGGGACCCTTCCTGTTCAACAGCCTGCGGCCCCGCACGGTGGCGGAATTCATGGGGGGCAACGTGGCCATCCCCCGCCAGCTGGCCCTGGAGCTGGGGGGGTTCGACCAGAACTTCGTGCGGGTGGCTTACCGCTTTGAAGCCGAATTCGCCCACCGCTGGCGCCAGGCCGGCCATCCGATTCAGTATGTGCCCGGCGCCCTGATCCACCACCTCAGGGCCGAGCGGGGCGGAACCCGCAGCTACGGCAAGCACCTCACCACGGTGAAGCCCGACCACGCCGTGGGGCGCTACTACTTCCAGCTGCGCACCCAGCCCCTGACCGTGGCTCTGGCGGCCTGCCTGCGCGGCTGGTTGGGGTCGGTGCGCAGCCGGCACCACCTGCGCCATCCCTGGTGGATCCCTCCCACGCTGGTCGCCGAAGGACGGGGCCTGGTCTGGGCTTTGCGCCTGCAGAAGCGGGGTCCGGCCCTGCTGCCGACGCGCCGGCGCCGGCTGCTGATCGCCGGCAGCCATCCGGTGCAATACCAGACACCCCTGTTCCAGACCCTCGCCAAGGCCCCCGGTGTGCGCAGCGACGTGCTCTATCTCACCCTTCCGGACGCCCGGACCCAGGGGCTGGGATTCGGGGTTGCCTTCGAGTGGGACGTGCCGCTGCTGGAGGGCTACGCCTGGCACGAAGCCACCAGCGGCCGGGGCCGCGGCATCACCTCCGGCTACCGGGGTGTCTGGCTGGCACGCCCCCTGGCGGAGCTGGGGTTCGGTCCAAGCCGGGAGCGGCCCGATGCCCTGCTGCTGACCGGCTGGCACTTCCTGGGCATGGTGCAGCTGTTCATCGCCGCCCGCCTGCAGGGCCTGCCGGTGCTGCTGCGAATGGATTCCAATGCCTTCCGCCCCAGACCCTGGCCCCTGACACTCGCCTACTGGTTGCTGTTCCGGGGGGTCGACGTCGGTCTTCCCGTCGGCACGGCCAATGCCCGCTGGTACCGCCAGTTCGGTGTCCCCCAGAAGCGGTTGGTGCCCTCGCCCCACTTCGTCGACAACGCCTACTTCAGCGACAGGGCCGGCGCCCTGCGCCCGCGCCGGGAGGAGCTGCGCCAGGACTGGGCCATCCCCCAGGAGGCCTTCTGCTTTCTGTTCGCCGGCAAGCTGCAGCCCAAGAAACGTCCGCTCGACCTGCTCGAAGCGCTGCGGCAGCTGGTGATGGAGCCCCTGTCCCACCCGGTGCATCTGTTGATCGTGGGCACAGGCCCCCTGGAGGAGGCCTGCAGGGCGCTGGCCAGCCAGCAAGGCCTGCCGGTGAGCTTCGCCGGCTTCCTGAACCAGTCCGCCATGCCGTCGGCCTACGCGGTGGCCGACAGCCTCGTACTGCCCTCCGACCACGGCGAAACCTGGGGCCTGGTGGTGAACGAGGCCATGGCCTGCGGGCTGCCGGCGATCGTGAGCGACCAGGTGGGATGCGCCGAGGATCTGGTGCTCGAGGGCCGCACGGGCCTGGTGAGCCCCGTCGGCCAGCCAGCGGCCCTGGCCGTGGCCATGGGCCGGATGGCCGCCGATCCCGTCGCCGCCGCCCGCATGGGGGCAACGGCAAGGGAGTTGGTCAACAGCCACTACAGCGTGCGCAACGCCACCGAGGGAATCCTGGCAGGGCTGGCCCTGCTGGAGCAGCGCTGAAATGCCCAAGGCCCTGATCCTCTCTCTGCAACCCCCGGGGGGCAGCGGCGTCCAGGCCCGTCGCTACGCCAAGCTGCTGCCCCATCTGCCAGCGGCAGGCTGGGAGTTCCATGTCGTCGGTCCCGACCCCCGGCTGGATGCCGTCACACCGGAGCCCTGCCCCGGCCAGGACCGGTTCTGCCACTACAGCCAGCGGGTCTCCCGCTCCCATCGCTGCTCCATCCGCAAGAACCGCCGCCGGACCGGCACCCCAATCCATCTGTGGTTCGGCCTGCGGCAGCTGATCCATGGCCAGTTGGAGCGGCTGATCGGCCACGACCCCCAGAGCCACACCCTTGAGGGCCTCAGGGCCACGGCCCTGGAGACGGCAGCGACGATCCCGTTCGATCTGGTGGCCGGCATCTGCCCGGATTTCCGCGTGCTCGAGGTGGCCCGGGACGTGGCCAGGCAACTCGGCCAACCCTTCATCGCCATCTACGACGATCCCTGTGGCCATCGGGAGAAGGGCCTGTTTCACCCGGCCCACCCCGAGCGCCAGCGGGCCGTGCTGGCCGGAGCGGCGGGGGCCGTGTTCGCCTCACCCCTCACCCTCGAGCGCTACCGGGAGCAGGGCCTGCTGGGAGCCACCCCAGCCAGCTTCCTGCCGGACTCCTTCGAGGTCGGCGAAGCCTCCCCACCAACGGCCGGGACAGGCCCGGCGGCCCCCGCGGAGCCAACGGCCGCAGCCCGCACACTGACCCTGTTTCACCCAGGCAACCTGGGGCCATGGCGGCCGATCGAACCCCTGCTGGAAGCCGTGCGTCACTGGCAGAAGAGTGGCCAGGGCCCGCTGCGGATTCTTCTCTACGGCTACCTCTACGAAGCGGCCCGAACGGCCATCCGCACTGACGCCAGCCTGCGCCCCATCTTCAGGGTCCATGCCGCGGTGAGTCATGAACGCTCCCACCAGCTCGCCGAGGCCGCCGATGCGCTGCTGGTTCTGATCGGACCGCGCCACACGGACAACCTGCCCTCGAAATTCTTCGAGTATCTCCCCCACACCACCCCAGTATTGGTGGCCGGACCGGCGGGCAACCCCCTGCAGGCCATCCTCGACGACCTGCACAAGGGCCTCTACTGCGACATCGAAAGCAGCGCGGCCATCTTCGACGCCCTGGTCACGTTGCAACGCCAGGCCGGCTCCTACCGGGACCACCAGCGCCACAACCCAGACGCCATCGGCGCCTACGCCGCCCCCCGGGTGGCCAGGGCCTGGGGCACGGCCTTCGATCGCTTCCTGGCGGCTCGTCCCTTGCCATGAGGGTCCTGCATGTCATCCCCTCGATCAGCCCGCTGCGGGGCGGTCCCAGCCGGGCCGTGATCGACATGGTGGCGGCCCTGCGCCTCCAGGACGTGGACGCCACCATCCTCACCACCAACGACCATGGCCCGGGCTTGCATCCTGATCTGGTCACCGGGCGCTGGCAGTGGCACCAGGGGGTGCCGGTGCTGGCCTTTTCCCGCTGGAGCCCGCCCGTGGCGGCGCTGAGGGAATTCACCATCAGTCCCGAGCTCAGTCTGTGGCTGGCCGGGCACCTGAAGCAGTACGACCTGCTCCACATCCATGCCCTGTTCTCCTTTCCCTGCACCAGTGCCATGGTCCAGGCCCGCTGGGCCGGTGTTCCTTACATCCTGCGCAGCATCGGCCAGCTGAGCCCGTGGAGCCTGGCCCAGAGCCGTGGCCGCAAACGCCTGCTGCTACGCCTGATCGAACGGCGCAACCTGCAGCAGGCGGCCGCCCTGCACTTCACCAGCGCAGCCGAACGGGATGAAGCCGCCGCCCTGGGCCTGACCGCGCCCAGCCTGGTGCTGCCCCTGGGGGTGCGCGGCCCCGACTCCCAAGCCCAGCCGACGGGTTCATCGAACGCTCTAGCGCCGGTCCGCTTCCTGTTCCTGTCCCGGCTGCACCCGAAGAAGCAGCTGGAGAACCTCCTGGAGGCGCTGGCCCTGCTGCAGCGGCACCGGCCCGAAGCGAACTGGGAACTGGCCATCGCCGGGGATGGGGATCCCCGCTACGTCGCCGCCCTGCAGGAGCGGGCCAGGGGGCTGGGCCTTGGGGAGCGCTGCCGCTGGCTGGGGTTCGTGGCGGGGGAAGCCAAGTGGCGGGCCCTGGAGGCGGCCGACTGGTATGTCCTGCCATCGGCGGCGGAGAATTTCGGCATCGCGGCCGTCGAAGCTCTCGCCGCCGGGACCCCCGTGATTCTGTCCCCCGAGGTGGCTGTGGCTGCCGACGTGGCCCGTGCCGGCGCCGGTCTGGTCAGCGCCAGCGACCCGGAAGCCCTGGCTCTGACCCTGGCCACCGCCCTGGAGCGGCCTTCTCTGTCAATGCAGGCGTCCGCCCTTAACCTGGCGCAGATGGACTTTTCCTGGAGCACGATCGCCCTGCAGCTCCGTACCGCTTACCGCCAGGTGCTGACCTCCCCCGCCAGCCGATGACCATCCTGCTGCTGATCGTGCTCTTCGGAGCTCTCGCCGCCGTGCTCCTCGACGGGGACTGGCGCACCGGGCTGATGGTCACCCTGCTCATCGGCTTCGCCCAGGATCCCCTGCGCAAGATCACGCCGGACCAACCCACCTACATGGTCGGCCTGGTGCTGATCGGCTTCGCCCTGTGCGGCGTGGTGCTCCTGGAGCGTGCAGGGCGCTTCAACCTGCGGGCGATGTTCTGGACCGTGCCGCAATTCGATGGCTGGGTGACGCTCTACTTCAGCCTGATCGCACTCCAGAGCCTCAACAGCTTCGCCCGCTTCTCCGACATCCGGCTCACTGCGATCGGCGCCGCCTTCTACCTGGCGCCGGCCTTCGGGCTCTGGGTGGGCTTCCAGGTGGGATGCAACCTGCCCTTACTGAGACGTCTGCTGACGGTCTATCTGGTCGGCTCGGCGGTGATGGCGGTCACCGTGTACCTCAGCTTCCAGGGCGTCGACCATCCCACCCTCAAGGAGGTGGGCGAAGGACTTCTGATTACCTTCCGCTACGGGTTCTCGGCCAAGGGGGCCTCGGGGTTCTGGCGAACCAGTGAAATCGCCTCCTGGCAGCTGTCGGCCGCCGCCTGCATTGCCGCAGCGATGGGCATTGCCAGCCAGAAGCCGACCACCCAGTTCGGACTGTTGCTGCTGGCGGCAGGGTTTGCCTTCCTCACCATCCTTACCGGTCGTCGCAAAGCCCAGGTGCTGATCCTGGCGTTCGTGGCCATTTATCTGCTGCTGTTCAGCCGCCGGGCCAGCCCCGCCTCCAAGGAGCGGGTGATCACCAGTGTGCTCGGCGTGGCAGGCATCTCCTACCCCCTCTATGCCTTCATTCTCTCGGAGAATCTCGGCGAGAACTTCGGCGAATACACCAACCGCTCGCTCACTATCCAGCAGGATCTGGTCGAGCGCTTCGACTCCCAGGGCATCGGCGCCACCCTCAGGGCCATTGAGGTGTCCGATGGCATCGGCATGGGGGTGGGTGCCGGTGCCAGCACGGGCGGCCTCATCCGCAATGCCGCCCGCGAGGCCATCCGGAGTGTGGGTTTTGTCTCCGAGGGTGGTGGCGGACGTCTGATCCTGGAACTTGGCGTGCCCGGCATGGTGATCCTCGGGGTGATCCTGGTGCTGCTGGGCCTGGTGCTGCTGCGCAACTTCCGGCTGCTCAAGCAACTGCCCCAGTCCACCGCCTCTCTGTTGATGGGGCTCATGTCCTTCGCCCTGGCCAACGTGCCGGCGTTCTTCTCCGCCGCCCAGCTCTACGGCGACCCCTTCGTGCTGATTCTGATGAGTCTGTCGCTGGGGTCGTTTCTGGCCATTCCCACCCTGGTGTCCCAGCAGCAGGAGCAGCGGGCCCTCTGGCAACAGCAGCAGCAGCAGCGCCAGATCCTTCTGGAGCAACGCTCCCAACCCCTGGCATGAGCCTGCCCGAGGCTGCAGGTGGTCAGCTGAGCGCCCTGATCCTTACTTACAACGAAGAGGCCAATATTGCCCGCACCCTTGACCACCTGCGCTGGCTGGATTCCATCCTGGTGATCGACAGTGGCAGCAGTGACGCCACCCTTTCGATCCTCGCCAACCATGCCGCGGTGCAGGTGCTGCATCGACCCTTCGACAGCTTCGCTGACCAGTGCAATTTCGGCCTGGATCAGATCGACACCCCCTGGATCCTGAGCCTCGATGCGGATTACCTGATCCCGCCGTCCCTGGCTACCGAAATCCAGACAGTGATTCGGGATCCTGGCAACGCGACGGTGGCGGGGTTCGCCATCCCATTCCGCTACTGCATCGGCGGCCGTCCCCTGCGCAGCGGGCTGCTGCCGCCCCGGGTCAGCCTTTACCGCCGGGGTCTGGGCCGCTACCGCAACGACGGCCATGGGCATCGCATCGTCCTGTCGGGCCCCGTCAAACAACTGCGGCAGCCGATCTTCCACGACGACCGCAAACCCCTGCAGCGCTGGCTGGCCTCCCAGGGGACCTACCTGGCGATCGAGGCGGCCAAACTGCGCGCCACTTCGTCAAGCGAGCTGTCGCTGGCGGATCGCCTGCGCAAGCACACCCCGCTGGCCCCCTTCGCCGCGCTGCTGTTCTGCCTGCTCTGGAAGGGGGGCGTGCTGGAGGGCTGGCGCGGCTGGGCCTACGCCCAGCAACGCATGTATGCCGAACTGCTGCTGCATCTGATGCTTCTGGAAGATCACCCCAGCCTGTCAACTCCGCCTTGACAGGACACGCGATTCCGCAGGATCTGGATGTTGCATTAAGGTCCGCCCTGACTGACGGAGGCGTTCCCGCTCCACCGCTCAACCACCTCCTTCGCGATCGGAAGGCTCCCTCGCCCGCCCAGTCCCCGACGTTTCCCCCGCCTCCAACTATTCGATGCCTTCGATCCTGATCACCGGCGGCGCCGGTTTCATCGGCGTCAACGCCGCCCAGCACTTCGCCTGCCTGGGGTGGGAGGTGGCGATTCTCGACAACCTCTCCCGCCGGGGCACCGAGGACAACCTCCGCTGGCTGCTCGATCAGCATCCCGCCATCGCCTTCCATCGTGTCGACCTCCGCCAGGCGGAGGCCCTCGCCGAGGTCGTGGCCAGCCTGCGCCCCTCGATGCTGCTGCACCTGGCGGCCCAGGTGGCGGTCACCACCTCCTACACCAACCCACGGGAAGACTTCGAGATCAACGCCCTCGGCACCTTCAACGTGATGGAGGCGGTCAGGCTCCATTCCCCCGAAAGCTTCGTGCTTTTCGCCTCCACCAACAAGGTGTATGGCGGCATGGAAACCGTGGCGGTGGAGATGACACCCCACGGCTATCGCTTCCGGGATCTGCCCGCCGGAGTGCCGGAGAGCCAGCCCCTCGACTTCCACTCGCCCTACGGCTGCTCCAAGGGGGTCGCCGACCAGTACACCATCGACTACGCCCGCATCTACGGCCTGCACACCTGCGCCTTCCGCCAGTCCTGCATCTACGGCACCCGCCAGTTCGGCATCGAGGACCAGGGCTGGGTGGCCTGGTTCAGCATCGCCGCCCTGCTGGAGCGGCCGATCACCCTCTACGGCGACGGCTGGCAGACCCGGGACGTGCTCGACGTGCGCGACCTGGCCCGGGCCTACGCAGCCGCCTGGGACCATCGCGACACAATCAGCGGCCAGGCCTTCAACATCGGCGGCGGCCCCGTCAACACCCTCTGCCTGCGCGACCTGCTGCGCTTCCTCGAAGAAGAGCTGGCGATCACGCTCAGCCCCCTCAGCGGCCAGTCCCGGCCCGGCGACCAGCCGGTGTTCATCTGCGACGTCAGCAAGGCCGCCAAGCAGCTGGGCTGGACACCGGAGATCAGCGTCGATGTGGGCGTGCGCCATCTGATCCGCTGGGTCCGTGACAACCGGGACCTGTTCGGCTGGCTGAAGCAATGAAACGGCCGAGGGCCCTGATCAGCACCATCGAGCCCGTGGATGGGGGGGTTCCCGCCATGACCGCCTGCGTCGCCAGGATGCTGGAGGAGCTCGGCATCGAGCCCGTCTTCGCCTGGTATGCCCCCTGGAGCACCCATCCGAAGCTGTCGGTTCCCCTCCATGCCCTCCCCAGCGGCCGGCGGCCCGGCCAGATGCAGCGCCGGGTCTACGGCGACCACGAAGGCCATGGCCTGGGGGCCTGGCTGCCGGAGCTGGAGTTCACCCATTACCTGCCCAGGCGCGCCTGGCGGCAGCTGATCACCGGCTGCGACCTGCACCTGTCGGTCACCGGCAATCCCCTCTGCGCCACCCCCTTCGCCAGGCTGGGGATCCCCTTTCTTGCCTGGGTGGCCACCCCCTGGCAGGACGACCGGGTCGACCGTGTCAAGCGCTTCTCCAGGCCACGGCGGCTGCTCGACCGGGGCCTCAACGGCCCGGTGCTGCAACGGCTGGAACGCCAGGTGCTCCAGGCCCCCCGGGGGCGGATCCTGGCATTGAGCGGCTACACGGCCACCGCCTTGGCCTCCATCGCCCACCGCCCCATGGACGGGGTGATGCGCATGCCGGTGAATCCCGCCATCTTCTTTCCTGCCCCTGAACGGCTGGTGCCCTGGCGCATCGGCTTCGCCGGCCGCTACGCCGACCCACGCAAGCAGATCACCCTGCTGCTGGAGGCCGTGGGCCGGCTGGTGGCGCAGGGGCGACCGGTGCAGCTCGTCCTCGCCGGTGAGCAGGACGTCCACCGACTCCAGGGCCCCCTGGCGGCGATGGGACTCGAAGGACAAGTGCAGTGCCACCCCTGCCTTGGCCCCAGCGCCCTGGCGGAGCTGCTGCAGGGCCTGGATCTGTTCGTCATCCCCTCCCACCAGGAGGGCCTGTGCATTGCGGCCCTCGAGGCGATGGCCTGCGGGGTCCCGGTCGTCAGCACCCGCTGCGGCGGCCCTGAGGACTACGTGATCGACGGCCTCACGGGCCAGCTGGTGGCCAGCGAGCCCAGCGCCATGGCGGTGGCGATCGCGGCCATCTGCGCCGATCGGGGCCAGCGCGACCGCCTCTCCGCCGGGGCCCTGGCCTGGGTGCGGCAGCAGGCCAGCCCGGAGGCGGCCCGACGCACCTTCCTGTCCCACCTGGAGGCCTAGAGCGGATGTGCGGCATCGCGGGCCAGCTGGGCAAAGAACCGGGAGCCTTCGCCGCCAGGGTCGGCCCACGCCTCGCCCACCGGGGACCGGATGATGCCGGCATCTGGCAGGACGACAGGGCCTGCCTGGTCCACAGGCGCCTGGCGATTCTGGATCTCTCTCCCCTTGGCCACCAGCCGATGGCCTCCCGGTGCGGCCGCTGGCAACTGGTCTTCAACGGCGAGATCTACAACCACGCCGAGCTGCGCCGCCGGCTGGAAGCGGAGGGGCAGCGCTTCCGGGGCAGCGGCGACACCGAGGTGCTGCTGGCCTGGCTGATCCGCTGGGGGCGGGACGGGCTGGCGGCGTTGCGGGGCATGTTCGCCTTCTGCCTCTACGACACTCGCGAGCGCAGCGCCCTGCTCGCCCGCGATCCCCATGGCATCAAGCCCCTGTACCTGCGCAGCGGGCCGGGGGGATCGCTCGCCTTCGCCTCGGAACTGCGGGCTCTGCTGGCGGCCGAGGCGGACCGGCCCAGCCTGGATCGCCAGTCCCTGGCTCGCTACCTGGCCACCGGATCGGTGCCCGAGCCCGCCACCCTGGTGCAGGGCGTGCAACGCCTGCCCAGCGGCCACGCCGCCACCTGGCGACAGGGTGAGCTGCGCGTGCATCCGTGGGGGGCCCTGCCGGAGAGCCTCGCGGGCGCCAAAAGCGACACCAAGATCACGGCGGCCGAGGCCGTGGCCCTCACCCGCTCGGCGCTCCAGGACTCCGTGGCCGCCCACATGGTGAGCGATGTGCCGGTGGGTCTGTTCCTCAGCGCCGGACTCGACTCCGCCTCCCTGCTGGCGCTGGCCCCCCGGGGCCTGCACACCTTCACGATCGGGTTTGAGGCGGCAGGGGCCGCCGGCTTCGACGAGTCGGAGCCGGCGGCCCGCATCGCCAGCCACTTCGGGGCCCATCACACGCCCCTGAACCTCACGGCCGACCAGGCCCGCCAGTGGCTGCCTTCCTTCCTGGCCAGCCAGGACCAGCCCTCCATCGACGGGTACAACACCTGGTGCGTGGCCCGGCTGGCCACGGAGCACGGGCTCAAGGTGGCCCTCTCCGGGCTTGGCGGCGATGAACTGTTCGGGGGCTATCCCAGCTTCCGGATGGTGCCGAAGCTGTGCCACTGGCGTCGCCGGATCGGCCCGGCCGGCCCGCCGGCGGCCTGGATCCTGCACCGCCTGCCCCAGGGGCGCCGCGCCCGGCTGCAGCGGATCACGGGGCTGCTGGAGGCGCCTGCCTCCCTGGGCCGGGCCTACGGATGTTTCCGGGGCCTGTTCTCCCCCACCGAAACCGAGCGCCTGCTGGAGCACTGGGGGCTCTGTGCGTCTACTGGCGCTGCTGCGGCCGGTGTGGCCTCCGGGGGGGAGACACCGGGCGGGCGTGAAGGGGTGGCCTGGCTGGAGGGCACCCGCTACCTGCGCAACCAGCTGCTGCCGGACAGCGACGTGATGGCCATGGCCGCCGGTCTGGAACTGCGCCTGCCCCTGGTGGATGCCCAGCTGCAGCGCCGGCTGGCGCCGATCCCCGCCGCCCTGCGGCTGGCGGAGGGCAAACAACTCCTGGCAGACAGCCTGCCGGAGCTGCCCGGCTGGTTCCTCAACCGCCCCAAGCAGGGGTTCCGCTTCCCGTTCCAGCTGTGGCTCGACGACCCGGCCTCACCCCTGGCCCTGCGGCTGCCCTCGACACCCCGGGGAATCGACCTGGCCCCCTGGTACCGGCGCTGGAGCCTGATGGTGCTGCAGCACTGGCTGGAGGTGCACCTCGACGTCAGCCTCTGCGCAGCCACGGCCCCTCGCCCGTGATCGCCCCCCGCCACCATGCGTGCCTGGGCTGCCTGCGGAAATCTCCCCTAAGATCCGCCTGCCACTGGATGTCCCTCCCTCCCGGTTGTCGGCGCCGTGGTGCCGACCTTCCATTCAGGGAGATCCAAGCCGATCGGATCCTGAGAGTCACACTGCCGGCTCCATGACTGTGCACGCGCTTACCGGTTCACCAGCTTCATGACGCTCATCCTGGGCATCAATGCCTTCCACGCCGATGCGGCCGCCGCCCTGATCCGGGATGGGGTGATCGTGGCCGCCGCCGAGGAGGAGCGCTTCCGCCGCATCAAGCACTGGGCCGGCTTCCCCACCGAGGCCATCGCCTGGTGCCTGGCCGATGCCGGCGTCGGGCCGGCCGAGCTCGACCACATCGCCATCAACTCCCAGCCGGGGGCCCACCGCTGGCGCAAGGTGGCGTACACCCTGGGGCACCGCCCCGATCCCCGCTTCCTGGTGGCGCGGTGGCGCAACAAGCGCGAACGGGCGGGCCTGGCCCAGCAGCTGGCCCTGGCCTTTCCAGGGGCCGAGATCGGGGCACGACTGCACTTCGTGGAGCACCACCGGGCCCACCTGGCCTCGGCCTTCTTCGCCTCCCCCTTCCAGGAGGCGGCCGTGATCTCGGTCGATGGCTTCGGCGACTTCGCCAGCGGCGCCTGGGGCCATGGCCACGGTAACCAACTCAGCCTGGATGGCCAGATCTGGTTCCCCCATTCCCTCGGCGCCTTCTACACGGCGATCACCCAGTACCTGGGCTTCCCCAACTACGGCGACGAATACAAAGTGATGGGACTGGCGCCCTATGGCCAGCCCACCCGGATGGAGGCCATGCGCCGCATCGTGCGGCTCCAATCCGACGGCACCTATCGCCTGGATCTGCGCTACTTCCTGCACGCCACCCAGAAGCTGCCGCACCAGTGGAGCAACGGGGCCCCGGTGGTGGGCGGCCACTGGAGCCCGGAGCTGGAATCCCTGCTCGGCCCTGCGCGCCAGGCGGAGGAGCCGCTCCAGCAGCACCACATGGACATCGCCCGTTCGGCCCAGGCAATGTATGAGGAGGCCTTCTTCCACCTGCTGCGGGCCCTGCACCGCAACCACCCCAGCGACCAGCTCTGCATCGCCGGCGGCTGCGGTGCCAACTCGGTGGCCAACGGCAAGGTGACCCTGGCCACCCCCTTCCAGCGGGTCTACGTCCAGGCGGCCGCCGGTGACGCCGGGGGCGCCCTCGGCGCTGCCCTCGCGGTGTGGCACGGGCTGGGGCGGACCCGCTCCGCACCGATGCGCCATGCCTACCTGGGCAGCCAGCCGGCACCTGGAGAGGTGGAGGAGCTGCTGGCCAGTCCCACCACCCGCACAGCCCTGGAGCAGGCCCAGTGCAGCCTGGAGCGACCGGAGGAAGGGGCCCTCTGTGAGCAGGTGGCGGCGGCGATCGCCGAGGGGTTGGTGATCGGCTGGTTCGATGGCCGCATGGAATGGGGACCCAGGGCCCTGGGCCACCGTTCGATCCTCGGTGACCCCCGTCGCGCCGACATGAAGGACATCCTCAACCTCAAGATCAAGCGGAGGGAATCGTTCCGTCCCTTCGCCCCTTCGGTGCTGGAGGAGGCGGTCGGCGACTGGTTCAGCCTTGAAGGGGAAGTTCCCTTCATGATGCAGGTCTACCCGATCCGTGAGGAGCAGCGCGCCCGCATCCCGGCCGTCACCCATGTGGATGGCAGCGGCCGTCTCCAGACCGTGAACGCGGCGGACAATGGCCGCTACTACCGCCTGATCCGAGCCTTCGCCGATCAGACGGGCGTGCCAATGGTGCTGAACACCTCGTTCAACGAAAACGAGCCGATCGTCTGCACTCCCGCCCAGGCCCTCGACTGCTTCCTGCGCACCCGCATGGACCTGCTGGTGCTGGGTGACGTGCTGATCCGCCGGCAGGGGTGAGCGCCTCCGCTGTCCCAGGCGCCCCGTTGCCCCCCGGAGCCGCCACCGGGCTCAGCCTGATCGTTCCCACCCTCGATTCCTACGCTCTGCTGCCCCGACTGGTCACCTCCCTGCAGCGCCAGAGCTGGCCCCACTGGCGGGTGCTGTTCATCGACGGCCCCAGCGGCCCCGAGCATCGAGCCTGGCTGGAGGCCCTCTGCCACCGGGACAAGCGCTTCACCTGGCAGCCCCAGGATCCGGCGTTTCCGGGCATCTTCGGTGCCATGAACCAGGGCATCCTCGCCACGCC
Source organism: Cyanobium sp. Cruz-8D1 (assembly GCF_024345975.1). Taxonomy (GTDB): domain Bacteria; phylum Cyanobacteriota; class Cyanobacteriia; order PCC-6307; family Cyanobiaceae; genus Cyanobium. The sequence continues at coordinate 83,417 of NZ_JAGQCD010000001.1, read as the reverse complement.
CTTGGAGCACTGGCTGCTGTTCTGGGGCAGCGATGACTGGGCGGCCGGCCCAACCGTGCTCGAGGAGGCCATGGCGGCGACCCAGCCGGGGCCCCGCAGCGGCCAGCCGCCGAATCTGGTGGTCTGCCGTGGGCGTTACGCGGGGGCCGGGCAGGACGGAGCCATGCAACTGGGACGCCGCACGGCCTTCTCGAGCTGCGGGACCTATCGCCTCCGCCTGTTTCTGGGCTCCACCCCACCCCACCAGGCCACCCTGATCGGGCCGGGGGCCCGCCGCCGCGTCGATCAGTTCGCCGCACTCTTCCGGCTCTCCGCCGACCTCGACTACTTCCTCCGCCTGAGCACCTGCGCTGGCCTCTCGGCGCGGGGACTGGATCTGGAGCTGGTGCACATGGGCGAGGCGGGTGTCAGCGGCCAGCAGACCCGCCGCCGGCTTCAGGAGGTCAGGCTGGCCTATCACCGGGCCTTCGGCTGGCTCTGGGGGATCCCCTTCAGCCTGCGCTACATCAGGCGTCTCTGGAGTCGGCTGCCGTCGCCGGGCAGGCACTGGAAAGTAACGGAACAGGGCAGATAAGCTAATTTGAGCCTGCGTGTCAATTCCCTTGCCAGAGGAGAGCGGGCCTTCCGGGGCAGAGCGGACACGGCAGCGGCAACGGGTGCGGCGCAACGCTCCCCGGAGAATCCAGGGTTCCCCCCTGCAACGCTTCTGGGCCAGCCGCCGAGCCCGCCTCGGGGCCGTGGCCCTGGGCAGCGCGGCCATGGTCGCCTGGTTTTTCGCACCCGCCTGGCAGGGGACCCGGGGCAGCGCACCCCGGCCCTCCAGCAAGGCTGCCAAGTCTTTGCAGGCGGGGACCGGCCAGGGGACCCAGGTGATCTCCGCCTTCATCGAGGATCCCTGGCGGAGCCAGTCGGCCCTGCTGCTCTGGCGGGAGCGACCTGGGGCGCTGCTCGTACTGCAGGGCAACGCCGAGTACCAGGCCATCACCTACAACCACCTCCGCAACCGAAGGCTCTGGCCGCAGGACACCTCGAATCTGTTGCGCCTGCTTCCCGGTTGCGACACCGTCGGCCAGGTGACCGCCCTGGCCCGAATCCTGGAGACCAGGCCCGGACCGGGACAGCTCACCTTCGTAACAGCCGGAACCCACATGGCCCGTACCCTGGCCATCGCCCGGATCGTCTACGCCGGCACCGGCTGGCAGGTGGAAGGGGCCGACGCCCAGACCGGGGATCTGCGGCCCGAATCCCAGCTGCGGCTTTGGCGCGACCAGCTGCGCGCCTCCCTCTGGAGACTGACGGGGTGGGATGGTCGCCTCGATAGAAATGACTGCATGTGATCCCCCCTTGGCCCTCCCCTCCCCCGTCCCGATCACGCTCTTCGGTGCCACAAGCACAAGCGGTCAGGCCCTGATCGAGCTGGCCAGGGGGCGCTCGCTGGTGGTGGCCGGCCGACGTCCAGCGCTGCCGCCGGCCGGTGGCGGCGATCCACCGCCATTCCTGCCCTGCGATCTGGAGGACGCCTGCGGGGAGAGCAGGGCGCCGAAGGGGGTGCTGGTGAGCTTTGCCCCCATCTGGACGTTTGCCCCCTGGCTGGCCCGTTTTGCCGGTGACAACCCAGCCGGCTTCGCCGCCCTGCAGGGGGTGATCGCCTGCTCCTCCTCCTCGGTGATCACCAAACGGTTCGCTGCCAATCGCTTCGACCGGGATCTGGTGCAACGGCTGGGGCAGGCGGAAGATCAGTTGACCCTGACCTGCACCAGCCACGCCCGCCCGCTGCATATCCTCGCGCCCACCTTGATCTACGGCCAGGCCGGTCCCCTGGGCGATCGCAACCTGAGCAAACTGCGCCAGCTGCTGCGGCGCCTGCCCCTGCTGCCCCTGCCTGGCCAGGGTGGCCTGCGGCAGCCCATCCACTGCCGCCAGTTGGCCGCCGTGGCCCTGCACCTGGCCGACCGCCTGCCCCTGGCCGGAGGCGACCCTTCGCATCAAGTACACCTGCCCCTCGGTGGCGATGAGACCCTCGCCTACGCCACCATGCTGCGGCGCCTGCAGGACGCAAGCGCGCCAGGCGATGCGGCCCGACGCTGTCGGCTGCTGGCCCTGCCGCCGCGCCTCTTCCAGTCCCTCGCCGCGCCACTGCTGTTGCTCTCCCCGAAGAACTTCGAGGCGCTTCTGCGGATGAGTGCCGACCTGGCCGGGTTCACACCAGCCCATCGCATCCTGGGGGGACCTCCCGAACCGTTCCCTGTGCTCCCGCTGGCGCGATGACCGCCCTGCACACCCCCGCTGTGCTGCTGCTGGGGAGTGGACTGGGCGCCTTGCTCCTTCACCTTCTCCTGCCGTTGCTGCGGCGCGCTCTGGTGGATCAGCCCAACGCCCGCAGCTCCCACCAACGGCCCACCCCCCGGGGCGGCGGCCTGGCCTTTGTGCTGGTCGGCAGCGCCCTGGCTCCCCTGGCGGGCGGAGGCTGGCCGGCCTGGATTCCGCTGCTCTGCCTGCCACTGGCCCTGGTGGGCCTGCTGGACGACCGACTCGACCTGCCGGCCGCAGGGCGCTACGGCATTCAGATCACCACGGCCCTGGCCCTGGTGGCGATCACCCCCCTGACCGTGGCGTGGTGGCTGCTGCCCGTGGCCTGGTTCGCGGTCACGGCGGTGATCAATTTCGTCAACTTCAGCGATGGCCTCGATGGACTCGTCGCCGGCTGCGCCTCGGTGCTGCTGGGCGTTGCCGTTCTGGCGATGGCTCCCACCGGCGGCAACGGCCTGCTCCCCCTGATCGGGGCCCTGCTGAGCTTCCTGGTCTGGAACTGGAGCCCGGCCCGGGTGTTCATGGGGGATGTGGGCAGCACGTTCCTCGGGGCGGTGATCGCCGGCATGGTGCTGCAGCAGGCCACACCAGCCATGGCCCTGGGCCTGCTGCTGGCGGGCTTTCCCCTGCTGGGAGACCCCTGTCTCTGCGTTCTGCGCCGCTGGCAGGCAGGCCAGCCGATCTTTCAGGCCCACCGCCTGCACCTCTACCAGCGCCTGCATCAGGCCGGCTGGCCCCACGACCGGGTAGCCCTCCTCTACATCGGCGCCACCGCCCTGCTGGGCTGGGCCCTTCTCGTCCATGGCCTGGCCCTGGAACTCGGCCTGCTATCAGCGGAACTGGTTGTTGCCCTCTGGCTGGATCGGCACCGCGCCGTCCCCTTCTCTCCATAAAATGGCGGTAACCTACTCTGAAGAAGCTCATACTCAGCCCATGATCCATTCCTCCATAACATCAATGTTGGATGAGAACATCGATCCAAGCGTCATTGCTTAACCTCGATTCGTCACTCCATCCATTGGAGCAATGTATGAACCTCTCAATCAGACCAGCGCCCTTAGCCTCAGACCTGGCTATTCTGCTTTTTCCAGAAATTTCAGGCTGAACCTCATCTTTCGATTCATTGGTTGAATCTTCAGACCTTCATCACCTGATTAATCGATCCTCGTCGATCTGAACGATTGATTCCCAAACTCTCATTCCTCCGATATGTCCAGAAGCAGCTGCTTGCCCGCAGGCTGCTTCTGGTCGTTTTTGATGGTCTGATGATCATCACGGCCTACGTTGGGGCTTTCATTCTGCGCTTACCCGACGCCGAATCTCTTAGGGGTTTCCTACCTTCAACCATCCTGCTGCTGCCCCTCGCCGTGATCACGGGCCTGCCCGTGTTGGTGGTCTCTGGTTGGTACCGTGGGCTCACTCGTTACGCCGGCAGCCATTCTCTCTACGGGCTCGTGCCCCGCTCAGGCGCGATGGTGCTGATCCTTCTGCTGATCAGCACCCTGATCGGGGGCCCCCAGCCACCGCGATCCTTCTGGATTCTCTACTGGCTGCTGTTCACCGGAGGGGCCATCGCCAGCCGCATCATCCTGCGCGACGTCCTGGTCCATCACCTTGACCAGCGCGACAACCACTCCCAGGGGGCCTCCCAGGGTGAGGCCACCCTCATCTACGGGGCCGGGGCCGCCGGGATGGGTCTGCTGCTGGCCCTGCGCAACGACCGCCGATTCCGCATTGTTGGTTTCCTGGACGACGACGAGGGGATTCATGGCCGCACACTCCAGAACATGGCCATCCACACCCCCCTGCGGCTGCCCCGGCTGATTGAACGCCACGGGGTCCGCAAGGTGCTGCTAGCCATGCCGGCCATGTCCAGACGCCGCAAGCGTCTGCTGGTCGACCAGCTCACCCACAGGGGTCTGGAAGTGCTTTCGATCCCCTCACTCGCCCAGATGGCCAGTGGCCAGAGGATCGTTTCCGACCTGCACGCCGTGGCGATCGAAGATCTCCTTGGACGGGAGCCCTCCAACCCCGACCCGGTGCTGCTCAAGGCCGGTGTCAAAGGGAAGGTGGTGATGGTGACGGGTGCCGGTGGATCGATCGGCAGCGAACTCTGTCGCCAGGTCGTGGCACTCGGTGCCACCCGGCTGTTGCTGCTGGAACGCAATGAGTTCGCCCTCTACGCCATTGAGCGGGAGCTGAGCTCCAAGCCGGGCGGTGTCGAACTGCATGCCGTCCTGGGCGATGCCTGCAACGCCTCCCGCCTCACCCTGCTCTGCCGGGAGCACGGTGTGGAAACCATCTTCCATGCCGCCGCCTACAAACACGTCCCCCTCGTGGAGGCCAATCTCTGCGCAGGCATTGCCAACAACATCGGCGCCACGGAGGCCGTGATCGCCGCCACCCGCGCCTCTGGGGTCAGCCGACTCACCCTGATCTCCACCGACAAGGCCGTGCGACCCACCAATGTCATGGGGGCCAGCAAGCGGATCTGCGAGCTGCTGATCCAGGCGGCCGCCGCCGAGATCGCAACGGGCGGCCCGATCCTGTCCATGGTCAGATTCGGCAATGTGCTGGGCTCATCTGGCTCGGTGATCCCCCTGTTCCACCAGCAGATCTCCACAGGCGGCCCCGTCACCGTGACCCACCCGGCTATCACCCGCTACTTCATGACCATTCCGGAGGCCGTCCAGCTGGTGCTCCAGTCCACGGGCATGGCCATCGGCGGCGATCTGTTCCTTCTCGACATGGGAGAACCGGTCAGGATCGCCGACCTGGCCCGGCAGATGGTTGAACTGTCGGGCTTGCGGGTTCGGGACGACCACAACAGTGACGGCGACATCGCCATCCACTACACCGGTCTGCGGCCAGGGGAAAAGCTCTACGAAGAGCTGCTGATCGGCACCGACGACCAACCCACCCAGCACCCGCTGATCCGCAAGGCCACCGAACCCAGGCGCGAGAGCGAGCAACTGTTGCCCCTGATCCAGCAGCTGCATGAAGCCCTGGCCAACTGGGACGAGGCGACGACCGCTGTGCTCCTGCGCCGGCTTGTGCCGGAATACGATCCAGACGAAGGTCTGCCTGCCGCACCTCTGGTCGACGCCCTGTCCCGATGAGCAACATCGCCAAGCGTCTGACCAAGGCGCTGCTCCTGAAACTTCCCCCATCCTGGCTGGCATCCATTCCTGCCATTCCCCCTCCGACGCCCCGCAATCTCTGGCTGGCCCTGTCCGCAGCCGTGGCGGTCCAGAACATCGCCGTCTTCCAGAGCAGTCAGAGTGAGCACATCACCGTGTTCGCTTTGCTGGTGTGGGGAGGAGCGGTGATCTGCATGGAGGATCAGTTTGAAGACCTTGAACCCCGGCCCGCCGCCTGGGGGTTGATCATCGGCACCGTGCTCCTGGTGTGGGTACTGACCCGCTCGGCGGTGATCCTGCACTGGGACGGCCTCCTGTTCGGCCTCGCGCCCATTGGTGGGCTCGCCCTGGGCCTGATGGCCGAGAAGCCAGCCAACCTGGGCCGTTTCCGCGATCCCCTGCTCTGCCTGATGCTGTTGCCTGGCTTCGCCCTGTTGATGCGAATCCTGCCAGAGGCGCCCATCAGCCTGGTCACCGCCCGGGTCTCCGGCCTGTGGCTGAGCATCCTGGGGCTAGACGTGATCGTCAACGCCCGCAGCGTGCTGCTGCCAGGGGGGGGCGTGAGGGTGCTCGGGCCTTGCAACGGTCTCGACATGATGGCCCAGATCCTCTGCGTCGGCGTCATCTTCCTGTTGGCCTTCCCGATCCGTTCCTGGACCAGTCGCTGCCTGCTGTTAGTGATGGCGCCGCTGATCGGGCTGATCAGCAACACCTTCCGCATCGCCCTGCTGGCCGTCTTCGCGGGCAATGGCCACTCCAAGGGAAGCTGGTGGTTCGATTTCTTCCACGAGAGCACGGGATCCCTGATCTTTTCCGGCGTGGCCGTCCTCATGTTCGGCATGGTCTACATGCGCCTGCTGGAAAGGGAACTGCCTCCGCTTCCCGCCACACCACCACAGCAGGGCCGAACATGATCACTCCTTGGCTGCTGGTGCGGTGGTACGGCACACTCGCCGCCGTCAGTGCACTCCTGGCCACCCAGGCGATCGTTTTGCCACGTTGGCAAGCGGCTCCAGGCCCCCTGCCCGCCAAGCAGCTGGAAGCAGGGCTGCATGGAGCCCTGCTCCTCTCCCCAACCCATCGCCCGTCCTCCACTCCCCCTTGGCCGGCAAAGCGCAGCTATGAACTTGCCACCTCCGCACCACTCGTTTTCCCCCTGCAAGGAGGGTTTGAACTCACCCTGATGAATGGAACCGTGCGCCAGCGGTTCAACTTTCAGACCAGCACCATGGGACGAGCGCAGCCAAGCCTGGACCTGAGCAAGCGTCGCCTCATCGACACACCGGTACCAACGGCGTCAGGACTGGCTCAGGATCAACCGGTCTTCCAGACCTGCCTGGTGAGCGGACCTGGTTTGGTTCGCTCCTTTGGGGTGACGCGAGACCAACTCGCCGCCAATGCCGACCGACTCTCCAGCGGCATCGATTCCGCTGTCGCGCGTGTGATCGGACTCGAGCCCAACCGCACCTATGCCTGCACCTTGATCAGTCTGCGCGGGCCCAAAGGGGAACCACCCTCTGATCGCCTGTGGCGGCAGGTGCTCGACCTGGTGGAGCCGGTGCTTCGATCCCAGGGCTAGGCCAGGGGGAACCACCTGCCAGACCGGCAACCGCCCCGCCAGCTTCCCGATTCCCATCTCCCGACGCATCCTTACCCCATCACCCTCACACCCACACCCACAACCCACTGCCTTCCTGGGGCCGCCCAGCAGCCTGAGGACAGCACAAGCGCTCAGGTGATCGTCTAGTGGTCGGCATCCTGCGGCGGATTCTGCAGAGGCTAGGGGAGGCGGAAAGGTCAGACCAGCCGCTGCTGGAGCGCTCCCTGCCCTGCAGCTGGATACTCAGCAATCGGCTGGCGGTCGGTCCGATGCCACGCTCCGACAGGCACTGGCAGCAGCTGGCACAGGCCGGTTTCCGCAGCCGCTTCAGCTGCTGCTACCCGGAAGAAGAAACCGGACTGATCCTGCCGCCCGGATGGTCGAGCGACCGGATCTCGCTTCCCGATCATCGGCAGCAGGAGCCGATGCAGGCAACCAGGCTGGCCCTGGCCTTGGCCAGGGCCGAAGCCCTGGTGAACGACGCCTCTCCCGTCTACCTGCATTGCATGGCGGGTTACGAACGCTCACCCTTGCTGGCCGTGGGACTCACGGCCCGCCTGCGCGGCATCGACATGCTCGCTGCCCTGGCCTGGGTCCGACGCTGCCACCCCATGGCCATGCCCATCTACGACCACCTGGTGATGCTGGATGTCATCCTGTCCTCCAGGCCTGGGAGGACAGATGTCCGTCAGGGGTGAATCGGCGGCTCAGCCCCTGTTGCCGAATCGCTTCCTCAACCAACTGATCAGCCCATCACCGGAGGCATCATCCTGGCGATGGCGACGGGATGGGACCCTTTCGGCAGGAGGCACGGAACGGCTGCCGGTGCTGGGGAGGTTGCCCCCGTTGGAGGCAGGTGGCCCGGAGGGCTGACCCGCCTCGTCCCGGAAATACGTCTTGACGTCGGATTCTCCCTCGATGTAGCGGGAGCTGACATAGGTATTGGTGGCGGCACCCTTCATGTAGCTGTCGCGATAGCGCTGGACGTAACTGCCGAAACCGCCAGAGGAGGGCTCGGTGGCACTCTTCGCGTAGCCGGACGCCGATGCATAGGCGTAGTGATAGTAGTAACCGTATTCGTAGCCGTAATCGTTGAGGCGGCTCGGGAAATTCACCTGGTTGCAGATGATGCCGAGCACATCGACCCCGGAAGCCCGGATGCGGCGGCTCGCCTGGGGGGCCAGCTCCCGGCTCACTTTGCCCAGTCCGACAAGGAACAAAATGCCATCCAGTTTCTCACCGAGGAGGATTGGATCGGCCAGCATCAGACAGGGAGGCGCATCCACGACGATGATGTCGTAGCCGGGAAGCGCACGAATTTCCATCATGACATCCTTGCACCGGCTGGAGTTCAGCAGCTTGGCAGGATCGGGCGGCTTCGGACCGGCAGAAAGCACATCCATGTTCTCGGCAACGGTGTGAATGAACTCCGTAGGCTTTCGAGCGGAATCGGACAGCAGGGTGGACAGGCCATCCCCCTGTTCCACGCCCAGATACCTGGCCTGCATCGGCAGACGCATGTCGGAATCGACGACGAGCACCTTCAGGCCAAGGTCGGCCAGGGTTCGGGCAAAAACCGCGACAGCGGTGGATTTACCTTCCCCCTGGGTGGAGGAGGTGACTCCAACCATCCGGATGTTGCTGTCGGCGCGAAGCAGGCGGAAGGTGGTGAACAGGCTCCGGAGAGACTCCTTGATCGCAAAGCGCTCGCTGGAGGACATCTTGGAGATGCTGGTGGCGATGTCGACACCGGGCTCCAAGGGGAGATAGGGAATCAGGCCCAACACGGGCAGCTGGAGTTCCTTTTCCACCTCCATGGGGGTATGGAAGACGTTGTCCGTCTTCTCCCTGAGGATGGCTGCACCGAGCCCGGCCAACAGGCCGAGCATAATGGCGCGCAGCAGATTGCGTTGGATGTTGGGCTCCACCGGGCTGCTGCCGAAATCGGGGGGGCCGATCACTTCCCAGGGTGAAATCGAACGGGCGATCTCGAGCCGGTAACGCTCCCTGGCCTGGATGTAGGAGGAGTACTGCTCTCTGGCGATGGCCAGTCGTTGGTTGATGTTTTCGAACTCCGACATCTTCCGCGGATTGTTCCGGAAGTTCTCACTGAGAAGCAGGATCTGGCGGTTGATTTCATCCTGCTGGGCCACGTTGGAGAGCAGCCTGGCCTTCACGGCATCCGCGGCTTGGCGCTGGACCACGGGCAGCAGTTGGTTGCGTCTCGCCAGCAGGGACTGAACGATCGGGGAATTCTCCTTGTACGTACCTTTGGCGGTGGCCAGCTCCTGCTCGAACTGGTTGAGCAGGTCGAGGGGGGTGGTGGTTTCCCTGGAGGCCTCGGCGCCGGAGGAGGAGGCCCGGCCCGGAACGAGAACGCTGTTGCGGCCGAGCTGCTCGAGGGCGGTAGGGGCGCCACTGGGGGTGAACTGCAGCTTGCCGGTCTGGATCGATGTCAGTTGGCTGTCCAGTTGCACCTGCTCGTTCTGAAGGGTGCGCAGCTGGTTGACCAGCCCTTCACGGGCTCCGAGGATCTGACCGGCCGCGGTGGCGGGGTCGACGAAGTTGTTGCGTTGGCGGAACTTGAGCATCTCCTGGGAGAGCTTCTGAACCCGGGACTCGATCGCCGGGGCCTGTTGATCCAGGAATCGGACACCGGAGTTGACGGCAGCCTGGCGCTGGGTGAGAGAGAAGGCGGTGTAATCCTTCGCCAGCTGACGCAGAATCACCTTGCCCTTGGCGGGATCGGGCCAGCGCAGGGAAACATTGAGAACGTTGTCAACCTGAGCAGACGCCTGGTCGATGGAGAGGTTGCTTTCGAGGTCGCCCAGCGGCACACCCTGACGCTGGGCGACAGGTCCGAGCAACAGGGGACTGCGCATCAAAACGATGAGGCTGGGCACGTCCGTCTTGATTTCACTACGGGCGATGCTTTCCACCGATCCAGCGCCGCCGCCGTCGCCGGGATTGTCGAAGGGGTTGCTGATCTGCAGCTGAAACCCGCCCTTATAGACGGGTGAGAAGATGCGCTGCCTCAGGGTGTTGATCGCCAGGACGCCGGTAACGACGGCGAAGGTGACCAGGAAGACGGATTGGCGCCGCTTGACAGTCCGGACCAGACCGCCCACCCCTCCCCCCCCCGACTGCCCCTCGCCCGTCGGGCTCAGTGGACTCTGGAGCGCCGGATCGAAAGCCTGGGGAAGGCTGGGCCCGGGACCGGCCATGGGGGGAAGGGACTGCGGGCGAGGCGTTCCACCCGGAAAGGTCTCAGGAGGAGCACCCGTCGTCGTCACGTATGAACTGGGGAGAAACTTGTGCCGATCGTAATGGCAACCGCCCGAGAACGCCCCTTGACGAGGCCGTCTATGGTGAGGGCCCGATTAATGACCATCGGTGGCTTTCCATCCCAGATCATCTGTACAACAGAGGGCCGCTGGCGGCTCGGGCCAGGCCACTGAACAGTTGTCCGCCTCTCCAGCTCTGCGACGTCGGGCGATCCGGAAACGTCTTTCCGCCCTGGGCCTTGTGGGTCTCACCGGTATGGTGTTCGCCCCGGCCGGCCTGAGGGCTTCGGTACCCCAGGAACTCTCCCCCCAGACCCCTTGGAGGGGATCGGGTGCCTTCGTCAGTGCCAACCCCGGCAGCGGCCCTTCCTCCTCGGCGCCACTACCCCTCTCGGTAACGGAGGTCTACAACGATCTTTATGTGCTCGGACCCGGGGATGGTCTGCAGCTCACTTTCACCGATCCCTCCGCCTCCGCCATCGGTGGCCCTGTCGTCATCCTTCCCGATGGCACCTCCACCCTGTCGCTGCTGGGATCAGTCCAGCTCACCGGTCTCACCATCGGCCAGGCCACCCGCTGGCTCACCTCCCTGTACTCCAAGCAGCTCGTACGTCCTGAGCTCATCCTCAGCCTGACCGCGCCCCGCCCCGTCAAGGTGACCATCATCGGCGAAGTGGGCCGGCCGGGTTTGTACCCGCTGCCTAGCTATTCCACGCCGGTTTCCGCGATACAGACGGCCGGGGGGGTCACCCTCAATGCCGACATCCGCAAGATTCTGCTGCGGCGTCTGGCTGGCCCGGATGGCAGCCAGAAACAGACCGTGCTCAACCTGGCCCAGGTGTTCCAGGCGGGCAACCAACGCCAGAACCCCATCCTTTTCGACGGCGACACGATCGTCATCGGCCGCACCGAAGAGCTGATTCCGGAGGAGATTCTTCAGATCGGCGCCACGAACCTGGCCCCGGCGACTATCAGTGTTTCTGTGATCGGTGAAGTCAGGAGCCCCGGCACCATCAGCGTGCCCGCCAACACCCCCCTGGCGGAAGCCATTTTCCGGGCCGGAGGCGCTGAGAACTGGCGGGCCAACAAGAACGATATCGAGCTCGTCCGACTCAACCGCAACGGCACCACCACCCGTGAAGTGTTCAGTTACAGGGACGGGATCGGCGTCTCCAAGGGGCTGAATCCTCCGCTGCGGGACCGGGACACGATCATCGTGAACCGCACCTTCTACGCCGAGGCCATCGACGTCATCAACCAGGTCATCGTTCCCCTCAGTCAGGCCGCCAGTTCCTATTATTTCTTCCGAGATACATTCAACGGCAACAGAAACAGCAACTTCCGCTGACCTCCGCTGCATCAGCCACCTGTTTCTACCCAAAGCCGCCTCTACCGACAGCCATGTACCGCGAACCCTCCATCAGCCGCAAGGCCATCGCCTGGGCTCTGCTGAGCCACACCATCTGGCTGCCCCTGCTGGCCATCGATGCCCACGATCGCTGGCAGGCCACCATCAAGGACCTGGCCATCCCCCAGCCCGCCGATCCCAAGGGCGCGGCTGAGGCGATCGCTTCGCTGCCCGAGGAACCCGCCCAGAAGGCGGACAGCGCCTCCCCTTCGCCGCTTGAGGATCTGGGCGTTACCACTGGCCATGTGCTCAGTTCGGCCTCCGAGAAGAGCGGGTCGCTGCTGGATGCCCCGCTGTCGCGCAGTCTCGACCTGAGCGGTCCCTCCAACTCCTCCCGAGCCAGGCCCGATCCGGGTCGCCGCCCTGCCGTCGCCCTCAGGACCACCAGCCCTGCCCGCACCGCCAAGGCCAGCTTCACCATCGAGGGCCCTTCTCTCGGCACCACCGGCCTGGGCAGCGCCAAGACCCTGCTGCAACGCAATTTCTCGAATTCCGAGCTGCTCGGTGGCGTGCTCACCATTCAGGACCTGGGTGCCCCTGCCATGCCACCGGTGGCCAGGGCCGAGCGGGCCCGATGGGCCAGAAGCGGAGATCCCATGGCCCCCCTGCCCCAGAGCCTGAGGGAGCCGATGCGCCAGGCCATCCGCACCCTGCCGACCCCGACCCCCACCAAGACAGCCAAACTTCAGCAGGGCCGCGTGATCCACGTCCCCTCCACCCGTGTCAGCAAACCAACCCAGGTGCCGCTGGCCGTTCAGGCGGATGGCACCGTGGATGTGCTCAGCAAACCCGATGATCCCGCAGTGATCGAGGACATCAAGGAGTGGTCGAGGCGCCAGCCGGCCCAGGCCCCTGGAACGGTCACCCCCACGGTGGTGAATCTGCAGCCGATCCCGGCTGAGATTCGGGCCACACCGGCCCCTGCCAAGGTGGCGCCGGTGGCGAGTGCCCCGATCGCACCCCCACCGGTTACCGCAGCCCCCGCGGCCGAAGTTCCGCCCGCCGCCCCGTTGCCGGCAGGGGCCGGCGGTTCCATGGTGGCTCCGCAGTGAGGCGTCACGGTCTCCACCACAGCGGCCTTGCCCTGATGGGCCTCACATGCCTGGGCCTGGGGCTGCAACCACTTCGGGCCCAGTCACTTCCGGCCGGTCCGGCGCCCTGGGTACCGGTGGCGCCCGAGCCCGCCGCGGCCGGCTGGGAACCCGTGACAGACGCCGCCACCCTGCCGCCGGATTACCAGCCCATACCTGCGAATCGCAACCCAGCCGAACTGGCGATCGTTCCACGCCAGGGCAAACCCATTGAGAATGTCGGCATCTACGGAATCGGCGGCGGTGTCAATTTCGGCAGCGATCTTCCCAATAGCGGTGTTTTCACAGGCCGGGTGGGTTACAAACTCAACGAAACTCTCGCGGTCTCCCTACGACCAAGCGTCATCTTCGGCAACAGGGATGTGCTTGGCCGTTACAACGGCCAGACCTCGTTCCAGCTGCCCCTCACCCTCGATCTCTTCCGCCGCTCGGTGGTCTCCCCCTATCTGGGCGGGGGCATCGCCACCAACACCTATTCCACCGGCCAGACCAACGCCATGCTCACCGGTGGCGTCGATGTCAACGTCACCCAAAACGTGACCCTGGGCTTCAACGTCAATTATGTCTTCCTGCCGGACGGGGTCACCTTCGATGCTCTCCAGGCCATGACCCTGCTCTACCTCAGGTTCTGATCCCCAGAAGGTCTGCACCGGCCTCGGCCACCGCCTCAATCGCGGCAGCAATGGCCTGACGCTGTTCCAGGTCATATCCCCAACGATCGAGGAAGGTCCGGTCCTCCAGCACGGCCTCATCGCTGTCAGCCTGCTCCGCTGCAGCCGCCAGCAGGGTTTCCAGCCGTTGCTTCACGGCGATGGGTTCCAGGTGCCGGAGCAGTTCGGTGCTGCGCTGCTGCACCCGTTCCGAGCCGGCCTGGTGTTCCTGATCACCCGAACGCTGGTGGTGCAGGACCATGGCCGTACTCATGGCCAGATTGCGGGCGGTGAGATCCACCACCCCTGCCCCGGCCTGGCGCAGGGCGGTCACCAGGGCCTCCGGCAGACGGTCGAGCAACGGGGCCTCGCCGGTAAGGCTCACCACGAAGAAACCGCGGGCGCCATCCCGGCTCGCCACCAGTTCCCCGACCCGATCGGCCAGCACTTCATCACTGAGCTCCCCGCCCTCCCAGAGGCCGATCCAGTGAGCGGCGAGCTCCATGGCCTGGGGAAAACTTGGCGCCAGGGGGGAGACGGGCTGTGCGGTCTCGTTGACGGGGGCGGCATCGGTCATGGCGAAAGGCGGGCGGCGCGGCCCTTGGACTGGCAGTGTTGAGGCTATGGACCCGAGCACCCCGACCGCCAGCCCCGGCGACGCCCAGCCCGACGACGGCAGCACGGAAGGAGCTCCCTTCCGCTCCGGCTTCGTGGCCCTGATCGGACGGCCCAATGTGGGCAAGTCCACCCTGCTGAATCAGCTGGTGGGCCAGAAGGTGGCGATCACCTCCCCCGTGGCCCAGACCACCCGCAACCGGCTGCGCGCCATCCTGACCACCCCCGCGGCCCAGCTGATCCTGCTGGACACCCCGGGCATCCACAAACCCCACCATCTGCTGGGGGAGCGCCTGGTGCAGAGTGCCCGGGGAGCCATCGGCGAGGTGGATGTGGTGCTGCTGCTGGTGGACGCCAGCCAGCCAGCCGGGCGCGGCGACGGCTTCATCGTCGACCTGCTGCGCCACTGCAGGATTCCAGTGCATGTGGCCCTCAACAAGAGCGACCGGGTGGGGGCCGATGCCGAGGATCTGGCCGCCACCTACCGGGAGATGCTCGCGGCGTCAGACGATCGCCCCGTCGCCTGGCCCCTGCACCCCTGCAGCGCCCTCAACGGCGACGGCTGCCAGGCCCTGGTGGAGGCCCTGGCCGCCGATCTGCCCCCGGGGCCGCTGCTGTACCCGGCCGATACGGTCAGTGACCAGCCAGAGCAGTTGTTGCTGGCGGAGCTGATCCGTGAACAGGTGCTGACCCTCACCCGGGAAGAGGTGCCCCACTCGGTGGCGGTGCGGATCGAGCGGATCGTGGAGGATGAGGGCAAGGTCAAAGGCAAGGAGCGCACCGCCGTGCTGGCCACCGTGCTGGTGGAGCGCAGCAGCCAGAAGGGAATCCTGATCGGCAAGGGCGGTCAGATGCTCAAGGCCATCGGCCAGGGGGCAAGGCTGCAGATGCAGAAGGTGTTTGACGGCCCGGTGTACCTGGAACTGTTCGTCAAGGTGGTGCCCAACTGGCGCAGCCATCCAGGCCGGCTGGCGGAGCTGGGCTACCGCGGCGACTGAGGGCGCCGGCGCACCGAACCTGCTGGCTGGGGGTTTGCGAAGATCCCAACCGGGTCCACCGGCCCCGATCTCCCGCCGCCCCCGCCGTGACCAACGCGACCGAGCCTCCCACCCCAGCGACGATCGGCCGCTTCCCGCCCGAGACGATCGCGGCCTTTCTGGCCTTCTGCGCCGGGGACTGGCTTTCTCTGCGCAGTCGCTTCAGCCTGGAGGAGGCCGCAGGCGAGGCCCGACAGGCCGAGGAGGAGGAGGTCAGCTGGCACAGTTCCGAGCGCGGTGACCTGCAGGTGACCTACCTGACTCCGGAGGACATCGAGGGGCCTGGGGGGCTGGAGATCACCCCGCCCAGCGGTGGCCGCCACCGGCTGCTGTTTCACCCCGACGGTGGCTTCGAGGGCCAGGCCCCGGACGGGGCCGTCAGCACGGGTCGTTGGCAGCTCTGGCCGGATGGCAGCCTGGAGCTCACCAGTGCGCGGGCCGGGATCTCGGTGCGGGAAAGGATCTGGTTCACCAAGGCGAATCTGCGTCTGCGCAGCAGCGTGGAACACCACCCCGACGGCCGCCCGGGCCGGGCCAGCTTCAGCTCCGAGATCCGGCGGCTCAGCCGACCTGCCGGCTGAGCCCACCATGCGCTTCGACGTGGTCAGCCTGGTGCCGGACGCCTGCACACCCCTGCTGGGGCAGGGGGTGATCGGCCGTGCCTTCGCGGCCGGCATCGCCGAGGTCCACGCCCACAACCCCCGCGATCACGCCACGGATCGCTACCGCAAGGTGGACGATGTTCCCTATGGCGGCGGCGCCGGCATGGTGCTCAAGCCCGAGCCTGTCTACGCCGCCTTCGAGGCGATTCCGGTGCTGCCCCGGCGTCGGGTGCTGCTGATGAGCCCCCAGGGCCAGCCGCTGCACCAGCGAGACCTGCGCCGCTGGGCGAGCGAGTACGACCAGCTGGTGCTGCTCTGTGGGCACTACGAGGGCTTTGATGAACGCATTCGCCCCCTGGCGGACGAGGAGGTGTCCCTGGGAGACTTCGTGCTTACCGGCGGCGAACTTCCCGCCCTGGTGGTGATCAGCGGCGTGGTGCGGCTGCTGCCGGGCACCGTGGGATCGCCGGACTGCCTCGAAGCGGAAAGCCACAGTGGCCTGCTGCTCGAGCACCCCCATTACACCCGGCCGGCGGAGTTCCGCGGCCTGGCGGTGCCGGAGGTGTTGCGCAGCGGTGACCACGGCGCCATCGCCCGCTGGCGCCAGGAGCAGCAGGTGGCCCGCACCCGCGAGCGGCGCGCCGACCTGCTGGCCCTGTGGCAGGCGGAGCAGAACCCCTGACGCCCGCGCTCACCCCCAGACCGGCCAAACTGGATCCGCCCCTACGGCCCCCCATGCAGCTGCGCATCGGCAACGGCTACGACATCCACCGGCTCGCACCCGGTCGTCCCCTGATCCTGGGTGGCGTGCGTCTGGAGCATCCGGACAGCCTGGGGCTGGCGGGCCACAGCGACGCCGATGTGCTCGTGCACGCCCTGATGGATGCCCTGCTGGGGGCCCTCAGCCTCGGGGACATCGGCACCCACTTCCCTCCGGAGGACGAGCGCTGGCGCGGGGCCGACAGCCTGGTGCTGCTCGAGAAGGTGATGGAGCTGGTGACGGAACGGGGCTGGCAGGTGCTCAATGTCGACACGGTGGTGGTGGCAGAGCGCCCCCGCCTCAAGCCCCACATCGCCGCCATGCGGGAGGCCATCGCCGGCCGCCTGGGCCTGGCTCCCGAGCAGGTGGGCGTCAAGGCGACCACCAACGAGGGCCTCGGGCCCACCGGACGGGAGGAGGGCATCGCCTGCCATGCCGTGGCCTTGCTGCACCAGCCATGACCCGTGCCCCCCTGAGCCAGCTGGCTAGCTTGCTGGCCAGTTTCTGCCTGGTGGTTCTTGTGCTGGCCGGCCTTCCTGACAATGCCGGCGCCCTCAGCCCCCAGCGCGGCGGCCAAGGCGGGAGCGAAGCTGCCGCAGCGGTGGTGGTGGAACAGCTCAGATTGAAGGTGCCGGCCGGCACCCAGAGGGCCTGGCTGCAGGCGGAGCAGGAGAGCTGGGGGCCCTGGCTGCGGCGCCAGGACGGCTTCCTCGGCAGGGATCTGCTCTGGGACGCCGAACGGGAGGAGGGCCTGCTGCTGATCCGCTGGCACAGCCGCCGCCAGTGGCTGGCCATTCCCAAAAGCGACATCGACGTGGTGCAGGGCCAGTTCGAGGCCGCGGCGCGCCGGGTCCTGGCCCAGGCGAGCCCGACCGCCGCCAACCCCTTTCCCCTGCTCTACGCCGGCGAACTGGAATGGGTGGGCCTGACCCCGGCCGCGGCTGCCGAGGAGCTGCGGTGAGCGAGGACGTCCGGCTCGACCTGGGCCGCCGCCAACGGCTTGGCATGGTGGAAGCGGTGTGGGGCGAGCACAAGAGTGCCGACCAGATCACCGCCGTGCTGCTGGGGCTGCGCCAGGCCGGCGAACTGGCCCTGGTCACGCGGGTCTCGGCGGAGAAGGCCGCGGCGGTGGAGCGACAGCTGGCGGACCAGCTCGGCAGCGATGGGGACGTCCCGCTGCCGAAGCACCATCCCCTGGCCCGCTGCCTCACCTGGCCCACGCCGCCGCCAGCCGATCCGGCCTTCGGGCGGGTGGCGGTGCTCAGCGGCGGCAGCAGCGACCTGGCCGTGGCCTCGGAGGCCCGGCTGGCCCTGGCCTGCCATGGGGTGGCCAGCGACCTCGTGCTGGATGTGGGCGTGGCTGGGCTGCATCGTCTGTTGGCGGAGCTGGAGGGGCTGCGCCGGGCCAAGGTGCTGATCGCCTGCGCCGGGATGGAGGGAGCCCTGCCCACCGTGTTGGCGGGGCTGCTGCCCCAACCGGTGATCGGGGTGCCGGTGGCGGTCGGCTACGGGGTCAGTGCCGGGGGCCAGGCGGCCCTGATGGGCATGCTGGCCAGCTGCGCCCCAGGGCTCACCGTTGTGAACATCGACAACGGCTATGGAGCCGCCATGGCAGCCCTGCGGATCCTGCAGCTGGGAAGAGCCGACTGATCAGCCGCCTGCCAGCAGGGGCCCCGGCGGCGGGGCCTCGATTTCCAGCAAGGTCTTGAGCCACAGGGTGAGAGAGCGGGGCAGACGGCCCTGCTCGTAGCACTCAATCGCCTCGATCAGGATCGGTGTATTGATCCAGTTGATCCGATGGGGAAGCCTCGGTGCCTGCGGCTTATCAGGCGCAGTGTGAAGCACCGCATCCGGCCTGACAAGGCGGGGTGCTCAGAGGTGCTGCAGATTCGGATAGGCGGTGATCACCTGTTCGGTGCTGAGCACTTCTCCAGCCCCTTCCGGCTGCCAGATCACCTCCAGGGCAATCAGGTCATCCGCACCGAGCGCGCCGAGTTTCTGGAGCGAATCGCGCAGGTCTTCGGCGGAGCGGGCCCCTTTGATCGCCAGCCCCTTACGGCTGGCCACCAACAGGGTGACCACAATGAAATCGCTGGCGGCGTCACTGGCCCCGGGGGCCACGGGCGCCGGCTCGCTGAAACGGCGCCCCGCCACATTGGCCGTGAGTTCCCGCTCCAGCTTGCTGCGTTCCTGCATCGAGAGCCGGTTGAAGGTGGACTCGGCACTGGCGAAAGGCACCTGACCGACTTCGCCATTCGCGTACACCCAGAGATCGGGGTGGCGCAGCAGGGAGAGGCTGGTTTCCTGCAGGACCCGCTGAAGACCGGAGCTGCTGGAGGTATCGGACGAGCTGGCCAGGCGGCGAAGATCGTCCTGAAGGTCGCGGGCGGAGGCCAGCAGACCCACCTGGATCTGGGCGATCGCCACAGGGCCGTCGGGGCGGGGGTTGTAGGCCAGACCAGACCCGGAGCCGCCCAGGGCCGGCCCACCACCTCCACCACCCCCGCCGCGCAGGGCGTTGACCACCACGCCCGCCACCGCCATCAGGATGAGGAAACCGAACAGCCCGCCGCCACCGAAGCCGAAGATCGGCACGATGAAGGGGAAACCCATGCCGCCGCCCCGGTAGCCGCCGCCGTATCCGCCTCCATAGCTGCCCCGGTAGCCGCCACCACCGCCGCCGTAATTGCGGGGCATCGAAGGGGCAGATCGGAAGCTGCCGCCGCCGATCCGACCGCCGCTGGCCGCCTGGGCCGGCTGGGGGGCCGCCATCACCAGGCCCGCCACCAGAAAGGGGACGACCATCAGACCGGCCAGGCGCCTGAACAAGCGGGAACCCATCTGCAGTGACCTTTTGATATCGGGAATCTAGGAACCTCCCCCAACGATGGTGACCACCTCCAGCACATCGGATTCCCCCACAGACTGGGTGGCCCAGCGCTCCCTGGACAGGATCTCGCCGTTGAACTCGACCACCACCAGACGCGGCTGGTAGCCAAGGGACACCAGCACAGCATCCAGGCAGAGGCCCGCCGGGCAGGCTCGCGTTTCGCCGTTGACCCGCAGCAGCAGGGGCTCCGGCTCCTTCGCGGCTGCCGGTTCCGTCATGCCAGCGCCTCCAGCCCCGCCAGCAGGGCGGCCGCGGCGGCCCCGGGATCCCCTGCCTGGGTGATCGCCCGCACGACGGCCACACGCTCCGCCCCGGCCTGGCGTACGACAGCCAGGTTGGCCCGATCGATGCCACCGATGGCATAAAAGGGCAGGGGGCACTCCGCCGCCGCCTGGCTCACGTAGGCCAGCCCCACCGGCTCGCGGCCAGGCTTGGTGGGCGTGGCGTTGACGGGCCCCACCCCGACGTAGTCGCAACCATCGGCGACGGCCTGGCGAAGGTCTTCGAGGCGGTGGGTGCTGCGACCGATCAGCCGGTCGGGTCCCAGCAGGCGACGGGCCACGGCCGGCGGCAGGTCGCCCTGACCGAGGTGCACGCCATCGGCCCCTACCGCCAAGGCGAGGTCGATGCGGTCATTGACCAGAAACAGGGCCCCATGGCGATGGCAGAGCTGGCGCAGGGCGCTCGCCTGTGCAAAACGGCTCCGGTCATCGAGGGCGGCTCCTGCCGGGGTGGGGCCGTCCCCAGGTTTGGCGCGATACTGCACCAGCCGCACCCCCGCCGCCAGGGCAGCGGCCACCACCAACTCCAGCCCCTCCACCGGACTGGTGACCAGATACAGATGGCAGCGGCGCAGCAGGGCCCGGCGCTGGTCGCCACCGCGGCCGGCCTGGAGCAGATCCACCTCCAGGTCGTAGAGGGCGTAGCGGATCGCCGCCGCCTCTGCCGCCAGCCGGGGATCCTCAAGCCGACCGAACTCCTCCAGTACCCGCAGGGCCTCCTGCACCCGGCCCGCATTGGCGGCCAGCACGCTGGCGCCGTCCTGCCGTTCGGCCTGGGCTGGATGGGCCATGCCGGCGGCGGAATCGGTGGCGGTGTGCCGCGCCAGCTTGTAGCGGGTCTGGTGGAGGCGCCCCAGACGCTGGCGCAGGTCCTTGCTGCGGGCCACCAGGTCGGGACGGTCCAGGGCGAAGCGCGCCCAGTCCTCCAGCACCCGCAGCCCCTCCCGGGCCCGATCGAGATTGGCATCCAGCAACCGTTCGATGGCGGCGTGCTCGCTGCCGTTGGACGACGTCGGAACTGGGGGCTGCGGCGTCACCGGACCGGCACAGGCGGGGCTCCCAGGGTATGGGAGGGGTCCTTCAGCCGGGAGGCGGGGCCGATGCATGGCCGCCATGGCTGAGGCCATCCTCCAGAGCCCGGTCGGCGTCCAGGCGGATCTGCCGGCTGAGGGCTTCGAGACTCTCAAACGCCTGCTGCCGCCGTAACAATTTCAAGGGCTGCACGGTCAACCAGGAGCCCTCCAGCTCAAGCTTTCGCTCCAGCAGGTGCACCTCAACAGCCGAGGGAGCCAGGGGGTCCACCGTGGGCTGGGGGCCGAGGTTCATCACCGCCGCCATCGCCTCGTCCTCGCCGTCCCGCCAGGCCAGGGCCGCATAGACCCCTTCCAGGGGCAGGAACTTGCGTCCGTCCACCGCCAGATTGGCGGTGGGCCAGCCCAACTGGCGGCCCAGGCCCCGCCCCCGCACCACCGCGCCGCTGAAGCGGTAGGGGCGCTCCAGCAGGCGCCCGGCCTCCTCGATGTCGCCGGCCGCCAGGGCACGCCGGATGCGGCTGCTGCTCACCCGCTCGGACCCGTCCCACAGCATCGGCAGCACCCGCACGTCGATGCCGAGGGCAGCGCCGATGCGGGCCAGATCGTCGACGTCACCGCTGCGGTCGACCCCGAAGCGGAAGTTGGTCCCCACGGCGATCCGCCGGGCCTGGAGCCGCTCGGCCAGCACCTCCTCCACAAACCGCTCCGGCGTCAGCGCCGCGAGCTCACGGCTGAAGGGCACCAGCACCAGCTGCTCGATGCCGAGGGGTTCGAGCAGCTCCAGCTTCTCCTCGGGCAGATCCAGCCGCAGGCGCGTCTCGCCATGGAGCACCTCCCGGGGGTGGGGCCAGAAACTCACCACCGTGGCCACCACAGGCTCCTGCCCCGTCGGCTGCGGCTCGGTGACGGCGGTGATCACACGGCGGTGTCCCCGGTGCAGCCCATCGAAGCTGCCCAGGGCAATGGCGGTGGGCCGCAGGGCGTGGGAGGGGTCGTGAAGCGGGATCAACGGCCTGCGCCCTCGCCGCCAGGATCCTCCCATGCCAAGTTTGGGGCCTCCGCCGCTCTCCCCATGGTCGACCAGCTGGATCTGCAGCGCATGGCCGATGCCCTCCGCCGTTTGGGCTGGGTGCGGTTCTGGATCCAGCTGGCCCTCGGCGTGGTGGTGGTGGGGGTGCTGCTGTTCAACAACCTCGGCGGCCAGATGGCGGCCAATTCCTCCCGCGCCCTGGGGCTGGGCCCCGGCCTCTCCCTCACCACCCTGTCCTTCCTGCTGCTGCTCTGGAGTCTGTGGCAATCCTGGCTCGTGGTGCGCTGCGGCCGCGCCCTGGCCAGCCCGGCCCGCCCCAGCAAGGGGGAAACCTCGCGATTGGTGAAGCGGGGGCTGCTGGGTGATCTGATCGGACTCACCCTGGCGGCGGTGGGCTACCAGGCCCTGGCCGGCAGCCTCTTCGTGCAGGCCTCTCAGCAGGTGCCGGGCTTCTTCGGAGCCCAGATGCAGGGCACTCCAGGCAGCGGTGGCCGGGTGGTGGGGCTACCGATCACCTCGATCGAGATGCTCTCCGTGCTGAGCAACACCCAGGTGCTGTTCGCCCACCTGATCGGCCTGATCCTGAGCCTCTGGCTCCTGCAGCGGATTCACCGCAGGAACTGATTACTCAGCCGCAGGCTTTCAGCTTCCGGCAGGGCCCCCACGGAACCGCGCCAGAAGAGTTCGGGCTGCAGGGGGGTCAGGGACGGCCCCCCCTGCTGCACCCAGGCCACATCGGTAGGCCACGCCGCCGGGCCGACACCGGAGCCCTCCAGATCGTCGACCACTTCGCCAGCCAGCCAGTAGTAGGTGCGGCCGCGGGGGTCGGTGCGTTTCTCGAACTGGTCGATGTAGCGACGCACCGCCGTGCGGCACCAGCGCAGGGGGGCGAGGGCCTCGGCGGGCCGGGGAGGGACATTGAGATTGAGCAACAGCCCCTCGGGCCAGCCGCCGGCCTGCATCCCCTCGGCCACATCGAGGGCCAGGACGGCCGCCGCCTCGAAGCGACGCCAGTGGAAATCGGCACTGCTCACCGCCAGGGCCGGCAGACCCTCGATCGTGCCCTCCATGGCCGCTGAGACGGTGCCCGAATAGAGCACGTCGGTGCCGAGGTTGGGGCCGTGGTTGATGCCGGAGAGCACCAGGTCGGGTGCCTGATCCAGCAGGCGGAACAGGGCCAGCTTGACGCAGTCGGAAGGGGTGCCACTGCAGGCCCAGGCGGTGACACCCGCGGCGAAGAGTTCGTCGGCCCGCTCCGCCCGCAGCGGGGTCTGCAGGGTGAGGCCGTGGCCGGTGGCGGAGCGCTCCCGGTCGGGGCAGACCACGGTGACGGCGTGGCCGCGAGAGGCCGCCTCGGCGGCCAGGGCCTGGATGCCATCGGCGAAGACCCCGTCGTCGTTGCTGATCAGGATCCGGAGCGGTGCCATCGGCCTCGACAGCGTGGACTGAGGGCAAGCTAGACGCTGCTGCCTACAGTCGTTTCCTTCCCCGATCCGTCCCGTGAGCGCCACCGTCAGCCTGCAGCAGCTCACCGACCAGCTGGAGCACCTGGAGGCGGAGGCCGCCGCCGCCATCGCCAACGCCAGCGATGCCGCCGCCCTCGAGGAGCTGCGGGTGGGGCTGCTGGGCAAGAAGGGTCGTCTCTCGGGGGTGCTTGGGGCCATGGGCCGTCTCCCCGGCGAGGAGCGCCCCCTGGTGGGCCAGCGGGCCAACCTCCTCAAGGAGCAGGTGCAGCAACTGCTGGGGGCCAGGCTCGAGGCCGTTCGCAGCGCCGCCATGGCGGAGCGGCTGGAACGGGAGCGGATCGACGTGACAGCGGGCTGCAGCTTCGTGCCGCCGGGCCACCGCCATCCGCTGCAGAGCACGATCGAGGAGATCGTCGACATCTTCGCCGGCCTCGGCTACCGGGTTTCGGAGGGGCCGGAGATCGAGACCGACCACTACAACTTCACCTCCCTCAACATCCCGGAGCACCACCCGGCCCGGGACATGCAGGACACCTTCTACCTGGGGGGCGACCGGCTGCTGCGCACCCACACCTCCCCGGTGCAGATCCGCCATCTGGAGGCCAACCCGCCGCCGGTGCGGGTGATCGCCCCCGGCCGGGTGTACCGCCGCGATGCGGTGGATGCCACCCATTCGCCAGTGTTCCACCAGGTGGAGGTGCTCGCCCTCGACGAAGGGCTGGATTTCAGCCACCTGCGCGGCACCGTCACCACCTTCCTGCAGCAGTTCTTCGGCGATCTGCCGGTGCGGTTCCGGGCCAGCTACTTCCCCTTCACCGAGCCCTCCGCCGAGGTGGACGTGCAGTGGCGGGGCCGCTGGCTGGAGGTGATGGGCTGCGGCATGGTCGATCCGGCGGTACTGGAGGGTCTGGGCCTCGATCCGGAGCGCTGGAGCGGCTTCGCCGCCGGCCTGGGGGTGGAGCGGTTCTGCATGGTGCGCCACGGCATCGATGACATCCGCCGGCTGTTCAGCAGCGACCTGCGCTTCCTGGAGCAGTTCTGATCTCCCCCCATAAACTGGATGGACCCCCATGCCCTCGATCGGTGCCCCGGGTCGGACTGATCGTCAACGACGGCAAGGATCTGGCGATCAACACCGCCGACCTGATCGAGAGCCGGCTGACTGCGGCGGGGCTGGAAGTGGCCCGGGTGAGCAGCTCCGGTGGCGTGGTGGGTTTCGCCAATCCCGACCAGCACCTGCGCTCCAGGGGCTATGCCGCCTGCGTCCCGACCAGCTTCGATGCGGAGATGGCCCTGGCGCTGGTGCTGGGGGGGGATGGCACGGTGCTCTCCGCCGCCCGCCAGACCGCCCCGATCGGGGTGCCGATCCTGACGATCAACACCGGCCATCTGGGCTTCCTGGCTGAGGCCTACCTGAAGGACCTCGACAAGGCTCTGGCCCAGGTGGTGGCCGGGGAATGGACCGTGGAGGAGCGTTCCATGCTTGTGGTCAGCGTGATGCGCGGTGAACAGCGTCGCTGGGAGGTGCTCTGTCTCAATGAGATGGCCCTGCACCGGGAGCCGCTCACCAGCATGTGCCACTTCGAGATCGCCATCGGCCGCCACGCCCCCGTCGACATTGCCGCCGACGGGGTGATCCTCTCCTCCCCCACCGGCTCCACCGCCTACGCCCTCAGCGCCGGTGGCCCGGTGATCACCCCCGACTGCCCGGTGCTGCAGCTGACGCCGATCGCCGCCCACTCCCTCGCCTCCCGGGCCCTGGTGTTCAGCGACCAGGAGCCGGTCACGGTGTTCCCCGCCACCCCCGAGCGCTTGATGATGGTGGTCGACGGCAGCGCCGGCTGCTACGTGTGGCCCGAGGACAGGGTGCTGGTGCGGCGCAGCGAACATCCGGTGCGCTTCGTGCGGCTGGCCGACCACGAATTCTTCCAGGTGCTGCGCAACAAGCTGGGCTGGGGCCTGCCGCACGTGGCCAAGCCCTCCAACAACCACGCCGACGCCCCGCTGTGACGACAACTGCCACGGCCATCCCTGCGCCGGTCGTGGTGCTGCTGGTGGGCCCGGAGGCCGCCGATCTCGCCCCCCGTCTGGAGGTTTCCGGTTACCGGCCCCTGGAGCAGGAACCGGGCGATGAGCTCCCTGCGGCCGTGATCCTGTCGCCCGGCAGCGAGCAGCGGATTCCGGAGCTGCGCCGCAGGCTGGGGGCCCGCCCCCTGCTGCTCGGCATCACCAGCGACAGCGTCGAAAGCCGAAGCCACTGCCTGGAATGGGGTGCCGATGATTTCTGGTTGCCTAGCCTCGGCACAAGCGACCTGCTCACACGGTTGCGGCTGCATCTTGGTCTGGCCCAGCGTCAGGCCCCCACACCGGTGTCCGCCCAGCTGAAGCTGGCGGATCTGCGGATCGACCCGGTGGCCTGCCAGGGTTGGCGCGGCCAGCGACAGCTCAGCCTGACGGCCCGGGAGTATCAGCTGCTGCTGTTGCTGCTGCGACACCGGGGAATGGTGGTGTGCCGGGAGCGCATCCTTGAAGAGATCTGGGCCGACCAGGGCGGCGGCGCCAGCAACGTGATTGAGGTTTATGTGCGCTATCTGCGCCAGAAACTGGAGCAGGATGGTGCCTCACGGCTGATCCACACCGTGCGTGGCCAGGGCTACTGCCTCAGTGACGGCCGTCCCCCCACCGGACCCGTGCCATGAGCAGGGCCCTGCTCCGGCGCTGGACCCTCGCGGGCGTGGTCGCGCTGGTTGGCTGCGGACCGGGCCTGAGCCAGAGCCCGCCCCAGTTCCTGCCGATCACCGCCCAGTGGTGCCTGGAGGGCCCGCCGCCATCCCGCTGCATCCAGCTGGAGGTGCCCCGCGGCGAGCGCCAGCAGGCCATGGGGTTGCAGCTGCGCCCCCCCTTGCCCCACCTGCACGGCATGTGGTTCCCCTACGCCCCCCCCGCGCTGGCCCGCTTCTGGATGCACCGCACGCCGGAACCCCTCGACATGCTGTTCATCCAGGGCGGTCGCGTTGTTTTCCTCGAGCCTGCCGTCCCCCCCTGCATGGACCTGCCCTGCCGCAGCTACGGCCCCGACACGCCGGTGGACGGGGTGCTGGAACTGGCGGCCGGCGAGGCCGCCGTGCTCGGCGTCAGCGTGGGCACCCCGGTGCGGATCACCCCGCTGCCGGGCGCGTCCCCTTCAGCACCAGCACGGGATTGAGGGGGGCCAGGCGGGTGCCCTCCGCCAGGGGAGCGCCACGCCAGGCCTGGATCTGGGTGATGGCCACCCCCAGGCCGGCCTGCTCCAGCAGGGGACGGCACCGGGCCAGTCCCTCCACCGTGGCCAGGGGCAGCACCACCACTCCGCCGGGCCGCAGCCGCCCCAGCACCGCCTCCAGCAGCGCGCTGCGTCCAGCACCACCGCCACCGATCAGTACCCGATCGGGGTCGGGCAGATCCGCCAGGGCCGCTGGCGCTTCCCCCTCCAGCACGCCCGCGGGCCGCACCCCCAGCCGGGTCGCATTGGCGCCGATCAGGGCCGCCGCCCCGGCCCGGCGCTCCACGGCCCACAGGGCCAGCCCAGGCCGCAAGCGCAGCGCCTCCAGCCCCACCGATCCCACCCCGGCACCGATGTCCCAGAGCACACCCGTCTCGGGCAGCTCCAGATCGGCCAGCAGCTGGATGCGCACCTCCCGCTTCGTCATCAGTCCCGGCTGGTCGGGGTGTTGCAGCCAGAGGCCATCGGCCAGCCCGAACAGGGGCAGAGCCTCCGGCGGAGGTACCGCAGGCTCGACGGCGATCAGCAGCACCAGGTGCAGGGGATCGAGATCCGGCGGCAGGGGGTCGGCGGGCTCCAGCCGTTGCAGACGCTCCGCCGGATGGCCGAGGCGCTCCGCCAGCCAGACCTGATAGGCGGCCTCCAGCCCCGAAGCCCGCAGGATCCCACGCACCTCGGCGGCGCCCCCCCGGCCCGGATCGGTCAGCACCGCCAGGGCGGTGGGCCGCTGCTGCAACCGCGCCGCCAGGGGCTCCGGATCGCGGCCGTGCAAGCTGATCCACGAGGCGTCCTGCCAGGGGCGGCCCAGGCGGGCGAAGGCCAGCTGCAGGGAGGTGGGGGCCGGGTGGAAGCGGAGGCGCTCGGCGGGGAAGTGCTGCAGCAGCAGACGGCCAAGGCCGAACCAGAGCGGATCGCCGCTGGCCAGGAGCACCACCCTCTCGCCGGCGACGAGGGCCCGCTGCAGCCGCGGCAGCAGCTCTGCGGGCCGGTCACTGGCCAGCAGCTCCGGCGCTGGGGTGTCGCCGCGCCAAGCCTCGAGATCCGCCAGCAGACGCCGGGGGGCCGCCACCAGATCGGCCCGCAGGATCTCGTCCTGCCAGTGGCGGGAGAGGCCCGCCATCCCGGCGGCATCGGTGCCCAGCACGTCCAGCAGCGAACCCTCCAGCCGTGCCCCTGCGCCACTGCTGGCCATGATGCTCCCCACCAGTGCCGGCCACACCCTCTGCCCATGAGCGATCGACGCCAGCGGATCCACACCCTGGTGCTGGCCCTGCTGGCCCACCAGAGCGATCTCGAACTGCTCGAGGACGACCGGGCAAGCGCCGTCGCCAGCCCCCTGGGGGGCGGCGGTGACCCGGGCAGCTGGCTGGAGCGCAATCGGCGTGTGGTGCAGCGCTACCAGTCGCTGGTGCGCAGCGCCGTCACCCTCGATGCCCTGATTGAGCAGGAGCTGGGCAGCGATCAGCTGGGGGGCGGCTCCTTGCCCGGCTGATCGACGAGGAACGTCCAGGCCAGGAAACAAGCCGATGGCCAGCTCTGACAAGCTGGGCCCACCTCGTCTGGCCCCATGGCGCCCTTCGGCCTCTCCGCCCTCCAGAACCTGCGGCGCGGCAGGACCCCCTGGCAGCCCCCCGAGGCCAGCTGGTCGCGGCCCTTCGGCCAGGGCTGGGACAAGCCCTACACGGTGCGCTACGCCAGCAACCTCGACGACGGCCCCAACCACGGCATGCCCCTGGGGGGCTTCGGCGCCGGCTGCCTGGCCCGGGGCCTTGACGGCGCCTTCAACCTCTGGCATCTCGACGGAGGCGAGCACTGGTTCGGCGTGCTGCCCGATTGCCAGTTCGCTCTCTTTGAGCACGATGGGCGCGGAACACGGGCCCATGCCCTGGCCACGGCGCCCAAGCGCGACGATTCCCGCCCAGATAGCGGCCAGCCCCTCTCCACCTGGAGCTGGTATCCCGCCGCCACAGCGGCGCAGGCGAGCGGCACCGTGGCGGTGCGCTACCCGATCAGCTCCCACCATTACGCCGCGGTCTTCGCCGCCGACGTTCGCTGCGAGGCCTTCAGCCCGATCCTGCCGGGCGACTACCGCCGCACCAGTTACCCCGTCGCCGTCTTCGCCTGGACGCTGAGCAACCCCACCAGCCAGCCGCTGGAGCTGTCGCTGCTGCTGAGTTGGCGCAACACCGTGGGCTGGTTCACCAACACCGACCCCTCGGCGGAGGTTCACTTCCGGGACGACGGCAGCCCGGAGCACAACTACATGCCGGCGATCGGCCGCGGCAAGGGGCAGCGCAACCGCTGGATCGAGGCCCCCGGCCTGAAGGGAATCCTGCTGGAGGGCGAGCGGTCGCAACCCCTGGCCGAGGGGGAGGGCCAGTGGTGCCTGGCGGTGCCCGACGAGGCGGCACTGAACCACCCGGGGGTGGAGGTGTTCCGCTGCAGCCGCTGGGATCCCAGCGGCGACGGGTCGGAACTCTGGGAACCCTTCAGCCGTGACGGCTCCATCCCCGACAGCGCCAACGACCGCCGCAGCACCGGCGACGCTCCCCTCAGCGCCGCCCTGGCGGTGCGCTTCCGCCTGGAGCCGGGTGCTTCGCTCGAGATCCCGGTGGTGATCAGCTGGGATCTGCCCGTGACGGCCTTCGCCACCGGCACCCGGGCCCTGCGCCGCTACACCGACTTCTTCGGCACAGATGGTGACAACGCCGCGGCCATCGCCGGCGAAGCCCTGGCCGACTGGCGCGACTGGCGGGCCGCGATCGAAACCTGGCAGGCGCCGGTGGTGCAACGCCACGACCTGGCAGAGCCGTTACGGATGGCCCTGCTCAACGAGCTCTACGACCTGGCCAGCGGCGGCAGCCTCTGGACCGCCGCCAGCTCAGGCGATCCGGTGGGGCGCTTCGGGGTGCTCGAGTGCCTCGACTACGCCTGGTACGAAAGCCTCGACGTGCGGCTGTACGGCTCCTTCGCCCTGCTGCAGCTCTGGCCCGAGCTCGACAAGGCGGTGCTGCGCAGCTTCGCCCGCGCCATCCCCGCCGCCGATCCGACGCCGCGCCCGATCGGCTGGTACTTCACCCAGGGGCGGGGCCGGGTGGAGGCGGCCCGCAAGGTGGCGGGGGCCACCCCCCACGACCTCGGCGCCCCCAACGAGCGCCCCTTCGACGCCACCAACTACACCGCCTACCAGGACTGCAACCTCTGGAAGGACCTGGCCAGCGATTTCGTGCTGCAGGTCTGGCGCACCTACAAGCTGGCGCCCGGTGGCCCGGACATCCGTTTCCTGGCGGACTGCTGGCCGGCGGCGGTGGTCGCCCTGGATTATCTGAAGCGCTTCGACGTCAATGACGACGGCCTGCCCGACAACGGCGGTGCCCCGGACCAGACCTTCGACGACTGGCCCCTGCAGGGGGTGAGCGCCTACTGCGGTGCCCTCTGGATCGCCGCCCTGGAGGCGTCCCTGTCCATCGGCCAGCAACTGCAGCTGGAGCTGGGGCTGGACACCGCCGAGGAGCAACGGCGCTTCGGGTGCTGGCTGGAACAATCCCGCCGCCATTTCGATGCCCTGCTCTGGAACGGCGAGTATTACAAGATCGATGCCGGCAGCGGCACCCCGGTGGTGATGGCCGACCAGCTCTGCGGCGACTTCTACGCCCGCCTGCTGGGGCTGCCGCCGGTGGTGGCCGACGACCGGGCCCTCTCGGCCCTGAACGCGATCCGGCAGGCCTGTTTCGAGTCCTTCGAGGGGGGGCGGCTCGGGGTGGCCAACGGCCTGCGCCGCGACGGCACCCCCCTCGATCCGAACGGCACCCACCCGCTGGAGGTGTGGACCGGCATCAACTTCGGTCTGGCCGCCTACTACCGGCTGATGGGCCAGAGCGGCACCGCCTTCGCCATCACCGGTGCCGTCGTGCGCCAGGTGTACGAGGGGGGCCTGCAGTTCCGCACGCCGGAGGCGATCACCGCCGCCGGCACCTTCCGCGCCTGCCACTACCTGCGGGCCATGGCGATCTGGGCCCTCTGGGCCACCCACACCGGCTGGCAACCGATCCCCGGCGCCGACCGCCAGCCATGAGCGCAGCCGGCTGGTTGGTGGAAGCGAGCCGCCGCCGCTGGCGGCTGGCGGGGTTCCTGGGTCTGATCCTGGGTAGCCTGCTGGTACTGGCCCCGGCGCCGGCCCTGGCGCTGCTGCATGCCCACCCCGATGGCAACGGCACGCCGGTGGTCCGCAGCCTGGAGAGCCTGCGCGATCTCGACGACCAGAGCTGGCAGGTGGTGGCCTACCGGGAGGGTCCGCCCGGCGGCCCGCTGCGGCTGAGGATTGTGGGCTACCCCGGCAAGGTGCGCCTCGACCATCCCACCGCCCTGGAGGTGCGCAGCGGCCGTCTGCTCTGGGCCCTGGAGGATGTGACCCTCGGCAACCCCGCCCTGGCCGGCGACACCCGTTCCGCGGCGGCCGAGTTCGATCTGGCGCCGCTGCTGGCCGATCTGGAGCAGAACCGTCCCCTGCGGTTGCGGCTGCCACGGGTGTTCAGCGAGCTGGCGGTGCCGCCCTACGTGGTGGCGGAGTGGCGCAGCCTCCCGGACGCGCCGGCCGCGTGAGCAGCGCCTCGCCCTGGCACCCCTGGATGGCCAGGGCCCTGCAACTGGCCGCCCTCGCCGAGGGCCGCACGAGCCCCAATCCCCTGGTGGGTGCCGTGGTGCTCGATACCGGCGGCCAGCTGGTGGGGGAAGGGTTCCATGCCCGCGCCGGAGGCCCCCATGCGGAGGTGGGGGCCCTGGCCCAGGCCGGCGAGCGGGCCCGGGGCGGCACTCTGGTCGTGACCCTGGAGCCCTGCTGTCATCACGGCCGAACACCCCCCTGCAGCGAGGCCGTGCTCGCCGCCGGCATCGCCCGGGTGGTGCTGGCCATGGCCGATCCCCATCCCCTGGTGTCCGGTGGCGGCATCGCCCGGCTGCGGGCGGCGGGCCTGGAGGTGATCGAAGGGGTGATGGAAGCCGAGGCGCGCCGGCTCAACCGGGCCTTCCTGCATCGGGTCGCCACGGGCCGCCCCCTGGGAATCCTCAAATGGGCCATGAGCCTGGATGGGCGTACGGCCCTGCCCAATGGCGTCAGCCAGTGGATCAGTGGCCCGGAGGCCCGGGACTGGGTGCACCGGCTGCGGGCGCGATGCGATGCCGTGATCGTGGGGGGTGGCACGGTGCGCGCCGATGATCCCCTGCTCACAAGCCGGGGGCAACGCGATCCCGAACCCTTGCGGGTGGTGCTGAGCCGGGGCCTGGATCTGCCGGAGCAGGCCCGGCTGTGGGATCCGGCTGCAGCACCCACCCTGGTGGCCCATGGCCCGGAAGCACCGGCGGCGGCCCGTGGGCAAATCGATGCGCTGGGGGTGGAGCGGCTGGAGCTCTCTGCCTGTGAACCGCAGCAGCTGCACGAGGCCCTTGCTAAGCGCGGCTGCAACCAGGTGTTGTGGGAGTGCGGCCCCGAGCTGGCGGCGGCGGCCCTGCGGCAGGGCTGCGTGCAGAAAGTGGCCGCCGTGATCGCCCCGAAGCTGTTGGGAGGCCGGCCGGCACAGACGCCACTGGGGGACTTGGGCCTTGTGACCATCGATGCAGCCGAGCCCTGGGGGCATGGCCAGATCCGGCGACTCGGCCACGACATGCTGTGGCAGCTCGTGGCCCCGCAGCCACCGGCCAAGGCTGGGGCGGAAGCAGCCGCGTGCACCACCTGAAAACCCCATGCACATCGAACTCCACGGACGCGAGCGCTGCCACTACCGCATAGCCAACCCCTGGGGTCAGCCCCTCGGCCGCATCGCCGATTACCTCCAGCCGATCCTTCTCGACCCGCAGAGCTATGTCGTTCAGGAGAACACCCGCCTGGTCACAGACAACCTGGTGGGTGTGGGCAGAAATCGCCTCATCGTGGAGGAGACTCTCCACCTCAAGGAGATGGAGCCCAGGCAGCGGCACGCTATCCGGCTTCGGTCCATGCTGCCGGCGCAGGAACGGATCCACGCCACCGTGTGCTCCCTGGTCGACGCTCGCCAGTGGACCGGCAGTTACTTCCACTGGTTTCTCGACTGTCTGCCCAGACTGATCGCCGCGGACGACCACGCTCAACGAACTGGCGAGATCCCTCGGCTGATCGTGCCGTCCCGACTCAACCATTGGCAAGCGGAATCGCTGGCCCTGCTGGGGATCGACAGGGACCGGTTCATACCCCACCGGCCCGTGGGACGCGGGGGCCTTGCAGTCCATCGGCTGATCGCCTATGTGGCCCATCGCTGGCAACGCTTGGGGCAAGCCCCCTTCGATGCCACCTCGCCCTGGGCAATCGGGCAGCTTCGCGACCGGTTCTCAAGATCCCTTCCGGCCAGTGAAGGAGCCGGCCCGCAGCGGATCTACCTCTCCCGACGCGGCGTTCCCTCCCGCCAGGTGACCAACGAAAAGGAGGTGATGGAGATTCTCGCTCCCCACGGCTTCGTGGCGGTGCAGACCGAGAAGCTCTCGGTGGCCGAGCAGATCGCCCTTTTCCGCGGCGCCACTCACATCGTGGCGCCCCATGGAGCCAGCCTCACTAACCTGCTTCACTCGCGACAAGGGAGCCTCCTGGAGCTCTTCCAGGAAGGGCATGGAGTGCGACCCGATTATTTTCAGCTAGCCATGATCAATGGCCTCGAATATTACCATGGAACATGTGAATCCCATGACACTGAGCGTCACATCCGAGTCGCTCCCCAGGTGCTCCACAACTATCTGGACGTCACACTCTGAAGCCCCCTCCCTGCTGATGAACCGGCATATCTACCCATCGGGGCAATCGTTCGCGGCGTCAGTGCGCCCTGCACCGTTGTAAGGACATGTTGATGGCCGATCTGGGCAGCAACCCAGCAAAGAGGTGCATGAACTGGGGGAGGGCGTCTCCTCGGGCTTCGTGGACCGCAGTTGCCGTGCGTCGGGGCTCTGCGCAACATCCAGCCATCATCATTACTCGCAAGCTGCAGAGAGCTGACGCCAATGGCTTTAGAGCAAGGTCGAAATTGCCATTGCCTGCAAACTTATGAATCTCCAATGCTATAGTAGAAAAATCACACTCTCCTTACCCTAGATGGAAAGTACATTGGTCGTTGTCATTGCGGAGACAAGAGCCCATGAATACTCTTTCCCGTCCTTTCGAGCCAATGTGCTGGAAGCTCTGAATGCAGATCTCGCTCTCTGCATAGCCAAAAATCAGTGGGAAGACACGAGCAATCCCTTTTACCAGCACGCCCGATACATCTGGACCTATGAGGAGCCTGACGACTGGGGCAGCGCCTTCGACGCGGCACAGATCGTGGAGGGATGCCAAGGAGACTGGCGCTGCTTGCTCGACTTGGATGGCATCTGGATGGGGGGAGTTCACAACGCAAACGGCAGAACGAGAGGCTCAGGCTCAATTCTTCTCTTCTTCAGATGGCTGCTCAAGCAATCGCTCAAAAATAGTGGTGCCGACCAAAAGTATGATCGCTTCATCATCACTCGCTCTGACTATATCTACCTGACTCCCCACTTCCCGGTTCGGCAACTAGATCCAGAGATGATATGGATTCCCGAAGGAGAAGATTACGGCGGCTTTACCGATCGACATATCGTGGTGAGTCGAAAGGACTTGGCCTCAATCCTTTCGGTTACCGATCCAATTCTGTGCAGCCCCGAAGAGCTGCGAAATAAGATGAGCGGGCGGAAAGAGTGGAATCTCGAAAAATATATACGATTCGCCTTCTGCGAACTCGGCCTAGAACAGAGGGTCAGAAGATTTCCCTACACGATGTTTACAGTAAGATCCATCGATGGACGAACAAGCTGGAGCACAGGCTCCTACTCTGCTGATCGCGGCTATTGTATAAAATATAGAGATGAGCATAGGAAGTCGCTGATTGCCAGCAAGATGATCATCAAGCCTGATGACTGGACACCGGCCACCACCCTCGCCTTCTTCCGGGTGGCAGAGATGGCAGAAACGATCCAGGATATTACTAACAGAAGAGTGCACACCATCGCCAACGACAGACTGAGGAATTTCCTCTGCAAGGCAATTTACGGTACTGTCCTATCTGACGGCATCCACGGATCTGCCTATGCACAGTTGTGCAGGATACAAGCTTTTCTCATCTAC
Source organism: Cyanobium sp. Cruz-8D1 (assembly GCF_024345975.1). Taxonomy (GTDB): domain Bacteria; phylum Cyanobacteriota; class Cyanobacteriia; order PCC-6307; family Cyanobiaceae; genus Cyanobium. Next base: position 48,799 of record NZ_JAGQCD010000001.1, on the reverse strand, counting down.
AGGCTAGACAGAGCTCGATCAGAAACAAAAATGCAGCAACGCGGATTCAGGCAGGTCGATGCACAGGCAAACTCCTGATTGCAATCGAGACCCCTGATCAGATCCCTACTTTCTCACCCAGCTCCCTGATCGTCTTCCAGCAATGCAACAGTCAGTGTTGATCACCGGCGTCTCGGGCTTTCTTGGTGGCTACATTGCCGATGAATTCCTAAGCCAAGGCTACCTGGTGACAGGAGTTGATCGCCTCGGCAAGAGGGTGGTGACGAACAGTCGGCTGACACGCCATGAAACAATGGTCATACCGAGCGCTGAATTCAACTCGCTGTTGAACGAATCTCCTCCAGACGTGCTGATCAATGCTGCTGGATGCGCTTCGGTAGGTCTATCGATCGCCAACCCTGCGCTTGACTACTACGCAAACACCGTAATGGTCTTTGAGCTATTGGAAGCGATTCGCCTTCAAGCTCCCTCCTGCCGCTTCATCACGCTCTCCAGTGCGGCGGTTTATGGCAATGCCGGCGTGCTGCCGATCAACGAATCCCAGATATGCGAACCGATGTCTCCCTACGGCTTTCACAAGTTGCAGTCAGAGATACTTTGCAATGAGTATACAAAAATCTATGGCATCAGAACCGCCATTGCCCGAATATTCTCGGCCTATGGACCGGGCTTACGTCGTCAGGTGATCTGGGATATCTACAAAAAGTCAATTTCAGATGAGCCCTTTCAACTGATGGGAACAGGCAATGAATCTCGAGATTTCATCCACTCGAAAGATGTTGCCATAGCCATCCGCATCCTCGCAGAACGTGCTGAATTCAGAGGCGAAGCGTATAATCTTGCTTCAGGCAAGGAAGTCTCCATCCGGCAAATCGCCAATCTGCTTCTCACCTGCCTCGGGCAGGGGCCCAACGCACGATTCAACGGTAACCAAGATCAGGGTAATCCCTCCAACTGGAGGGCCGATATCAGCAGACTGCAATCTCTTGGCTTCGTTTCTGCCATACCGCTGGAAGAAGGTGTGCAGGGATTCCTGACCTGGTGCCGCAACGTGCCGCTTCCCTGAGCAAGGAACAACAGGCACGCCTCCTGACTTACACCAGCTCCGGGTGGCGAGGGTCGCCCTTGAAAGGACCATCCACATCGGAGGTGATCCAGCCTCCGTAGAAGCCCCCGGGCTGGCCGGTGACATGCTCCCCGTCCAGCCAGCAGCCATCCATCAGGGCCGGGTAGAGGGAATACCAGCCCGCCAGAGCCGCGAAGGCCGGGGTCGGATCGGGGTAATGCCAAAGAGCCCGCTTCAGCCGCCGGGGCATCCCGTCGGGCCCCGGGGCCACCAGGTCGAAGTAGCACGCCACACCCTTCCACTCGCAGAAACTGCGGCCTCCGGCCGGTTGCAGGAGGGAGAGATCAAGGGCCTCCCCCGGCAGGTAAAAGGTGGGTGGATGGAAGGTCTCCAGCACCCGCAGGCTGCGGTGGCTGTCAGCCAGCAGCCTTCCCAGGACCTCCACCCGCACGTGTCGGGTGCAGAGGGCCAGGGCCGGGGGGCGCGGATAGTCGGCCACCCGCTCCGGGAGACCAGAGCGCTGCCAAGGGAGGGGGGTAACGGAGGAGGGCGGATCCACGGGAGCAGGGATGGGTCCAGAACTTCCTATCATCCTGGGATGAAGTGGCGCAGCCGGCGCGCCTCTGTCCCGGCACGTTCCTGCAGCTCTTCGTCGCTGAGGTGCTCCTCCTCCCGCTGCTGCGCGGCAATCACGTCGGCTTCCTCCACCACGAACCCCTCGCTACGGGCCAGCGCGAGGAAAGCGCCCAGATCAAGGGGATCCTGGTGATCCTGCAGGCGCCTCTGCAGGTTGGGCTGCCGGCTGGCATAAGAAAGAAAGGCATCGAGTTGATCGAGGCTCATGGCGCGGATGCGGGGATGGCTCCGGTTTAGCCGCTCCGGCAGCATGGGGGCGAAGATCCCCGTGGTGGGAACGTACCCGAAGGAAGGGGGGTGAAGATTTATCCCAACAGCTCCCCCTGATCGGCGGCGGGCCTCGACTCCCCCGGCAGTGCCTCCAGCTTCACCGCCTCCCACGCCGCCGGATCCCAGGGGGCCATCAGGGGATCCAGGGCCCGCAGCTCCGGTCCATCGACGGCCGCCAGCCAGGCTTCTTCCAGCCCGTCGGGGATGACCACCGGCATGCGGTCGTGCACCCGGGCCAGCAGGGCGTTGGGGGCGGTGGTGAGCACGACGCAGGTCTCGAGTTCCCCCCCATCACCGCCCAGCCAACGCTCCCAGAGCCCACCGAGCCAGAAGGGGCGCTGATCACGGCGACGGAACAGCCAGGGTTGCTTGAAGGACCGGCCCTCCACCGTTTTTGTCTGCCATTCGTAGAAACCATCGGCGGGGATCAGGGCCCGGCGGTGGCGCCAGGCGCCCCGAAAGAAGGGTTTCTCCCCCACCGTCTCGCTGCGGGCATTGATCGGCCGGCGGCGGACCATCGGGTCAGGGCACCAGTCCGGCACCAGCCCCCACAGGGCCAGGGCCACCTCGAGGCGGCCATGCTCCTGGCGCTGCAGCAGCACCGGTTCCCCAGGCCGAACCTGGGGCCGGGGGGCGTAATGGTCGACCAACCCGGGCGGCATCGGCCCCTTCAGCCGGGGCAGAAGCCGATCAAGGCTCGTGGCCAGGGAGTAGCGGCCGCACATGGGGGGAGGGGGGAACCGAAGGGACGGGCGTTCGGTTCTCCCGACCGGGTGGTGGTACGGCCGTTGACGACCAGACCTAGCTTGGGCTCATTCGCCGTTTTGTGCAGCATGGCCATCCGTCAGGACGACAATCGCCCCACCCGGCGGTTCGGGATCGTCAATCTGCTCCTGATCGGTTTCGGAGTGCTGCTGCTGTTCAGCAACTTCCTCCCCAATCCCGCCACCCAGGTGCCCCGGGTGCCCTACTCCCTGTTCATCGACCAGGTGAATGACGACAACGTCAAGCGGGCCTACATCACCCAGGACCAGATTCGCTACGAGCTCACCACGGCTCCGGAGGAGGGAGCTCCCACGGTGCTCTCCACCACCCCGATCTTCGACATGGAGCTGCCCCAGCGCCTGGAGCAGCACGGGGTCGAATTCGCCGCCGCCCCGCCGAAGCGGCCCAGCTTCCTCACCACGGCCCTGAGCTGGGTGGTGCCGCCGTTGATCTTCATCCTGGTGTTGCAATTCTTCGCTCGCCGCAGCGGAATGGGTGGGGGCGGTGCCCAGGGGGCCCTGAGCTTCACCAAGTCGAAGGCGAAGGTCTACGTGCCCGATGAGGAATCCAGGGTCACCTTCGCCGATGTGGCCGGTGTCGACGAAGCCAAGACCGAGCTCACCGAGATCGTCGACTTCCTCAAGACACCCCAGCGCTACATGGACATCGGCGCCCGGATCCCCAAGGGCGTGCTGCTGGTGGGCCCTCCGGGCACCGGCAAAACCCTGCTTTCCAAGGCCGTGGCCGGTGAAGCCAGTGTGCCGTTCTTCATCATCTCCGGCTCCGAATTCGTGGAGCTGTTCGTGGGTGCCGGCGCCGCCCGCGTCCGCGACCTGTTCGAAGAAGCCAAGAAGAAGGCGCCCTGCATCATTTTCATTGACGAACTCGACGCCATCGGCAAGAGCCGTTCCGGCTCGATGGGCGTGGTGGGCGGCAACGACGAACGCGAGCAGACCCTCAACCAGCTGCTCACCGAGATGGATGGCTTCACGGCCCAGGACAAGCCGGTGATCGTGCTGGCGGCCACCAACCAGCCGGAAACCCTCGATGCCGCCCTGCTGCGTCCGGGCCGTTTCGACCGCCAGGTGCTGGTGGATCGTCCCGACCTCTCCGGCCGCAAGATGATCCTCGACATCTATGGCAAGAAGGTGAAGCTGGCCGATGGGGTGGATCTCGACAAGATCGCCCAGGCCACCAGTGGCTTTGCCGGCGCCGACCTGGCCAACCTCGTCAATGAGGCGGCCCTGCTGGCGGCACGGGTCTATCGCACCCAGGTGGAGCAGGCCGACCTCAATGAAGCCATTGAACGGGTGGTGGCGGGTCTGGAGAAGAAAAGCCGGGTGCTGCAACCCGATGAGAAGAAGGTGGTGGCTTATCACGAAGTCGGCCACGCCATCGTGGGGCACCTGATGCCCGGCGGCAGCAAGGTGGCCAAGATTTCGATTGTGCCCCGCGGCATGGCGGCCCTCGGCTACACCCTGCAGCTGCCCACCGAAGAGCGCTTCCTCAACTCCAAGGAGGATCTCGAAGGCCAGATCGCCACGCTCCTGGGCGGCCGTTCCGCCGAGGAAGTGGTCTTCGGCGAGGTGACCACCGGCGCCGCCAACGACCTGCAACGGGCCACCGACATCGCCGAGCAGATGATCGGCACCTACGGCATGAGTGAGACCCTCGGCCCCCTCGCCTACGACAAGCAGGGCGGCAGCCGCTTCCTGGGAGGGGGGTCCAACCCGCGCCGGGCTGTGAGTGATGCCACCGCCCTGGAGATCGACAAGGAAGTGCGCGGTCTGGTCGACCGGGCCCACGATCGTGCCCTGTCGATCCTGCACCACAACCGGGACCTGCTGGAGGCCATCTCCCACAAGATCCTCGAGAAGGAAGTGATCGAGGGCGACGAGCTGAAGCAGCTGCTGGCCTCCAGCTGTTTGCCGGATGCACCGGTGCTGGAGGGTGCTGTCGCCTGAAATCTGACCAGCCCCGCCCCCAGGAACCCGCCTGGCCGTGGCGCTCATCGATGAATCACCGGAGGATCCAGCTCGCCATCAGTGCGGTGCTGGTCCTCTTTTTTCTTCTGGCCGCCAGCCGCGGCCTGGGTACAAACTATTCCTACTGGTCGGATGAGCTCTGGTCGGTGTCCGCCAGCCGGGCCGACTGGGGGTTGATGCTGCGGCACTGGCTGATTCCCGACACCCATCCGCCCCTCTACCAGAGCCTGCTCAAGCTCTGGATCGGCAGCGGCGGCAGCGGGGAAGCAGCGACTCGAAGCCTGAGTCTGCTGATGGCCGGCATCAGCCTGGTGGCCACCGCGCTGTTCGCCTCGGGTCGGGGGGCAGGCCGGCGCCTGGTGAGTATGGCCTTCCTGGGCACCAGCCCGGCGTTTCTGTTTTACGCCCAGGAATCCCGCAGCTACGCCACCTCCCTGGCCCTCTCGGCCGTGATGCTGGGAGCAGCCATGGAACTGAGGCACCGGCGCCTGGGCGGCTCCAGCAACAGTCTTCTGGTCGGCTGGAGCGACGCGGCCCTGCGGCGCCTGTTCGTCCTTGCCTGCCTGCTGCTCTCCCTCACCCACTACTTCTCGCTGCTGTTCGTCCTGGTGGTGCTGGCCGTGGTCTGGGCCGAAGGCCTGGTATGGCGTCGACGCCAGCAGGTGCTGCCCCTGCTGCTGGGCCTGTTGGCCTGTCCCATGGCCCATCTGCTGTCGAGTTCGCTCTCGAACAAGCTGGAGCGCCTCGACTGGATCCAGGTGACGCCGATCAGCGGCACTCTGAGCGAGTTCCTGAGCGGCACCCTGCCGCTGCTGGCTCCGGGCCGCGCCGGACCGGAAGGGCTGCTGCTGGTCGCCTTGGGGGTGCCCATGGCCCTGGTGTTCGCCGTCACGGCGGTGCGACGACGCCCGGAACCGCTGGCACCGGTGCCGCCAAGCCCAGCACTGGGGGAAGCCCGGTTCCTGCTGCTGGCGATCGGTGGCTTCCTGGCCTTGATGCTGCCCGTCGACCTGATCAAGCCTCTGTCCCAGGCCAGGTATTACATCGTCGTGCTGCCGGCTCTGGCCTACCTCTGCGGTAATGGCTGGGAGCTCGCTCAACAATTCTGCCGTGCGCGGCGGCTCGCCCTGGCCAGCCTGCTGGCGATCTGGCTGCTGCTGCAGTGGCAGCTGGCCCAGCGGGAGTTGGCCGAGAAACGTGCTCCCCTGCAGAACTACAAGCTGATGGCCACCTTCGTCGAGCGCAGCGGCATCTGCGACGCGGGCTGCTGGAGTCGGGGCTGGCTGCTGGAGGCCCTCAGCCCGCTCTACTTCCGGCCCGGCCAACTGCAGCAGGCGCCGGAAGAGTTACGGGACGTTGCCCAGCCGCTCGAACGAGCCTTCCTGGGCTTTCAGCTTGCCCACGACGACATTCCCGCCCTTCGTGCCGCCAACCCCGACCTGGCCTGCTGGGAGGCACCCGGGGCTTGGCGGTCCGCACCTTTCATCCTGCTTCCCTCCGCCAGCACCGTGCGGCCCGAGCGCCATGGCCTGCGCCCCTGCCCTTGACGTGGGGGGGGTCGATCTCGCATAAGGGTTGTTTGGGACGTGGGCCATGGTGTCCCCCCTAGCCCCACTCGCCGCCATGAAAGGCCGCGACCTGCTCTCCTCCGCCGACCTCGACGGCGCCCAGACCCTTGCCCTGCTGGAGCTGGCGCGCCAGCTGAAGAGCGGCGAACAACGCATTGATCTGGCCGGGCGGGTGCTGGGTCTGATCTTCTCCAAGGCCTCCACCCGCACCCGGGTGAGCTTCATCGTCGCCATGGCTCGGCTCGGCGGTCAGACGATCGACCTCAACCCGGCCGTCACCCAGGTGGGCCGCGGTGAACCGATCGCCGACACGGCCCGGGTGCTGAGCCGTTACTGCGATGCCCTGGCGATCCGCACCTTCGCCCAGGACGACCTGATCGACTACGCCCACTGGGCCTCAATCCCGGTGATCAATGCCCTCACCGACCTGGAGCACCCCTGCCAGGCCCTGGCTGATGCCCTCACCATTCAGGAACGCTTCGGCCATGACCCCACCGACCTGCACGGCCTGACCCTGGCCTACGTGGGTGATGGCAACAACATGGCGCACTCCCTGATGCTCCTCGGGGGCCTGTTGGGGATGGATGTGCGCATCGGCTGCCCCGATGGATTCGCCCCCAGCCCGGCCGTGGTGGAGCAGGCCCGGGCCCTAGCGGGCGAGCGCTGCACGATCACGGTGCTGCAGGACCCCGTGGCGACGGCCCGCGGGGCCCATGTGCTCTACACCGATGTCTGGGCGTCGATGGGTCAGGAGGAGGAGCAGGCCCAACGGGAGCAGGCCTTCAGCGGCTGGTGCCTCGACGAGGACCTGCTGGCCGAGGCCGATCCGCGGGCGATCGTGCTGCACTGCCTGCCGGCCCACCGGGGTGAGGAGATCAGTGCCGGGGTGATCGAGGGGGCAGCCAGCCGGGTCTTCGACCAGGCGGAGAACCGCCTGCACGTGCAGCAGGCCCTGCTGGCGACCCTGCTGGGGGGCGTTGCAGGCTGAGGGGAGGGGCCGGCGGCATGGGGGAGTGGACAAAACGCCCTTGGGATGGCAGAAAGGGACTGGTTCATCCGTACTGCCCGTGTTCGCCACCCACCAGGAGCTCACCGAGGCCCAGCGGGAGCTGTACGACTGGCTCGCCGACTACATCGGCCGTCACCGGCACAGTCCCTCGATCCGCCAGATGATGGAGGCCATGGGCCTGCGGTCGCCGGCCCCGATCCAGAGCCGCCTGCGCCACCTGCAGCAGAAGGGGTGGATCACCTGGCAGGAGGGCCAGGCCCGCACCCTGCAGCTGCTCGGAGACACCCGTACGGGCATCCCGGTGCTCGGGGCCGTGGCGGCCGGCGGGCTGGTGGAAACCTTCGACGACGTCCAGGAGCATCTCGACCTGGCCCCGGTGCTCGACACCTGCGGCCTGTTCGCCCTCACGGTCAACGGCGATTCGATGGTGGACGCCCACATCACCGATGGCGATGTGGTGCTGATGGAACCCGTGAGCGACCCCTCCCGCCTGCGGGAGGGCACGATCGTGAGCGCCCTGGTGCTGGGCAGCGGCACCACCCTCAAACATTTCCACCGCCAGGGCAGCCAGGTGCGCCTGGAGGCCGCCAACCCGGCCTATACAGCGATCACCCTGCCCGCCGACCAGGTGAGTGTGCAGGGCCGCCTGGTGGCGGTCTGGCGGCAGGTCTGAGCGGTGCCTGTGGGGCGATCGGCCACGTTGTAAGCTCCTCAAGCACCGGTAAGCCGGCGCATCAATGGGGCCATAGCTCAGCTGGTAGAGCACCTGCATGGCATGCAGGGGGTCAGCGGTTCGAATCCGCTTGGCTCCATCCCCTGAAAACCCTGGCCTTGCTGGGGTCTTTTTGTTTTGGGATGCTGCACCCATGGCGAGATTCTCTATGCGGTCGTAAAAGCGGTCGCAAAGAAGCTCGTACTCCTCTCAGAGCTTCTGGGCCGCCGCCCCCCCCCCCGAACACCAGAGCCGCCCCCATGCGCGGCCTTCGGGGCCCATCGACCAGTGGAGCCTTTCCATTGGGACTCTCAGCTTTGCTGATCACCTCCGATACGATCCAAGCCCGGCGACTAGGGCCACCTGGCTTGGATCGTGTGGTTGTGGGGTCGGAGCCGCTGGCGCTGGCACCTGGGGCCAGAGAGACGGTGTGAAAGCTCAGTACCAGGGGCGTGGTCGGGTGTCCGAGGCGCCAGACGAAGCCGAAGTTGGTGGCGCCGGTGGCACTGGCGTGGTTACGCAGGACGGTGAGCTGCAGATCGGCGTTGGCCGGATTGGCGTTTGCCTGCAGCAGCTGGGCCTGGGGTTGTCATAGCAGGCGGGGGCTGACAGGTGCCTTTTCATCATGCAAGCTGAGCACCATGACTCAGGCCACCCCCACCGCTGCAGCCCCCACGCCCCGCGGCCCCTTGCAGCGGTTGCAGGCGCGTTGGCACGGGCTGAGCGATCACAGCCAGGTGGGTGTGAGCCTGGCGGGGGTGGGTGGCGTGCTGGTTCTGTGGGCCCTGTTCTGGCCAGTGCCCACCGAGGTGGAAGGCATGGGCGTGTTGATCTATCCCGACAACGCCGGCATCCTCAACGCCCGTGCCGGCGGCCAGGTGCGGGAGTTGTTCGTGAAGGAGGGTGAGCCGGTGGCGCGCGGCCAGGTGCTGATGCAGCTGTATCTGCCGGTGCTGGAGCGCCAGCTCGACCAGCAGCGCGGCAACCTGCGCCAGCTGCAGCGGCACAATGCCCAGCTCGATGAGCGCGATGCCCTGCGGCTGCTCACCGAGAAGCGGGCCCTGGAGACGTCCCTGGCCAAGTTTTCCGACGATCGCCGCCGCTACGGCGAACTGCAGTCGACCTACTCCAGCAAATTGCGCAACCTCGATTGGCTGGCCCAGCGGGAGGTGGTGGCGCCGCTGTCTTCTGAGGTGGTGTCGGCAGAGCAGGGGCTCACCAGCACCAGCGTCAATCTCGATGACGTGAAGATCAACGAGAAGAACGTGGTGACCAACTACCAGCAGGTGAAGCTGAGCATCGAAACCCAGGCCCTGCAGCGCCGCTATCAGATCGACGATCTCAAGCGTCAGATCCAGGTGACCGAAGCCAAGATCGCCTACGACGGCAAGGTGCATGCCGACCGGGACGGCACGATGCTGGACCTGCAGGTGATCGCCGGCCAGACCGTGGGCACCGGCCAGCGGCTGGGCACGATCGGTCGGCCTGAGCAACCCAGCGCCAAGGAGCGCCCGCTGCGGGTGGTGTCCTACTTCGCGCCCGCCGATGCCCGCCGGCTGCCCCTGGGGCTGCCCGTGGAGGTGGTGCCGCAGTGGAACCAGCGCGGCCGCTTCGGCGGCATCGTGGGCAAGGTGACGCAGGTGCTCACCCTGCCCGCCACCGAAGACGACATCTCCACCACCACCGGCAACGCGCAGCTGGCCCAGGCGCTGACGAAGAACGGTCCGGTGATGCGCACTGAAATCGAGCTGGAGCGAGATCTCTCCAGCGTGGATGGCTACCGCTGGACCCTCTCGGGGGGGAGTGGCGTGTTCCCGATCCGCGACGGCCTCACCGTGTCCACCCATGCGTACGTGGAGTGGCGCTCGCCGATCAGCTATGTGATTCCGGGCCTGCGCTCCCTCACCGGTGGCTTCCGCACCCCTTGGATCGACCTGCGCTGGGACCAGCCCTCCCTGCGCCAGCCCAACACCGTTCCATGAGATCCCCTGTGAAGTCGCCGTCCCTTCCCCGGATCCGTAATCCCTTGCTGCGCCAGGAATTTCCCTGGCTGGTCAGCGAGGTGGTGCTGCTGCTGATCCTGTTCAACTCCAACCCACCGGAGCTTTGGTTCTGGCTGGTGGTGCTGCTGGTGGTGCTGCTCTATCGCGTCGAGCGTTGGTGGTCGTCGCGCCCAAACGCCTGAACCCTGAGCTCACACGGGTATCAGCTCACAATGGCGCGCCATTGGCGTTCGGTGCTCTCCATGGTGTGATCCATGCGGTTGAGCACCATCAACTGAGCGGCCACCCGTTGCAGTTGCTCGGGGCTTAGCCGCCTGTAGGCAGCCTTGGATTCGGGCGACTGCAGGGCCTCCAAGGACAGCGTCGAACGCGGCTGGCTCGGCGGTGGCTGTAGTTGGGTTGAATCGCTCAGTTGCTGTCGCCAGCTCAGCAAACGCTCGACCACACCCTGCACAAAAGCCAGGCCTGCGTCGTAGTCGCCCTGGAGACCCCAGCCCTGCCAGTCGGCATTCGGTTGGCGCCGCAGCTCGTCGAGGTCCAGGATCAGGGCCTCGCTGGCCTGGTCCAGCAGCGCCCACATCCGTGCCACTGGATGCTGGCTCGCCAGGGTGCCCAGTTCCAGCAGGGCACCCTGGCGTTGGTCGCGCAGGCCCTGCAGGCTGGTGCGCAGGCTACGGATCTGCTGCCCCAGCTGGCGGCGGCGTAGCGCCTGGGATTGGATCGCTTCGGGCGGGTGCTGCACCACCTGCAGCAGGGTGTGACCCAGATCCACCAGCAGCTGCAGCAGCCCCTCGCGCTGCTGGATCCGTGCTCTGGACGGCCAGAACAGACGCAGGCTGAGCAGGGCCATCAGGATGCCGAACGCGGTCCAGAGCAAGCGCAGCGGGATCCAGCTGTTGAGCTGCTGGTCGTGCGTCAGCCAGCCCATCACCACCACAAAGCAGCAGACCCCGTAGCCCACGGTGAGCCGCAACGAGCCGGCGATCAGCCGGGCCAGCAGCAGGGCCAGTGGCAGGCCCACCACCAGCGGCAGCGGCCCCCAGGCCCGGTAGCCGAAGAACACCACCATGGCGCCAATGGCGGTGCCAACCAGGCGCTGACGGCCGAGTTCGAGGGTGTTGCCGTAGTTGCCCACGGTGACGCTCAGCACGGCGAGGGAGGCGTAGAGCGCGAAGGGCAGGCCGGTGAGATTGGCGAAGCCGTTCACCACCGTCACAGTGGCAGCGAGGCGCAGGGTGTCCCGCAGGGCTGGGCTGGTCATCCCTGCGGGGCCGAGAGCTGGGTCAGGCCCGCGCTGAGCAGTGCCCGGCTGTGGAGGAGCTGTTCCAACACATGGCACTGCTGGCCGATGGCCAGCAGCAGGGGCTGGGGGACGCCCAGATGCCTGGCTTCTTCCAGCCAATCTTGAGCTGGGCTCGAGAGGGTTGGCGCTGGAGCGGCGATGGGCTTGGTTTGCAAGGTCCCGGCGAGGCTGGCGAGCGCGCTGCGGAGCAGGGGCTGGGGGTTGCCTGCCGGCAGGGGCGTGTCCAGCTGCCGTAACAGGGGCTCCAGCAGCAGCCACTGGCGTAACACCTGTCGCCAGATGCTGCCGGCCTGGGCCCAGCGCGACAGCCGGTGTTGGGTGTGGGCGGGCCTGGGATGGCCCTGGTTTTGGTCGCGGAGCTGTTGCAACAGCTGAATGCTGGGCAGCAGATCCTGGGAGCGCAGGACAGCTGGGGGCTCACCGCCGCGATCCAGCCACTGCTGCATCGCCAGGATCTGGGCCTCGAGTTGGTGGGCGATCCGGGCTTCCAGGGCAGGGAGCTGTTGCAGGGGGCGGCGCGGCCAGAGGGCCCAGGTGGCGATCTGCGCCATCAAGATGCCCACCACTGCCGCGAAGGCCAGGTCAAAAATCGTCGCCCAGTTGAACTGGTTGCCGCGGTGCATCAGTTCCACGGCCCAGCAGCTCAGATACCCCGTACTCAGGCCTTTGAGCAGCCCCAGGCTGCGCACCAGCACTCCGGTGAGCAGGATGGCCAGGCCCAGCACCACCCAGCTGGTGGAGATCTCTTGCAGCACGATGGCCGTGAGGAGGCCGATCAAGGCGCCGGCCACCAGCTGGCCGATGCTGCGGGCGGGGGTGAGGTCATTCTCATTCACGAACAACACCGCCATCACCAGAGCCAGCCCCAGCAGCAGGTTGCGCCCTGACCAGAACAGGATCCCGATCGTCAGGGTGCTGGCCAGCCAGATGCGCAGACTGTTGCGCCAAAGAGGGCTCAGGGAGGGCAGGGCGGCAGCCATGGGGTGTCGCCCGTTCAAGGTTGGGTGGCGGGGCTGCTGCTGAGTTGCAGCTGCAGCTGGGGCTGGATCGGCAGATTGGGATCGCGCGGCATCGGCAGCAGTTCTCTCAGCAACTTCGCATAGGTGATGTTCACGTTGACCGTGGCGTTGATCCGCCGCACCAGGCTGTTGATCAGGCGGTCTTGGGTATTGGAGAGATTGAGCTCGCTGTCGAGGCCGGTTACGTAGCGCAGACGCACATCACGGAAAGCCTCCAGGGCAGCCGCCACGCCGCGGCGGGCCGAGCTGAGCTTGGCCAGGCTGGCTTCGTGGTTGAAGAAGGCCTGCTCGATTCTCAGGCGGATGTCGTTGCGGCTGGCGGCGTATTGCTGGGCGGTGGCCTCGGCCTGCTTGGTGAGCGCCCGGGCCTGGCCGGCCGTGGTGCCGGCGTCAAACAGCAGCCAGGTGAAGGTCAAACCCACCGACCAGTCCGAGCCGCTGGTGGTGCTCAGGGGCAGGGCGGTGGAGCCGCAGCAGCCGCCGCCGCCAAGATCAAAATTGCTCAGGCTGGTTTGGGAGCTGCTGCCGCCGCCGCTGGCAAACAGGGAAAGTTTCGGCAGCAGACCTGCCGCAGTGGCCTGGCTCTGCTGGGCCAGGGCCGTGCGGGTGGCCAGGATCGCCTCCAGCTCCGGATTGCCCCTGTAGGCAGCCAGCAGGCTGGCTTCGAGATCGAGCGGCCAGCGGGGCTGCACCACGATCGGGTCGCTGGGGGTGGGGGTCACGTTGGCCGGCAGGTTGAGCAGCACCGCCAGCTGCCGGCGTGCCACTGCCCGATCAGCCAGGGCCTGGATCAGGGTTTCTTCATCGGCGGCCTGGATGGCGCGCCGCCGCAGCACATCGAGCCGGGGCACCAGGCCGGCCTGCTTGAGGTCGAGGGTGTCCTGCAGGATCACCATGTCGTTGCGCAGGTTGGCGTCGTAGACACGCACCAGCTGCTCGTCCTGCTGCAGGGAGTAGTAGGCCTCACTCACCTGCAGCTGCAGGGAGCGCAGTTGGTTGGCGTAGCTGTTGCGCTGCTGCTCCAGGCTGGCGCGAGCCGCGCGAACCGTGGGTGTGCGGGCGAAATCCAGCAGGGCGTAATTGAGCTGCAGGCCGCCCTCCAGGCCCCATTCCCCTGAGGTGGCTGCCACGGAACCGCCGTTGGGCACGTAGAAGGGGCCGGCGGTGGGAATGGATGTGCCATTTGGACCGGGGGTGAGCAGCCCATTGGGTGCAAACAGCGGGCCGAAGCCCAGGTTGTCGTTGGGTTTGTTGGAGGTGGTGGTGCTGCGGCTGCCCTCGTAGCCACCATTGGCAAAGGCGCTGATCGTGGGCCAATAGCTGCCCATGGAGGCCTGGAAGCGGGCCAGGGCAGCGGCCACCTGCTCCCGCTGGGCTTGCAGGCTGGCGCTGTTGGCAAAGGCGATGGCCAGGGCCTGTTCAAGGCTGAGGCTGGCGACGCTGCCGGCCTGGAGTTGCTGGGGGGAGGGCAGATCCAGGGGTGGGCTGGCCACCATGTCGGCCGGCTGGATTGGGCCCGTGGCGGGCTGGTTGGCGCGGATCAGGTTGGCGGGCAGCTCAGGAGTGCTGAGCACGTTTCCCACCGGGGGCTCGGGCTCGCTCGGGAGCAGCTGATCGAGCGCCCGCAGTTGCGCATCCAGCTTTTGCCAGCTGCGCTCCAGCAGCTTGGTGCTCTGGGGCTGGCCTGGGGGCCGAGCCAACGCAGCCGGGGCCAGCTGGGCAGGGATGAGCCCGAGCCACAACAGGGCCAGGACGCGGTTGCGCATTGCCACGGTGATGCAGATCAGCGCCTGGGTCGTCGCAGTCTGATTGGCGCAGCGGCTCTGCTGAGCTGGGGGTGTTCGGCTTCAGGTGCGGCAGCTGGCTGGCCCGGTTTGCCCAGCGTCCTCGGCTTGCCCAGCACACCGGCGATCAGGATGGCCAGATAGAGCTGGCCCACGATCGTGATGGCCACGCTGCCGGTGAGGCTGGTGAGGTTTCCGTTCTTCAGCACAGGGCTGCCGATGGTGGTGAGACTGGCGAAAGCGGCCCCGAGCATGGCCGGCGCATGACCGATGCCATCGGGCAGGGAGTGTCCATGGTCCTGCAGGTTGAAGGCCGCCGGGTCGAGCACCAGCAGGGAGTTGAGCACGATGCCGCCGGTGAATCCAACCAGCAGATAACCGGCCGTGGCCCCCATCAGCAGGTCGCCCGTGAAGGTCGGTTCTTCGGCCAGGGCATTCACCAGACCCCACAGCACAATCAGCATCAGGCTGAGCCATGTCACCAGATGGATCACGCTCAGCTGCACGGCCAGGGTGGGGTTGAGCACCAGGGCCGCCTGCCAGATCAGTTCCATGCCCAGGGCCAGGATCCAGTAGATGACTGACCGCTTCCGGCGCTGAAGCAACTTCTGGATGCGGCGTCCCAGAGCACGGGGCATCGATTCGGTTGGCGTTGGCGGGAGGCGGTTGTGCGGCAGCAGGGGTGAATCCAGCAGGATCCCCACCCCGGAGATCACGAGGTAGAGCACGCTGACCAGCCGTGGTGCCTGTTCCAGGCCGCGCAGGCCCACCAGGGCCAACACCTCAACCGCCAGAAGGCCTCGGTAAAAGGCATGGCGCTGTTGCAGCAGGCGGCTGATCAGGGCCATCGGCTTGGTTCAGGTCCTTCCCAGAATTGTCGACCAGTGCGCTTCGCCATCCAGTTCGCCGTGGTGCAGCCGCTGGGCCCAGGCCGTGGCGGAGTGAAAGGCCAGCTGCGGGGCGGCGGCCGGCAGCACGGGCAGGTGGAGGGGATCACCGCCGAAGCGCAGGCTGTGGCAGCCCGGCGCGGCGTGGTGATGGAGGGGCGGGTGGGGGAGCACAGGGCCGTGGAGAACATGCAGATGTACTGCAGTCCCGCCTTGGCCACCCGGTCCATCGCCGGGGTGGGGATCACCCCGCCGAAGCTGCTGGGCACCCCGAAACCGGTGTCATCGGTGATGATCAGCAACACGTTGAGCGCGCTCTGCGGGGGCGTGATCCGCGGCGCCCAGCCCAGCAGGGCTTCGACTGCAGCGCCCCATCCCTGATCACCCCACCGAAGGGGGGCTCCGGGGCCGGCAGCTGGGTGCCGGGGATCGTGGTGGTGGCATTGGGGGCTCCCGGGGTGCCGGTGATCCGCTGGGCCAGGCACGCCGGCACCAGGCGCCGCAGCAGGCGACCGACCGCGACGCTCAGGCGGGTCAGGGGCTCAGGCATGGGTCGTCAGGGCAGGGGAAACGAGTCGGAAACCGATGTGGGAGGTGCCGGTGTCTGGGCTTTCGGCCTCCCGCGCCGCCGGCCGGTAGCGGCTGCAGTAGTTCGGGGCGCACAGGAAGGAGCCCCCTTTGATGACGTGTTTGGCCACTCCGGGCTCCCGCGGATCGCTGCTGGCGGCCCGGTCGGCGAGGCGATCGTGGCCGGGCCGGTACCAGTCCGCCGTCCACTCCCAGACATTGCCGGTCATGTCCTGCAGTCCGTAGCCATGGGGGGGAAGCTGCCCACCGGAGCGGTGCCGGTGAAGCCATCGTCGGCCGTGTGACGGACGGGAAACTCCCCCTGCCACGTGTTGGCCAGACCCGCTCGCCAGCGGTCGCCCCAGCTGAAGGCCCGATCCCGCAGGCCGCCCCGGGCAGCGAACTCCCACTGGGTCTCGCTGGGGAGGGCGGCGCCGGCCCAGGCCGCGTAGGCCTCCGCATCCGCCAGGGACACCTGCACCACCGGGTGGTCGAGCCGGTCGTCGATAGAACTGCCGGGGCCCTCGGGGTGGCGCCAGTCGGCCCCGGGCACCCAGTGCCACCAACTGAGCTCCTCCAGAGGCTCGCCGGGGGAGGGCGGCCGGAACACCACCGAGCCGGGGCGGCGCTCGGCGGCGGAGAGCTCCGGGAACTGTTCCTGGGGCAGGGGCCGCTCCGCCTGGGTCCGGTAGCCGCTGGCGGCCACGAAGGCGGCGAACGCGCGGTTGCTCACCTCCGTACGGCCGATGCAGAAGGGCTGCAGCCGCACCGAAGCCGGCGCCTCCTCCGGCAGGCGGCCCGCCGCGCCGATCCGGTAGCGGCCGCCGGGGATCGGGGCCATCGACGGCGGGCAGGGGTCCGCCGCCGGGGAAGGGGCGGGCCCCAGCAGCACCACTCCCATGCCCAAGGCCAGGATCAGCAGGACGGCCAGCGCCAGAGAGCTGACCTAAGGACGATGAACAAGCACGGATCCCTGGGCCCTGCGGATGGCTGACGCTCCGCATTGTGGGGGCATAAATGTGTGCTTCAGGGCCGCATCGATCGCCTTCGACACATTCGTTGGCCGATCGATCGGGCGGCCGGCCAACGATGAACGCAGGACGGCAAGACTGTCGCAGCAGCGCAGAAGTGCCGAACGGACGATGTCAGAAAAGACAATGGGCTGTGTCCTGTCCAGCAGGATCTCCGCAGGCCAGCATGGCGCGCTGGTCTGCTCAGCAACAGGACACGGACCTGAGGGCGGCCGCCGGCTAAGAGCCACCGCCGCCGGGGGAGGAGACTGCCCGGAGGGCCGTTGCCGCCCCCTCCATCCTGCTTCCAGGATTCCCACTCCCCCACCCATGACCTTCCCCCTCTCCCGCCACGCCAGCCCGACGCTGCAGGCCTGCCTGGTCCTCGCCATCGCGGCGGCCTGCCCCGGCGCCAGGGCGCAGCCGCAGGCGAGTCCTGAGCAGGCGGCGGCGCTCAACGCCGTGGCCCGGATGATGGAAGGCCAGCGCACCTACTACCAGAAGAACGGCTCCTTCCGGGCCACGGTCTCGAACATCCAGCAGGATTTCGGCATCACCCTGCCGGCGTCCTTCAACTACGCCGTTCGCACCACCACCGAAGCGGCCTACAGCTATGTGATTCCGGCCCAGACCGCCAAGGTGGGGCAGCTGAATGCCTATGTGGGCGCCGCCTTCCTCACCCCCACCCAGAACCCACGGATCACCACGATCATCTGCATGAACATCCAGCCGGGCCAGATCCGTCCGGCGGACCCCCAGCTCGTGCTCGGCAGCCTGGTGGCCAATCCCACCGGCCGGATCGTGCAGTGCGGTGACGCCTCGGTCGAGGTCACGGCCTCGATCGTCAACGAATGACGGCCAGGGCTCCGCTCACGCTGCTGGAGTCCCCCCATAGCGGTGGCCTCGTCCATCGCAGCGGCGTCATCCACATGGGGCAGATCGCGATGTCCTGCAGCCGCCACTCCCTCCTGGAGATCAGTTTCGACGATTCCCCGATCGCCACCCTCAGCCTGCCCCTGGCTGGCGTCGCCGAGGTGGGAACGGACGGCCAACGGCTGAAGCTTGAGGCTGGGCCGATGGCGGCCTACCTGCCCAGCGCCGCCTTCACCGCCAGCACCGGCACCTTCGAGGAGGTGATGATCTGCCTCGATCGCCGCCCTTCGAACGTACCCTGCGGGTGGACGGCAGCGCATCAGCGGAGTAGGGCGAGCTGCTGAGCCATCTCCATCTGGCTCTGCGGATGCTGGACGCCCCACTGCTGCGGTCGGGGGGGGCGTGATCACCCCTTCAACGAGCTGCTGGAGTGGATCCGGGCCCATCTGCAAACCCCGATCACCCCCACGGAGCTCAGTCGGCGCAGCGCCTTCTCCCAGCGCAACCGGCAGTATCTGTTTCAACGCAGATCTTGATTAGGTGGCAAGCTCCATCAGCAGGTCTTTCCATCGCAATCTGGTACGCATGTACCAGAGGTGCCCGCCATGGCCATGGGTCGAATCCAGTTTCAGGCAGGCCTGTCGCTGCCCGAGTTCATCCAGCTCTACGGCGCCGAGGAGAATTGCGAGGCCGCCCTGGAGCAGGCACGCTGGCCTGATGGTTTCCGTTGCCCCCGCTGTGAGTGCAAGGAATACGGGTTGATCCATGGCAGGCGCCACAAGCGCTATCCATGCCGGAGCTGCCGTCATCAGACCACCCTCACGGCCGGAACCATCCTGGAGGCGACCAAGTTGCCGTTGACCACCGGGTTCCTCGCTCTCTACCTGGTGGGCCAGGCCCTAGCCGCAAGGCTTCCGTGTAGCGGTGGACGCACATCTCCTCACTCGCTTTGAGGCGCCATCTCGGCGTGAACTACCGCGCGGCATGGCTGGTTGACAATAAGATCATGCAGGCGATGAAGGAGCGGCATGGGGCCTATGTCCTGCGGGGAAAGGTACAGGTGGATCAGAGAACAAGGTGCCGATCGTGGCGGCCGTCTCTGTCGATGATGCGGGCCACCCTCGTTACGTGAAGCTTGCCACCGTGGCCCCGTTCTCCTTTGCCGCCATCGCTGACTGGGCACAGAATTCAGTGGCAATAGGATGTGAAGTGATCTCAGATGGGCTGGCCTGCTTTCGCGCCGTGACAGAAGTCGTTTGCCTACATCAAGCTGTGGTCGTGAAAGGACGCCATCCCAGTGAACTGTCTGTATTCCGCTGGATCAACACGGTCCTCAGCAACTTGAAAACCAGCTTCAGCGGCACCTTTCATGCACTGAAATTCGATAAGTACGCTGATCGCTACCTGGGTGCCTTCAATTACCGCTTCAACCGACGCTTCAACTTATCAACAATGACTGAGCGAGTGGTTCATGCCATCTGCAGCTGCGGCGCTCGACCGGAACGCATCTTGAGGAGTGCGGAGCTAGCTACCTAATCAAGCTCAAGGTTGACGGCATCGTCGTAGTGGGCAATCCCAGTCAGCAACTGTTCAGAAAAAAAGCAGGGAAACTCTAAAACATGATCTTCACATCATCATACTTTTGCGAGAGGTTGCGAGCCCGACATTTCAAAGTTTCTAGCAGTGAATGATAGCGTGGATGGTCTGCATACGCTCGTTTCACAACCACAGTCTCCCCAGAACTCAAAGGAATAGCAAGCGGCAGAATCGTGATCGGGAAATCAAACATGGTGGCATTGAAGGGCGCCACATAACACACGGCGGCCAGGTCCCCAACCATACCTTCCCATTTAGAATGATCATAACGAAAGTCCATTGATGGCGCGGTCCATAATCCGATCTCAGAGAGTGCTGATTGGATTTTAGGGAAGGCGCCATCCCTCATGGCGAGGCTGGGGAATTGTGTGACGTCGTCCAATGTGACCATTGACCCCATTTTAACAAGGGGATGCATTGTCGCAACAGCGAGTCGAACTGGATACCGCGTGAGGTGATAACAGGCGAAGTCTGTAGAATCAGCATCGGGCACATCCGGATAACATGCAATGTGCACATCGATAACCCCATCCCTCAAAAGATTGATGGGCGCATGATAGTCCGCAAAGTCCATATTTCCAAGAATGCACTTATCAGGAGGTGGATCCAAGTACAATGGGCCGGAATGGTGCTGCGCTTCGATTCTCAACGGTAATGCCGTATCCCAGCGATGAACCTGATGGACAGCCCGTTCGAGATTCAGAAGCGATTGATTTCCCGAGATGCACCACTCACCATCCTTCTTGGATAGCTCAATTCCAAACATTGCGCAAGTACGCTTTGTGGTGCGGCAGACCGTGGCTTGGGTAAAGTTTAGACGCTTGGCAACATTTTCACCCGTGCGCAGCCATAAGAGACAGTCCAGGCAATCCAAGTGACTGATCTCAACAACCACGAGCGGCACAGCCCTGTTGATAACCATTTTAAGCGACTCGCCCCCCTCCAACGCAGCAATAAGTGAATGCAGATACCAGGTAAGCCAATGACAAGGTTTTTTTGAGGCATGAAATGGCTGAAAATTTTTAGGTTATCGTCCTAAACTCGCCACTGGCCCTCCTTTCTGCCATCGACGCTCTCTGAAAAATGAAGGAAGGAAGGAAGGAAGGGAGAGCACCCATAGGACCAACAGCTGAATCGTCGAGATCCAGCCAAGAGTTGGGCGCATCGAACGTTTCACCTTGCACAACCCCAAGATCAATGTCTTCGTCGGGCCGATCAAAGCCGGCGGCCAGCGCAACAAGCTGAACAACGGCACCGGAGGCCTGGGCCGATAGGGTTCCTGGGTAGGGCCAGCCCCCATGCATCGCGTCGCCTCCCGATCGCCAATCCTCCCCCTGCGGGGTTGGGGCCGCTCTTGAACCCATCGCTTCAGGCCGCGGGATTCGCCCTGCTCATGGCCCTGGCCAGGGTGCTGCTGGGTTCGCTGGCCGTGTGGCTGCTGGTGCGGGGACTGCGCCGCTGGCTACGGCGCGCCGTCCCCCGCCCCGACGGCCTGATCGCGCCCCTGCTGCTCAACAGCCTGGCGTCGCTCGGCTATCTGGCCATGGTGGTCTGGGGCTGGCGGTCGCTGGTGCGCGGCTGGGAGGTGCTGCGCTTCGATCCCGGGCCCGATCGGCTGGTGGAAGGGGCCGCCCTGCTGGTGGCCGTCGTGCTGGTGGTGCGGCTGATCAACCGCAGCCTGCTGCTGCTGCTGGAGCGCTCCCTGCAACGCCTGGGAAGGGTGGAACAGACCAGTACCCTGCAGGCCCTGGCACCGATGATCCGCGCCCTGGTCTGGGGCCTCGGCAGCCTGGTGTTCCTGCAGCAGCAGGGGGTGCCCCTCGGTGCCATCTACGCCTCCCTGGCCGGGGCCGGCCTCGGCCTGGGCCTGGCCCTGCGCGGGCCGCTCAGCCACTTCCTCAGCTACATCACCATCGTCATCGACAAACCTTTCCAGATCGGCGATCTGATCGGTTTTGCCGATGTCCTCGGGCCGGTGGAGCGGGTGGGGATCCGCTCCTCCTCCATCCGCAGCCTGGGCGGCGAGCGGATCGTGATCGGCAACGAAGAACTGCTGCAGAAGACGATCCGCAACTTCGGCGATCTGCCCCGGCGCCGGGTCGCCCACAGCCTGCGCCTGTCCGATCAGCTGCCGGCGGAGCAGGCCGCCGCCATTCCTGGGCTCGTGGAAGGGGTGGTCCGGGCCCATCCGCCGGCCACGTTCGACCGTTGCCACTTCACCCGCTTCACCGACGGCGCCCTGGAATTCCAGTTCGTGTTCTTCGTTCCCGACAGCAGCGTCGTGGTGTATCTCGACCTGCAGCAGGTCATCAATCTGGGCATTCTGCAGGCGTTCCAGGAGCAGGGCATCGCCTTCGCCGCCCCTCCCCAGGCCCCCACTGCGTCGCCACTCAGCAGTCCTCCCGGCTGAAAACGTCCTCCCCAGCGGAGGCCCCCGGAGTGCCACCGCCGGCAGCGGCGATCCAGCGCCAGGCGGCCGCCAGCAGGGCGATGCCGATCAGGGGGCCTTCACCCCAGCGGTCATAGGGGGTGAGCTGGGCGCGCTGCTGCACGGTGAACAGGCCGCTGGCGGGACGGCCGGCGGGCAGCTGCTCCAGCACCCGTCCAGCGGCGTCCACCAGCAGGCTCGGCCCCGTGTTGGCGGAACTGACCAACCAGCGGCCGGTCTCGATTGAGCGCAGCTGGGCCAGGGCCGCGAACTGCCCCTGCAACTGCTCGGGATAGGGGTCCAGGTTGGCGCTGGCCAGCAGCCAGCGGGCCCCCTGGCGGGTGGCGGCGGCCAGGGCCGTCCCATCGGAGAGCTCGTAACAGATGGCCACGCCCACATCCCCCCCAGGCCGCGCCAGCCGGCGGGAGGCCGTCCCGGGCTCCACGCCTCCCACCGCCGAGAGGCCGCTCCAGCGCCACAGGTCCGCCAGGGGCACCCATTCGCCGAGGGGCACCAGCCGGTGCTTGTCGATCCAGCGGTCAGCCTGGCGCTGGCCAGGATCGAAGCGCAGCAGGCTGCTGCGCAACTCCACGCCCTGGCGGCGGAAGCCACCGCTGAGCACCTCCACCGGCGCCGCCTCCGGCAACGGCTGGCCAAGGGCCAGGGAGCCCTCCGGGAGAAGCACCCCCTGCAGGGGTGGTTCGGCCGCGGCGGCCCTGCGCTGGGCCAGGGCCAGCCGCTGCAGCAGCCGTCGCTGCTGCTCAGCCTCGAACTTCTCCCGGGTGGGGATGGCCGGCTGCAGCACCAACCAGCGCTCGGCCCTGTCACCGGGGGGGATGGCGGCCTGGCCCAGCAGGGCCACACCGGCCAGATGGCAGGCGGCAACCAGCAGCAGCGTGATCAGCAGCCCGCGGCTGCGGCGGCGGGGCAGGGCCAGCAGGGCCCGCCAGAGGCACCAGCTGATCAGCAGCTGAACGGATGCAAGCAACCCTGCGCCCCCCAGGGCCGCCAGACCCGCCAGGGCCCGATCCCCCGGCAGCGCCGCCGCCCCCAGCCCCAGCCAGAACAGGGGGCCGCGCGCCAGCAGCACCTCGGCCAGCCCCCACAGGGCCGCCGCCAGCAGCGCCGTGCTGGGCCGTCCAGGCTCGAGCCGGCCCACCAGCGCCGTCCAGACCCCCACCAGCAGGGCGGCGAGCAGGCCGATGGCCAGCCACAGGGCCAGGCAGATCGGCAGGCTCAGGGGGCCGGGAACGCCGATCCAGTCGAGGGGGTGGAGCCAGAGCAGCCAGCGGTGGCTCACCAGCACCGCCGCCAGCCCCCACAGCCCGCCGCGCCAGAACCTGGACGGCGCCGTGCCACCGCGACTCGCCGCCAGGGACCAGAGCACGGTCAGGGCGGGCCAGAGCAGCCAGGGCCAGCCCAGGGGCGGCAGGGCCACCCCCGCCAGGAGCCCGGCGGCCGCGGCGATGACCCAACCGGCACGACGGTCATTGCCCATGGTCAGCCAGCGCTGGAGGCGCCAAGGTTGAAAGAGTGACGCTGTTCCTCCAAGGAAACCTTTTCATGGACCAGGGCAATCTGCTGCAGATGCTGCTGCTGCGTGGCCTCGGCACCACCTCGCTGGTGGCCGACCGGCTCAAGTACGTCAGCCAGGAATGGGTGAGCAGCGGCCGCCTCGACCCCAACCACGCCTCCGCCCTGGTGGAGGACGTGATGCGCGCCCTGCGGGGCGAGACGCCGGAAGTGGAACTGCAGGCGGAACGCCAGCTGGAGCGCAACCGCGACCAGCTGCTGCAGGATCTGGGCCTGGCCCGCCAGCGGGAGCTGGACGAACTGCGCGGCCGCATCGATCGCCTGGAGCAGGCCCTGCGCCAGCGCCAGAACAACGGCGAAAGCAGCGACTGATCGCACTGGCAGAATCGCCCCATCCAGGGACTTTCCGCATGCGCGACATCCTGATCAGCTCGTTCGTCTGTGTGGCCTGCCTGATGCTGGCCCTGGTGAGCCAGCTGGTGTCCCCTTCCGTGGTGGAAGCGGCTTCGCCGACCCAGCCAGATGCCGGCGTGCAGCAGGCCCTGGCCAGCTCCGGCCCTGCCCCCACCGCACCGGAAGCGCGCCCCGCCATTGCGGCGCCGCTTGAACTGGACCCCGACGTCCCCAACCCCACCCTGTTCACCATGGCCCCCGATTCCTCCAGCGCCGAGATGGCCTCCAGCGGCGCTGCGGCCCTGGGCGGGGAGCTTGTCTCCCCCACCGAGCGCACCACCCCCAGCGGCCTGCGCATCACTGACCTGACCCTGGGTGAGGGCGCCGAAGCCAAGAGCGGCCAGACCGTGGTGGTCAACTACCGCGGCACCCTCACCAGCGGCAAGGAGTTCGACAGCAGCTACGGCCGCGGTCCCTTCAGCTTTCCCCTCGGCGCCGGCCGGGTGATCCGGGGCTGGGACGAGGGCGTGGCGGGGATGAAGGTGGGCGGCAAACGCAAGCTGGTCATTCCCCCTGATCTGGCCTACGGCGAGCGCGGCGCCGGTGGCGTGATCCCCCCCAACGCCACCCTGGTGTTCGAGGTGGAACTGCTGGACGTCAAGGGCTGAGCACCGGCACCGGAGCGGCCTTCCCCAGGGTTGCGATCGTTACAATGCCGCCTAACCACAACCGTCTTCCATGGCTCACCAGCTGCCCGAACTGCCCTACGGCCTCGACGCACTCGAGCCCCACATCTCCCGTCAGACCCTCGAGTTCCACCACGGCAAACACCACGCCGCCTACGTCACCAACCTCAACAAGCTGATCGAAGGGGGTGACCTCGAAGCCAAGAGCCTCGAAGAGGTGATCCTGGCCGTCGCCGGTGACGCCAGCAAGGCCGGGGTGTTCAACAACGCCGCCCAGGTCTGGAACCACAGCTTCTACTGGCAGTGCATCAAGCCCGGTGGCGGCGGCGCCCCCACCGGTGCCCTGGCCGAGAAAATCGCTGCCGACTTTGGCAGCTTCGAGGCCTTCAGTGAGCAGTTCAAGTCCGCCGGCGCCACCCAGTTCGGCAGCGGCTGGGCCTGGCTGGTGCTCGATGGCGGCACCCTGAAGATCACCAAGACGGCCAACGCCGATCTGCCCCTCGCCCATGGCCAGAAGGCCCTGCTCACCATGGATGTCTGGGAGCACGCCTACTACCTCGACTACCAGAACCGCCGTCCCGACTACATGACCACTTACCTCGACAAGTTGGTCAACTGGGACTTCGTGGCGGCAAACCTGGCCGCCGCCTGATCAGGCTCCGCCCGATCCTGCCCCCCGGGGCCGTGCCTCCTCCAGCACGGCCTCGGGGGGTATCCACATGGCATCGCCATAGGAGAAGAAGCGATAGTGGCGCTCGATCGCCTCGGCATAGAGGCTCAGCAGTCGGCGCCGCCCCACCAGGGCGCTGACCAGCAACAGCAGGGAGCTGCGCGGCAGGTGGAAATTGGTGAGCAGCCCCTGCACCACGGCGAAGCGGAACCCAGGCTGGATCACCAGGTTCACCGGTCCGGCATGGGGCAGCAGCCGACCGCCGTTCAGGGCGGCCACGCCCTCCAGGCTGCGCACGCACGTGGTGCCCACGGCGATCACCCGGCCCTCCCGGGCCCGGCAGGCAGTCACGGCGTCCACCAGATCCACGCCCAGCTCCACCCACTCGCTGTGCAGGCTGAGCCGGCTGAGGTCCTCGGTTTCCACCGGGCGGAAGGTGCCCAGTCCCACGTGCAAGGTCACGGTGGCCAGCCGCACCCCTTTGGCCCGTAGGGCCTCCAGCAGCTCGTCGCTGAGGTGCAGACCGGCCGTGGGGGCCGCCACCGCTCCGGGTTTGGCGGCGTAGCGGGTCTGGTAGCGGCTGTCGTCCTGGCCTTCGGCGGGTTCGATGTACGGCGGCAGGGGCATGGCGCCGTAGCGCTCCAGCAGGGGCTCGATCGCGGCCGCATCGGCGCAGCCGCTCGGGAAGCGCACGAACCGGCCACCGCTTTCCGGGTCGATCGCTTCGATCCGCACCGGCAGCGGTGGCTGCCCCTGGGCCACCACCTCCAGCACCTCGCCGAGCCGCAACCGCTTGGCCGGACGGGCCAGGCACAGCCACAGCCCATCGCCGCGGGGCTCCACCAGCAGCAGCTCCACCGCCCCGCCACTGGCCCGCCGCGCCGCCAGCCGGGCCCGCAGCACCCGGGTGTCGTTCACCACCAGCAGATCGGCGGGCTCCAGCTCCTCCACCAGGTCCCACACCGTCAGGTGGCTGGCGGCGGCGGCCTCAGGATCCGCCGTGGCAGCCGCCTCCAATGCCAGCAGCCTGGCGGCATGGCGCGGCGCCACCGGCTGCTGGGCGATCAGGGCCTCCGGTAAGGCAAACGCGTAGCTGGACAGGAGCCCGTCGGCGGGGTCGGGCGCGTTGGAGGGAACCACGGCGGAATCGGGACGTTGTTCCCTAGAGGGCCAGAGTTTCGGGCCGGTTCTCGATCAGATCGGCCAGATCCTTGAGGAAGGCCGCCGCGTGAGTGCCGTAGATGACGCGGTGATCGGCCGTGAGATTCACCTGCATCTGGCGCCGCACGGCGATCGACCCGTCCTTGAGGGCCGCCACCACGGGCCGGGACGCCGCCACCGCCAGGATGGCGCCGGTGCCGGGAGGCAGGATCGCGTCGAAGCGGTCGACGCCGAACATGCCCAGGTTGGAGAGGGTGAAGGTGCCGGTGGTGTATTCCTCCGGTTTGAGCTGCTTGGAACGGGAGCGGGCCACCAGATCGCCCCAGTTGCGGGAGAGCGAATAGAGGTCGGTGCGGTCGGCGGCGGCCAGGACCGGTGTGATCAGGCCGCCGTCATCCATGGCGACGGCCACGGCCACGTTGACGGAGGCCGGGTAGGCCATGCCCGCGTCGCTGGCGGAGGCGTTCAGCTGGGGGTGGCGGGCCAGGGTCATGCCCACGGCCTTGGCCAGCAGGGCCGTCATGGTGACGCCCTTGGCCTTCACCTGCTTGTAGAAGGCGTCGAGCCGGTCGGTGGTGATCGTGTAGCCGACGTGGAAGCAGGGGACCGCCAGGCTGGCGTTCATGTTGCGAACGACCGCCTGCTGCAGGGTGTTGAAGGCCACCGTTTCACCGGCACGGCCGAAGGCCTGGCCCGCGGGCGCTGCCGGAGCGGCGGCGGCGCCGTTGCCGCCCGCAACCGCCATCGCCGGAGCGGTGCCCTCGGCCACCCGCGGCACGCTCACCGGTTGGCCGGTGGCCTGCTCCACATCCTCGGCCTGGATCCGGCCATTCGGCCCGCTGCCCCGCAGCGAGGCCAGGGCCACCCCCAGCTGGGCTGCCAGTTTGCGGGCGCGGGGGGTGGCCACCACACGGCCGTCGCCAGCTCTGACGGGCACCGCCACCGGCAACGGAGCGGCGACGGGCACCGGTGGCACGGGAGCCGCAGGGGCTGGCTTGGGAGGGGCGGGGGCGGCCACCGCTGCCGCCGGAGCCGCCGCCACCGGAGTGGGAGCCGCAGCAGCAACCGGAGCGGGAGCCGCCGCCTTGGCCACCGCGATCTCCGCTTCGGTTTCCACGATCAGACCGATCGTCTCGCCCACCGGAGCCGTGCTGCCCGCCTCCATCAGCACGACCGCCAGGAAGCCCTCCTGGAAGGCCTCCACATCCATGTCGGCCTTGTCGGACTCGACCACGAGTACCGACTCGCCCCGTTCGACCCGCTCACCGGGTTTCTTGAGCCACTCCACGATCTTGCCCTCCGTCATGGTGGAGCTGAGGGCCGGCATGAAGATTTCGTGGGTGGCCAACGGGGGACTGCCTCTTTGATGGGGGAAATTTTAGGCGGCGGAAGGATCAGCCCCCCTCGATCGCCTCAATCACCCCGTCCCGCACCAGCACCGACACCTGCAGCTTCTGCACCAGGTTGTCGCCCACCTGGATATCGCAGAAGCTTTCGATCTGCCCCTGCTCCACCACCTGCTCCATCTCCAGTTCCCGCACCTGGCGCTGCTGCTCCAGCACCTGGCGTTTCTGCTCCTCGAACTCGGCCCGCTTGGCCGCCACCTGCTGCTGCACCGAGCCCACCTGCTCCTGCACCCGGGGATCGAGGGGATTGGCGCTCTGGCGACGGATCTCGTCGACCAGCCGTTGCCCCTCCTGCTCCAGCTGGGCCAGCTGCTGGTCGAAGTTGGTGAGGGCATTGCTGAGCTCCCGCTCCGCATCTTCCTTCCAGCGCGGCGTGACCACGGCTCGCACCGTGATCGATCGCTTGATGTTCAGGCTGTTGCCGTCGGCCATGGGACTGCATGTGCAGGGCTCAGGCTGTCAGGCCACGGGCGATCCGGTCAACCATGGGTCAGCTCTCCCCGTAGAGCGCGGCGATGGCGCCCCGGTCCCGGTCGGCGATGCGATCCCGGCGTTGCTTCAGGGTCTGGGTGAGCAGGCCGTTGTCGATGCTGAAGGGCTGCACCAGGGTCACGCCGCCGAGCCGCTCGTCCGGGCGGGACCCCGGGCGGGACGCCAGCAGGCGATTGCACTCGCGGGCCAGGGCCCGCAGCAGGGCCGGGTCGGGGCTGGCTTCGGAGCCCGCATACGGCAGGTTGGCCGCGGCCGCGAAGGCCTGCAGGGTCTCCAGCTTCGGCACCACCAGGGCACCGAGCTGCTTGCGATCCTGGCCCACCAGCATCACCTGCTCCACCAACGACGAGGCCACGAGGGCCTCCTCCAGGGGTCCGGGCTCGATGTTTTCGCCGCTGCTGAGCACGATCGTGTCCTTGGCCCGGCCCGTCAGCACAAGGGTTCCATCGGCCAGCAACAGGCCCAGGTCGCCGGTGTCGAACCAGCCCTCCCGATCCAGCACCTTGGCCGTGGCCTCGGGCTTGTGGTGGTAGCCCGCCATCACCTGGGGGCCTTTCGCCAGCACCAACCCCCTCTCACCGAGGGCCAGTGGGGCCCGGCTGGCGGGGTCCACCACCTTCAGGCCGGTGTCCGGCAGGGGCAGCCCGGCGCTGCCGCGACGGTTGCTCCAGGGCCGCCGGCAGGCCAGCACCGGGCTGGTCTCGGTGAGCCCGTAGCCCACCAGCAACTCGATGCCGACCGCCTCGAAGAAGCCGTCGACGTGAATGGCCAGGGCCCCGCCGCCGCTGATGGCGGTGCGCAGCCGCCCCCCCACCAGCTGGCCGCGCACCTTCGGCCACAGCAGGGCCCCGGCCGTCGCATGCAGCGGCCAGATCAGCAGGGCACCCGCCGCGGCCAGAAGCCGGGTGGCAGGAGATTCCTGCGTCAGGGTGAGATTGAGAGCCACCCGCTTGCGCCGGTGGAAGGCCCGGCTGGCGGCCAGGGCCTGACGCAGCAGGCGCTGGCGGGAGGCCGGCATGGCCGCCAGGGCGTCCTCAAAGCCGGAGAGCAGGGCCTCCCACAGCCGCGGCACGCTGATCAGGTACTGGGGGCGCACCGTCTGCAGGTCAGCGCGCAGCTGCTTGAGGGTGGTGTAGGTCTGGCGGCAGCCACAGCTCAGCAGGAAGTATTCGGCGGTGCGCTCGTAGGCATGCCAGATCGGCAGCACCGAAAGCACGTGATCCCCCGGACTCGGGGACACCGCCACCCCGAGGCTGCGCAGCTGGTGCAGCAGGTTGGCGTGGCTGAGCGGCACCCCCTTGGGCTGGCCCGTGGTACCGGAGGTGTAGAGCAGCGTGGCCAGCCGCTCGGGACCCCCCGTGGGGGAAGGCGGCACGGGCCTGGAGGCGCCCAGGGCCAGGAAGGCGTCCCAGGTGAGGCAGGGCAGCGCCGGAGGGGCCGTGGGGGCCTCGCCCTCCAGCAGCAGCACGAAGCGGAGCCGCTCCAGGGCCGACCCATCGAGGGCCAGTCGCTCCAGAAGGGCGGCCGACTCCAGCACCAGACCCACGGCGCCGGCGTCTTCGAGGATGTAGCGCAGCTCCTCGGCCGGCGCCGCGCTGCCGCGCACGGCATCGGCGGCGCCGGCCCGCATCAGCCCCTGGTCAGCCACCAACCAGCGGGGACCGTTTTCGGCAAACAGGGCCACCACGTCGCCGCCGGCGACCCCCAGATCGGCGAAGGCCGCCGCGGCCCGGTCGATCGCCTGGCGCAGCTCGTCGAATCGCAATGTTTCCGGATGGCGGCCGTGGGGGGCGTCCAGCGCCACCTGGGAGCCATACAGGCGCTCCAGTTCAGGCCAGAGGCCCTCCAGTCCTTCGAGCTCGCTCCAGTCGCGGCGGCGGAGAAGGGCACGGCGGTCCTGGGCGCTGCCGCTCCAGTGGATCTCGGCTCTGGCGTTCATGGGCGGCCGGCGAGGTGCAAAGCAAGATCAGGATTCTCCCAGTCCTTCTTGCGGCCGCGGCGGCCGCAGGGTCAGGCCGAAGCGGCGGGCAAAGGCCGCCAGCAGCAGCGGGGCCACCTGCTCCGGGGTAAGGGAAGGTAACCAGTCCGCCAGCCGTGCCACCGGCCGGTCGGCCAGACCGCAGGGCACGATCGCCTTGAAGCCCTCCAGGGAGCCGTCCACGTTCAGGGCCAGCCCGTGCTGGCTGATCCAGCGCCGGGCCCCCACCCCGATCGCCGCCAGCTTGCGGCCCTCCAGCCACACCCCGGTGAGGCCCTCGAGGCGCTCCCCCTCCAGCCCCAGCTCCCGCAGCACGGCCAGCACCACGTCCTCAAGGGCCCGCAGATAGAGGTGCAGGTCGCCGCCGTGGCGCTGGAGGTCGAGCACCGGATAGAGCACCAGCTGGCCGGGGCCGTGGTGGGTGACCTCCCCGCCCCGATCGATGCGATAGAGGGGCAGGGGCGGCTGGTCGGGATCGAAGCCGAGGTGAGCCAGGCTGGCCCCCCGGCCCAGGGTGTAGCAGGGGGTGTGCTGCAACAGCAGCAGGGCATCGGGGGCGGAGGGATCGTCGAGCCGACGACGCTGCAGACGGCGCTGCCAGTCCCAGGCCAGGGGAAAGGGCACCGGGGCCCTGGCTTCAAAAAGAATTGCGGGAGTGTTGGGGGCCATGCACCTCTGTTCCTAGCCTGGGGGAGCCCCAGAGCCAGAATTCCTCTGGAGGAGCGCACCCGAATGAAACTGCTGATCCACGGCCGCAACCTCGACGTCACACCAGCGATCAGGGAGTACACCGAAGCCAAGCTCAACCGCGCCATCAGCCACTTCGATGGCCTCGTCAAGGAAGCCGACGTGCACCTGTCGGTGGCCCGCAACCCCAGGGTTCCGCAGCAGACGGCCGAAGTCACCGTGTTCGCCAACGGCATGGTGATTCGGGCCCAGGAACGCAGCGAGAACCTGTACGCCAGCATCGACCTCGTGGCCACCAAGCTGAGCCGCCAGCTGACCCGCTACAAGGACCGTCTCCAGGAGCGCACCCAGGGACCGGTCCACCGCTCAGCCGCCGCGGAAGAGGCCGGAGCCGCCACGCTCCCCAATCCCGGCGACTCCCTCACCGAGGGTCTCGAACCGGCTGTGCCGCACCGGGGCGTGCGTCGCAAGTATTTCGCCATGCCGGCGATGGACCTGGAGGAGGCCCTGCATCAGTTGGATCTGATCGACCACGACTTCTACATGTTCCGCGACTCGGGCACCGGCCAGATCCAGGTGGTCTACCGACGCAACCACGGTGGCTTCGGCGTCATCCAGGCCCGTGACACCTGAGCGGCACCAGGAACGGCCCGATCTCGCCCCCCTGATCGATCACGCGCTTCTGGACCCCCACCGGGGCCGGGAGGCGATCCTGCGCTGCTGCGATGAGGCCCGCCACTTCGGCTTCGCCGGCGTGTGCCTGGCCTCGCGCTGGCTGCCGCTGGCCCGCGAACGGCTGCCGGTCGATGGGGCGGTGAAACTCATCGCCGTGGTGGGGTTCCCCTTCGGAGCCATTCCGGCGGCGATCAAACGGTCCGAGGCGGAGTGGGCCGCCGCCGCCGGTGCCGACGAATTGGACGTGGTGCCGGATTTCGGCGCCCTCGCCGATGGCGACGGCAGCGCCGTGCTCGATGACCTGGCGGCCATCACCGACCTGGGTCTGCCGGTGAAGGTGATCCTGGAGATGGGCCGGCTGGACCCCGAGGCCCTGGCCCTGCTGGTGGAGATCAGCATCGACGCCGGCGTGCGTTATCTCAAGACAGGCAGCGGTTTCGGCGCTCCGGTGACGACCGACCAGGTGGCCCAGCTGATGGCGCTGGCCAGGGGCCGCGCCGCGGTGAAAGCCTCCGGCGGCATTGCCGATCTGGAGCAGGCGCTCGCCCTGGTGGCGGCTGGCGCCAGCCGGTTGGGGACGAGCCGGGGCGTGGCCCTGATGCAGGCCCTGCGCGCCGGTGCCTGAACGCGCTCTGGAGGGCCTGGCGCTCACCTGTCGCCCCCTGGGGGAACACGACCGGCTGCTCACCCTGCTCAGCGAGAGCGAAGGCCTCACCCGACTGGCGGTGCCGGGGGCACGCCGGCCGAAGAGCAGCCTGGCGGCGGCGGTGCCCCTGGCCCACCTGTTTCTTCAGGTGGGGGGCGGCAGTGGGCTGCGGCGGGTGCGGCAGCTGCGGGTGCTGCGCAACTACAGCGGCCTGGCCCAGCGGCTGGAGACCCTGGCCGCCGCCCAGGCCCTGGCCGAGCTGTGCCTGAAACTCGTGCCCGCCGAGGCTCCCGCCCCGGGGGTGCTCGCCAACCTTCTCCTCCAGCTCGGGCGCCTGGAGGCGGTGGTGACCGACCGTGCCGAGCGGGTGGAGGCCCTGGCGGTGGCCGTGCAGGGCAGCGTCCACCTGCTGGCCCTGGGGGGCTTCGCCCTGCCCCTGCAGCACTGTGTCCGCAGCGGCGCTCCGCTGCTGCCGCCGATCGGCGACTGGGCCTGGCGCTGCAGCCTGCTGCCCAGTGAGGGGCTGGCGATCGGCGCGATCCCTGGTGCCCGGGTGATGCTCAACGCCTCCGAGCTGGCCCTGCTGCAGCGGCTGACGCGACCCGCCCCGCCCCGCCGCCGCGACGGCCAGCTGATGGGTCCGGAGGCGGTGTGGCTGCACCTGCTGGATCTGGTGGAGTCCTGGTGCGGGGAGCATCTCGGTCAGAGACCCCGAGCCTTCAGACTGCTGCGGACCGCCTGCGACTCCATGCCCTCCCAACCGTCCGAGCCAGCATGAGCCCGAGCGGCAAGACCGAGCGGGGACTGGCCGGAGTCCTGGCCCTGCCGGGGTTCCGGCGGCTTTGGATCGGCCAGGTGTTCTCCCAGCTGGCGGACAAGTTCTACATCGTGCTGATGGTGTTCCTGATCGCCCAGTACTGGGTGACGGACACGCCGCAGAGCAACGCGGCCCTCGCCGAGGCGGCCGCGGCCTTCCGGATGAGCTTCGAGACCCGGGCCCAGATGATCACCCTGCTGGCCACCGGCATCTACGTGGCCAACACCGTGCCGGCGATGCTGCTGGGGACGGTGGCAGGGGTCTGGGCCGACCGCTGGCCGAAGCGCACCGTGATGGTGGCCTCCAATGGCCTGCGTGCCGCCCTGGTGATGCTGGCCCCCCTGTGCCTGCTGCCGGGGCCGATGTGGCTGGGGCTCAGCTGGGGCTACTGGGCCCTGGTGGCGATGACGTTCTTCGAGTCGGTGCTGACCCAGTTCTTCGCTCCGGCCGAGCAGGCGGCCATCCCGCTGCTGGTGAGCTATCCCCAGCTGCTCGCCGCCAACTCGGTGTACCAGGCCACCAGCATGGCCGCCACCATCGTCGGTTTCGCCCTCGGTGACCCGATCCTGCGCCTGCTGCGCACCCTGCTGGCCCAGGTGGGCATCCCCGGTGGAGAATTCGTGCTGTTGCCGCTCTGCTACGGCGCCGCGGCCGTGGTCATCGCCGGCATCGAGATCTCTGAACCGCCGCGGGAGCCCCGCTCCATCTCCGTCTGGGAGGAGATCGGCGAAGGGGTTCAGGTGCTGCGGGAGCGGCCCAAGGTGCGCAGCGCCATGATCCAGCTGGTGCTGCTTTACAGCCTGCTGGCCGCCCTGTATGTGCTGGCGATCAGCCTCGCGGCCGCGATCGGCGGGCTCGGGCCCACCCGCTTCGGGGTGCTGCTGGCCATGAGCGGACTGGGGCTGGCCGTAGGGGCCCTGGCCATGGCCCAGCTGGGCGAACGCTTCAGCAGGCGCCTGCTGGCCAGTGCGGGCCTCGGAACCATCGCCTGGTGTCTGGTGCTGCTGGGCCAGCTGCGCGGCAACCTGGTTTTCACCCTGCTGCTCTGCGGCCTGCTGGGGGTGGGCGCCGCCCTGCTGGCGATCCCCGCCCAGACCACGATCCAGGAGGACACCCCGGAGAACCAGCGCGGCCGTGTGTTCGGCCTGCAGAACAACCTGATCAACATCGCCCTCAGCCTGCCCCTGGTGCTGGCGGGAACCGTGGTGAGTCGCTACGGGCTGCTGCCGGTGCTGTGGGGGCTGGCGGCCATCGCGGCCATCGCCGCCCTGAGTGAACGCCCCTGGCGCAACAGCTGAAGGCTCGCCCATCGCTGCTAAATTCCGCTGTTGCGTGATGCCATACAGGTGATGCACATTGCCTGGTTGGGCAAGAAATCCCCGTTCTGCGGCAACGTCACCTACGGCCTGAGCACCACCGAAGCCCTCCGGCAGCGCGGCCACTCGGTGAGCTTCATCCACTTCGACACGCCCACCCCCTCCCTGGGCCGGCCGGAAGCGGGGGCGAGCGAGCTGGATCGGGTCGGACGACCGGATGACAACCCCGAGGTGGCCCTGCCCTACCTGGTGAAGTCGCAGATGTACACGATCCCCTCCCCAGGCGCCCAACGGGAATTGCGGGAGTCCCTGGAGCGGCAGCGGCCCGATCTGGTCCACGCCAGCCTCACCCTCTCGCCGTTGGATTTTCGCCTGCCCGACCTTTGCCAGCAGCTGGGTCTGCCGTTGGTGGCCACCTTCCACCCGCCCTTCGACGCCGGGCTGCGCAACCTCACCGCCGGCACCCAGCAGCTGACCTACCAGCTCTACGCCCCCTCCCTGGCGAAATTCGACCGGGTGATCGTGTTCTCCGAGCTGCAGGCCGATGTGCTGGTGCGCCTGGGGGTGCGTCGAGAGCGGCTGGCAGTGATCCCGAACGGTGTGGACACCGAGGCCTGGGCACCGGCGGCCCCAGGCAGCGAACCCGACCTGGCCCAGCTGCGGCTGAGGGTGGGCGGCCGGCGCGTGTTCCTTTACATGGGCCGGGTGGCCACCGAGAAGAACGTCGAGGCCCTGCTGAAGGCCTGGCGGCTGGTGCGTCCCGAGGCCTGCGTGCTCGTGATCGTGGGGGACGGCCCCCTGCGCTCCTCGCTGCAGAACGGCACGGAAGCCGACGTGATCTGGTGGGGCTACGAGGCCAGCCGGGCCCGGCGGGTGGCCCTGCTGCAGCTGGCCGAGGTGTTCCTGCTGCCGTCGCTTGTGGAAGGACTGTCCCTGGCCCTGCTGGAGGCCATGGCCTGCGGCACCGCCTGTGTGGCCACCGATGCCGGCGCCGATGGGGAGGTGCTGGAGGGCGGTGCGGGCATTGTGATCAGCACCCAGGGCGTCACCACCCAGCTGCGCACCCTGCTTCCGGTGCTGCGGGATCAGCCGGTGCTGACGGCCGAACTGGGACGACGGGCCCGCAACAGAGCCTTGGAGCGTTACACCCTGACCGGCAACATCGATGCTCTCGAGAAGCTCTACCAGGAACTCTGTCCCCAACCGGTGGCCGCCTGATCTGGCTGTTTTCAGCCACTTTTAAACCCTGCCTATTGGCTCAAATCGCGTCAAGATGAAGCACGGTTCCAGGCTCCATGAACTCACCCCTCCCCCTTCAGGGACGTTCGGTACAGCGGGCGAACGTCCCCACCGCCACCCAGGTCATGACCTGCCCTGAAAGGCCCACCGTCTCGATCGTGGACGATGACCCCCACATCCGGGCCATGGTGGCCGAGG
Source organism: Cyanobium sp. Cruz-8D1 (assembly GCF_024345975.1). Lineage (GTDB taxonomy): Bacteria > Cyanobacteriota > Cyanobacteriia > PCC-6307 > Cyanobiaceae > Cyanobium. Next base: position 13,421 of record NZ_JAGQCD010000001.1, on the reverse strand, counting down.
AGCTGGCGGACTCCGGCTGCGAGGTCCGCTCCCTCAGCAATGGCCTCGGCCTGGAGAGGGTGCTGGGGGAAGGGGGGATCGACCTCGTCTTGCTCGACGTGCAGATGCCCGATTGCGACGGCATCCAATGCCTGCGTGATCTGCGCGCCCAAGGCTTCACCGTGCCGGTGGTGATCTTCACCTCCTTGGACGATCCCGAACGTCGCCGCCAGGCCCAGGAGGCCGGCGCCGACGCCTACGTGCTCAAGCACCAACTGCTCGACCGTCTCCCCGAGCTGCTGGAGCGTCTCCTGCCCAGGAGGAGCGAGAACGGCTCCCAGTGACGACCCAGCCATCCGTTCCTCCCCCGGCAGGGCCGCCTCCCCATGGCTGGCGTCGGTACCTGTTCGGCAGCCTGCTCGGCCAGCTCAGGCTGGCGGCCTTTGCATCGATGGTTCTGGGGTTCACCGCCGCCGCCGCCTTCACCCTCTTCATCAATCGGGACGGTCTGCTGCATCCCCAGCACGATGGTGAGCGGCTTGCAGCGGGCTCCCTGGCCGACGCGCTGGATCGACTCGTCGGCGATCCGTCCGCCACCGACTCCGCCCCCCTGCGCGAGGAGCTGGAGCGCCGCAGTGACCGGGAGCGCGTCTTCTGGGTGCAGCATGCGGATGGCTCCCTGCTCCTGCCCAGGCCGGTCGCCGGCGAGGGTATGGCCCTCTCCAGCCTGGTCGGACAGGCCATGGCGGCGCACAGCAGCGCCTGGTCGGTGCGATCCTTCTCGCCCCTGCTGATCGGCACGGATCGCCGCCTGGTGAAGGATCCGGTGGGCAACAGCTATCTCACTTACACCCTCCACCGTTCGCCCGGAGGCAGCCGGCTCTGGGTCGCCGAGGACATCAGCACCAGTGTCGCCAGCCTGCGCAGCAGGCTGCTGGGGCTCGCCGGGGTCTGGATCCTGTGCCTGGTGCTCACCCTGGTCGCGATCTCGATCCTGACGCGCCGCATCGTCCAGCCTCTGAAGGATCTTCATCGCCTGGCGGCCAGCGTCACCTCCGCAAGTCTGGCCAGCAGCCACCTCAAACTGGATCGGCCCCCCCTGGAGGTGGCGGAGCTGGCGGGGTCCTTCAATGGGCTCCTGGATCGACTGGCCCTGGCTTGGAGCCAGCAGCGCCATTTCGTGGGGCTGGTTTCCCACGAGTTGCGCAACCCGCTGATGATCATCAGCGGCTACCTGCGCCGCCTGCAGCGCCGCGGTCAGAACCTGGATCCCGAGCAGATGCGTGCCCTGGCCACCACCGAAGCCGAAACCCACCGCATCACCCGCATGCTCAACGACCTGCTGGATCTCTCCCGCAGCGAATCCGGCCAGTTGCAGATGGTGCTGGGGCCGGTGGCGGTGGATGAAGTGCTCACCACCGCCTGCGACCTCGCCCGCAGCCAGCTGTCTCGCCCCCTGCTGCTCACCCTGCCCAAGGAGGCCGCCGAGGGGCCGATCCATGCGGTGGCCGAAACCGACCGCTTGCAGCAGGTGCTGCTCAACCTGATCGAGAACGCTGACAAGTACTCGCCTCCGGGCCGACCGATCCACCTCAACCTGTCCCAGGACGCCGACACGCTGTGCATCAGCGTCCAGGACCAGGGCATCGGCATTGCCCTGGAGGACATCCCCAAGGTGTTCGATCGCTTCCACCGCGGTCGCAATGCCATCGAGCACGAGCGGGGCTCGGGCCTCGGCCTGTCGGTGGTGAAGCTGCTGGTGGAGGCGATGGGGGGCTCCATCGACGTCGAAAGCGAAATCGGTGTCGGCAGCCGCTTTCACATCCGCCTGCCGGCGGCCTAGTAACGCTCCGGCCGGGGCGCCTGCCAGTCGGAAGCGAAGCCGTTCCGCCGCAGCTGCGCGACCGAGGCCTCAAGGCGACGGCGGTCGAGGCGCCAGAGCCGGTACACCCCGGCACGGTCAATCTCGGTGGCGCCCAGGTGGCGCCAGAAGGGAGCGCGCGCGGTGGTCTGGTCGATGACCACCAACACGGTGGGCTGGGCGTCCGGGGTGCTGGGCTGCTGGCCCACCCGGCGCTCCAGGCGCAGCCGCTCCGCCAGGTTGATGGGACCCTCCACGCCAATGCCCTCGTAGATCACCACCCGCCGTCCGTAGTAGTGCAGCGAGGGCTTGAGGACGCCCACCATCGCCACGGACTCCCCGGGACGGCCCTCGCGGTGCAGCGCCGCCGCCATCTGGCGTACGGGCCCCCCCCGCAGGCGATCGCCCACGCTCCACAACGGAATCAGGGCCGTGGGGACGAACAACACCAGCGGCAGCTGCAGGGCCAGCAAGCGCAGGGGGGGGCGCCGGCGTCGGCAGAGCCAGCCCAGCAGGGCCGCCAGCAGCCAGCAGGTGGCCACCAGGGGCACCAGCGGGCTGCCATCGAGCTCCGCCGCCAGGGTGGGCAGCTCTGGATCGTTGATCAGGGGCAGCCACAGGGGAGCCAGCAGGAACGCCACTCCCAGGCCCGTCACCAGCAACAGGCTCAGGCCCCAGGCCCAGCGCTCCCAGGGCCGGCCACCACCACCGCCGCTGCCGCCAGCCCAGGCCGTCTGGGCCGCCAGGGCGATCAGCAGGGCAGCGGCGGGCGTGGCAGGCAGCCAGTAGCTCGGCAGCTTGGTGGCGGCGGCGGTGAAGAACAGCAGCACCGCCAGGAGCCAGCAGGCGGCAAAACGGGCCAGGGAGGCGGCGGGCGGCTGCGGCCGCGTGGGGCACCAGGACAGGCGCAACGGGCCGATGGCCCGGGCCAGGCCCAGCAGCAGCAGCGGGGTCACCGGCAGGCTGGCTACCACCATCACCGGCAGAAAGAACCACCACGGCTGTAGGTGGCGGTTGACCACCTCGGTGAAGCGCTGCAGATTGTGATAACCGAAGAAGCTGTCCCAGAAGGGACGGCCTTCGCTGTGGAGCGCCAGGAGATACCAGGGCAGGGCCACCAGGGCGGTGAGCACCAGGCCCCGCAGGGGCCGCAGCCGGCGCCAGAGCCCACCGACGTCGGCCTGAAGCCAGCCGAACAGCAGCAGGGTGATCGCCAGCAACACCACCGCCACCGGCCCCTTGGCCAGCACAGCCAGCCCCAGCACGGGCCACGGCAGCCACCAGCGCCGCGCCGGGTCGGCATAGGCCTGCCAGCAGAGCAGCAGCGCCAGGGCCACCAGGCCGCTGAACAGGGAATCACTCACGGCCGTGCGGCCCCAGGCCAGGGCCAGGGGGGAGAGGCCGAAGGCCAGGGCGGCGCTGAGGGCCGTCAGGCCCGGACGCAGCGGCAGGGGGGCGGCGAAGGGGGGCTGGGGCCAGCGCAGCAGGGTGTCGGCCAGGGCCAGCATCACGCCGATGGCGGCCAGGGCGGAGGGGAACCGGGCGGCCCAGGTGCCCAGGGGATTCCACTGCTCCTGGCCGGGCAGGGCATAGATGAGCCCCATCAACCAGTACACCAGGGGCGGCTTGTCGTAGCGAGGCAGCCCGTTAACCCGGGGGATCAGCCAGTCGCCCGTTTCCGCCATGGCCCGCGCCGAAGCCGCGAACAGCGGCGGCGTTTCATCCACCAGGCCCGTGCTGCCCAGCTGCCAGGCATAAAGGGCCAGGCCCAGCAGCAAGGTGATCAGCAGCAAGCGGCGGCGCTGGGGGTTGGGCAGGGCGGTCAAACCGGCTGGGCGAACCGCAGGGAACCTATCGCTCCCCACCGTCCTGGTCTTGTGTCGCCCCGTCAGGCCATCAGCCGATCCACGAGCTCCAGCTGCTGGGGAAGGCAGACCCGGGCCAGATCGAACCGCTCCACCACAGTCTGGCGGGCTGCCTGCCTCAGCCCGGCGTGGGGCGAAGGATCGGCGAGCACCGACGCAACCCGCTGGGCCAGGGCCTGGTGATCGAAGAAATCCACCAGCAGACCATTGCGGCCATCGACGATCACGTCCTGCACCGGGGGCGTGGCCGAGCCGATCACCAGGGCACCGCAGCTCATCGCCTCCAGCAGGCTCCAGCTGAGCACGAAGGGAACGGTGAGATACACGTGGCAGGCGGAGACCCGGAACAGCTCATGCAGCACCGGGTGGGGCACACGGCCGACGAAGTGGACCCGACGGCGATCGAGGTCGTCGCCCAACTCCTGGAGCATCGCTTCCTTCCAGCTGCCGCCGCCGGGGGGCGCCGCGCCGTAGCTCACCCCCTCCCCTCCCACGATCACCACCTGGGCCCTGGGCCGCAGCCGCTGCAGCAGGGGAAGCATGCGCATGAAGGTGTGGAAGCCGCGGTAGGGCTCCAGATTCCTGGCCACGAAAGTCACCACTTCGTCACCGCGAACGAAGCTCAGGCCAGCGCGCTGCAGCTGCAACCGGGCGGGCCCCTCCGGAGCGATCGCCGTGGTGTCGATGCCCTCATGGATCACGCTCAACCTCTGGCGATACTCCGCCGGCACGGTGCTGGCCTGCCACGGGGTGGGGGCCAGGCCCCAGTCCAGGTCCTGGAGGGCCAGGAGCTGGGGGGCCCGCCGCAGGCGCAGCCGGGCCCGCTGGCGCCAGTCCGCGGCCGTGAACTCGGGGTCGAATCCCACATCTCCCCCCTGCAGCTGGTAGACGAATTCCACCTGGTGCAGGACCGGCACCTCCGGCAGCAGGTCCTTCACCACCAGCAGTTCGCCCCAGCCCGGATGGCCGATCACCAGATCGGGGCGTAGACCGGCCTGCAGCAGGGGCTCCAGACAACGGACCACCGCCTCGGCCCGCAGCACCTTGGTCTGGAAATCAGCCGCCCAGGGGTGGCAGGGGGGCACCCCACCGGCCGGCAGCGGGTCGTAGCGATGCAGCGGGGTGCCAGGCAGGGGCTGGCTGGTGGGGCCACCGATCGCCAACACCCGATCGCCGCGGCGCTGCAGGGCCGGCGCCAGGTGGCGGTACTGGCCGGGGAAGTTCTGGTGGACGAACAGCAGCGTGCGGGTCACGGCGCGGCCGGCTCCGTCCTGCCGCTGGCCTGCCAGAGCCGGCCGCGCTGGTTGATCAGCAGCACCGAGATCAGGGCGAGCACGGCACCGAGCCATTGCAGGGGCCCCAGCCGCTCGTCCAGCAGCAGCACGCCGCAGAGCACCGCGAACACCGGCGTCAGGAAGGTGAGGGCGGTGAAACCGGTGAGATCGCCGCTGCTGGCGAACCAGAAGAACAGGCCATAGGCCAGGGCGCTGCCGAGCAGGGCCGCATAGGCCATCAGGCCCCATTGGCCCAGGCTCCAGTGGGGCCAGAAGGCCGCGGCCTCCGGCCGCAGCAGGGACTCGCCGCCGGCCACCAGCACCAGGGGCACGCCGCCGAGCAGCATGTGCCAGCCGGTGATGGCGACCGGGTCGCTGCGGCGGGTGGCGTAGCGGCAGAGAACGGTGCCCACGGCCATCGCCGCCGCCGCCGCCAGCATCCAGGCCTCGCCATGGCTCCAGGCCTGCCCCTGGAGGGCCGGTGGGCCCTGCAGCCACCAATGGCGCAGCACCTCCCCCGGCAGTCCCAGGCAGAGGATGCCCAGCAGACCGATCAACAGGCCCAGCCAGCCGACCGGATTGATCGCTTCGCCGAACAGGGTGCGGGCCAGCAGGGCCACCAGCAGGGGCTGGGAATCGATCAGCACCGAGCCGAGGCCGGCCCCGGTCTGACCCAGCCCGCGGGCCAGCAGCCCCTGGAACAGGCTGCCGTCGACGGCGGCGAACAGCAGCAGCCAGGGCCAATCCACAGGATCAATGCGCCAGGAGCGCCCCAGGACGCGGGCCGCCAGCAGCAGCACCACCCCGGCGGGCAGCAGCCGCAGACTGGCCAGCATCGCCGGGGACGACCCCACCAACAACGGCTTCATCGCCGCCATCGCGGTGCCCCAGAGGGCGAAGGGCAGAAGCATCAACACCCAGCGCAGGGTCCGGGGCATGGGGCGTGCGGCCTGGGTCGGAGGTGAAGGGGTGAACGGCGTGGCAGCGGGCCCATCAAGGGCTTCTTTTTAAGATCCAGCCACCACGCCTCTCCACAATGCCCTGGCCCTGGCGCCGCAAGTCCCGTCGAACCCTGGCGCGCATCGCCATCGAAGGGCCGATCGCCGGGGGCACCCGCGTCCGGGTACTCAAGGCCATCGAGCAGGTGCAGCAACGGGAGTGCCCCGCCCTGCTGCTGCGCATCGACAGTCCCGGTGGCACCGTCGGCGACAGCCAGGAGATCCACGCAGCCTTGCTGCGGCTGCGGGAGAAGGGCTGCCGGGTGGTGGCCAGCTTCGGCAACATCTCCGCTTCCGGCGGCGTCTACGTGGGGGTGGCGGCGGAGAAGATCGTCGCCAATCCCGGCACCATCACCGGTTCGATCGGTGTGATCCTGCGGGGCAACGATCTGTCCCGACTGCTGAAACGGATCGGCATCCGCTTCGAAACCGTCAAGAGCGGCCTTTACAAGGACATCCTTTCGCCCGACCGCGGCCTCTCGGACGCGGAACGCCAGCTGCTGCAGGAGCTGATCGATTCCAGCTACGGCCAGTTCGTCGCCGCGGTCGCCGTCGGTCGGGGCCTGGAGGAGGCGGCGGTGCGCGGTTTCGCTGACGGGCGGGTCTTCAGTGGCGCCCAGGCCCTGCCCCTGGGCCTGGTGGACGTCCTCGGCGACGAGGAGAGTGCCCGGCGACTGGCGGCGGAGCTGGCCGGGCTGGATCCGGAGAAAACCCGCACCGTCAGCTTCGGCAAACCGCCCAGAAAGCTGCTCGGCCTGCTGCCGGGAGCCACACTGCTGCAGCAGCTGTCCCAGTCCCTGAGCCTGGAGCTGGCCTGGACTGGCCAGCCCCTCTGGCTCCATCGCCCCTGACGTCATGAAGCCTGGTCTCGAGCTGAGGGCCCTGCGGGGAGCCACCACCGCCAGCGCCAACAGCGGCGAAGCGATCGCAGAGGCCGTAGCCGAACTGATCGACGCGTTGCTGCAACGCAACGGCCTGGTGGGAGAGCGGGTGCTTTCCGTGACCTTCTCCGTCACGGCCGACCTGGACGCTTGCTTCCCGGCCGCGATCGCCAGGCGCCGTACCGACTGGGGCCAGGTGGCCCTGCTGGACTGCCAGCAGATGGCGGTGGCCGGCGACCTACCCCGCTGCATCCGACTCCTGGCCCACGCCTGGATGGAGGCCAAGCGGGAAGTGGTGCATCCCTACCTGCGGGACGCCGCCCGGCTGCGCCCCGACCGGGCTGATTCGGGGCACCCTTCGGCCCCAGCCAGCTCCCCCGCCGACCACTGATCTCGCGACAGGCGCATGGGCGTGTTGAGACTTTTGTGATGACATCTCTTCCGGCCATGCCTTCCCTTCCGCGTGAGCGGTCCCATGCCCTGGGCTTGATCGGCCGTCTGGGCACCGCCAGCCTCGGAGCGCTGGCCGTGGCCACCGCCACCGTCCTCTCCCCTGTCGCCACCCCTCCGTCCCTCGCCCAGGGCACCCCCGGGCTGATGGAATTCCGCTGGGAAAACAACAAGGACTACCGCAAGCTTTATTTCTTCACCACCGACACCACCCGCATGCAGCGGGCGGAGTACTACCTGATGCTGCGGCCGAAGGACCGCAAGACGGCCATCCTCAAGTTGAGCATCAGCGTTCCCAGCCACTTCGACAGCAAGATCGATCCCAAGCAGGTCAAGCTCTGCAAGATGAGTGAAGGGGGAATGCTGAAGAGAACCCGCTGCCAGCAGACCATTCCAGCCACGATCGAAGTATCGGAAAACGGCAAAACCATCGACATCTTTCCGGAAACCCCTATCTCCGACAAGGACACCATCGGGGTCTACATGAACGTGTTCAACCCGTTCAACGCCGGCATGTATCAGTTCAACGCCCTGGCCCAGGCCCCCGGCGACATCCCTGTCTCGGGCTACCTGGGCAGCTGGCTGATCCAGATCGTGCCCAACGGCTCCAACTGATAGGGTGACCCACTGAGCAGACAGCAGAATGACGAAGCGCACATTGGAAGGAACAAGCCGCAAGCGCAAGCGGGTCTCGGGGTTCAGGGTGCGGATGCGCACCCACACCGGTCGTCGTGTGATCCGCACCCGCCGTCGCCGCGGCCGGGCCCGCCTGGCGGTCTGAGGCCGACCGGGAGGGGGCCGTGGCCCTGCCGCAGAAGCACCGGCTCAGGGGAAGGCGAGTCTTTGATCGGTTGTACCGCCAGGGGCGCCGTTTTCAGGGCCCGGCCTTGGTGCTCCGTGTCCTGAAGGCTGACCCGTCCCTGCTGCAACCCGGTACACCACCGCGCGCCAGTCTCTGGCGGTGCGGCCTTGTTGTCAGCAGCAAGGTGAGCAAGCTGGCGGTGCGCCGCAATCGCTTGCGTCGCCTGTTCCACGACCAGCTGCTCCGCCAACCCCCGGCCCCGGCCCATCCCCTCTGGCTGCTGATCACGCTCAAGCCCGGCTGCCTGGAGCGCGGCGAGGCCCAGCTGCTGGGAGAATGCACCCATCTGCTGAGCCAGGCAGGATTGCTCCTTGACCCCGGAGGACAGGGTGGAGAACAAACTTGAGATCAATGAAACGGTCTTCTACGAGGGGGGCCCCGCCAAGGGCGACCTGCTCATCAACCTGCTGTTCGGCCTCACCCTGATCGGCATCCCCTTTGCCGTGGGGGCCATCGTGCGGGCGCTGTGGCTGCGGTTCCGCATCACCAGCCGGCGGATCAGCGTCAGCGGCGGCTGGCTCGGCCGCGACCGCACCCAGGTCGTCTACAGCCAGATCCGCGAGGTGCGCTCCGTTCCGCGGGGCTTCGGCGCCTGGGGCGACATGGTGCTGGTGCTCAACGACGGCGCCAAGCTCGAAATGCGGGCGGTGCCCCGCTTCCGCGAACTTGAGACCTACATCGAGGAGCGCCGCGACAGCCGCAGCAAAGCCGCCCCCCGCACGCCCGGTGCCGCCGGGCCGGCCGGCTTCGCCCCCCCGGCCCGTGAAAGCGCCTGACCACCTGACCCCCATCCGGTCTCCCCGGTCGGGCACACTGGCAGCCGAGAGTCCCCACCCCAGCGCACCCCTGCCGTGATCGGCTACATCTCCGACAACCTGCTGCTCCCGATCCTTGATTTCTTCTACGGATTGGTTCCCAGCTATGGGCTCGCGATCGTGGCCCTCACCGTGGTCATTCGCCTCGCCCTGTTCCCGCTGAGCGCGGGCTCGATCCGCAGCGCCCGGCGCATGCGCATCGCCCAGCCGGTGATGCAGCAACGCCAGGCCGAAATCAAGGCCAAGTACGCCAACAACCCCCAGAAGCAGCAGGAGGAGCTGGGCGGTCTGATGAAGGAGTTCGGCAGCCCCCTGTCGGGTTGCCTGCCCCTGCTGGTGCAGATGCCGATCCTGTTCGCCCTGTTCGCCACCCTGCGGGGATCCCCCTTCGCCGACGTCCCCTACCCGATCAACCTCAAGGTGCTGCCGGCCGGGGAGATCGCCGCGGTGGAAACCAAGCCCTTCAACAGCGCCAGCCACTCGATCTTCATCAGCGAAACCGAGCACGTTCCCGTGATCGCCAGCCTTGAGGGCGGCACCAAGCTCGGCGTGGGTGACAGCACCCAGGTGGAGCTGCACGGCAAGGACGGCACCAGCTTCAGCTCCCTGCTGGGCACGGTCGAGCACGGCGACAGCTTCACCCCCAGCTGGGTGGTGACCAAGGGCGAGGGTGTGGTGCAGGTGGATGACCAGGGCACGATCACGGCCCTGACCACCGGCGACGCCACCGTTGAGGCGCGTATTCCCGGCCTGGCGGCCCGCAGCGGTTTCCTGTTCATCAAGGCCCTGGGCCAGGTGGGCTTCTACACCGATGGGGCGATCAACTGGGACATCGCCATCCTGGTGGGGGCCTTCGGTGCCTCCCTGTTCGCGTCCCAGCTGCTCTCGGGCATGGGCATGCCCGCCAATCCCCAGCAGGCCACCGCCAACAAGATCACGCCGGTGATGATCACGGCGATGTTCCTGTTCTTCCCGCTCCCCGCCGGGGTGCTGCTTTACATGGTGGTGGCCAACGTGTTCCAGGGGGTCCAGACCTTCCTGCTCACCCGTGAGGCCCTGCCCGACAACCTGCAGGCGATCCTCGACAAGCAACTCGCCCAGCAGCCGGCCACGGCCACGGCCGGCGCAGGCGGCGGTGGCGGCCGGTTGCCCTTCGAGCCCAAGGCCAAGAAATGATTCCCCGGCTGCAGCCACTGCCCCTGCAGGAGTTGCGGCTGCTCAGCGACGGTCGCACCTGGCCGGTCGACCAGCCCATCGCTGGCCTGGCCAGCCTCACCCCGGTGCGAGGGCAGCTGCGGGCGATCCACCACGGCACGGTGCTGGAGGTGGAAGGCACGGCCGAAACGATCATCACCCTCTGCTGCGACCGTTGCCTGCAGACCTACAACCACGTCCTGGCGGCCAAAGCCCGCGAGCTTCTGGAGATCGGCGTGGCGGGCCCGCAGGAGGAGGAGGTGGTGTTCGCGGCCGAGGATCCGGTGGAGTGCCTTGATCCCGGCAGCAACTTCGATCCGGAGCGCTGGCTGTTCGAACAGCTCACGCTGCAGTTGCCACTGGTGAACCGCTGCGGTGCCGACTGTCCCGGCCCACCGCTGTCCCAGCGCGACGCCAACGGGGACGGAGCCGGTGATCCCCGCTGGGCGGCTCTCCGCTCCCTGCGCTGAGCCATGGTCCACAACCTGGCCGATCAGCTGGATCTTCTGATCCGCTCCCGCACGCCGATCCTGTGGATCCGCAGCCTGGAGGAGGAGCGGGTGGAGGGGCTGCTGGAGCGGGCCGCCGAGCGCCTGGGGGGCCGCACCCTGCTGCGCTGGGACTTCATCGGCGGCCTGAGCGGGGTCGCCAACCTGCAGGGCCAGGCGGTGCGTCAGCCGATGGCGGCCCTGGGCGGCCTGGACGGGCTCCCCGCCGAGCAGGGGGCGATCCTGCTGCTGAAGGACTTCCACCGCTATGCCGATGATCCCGGCGTCTGCCGGCGGCTGCGCAATTTGGCCGTGAGCCTGCGGCAGGTGCCCCACACCCTGGTGATCAGCGCCCCGGAATGGCAGATGCCGCGGGAGCTGGAAGACAGCGTCACCCTGCTGGAGCTGCCCCTGCCCGAGGCCCGCGAGATCGGCCGGTTGCTGCGGGCCATTGCCGAGGCCAGCGGCCAGCCCCTGGCCCCGGACGTCCTGGAGCCGCTCACGGCCGCCTGCCACGGGCTGAGCGAGCAGCGGGTGCGCCAGCTGGCCGCCCGGGCCCTGGCCCAGCGGGGCCAGTTGGGGATCGAAGACCTGTCGGAGGTGCTGGAGGAAAAGCGCCAGGCCATCGCCCGCAGCGAACTGCTGGAGTACTGCCCCACCGAGGCCACCCCCGCCGACATCGGCGGCCTGGACACCCTCAAACACTGGCTGGAGCAACGCCACCGGGCCTTCAGCGAGGAGGCCCAGCGCTACGGCCTGCCCCTGCCCCGGGGGGTGCTGCTGATCGGTCCCCAGGGCACGGGTAAATCGCTCACCGCCAAGGCGATCGCCCACAGCTGGGCGATGCCGTTGCTGCGTCTCGATGTGGGGCGCCTGTTCGCGGGCCTGGTGGGGGCCAGTGAGGCGCGCACCCGGGAGATGATCCAGCGGGCCGAGGCCATGGCCCCCTGCGTGCTCTGGATCGATGAGATCGACAAGGGCTTCGGAGGTGGTGACGGCCGCAGCGATGGCGGCACCAGCCAACGGGTGCTGGCAAGCCTGCTGACCTGGATGGCAGAAAAGAGCAGCGCCGTGTTCGTGGTGGCCACCGCCAACGCTGTGGAGCGGCTGCCGGCGGAACTGCTGCGCAAGGGCCGCTTCGACGAGATCTTCCTGCTGGAACTGCCCGACGGCGAAGAGCGCCGGGCCATCCTGGATCTGCAGCTGCGGCGGCGGCGGCCGGCCCATGCGATTCCGCTGGAGGTGCTGGTGGACCGCACCGCCGACTTCTCCGGCGCCGAGCTGGAGCAGACCGTGATTGAGGCCATGCACCTGGCCTTCGGCGAGGGCCGCGAACTCGGGGAAGCCGACCTGATCGCCGCCGCCAGCCAGGTGGTGCCCCTGTCGCGCACGGCCAGGGAGCAACTGGAGGCCCTGCGCAGCTGGGCCAGCAGCGGCCGCGCCCGGCCGGCTTCCGGGGCCGGCCGGCTTTCCTGAGGCAAATCAGCACGAAAGTGGAAGACTTTTGATGCACCAATCTGTAGGAATTCAGCAGATGCCGCCATGGCCCAGAGCGGCCGCGACGATGCACTTCGATGTAACGGCTTCATGAAGAACAACCACGCCTGGTAACAGCTTGCACGGGGCGACGGTGAAGAACGTTTCATCGCCCGTAGCGTCTGACGATCAATCGTGAAGAAGCCGCCGTGACCCCGAGCCCCAGCCCCCGCACCGGCAGCGAACTCACTTCCCAGCTCGCCGTGGCCAGCCTCGGGGCCGGTGTGATCACCACCCTGGCCGTGGCCCAGGGCCAGAGCCCCCTCACAGCCCTGGGCATCACCCTGTTCTCGGCCGTGGCGGCCGTGGTGGTGGGCCAGGTGATCTCCAGCAACTGAGGACAACAGCTCCAATCCAGCTTCTGCGATGGCAAGAGGCGAACAAGTGAGAGCAGATCTGTCCTGGTACGCAGATGGCCACTGGAATAGTGATAAGCCATCGATCGGATCGCCGGTGCCCCATCGCGGAGATGACATCTGGAATCGGGAGTAACACCCGAGAGGTTTTGTAGCGATTGGGCGTGCGATCAGGGCCGACTGAAAGTCCGTCACGGGTTGGCTGGTGCGGCCATGCTGGTGCCGGTTTTGTCGGGACTGCTCCCGTCCGTTGGCCGACCCCGCTGCCACTGCTGATCTGATTGCCTTTCTGCAGGCGTTGCCGGAAGGCCGTAAGCGCCGAGGGGTGCGTTACCCCCAGTGGCTACTACTGTTGATGGCGATCCTGGGCATCCTCAGTGGCTGCCGCAGCGCCAGGGATCTGGAGCGTTTTGCCAAGCGCCATCACCGGGCGTTCGCCGCAGCCCTGGATCTGGAGCTACCCAAGGCACCCTGCGATTCCACCTTCCTCTACCTGTTTGAGCGGGTGGAGATCGAGGCGCTCTTCAGGTTGCTCAGGGAGTGGATGATCGCCCAGATCGCTGATCAGGACAAGGATTATGACCTGTCCGGCGACAATGAAGTTGGCCGGTCGGCGACAAGCTCGTTGGCCGGTGGGGTGAGTGCTGGAGACCCTGGCGCCGATGCGCAGGGACCAGGGGATGCCGGCACCACTGACGAGCCACCAACGCAATCTGTTCATGGCAAAACGACGAGGCGGCAGCAGCCAGGAGGCGGCTGCCGCAGCGGCGGGCATCTCAGTGCGCAGTGCCCGCCGGATTGAGCGAAACCAGCTGCAACCGCAGGCGAACCAGCCCCGCGGGCGGACCCGTCCGGATCCGCT